>CBDUHN010000037.1:0-34566 GCA_965367295.1 uncultured Gammaproteobacteria bacterium | reverse complement strand
CCACCTCCGGCACCGCTTTTCGTTCCGGTTCCGGCACCGCCTTCACCACCTCCGGTACCACTTTTCGTTCCGGTTCCGGTCCCGGTTCTGGCACCTCCACCGGCGCCGGCACAGGAGGAATCGTGGCCACGGGGGCCGCCGCTGTCATTGTCGCGCTGCTGCCAGTACTGTCCGACTTCAGGAAATAGAAGGCACCACCGGCACCTCCCACGCCCAGCGCCAGACCCAGTACGGCGCCGGCCAGGAGTCCGCCCTTGCCTTTCGACTCCGGCATCTCAGGTGCCACCACGGCGGCCACCGGAACGGGTTCCGGCTCCACTACCACCGTGGCAACCGGTGCGGCCTCATCATCGTCATCCAGCGACGGCACCGATATCGTATGAACATGCGGGGCACCCTCGGAATGCCGCGTGGCCAGTTCATCACGCACCCGCTGCAATTCCATTTCGGCCTGCCGCCGCCCCTCTTCCGCCTCGGTGCGCAAACGCACGGCAATCTGCACATTCTGCCGGGCCTGGGACAACTCCTGCTGCATATGGGCAGTATCGATGCCATCCTCGTGATCGGAATGGAGCTCTGCCAGTCCCTGGGCCACTTCGGCCTCGGCACGCAATTTGTCCATTTCTTCGCGCATCGCCGTCTCGCGCGTGCGCAGTTCGGCCGCATCGCTTTGCGCCACTTCCAGCTGCTGCCGCAGGGTGGCCAGCTGGACATCGAGGTCACTGGCCCGCGCTGTGGCCGCCGCTGCCTCGGCATCGCCGGTCAGCAGTTGTTCCTGCTCCTGGCGCAGTTGCAGTAATTCAGTATTGGCCCCTTCCAGGTCTTTGCGCGCCGCTTCCAGCTGGCCCTGCAAGGTGGTGCGTTCCTCGTCGCGCTCCTCGGTCAGCTCCACCATTTCCAGGCGCATGCTGGATACCAGCGCCTGCTGTTCTTCAAGGCGCTGTTGCAATGACTGCAGTTCAGCGGTTGGTGCCTCATCCGCTGGCTGCGTCGCCATTTCCGCCTGCAGGGCTTCCAGGGCGGACTGGAGGTCATCTCGTGCCGTAAGGGCGGCTTCCAGCTCTGTACGCAGCTGGTTACGGGCAGTTTCGCCACTGGCCCTGACACCATCCAGCTCCACGCGGGTCGCTTCCAGGACCTCCTGTAGCCGTTGCCGTTCTGTATCGAAGCCCGCCGCAGCTTCCTGTTGATCGCCGAGGCTCGCCTGTAATTGTTCGAGCTGCTGCTCCTGCTCGGTCTGCCGCGCCACCGCGGCATCGAGTTCGGCCTGCAGCGCATCGGCCTGCTGTCGGCCGGCACCCAGTTCCGCCTGAGCCGCTTCCAGCTCCTGCTGCAACCGTTGCCGCTCCGCATCCAGATCGGCTTCACCGCCCTTCAGCGACTCCAGTTCCGCCTGCAGGTGAGCAATCTCCTGCTGATGTGCCCCGTCTCGTTGCTGATATGCGGATTCCTCGGATGTCAGCTGTTCCTGCAGCGCTGCCAACTGCTGCTGCAGGGCGGCGTGCTCGGCCTGGATGCCCTCCAGCTCGGTCTGCAGCGTGTTGTGCTCGGTGGTGCGCGTTTCAACCGTGTGAAGCTGGCTTTCCAGCTCCGCTTCCAGGGCTTCGATCCGCTGCCGGTGTTGCCGTTCCTGTTCTTCCAGCTGCGCCGCAGATGTCGTGGCATGCTCACTCAGCGCCTGCTGTGCAGCGGCAAGCTCCTGCTGTAATTCCTGTTGCAGCTGTTCATGCCCGGCCTGGGCGGCCGCAAGGTTCGCTTCCACCTCCTCCCGGGCCTGTTCCAGCTGGACCAGTCGGGATTGCTGTTCCTGCAGTGATTGATCGCGTACCGCCAGTTCACCGCGCAGGCGCTCAAGATCCTGCTGCAGGGTTTCCTTCTCTTCGCCCAGCGCCTGCTGCGCGCTTTCCACCTGCTCGCGTGCCTCGGCAAGGGCCGCCTCCGCCTGCATACGGGCGGAGTCGAGTTCCTGGCGCAACTGCGCCTCTTCGCTACGGGTTTGTTCCAGCAGTTGCTCCAGCTCAGCGGTACGGGATTCGCTGTTGCCCAACCCGGCCTGCAGTTCATCCAGCCGCGCCTGCAAGGCGGTGCGCTGCACCTCTCCTTCCTGCAACTGTTCCGACTGCCGGGTGAGCTGGCTCTCCAGGGATTCCCGCTGTTCCTGGGCCTGTGCCAATTGCGCCTGCAGGGCCGTTTCGCGGCTGCCCGCCTCGCTCGTGGCCTGCTGCTGCTCCTGAAGCTGCGTCTGATAACCGCTGATTTCGCTCTGTAATTCCGCGACCTGTTCGCGACCGGTGGCCAGGGATTGCTCCAACCCGGCAAGGCGTGATTGCAGTTGTTCACGTTCACTCAGTACCGCTTCCAGTTCCTGGCGCAGGGTTTCGACCTGTTCCCCGCCCGCGGTTTCCTGCTCACTGAGTTTTTTCTGCAACGCATCGTGTTGTTGCTGGAGTTTTTCTGCCTGCTGACGTGCGGCATCGCGCTCAGCTGCAAGCGAGCTGGCGCGCTCTCCCAGTTCCTCATGGGTGCGCTTGAACTGCAGCAGATCCTCTTCCAGGCTCTCAACACGGTTGCGCGCAAGTGTCCGCTCGGATTCGGCCTCCTGGCGCGCCTCCGTCAGTTGCGCCAGCAATTTTTCCTGTTCGGCCACAGCGGACTGATGCCGGGTGCTCAGCTCTTCACGTGCCTGCTCCGCAGCCAGATGGGTATCCCGGGCCTGCTCCAGTTCCATGCGCACGGCATCCAGCTCGGCGCGCAGATCCGTCTGTTGCTGTCCGGCATCGGCCTGTACCTGTTCCAGCGTGGCGCGCAAATCGGTGAGCTGGCCTTCCGATTGGATTCGGGCGTCATCCAGTGCCTGCAACCGGGCCGAGACCTCCTGGAGTTCACCACGTGCCCCTTCCAGCTCCGTGCGCAGGGCGTCCCGCTCCTCCATCAGCTGTTGCAACCGGGTCTCGCTGTCGCCCCGGGACGCGGCAAGATCCGCAGTGAGACGCTGCACCTGCTCTTCCAGCTGGATACGACCCTCTTCCAGCCCGCTGATCTGCTGTTGGCTGGCGTTGAGTTCCGCCTGTGCTTCCTTCAGTTCACTGGCGGCGGACTGCTGCCCCTGCGCCAATTGTTGCTCGTATTCCTTGAGACGGGATTCGGCTTCGATCTGGCTTTCCTGGGCGTCACGCAGCTCACCACGTAACTGTTCCTGCGCCTCGATTGCCCGGACGAGCCGGGCTTCCAGGTCCTGTATTGCATCTTGCGTCTGTCCGGAGCCCTGGGCCTGTTCCAGCGCTGCCTGGGCCTGTTGCAGTTGTCCGGTCAGCTCAGCCACCTGCTCTTCGGCAGCCTTGCGGGCCTGTTGCGCAGACTGGATGGTTTGCCGGGCCGACTCCTGAAACGCCTTGATGCGTTCCACTTCCTTGTCATAACGCGCCTTCAGGTCACGCAGACGATCATCCGCATCACCCGCGGTCTCCTCAACCACCGCTTCCATCGGTATCACTTCGGCAACTGGCGATGTCGCCGCCGCGGCAACCGGTGAACCGTCGGCGCTCACCAGCACAGAACCGGGCACCGATTGCAGACCACCGTCCAGCACGTAGACATCCAGCCCGCGCTGGCTCAGCACAAACGCACCGGAGGCACTGCGCCGCCCCGTATCGCAACAGAGGATGTAGCGATCATCCTCGTCCAACTGCGTGGAAGGATCGCGCAAACCCGACAGCGGGATATTGCGTGCGCCCGGAATGGCGCTGTTTTCAAATTCACCGGGTAGCCGTACATCCAGCCAGATAGCGCCTTCTTCGGCGAGTTTGGCGGCCTGTTCGTAATTGAGCTGATGCACCAGGGGAGCCTGCAGCAGTTCCTGGAAATCCTGCTTCGCGAGCCGGCTCAAGGTTCCATCGGTAAGCATGGTGATGGTGGCATTGCGCTTGTTGCTGGAGACCAGCGCATCCTCGCCGAAGCTGGCCCCGTCACCCAGTTCCGCCAGTTTGACTTCCTGGCCCTGCGCAGTGGCCTTTCGGGTCACTACGCAACGACCGGTGGTCACCACATAGAAGTAGTCGCCTTCATCACCCTGACGAACAATCACCTCTCCTGCCTGTACCGGCACGGATTCCATTTTCATCAGCAGACGCTGGATATTGGCGGGAGGTAACTGCAGGAAGGCCGGTGACTGGAGCATCTTGGTCATCCAGTCTTCTTCATCCTCGGCATCGATTTCATTTACTTCATAGCCGGAGGATTCGTCCCAGGTCAGCAGGATGTCGAGCAGGCTGGAATCGATGCGCGCCACCACTGCGTTGGTCTTGGCACGGGCGGACACCTGGCGCGGCTGCTGGTGGCCAATGGGATGGCGGGCGGCATCGGAACCGCCGTGGACGCTGCCCAGCACCTCGTTATCATCACCGATGATGCTGACTTCGCCGCTCAATATATAGATGGACTGATTGTCGCGGTCACCCTGCTTGAAGATGTAGCGACCGGACCGCACCTCTTCGATCACCGCCTTCAGGGCGATCTCGTCCACATGCATGGGTGACAGGGCGTTGAGCGGGACCAGGTCCCGCAGTGCTTTCTTGTCGACTAACTTCTTCGCCGCTCCCATTCCGATAAACTCGCTTTCCTATGTCCCTGTATAATCGGTAAAAACACACCCAATGGGCATCACTCACGGAATCTTGCCGCACCCAGACTATCGGCCGGTGACACACTATTCTTAACCAGGACCTGTTGACACCCGGTTTATAGAACATCGGTGCCAGGCCGTCCGTGCACCAGGTCACAGGAGGGCCCATACGTACTGGCAGATCAGCAGGCATTTTCCCAGGCGCGGGTTCTGCGGAGAGTGCGCACCACACGCAAACGCTGACGGCCCAGGTACGATGGCGGACTACCGGTGTGATCCGGCATTTTATCCACTGGTCATCGTTACCCCTGTATCCGGCGCATCACGCACCACGAGGGGAATCCCGCATGGAATGCACTCATCCTGGTCGCCGTCCGCCACGACCACCAAGACTGAACTGATGGGTAGTAACTGACCAGCGCCGGGGCTCCGCAATGAGTACCTGACAGGAAGAGCCGCCAAAGGTACGACTACGCCCGCAGGCACCGGGATTCAGCACCCACGGGACGAGGCGTATATCCTCTACCCAGCGGTGACTATGTCCATAGACGATAGCCCGCGCGTCAGGGAAAGCGCTGCGTAATCGCCTGTGACGGGTAACGGGAGGACCGGCCCGGTGACCGTGCACAACCACCAGATCACCCCCGGGCAGTGGCACTATTTCTTCATAATTCAGCTGGTTCAGCCGGTCTCTATCATGCTCGGGCCAACGCCCGCAGGTATCGTTGTTCCCCTTGACGGCCACCAGGTTTGGACAGGCTTCCTGCAGGATCGACAGTACGCCTGCATGACCGATATCCCCGCTGTGCACCACGAGTTCACAGCGGGACATCATCATCACGACCCGCTCATCCACCTCACCATGGGAGTCCGCAACCAGCCCCACTTTCATCCACACACTCCCGCATCCACCATCGGCCCCGGTACGCATTCAGTCCCGAGCCGTCATCGCCACCGGCATGAAATACGGCATATACTGCAAACCACATCACCGCCAACATCGGGTCAAATATTTTCAACATGCGTTTTAGCCTATAAAAAAAGGCATAAAAAGCCTTTGCCTTATTGATCAATTGTGCTATAAAACTGCGGTCTGAGCAGCATATTGCATATATATATGTATTTCGCGGTTCAACGGGCGATCAATTTTTGAACTACTGGACGACAGTAAGGAGGGTTCCACCCCATGGCAGCCAAGAAAAAGGCGACGAAGAAAAAGGTAGTAGCAAAAAAGGCCGTAGCACCGGCAAAGAGAATTGCTACCATCAAGGAAGCGATGACCAAGTCCGCTATGATGGGCGCAATCGCGGATAACACCGGTCTGGCCAAGAAAGACGTAGCCGCAGTATTTGAGTCTCTCAGCAACCTGATCAACGGTCACATCAAGAAAGGCGGTGCCGGTACTTGCACCGTTCCCGGCCTGATGAAGATCAAGACCGTGCGCAAGCCCGCCACCAAGGCACGCAAGGGTACCAATCCTTTCACGGGCGAAGAAATGATGTTCAAGGCCAAGCCGGCCCGCACCGTGGTCAAGGTGCTGCCGCTGAAGGCGCTGAAGGACATGGCTGGCTGAGTTTATCGCGCCGGGTCCCCACGACCGGACAGCCGTTCTGCCGAAAGCCCCGGGTCAGACGATCCGGGGCTTTTCTTTTTCCATATCCAGCGTAATCCCGGTGTTCATGACTCGGAACCCAGCCCCAGGGCTTCCTGTACCCGATGTTTTGCCTGGATAAAATCCCGGTGCGGCACATACAGCAGTTCCGCCACCTTTCGCACCAGCGATTCTTCATACTTGTCCAGCATGCGGTCGGCGAAGGCCACTTGCCACAGCATTTCCACCACCCGCACCTTCTCCTGCGGGGAAAGATGGTCGTTGATCAGGCCCGTAAACTGATACAGCGAAATCGCTTCCCTGGCCTCCTGCAGTGCCAGATCCGCCAACTCACGGGTCTCCTCTGCCGACAGATCGAATTCATGCTGCATCAGATCTACCACCAGTGCCCGTTCCTCGGCACTGGATTCAAAATCCGCCCGTGTCATTTCCATCAACAACGCGGCAGTAGCCAGTCGCAAGCCATGCTCGCGGGTCTCAGGATGCTGTATCTCACGCTCAATATGTACCTGAAAAAACGTTTTTATGGCCTGTAGCATGGCTACCATTATCCATTCATCAGTCGTGGGCGGCGGATAGCGCCGCGGTGAATATCCGCACTGCGGTGGGAATCACACCTTCCCCGCCACGGGGAAAGGCTCGCGCTTTCAGACCTCCCTGTGTGCCGAAATGTTCCGCTGCCAATATTTCCTCCCGATCCAGAACAACAGCATCCACCACAACCACTCAGGCCGGGCAGCGCTACCCGGTGTACAGCCGCCCCCACCGGAACTGCTGGATGCGACGGGAGCCGCCGGCAGCAGGCCCGCGGCCTGGATCGCAGCTTCCGCATTCAGCAATCCGGCCCCGCATAGCTGGGTGGTGCAACTGGCATCGGGAAAGGGTTTTGCACTGCTCTGCAGGGCCTGGCGAATCTGGGCCGGGGTCGCACCCGGCTTTTCCGCCCGCATCAGCGCCGCTACCGCAGACGTCTGCGCACAACTGAAACTGGTGCCCTGAAAGGCGGCGTAATCATCATTGCCGGCAATGGTCAGACCGTCGTTATGCGTGGTGGCCACCCCGAACGGACCATCCCCCGCCGCCGCGGAAATACTCACTTCCTCACCCACCTTGCTGTAGGACGCCAGTACCCCGGCACGACTCACCGCCGCCACCGCAATCACTCCCTGACAACTGGCAGGGCTTACCAATGCCACATCGCCGCTACCGATCCCGGCCACGCCATCACCATTTCCCGCGGCCGCCACCAGTATGGCGCCGCTGCCGATCACCTCGTCGACAACCGCCTGCTCCACCGGGCCACAGGCGCCATCCCCGCCAAAGCTGAGGTTGATCACGTCGGCAGGATTCGGGTTGAGCGGTGCGCCAGTCACCGGCAACCCCGCCGCCCAGCGCAGGGCATCGAGAATATCGGACATCAGGGCGCCGCACTTGCCCAGCACCCGTATCGGCAGCAACCAGGCTCGATGATCGATGCCTGCGACACCGGTGGGGACGGTATTGTCCACCGTGGCCATCATGACCCCGCTGACCGCCAGTCCATGCCAGGAACTGTCTTCAGCACTCGAACCGACACCGCATTCACCGGCCACCACTGCATCACCGGGATCCGTCGGATCCGCATCGCGCCCCGGCGTGACATCGTTGTCGAGGGTAATATTGCTGAAAAAATCGTAGCCGGACAGAATGCGTGTCGAATCGATATCGGCGTGCCCGATGATGCCGGTATCCAGCACGGCGATCACCACCGCAGAGGAACCGCGCTGCAGGTCCCAGGCCGCCTCGGCCTCGATGCCCACCGATTCATACAGGTACCATTGACTGGCGTAGAGCGGGTCCTGGGGCACGAACTGCAGGTGGCGCATCGCTTCCGGCTGCACCGCCTTCACATGCGGATCGGCCGCCAGTTCCTCCAGCAGCACTGCGGATGAAGTAGCGCTGGAACCCCGCCATTCCAGCAGCGAAATGCCGTCGGCCATCTCCCGCACCCAGACCCATTCCACACCGGTCCGCCGGCCAAGGTCCTGCAGCAGGGGGGCGTCGGGAGGGGATACGGTATTCTCCGCCCAGATCACCAGCACCCGGCCATCCGCCCATGCCGGTGATGGACCCAGGAGTCCCAGCCACAACAGGCCACACAGGAATCCAGTACGCAGGGCGCGAAGCGCCTGCTTATCAGGGTTTGTCATAACGGAACCGCTCACCACGATAGGACAACACCACGCCCTGCGCAGTGATCCGCTCCAGCAACGCACCTTCCCTGAGTTCGTCGCCTTCACGATATTTGCTCATATTGATGAGCACGAAACGCTGGGCAGGCTGGTCGGCATATACATGCACATCCAGACTCAGGCCTGCGGCCAGCTGTTGTATGGCAGCGGAACTGCGCTGCCATGTCGGGACCGATAATACCTGATCCTCTTCAATGGGTTCCATCGCTGCCGTGGTTACCTGCGGCGCGGACGGGGAGACGGGCTCCGATGAGGGAGCGGGACTGGAGGCGGGCGTCGGCGGTGGCAGCACGATGCGTGTTTCGGCATATGGCGCGGGTTCCGGTTCCACCTTGGCAGGCGGCATAACCGCCGGCGTCACACTCTCCGGCGCCGTTGCCATGGGTGGCGATTCGACCGCGGGCAAGGGCTGCGGGTGGGAATCCGGTTCGCTACTGCGTTGATACAGGTACAGCGCCAGCAGATTGACCAGCAGCAAACCGGCAATCAACCACAGCCCGGGCCGGCGCCCGTCCCGGGCCGGCATCACATCGGCATGGGCTGCGGAAATATCCGGCACCCCGCCACGGCTGCGCTCCTGGTCGGCTTTTTTCAATGCTTCGAGAATATAGGACATCCTGGTAATCAACCTGCATCCAGCAGCAAGCGCGGCATGCCTGGCTGCTGCGCTATGCTGTTCATATGAATAATGGTGCGCGGCCCGACCACACCATCGGGTTCCAGACGATGCTGACGCTGGAACGTCATTACCGCGGCCCGCAGACCATCGTCATAAAAATCCGCGACCGTTTGCGCGGGTACCTGCAATTGCTCACGCACCCATTCCACCGCCGCACCGCTGTCACCCATCTTCAACAGGGTCGCACCGCCGGGCAGTGCCTTCCAGACCAGCGCATAGTCACCGAACCAGAGTCGCTGAACCCGCTCCACCGGCAGGCGAAAACGCTGCGTGCCGGCCATCAATTCCGCCTCGTCACCCTCGATGGACTGCAACACCACGGCCACCCGCTGCGCATCCGCCCCCATCAGGAACAGCAACGCCGGATGATCGAAACTGCGCAGGGCCTGCCAGGAACCGCTACGGTTCAGGCAATGCAACCCGTGGGCCGGCAATTGCGCACACAGTTGCGCACCGCTCCCACCCTGGGCCTGCACCCCCCAGCGGGCCAGCAGCACATGCCAGGCGGCATCCTCGCCCGCCGCCGCCGCTGCCTCCAGCAGTGTCGCCAATCGTGTCTCCATATCCGGCATCGGCTTCGGCCCGGGGGCAATCTTCTCCTCCACAACCGGGGCGGCAACGGGCGGCTCAATGATTTTCGCCACCGCGCTGTGGGGTGGCGGCTGCACCACCGCCTGCCAGGAATACCATGGCTGTACGACCAGCAGCGCGACCGCCGCCAGCACCGCCGCCAGCACCCAGGGCCAGTGCCGGTTGCGCGCTGGCGATACTCCAGTGGGCAACACTTCGCGCGCCGCCCGCTTCACCACCGCTGCATTCACCCGTTCCCGGCCTTCCACATAGCCACCCAGCAGCGCCCGGTCACACAGCACATTGATCAGCCGCGGCACACCACCGGAAAGCCGGTGCACGGTGTCCAGTGCCGATCGGCTGAACAGCCGGCCGGACACCCCGCAGACCTGCAGGCGATGCTCGATGTAGGCCTCGGTTTCCGCGCGGTTCATGGGTTCCAGGTGATAACGGGCGGTCACCCGCTGGGCCAGCTGGCGTAGATCATCCCGCGCCAGCAGGCTGCGCAGCTCAGGCTGACCGATCAGGATGATCTGCAGCAGCTTCTCCCGTGCCGTTTCCAGGTTGGTCAGCAGCCGCACCTGCTCCAGCACCTCCGGGTGGAGATTCTGCGCCTCGTCGATCAGCAAAACCGTGCGCCGGCCCTCGGCGTGGGCCTGCAGCAGGTAGCGATTGAGGGCATCGGTGAGGGTCTTGATGCTGCCGGTGCCCGCCGGGTACGGCACCCGTAACTCATCACACAGGGTGGCAATCAGCTCCAGCGAAGTCATTTTGGGATTGAGGATCAGGGCCACATCCACATTCGCCGGCAACTGCTCCAGCAGGGCACGGCACAGGGTGGTCTTGCCGGTGCCCACCTCGCCGGTCAACTGTACGAAGCCTCCCCCTTCCCCCACCCCATACAGCAGGTGGGCCAGGGCTTCGCGGTGACGCGCGCTCATGAACAGAAAGCGCGGGTCCGGCGCGATGGAAAAAGGACGTTCGTCTAGTCGGAAGTGTTTTTCGTACATGATGTCAACGACTCAGCCATGCGGCACTGAACCCTGCTTTGACGGCTTCCCCGAAACTGCAGTACCTTGCCGTCACAACATAACAATGATGGGGGGAGATCATGCGCATTCTGCTTTATGTTCTGGGCCTTGGACTGCTGGTCTGTGGAGCATTCTATGGCGTGATGAGTTGGAAAAATAACCGCTCCGTGCCGCCACCCACACACGAGTCACTGGCAGCGGCCCTGGAACACGGGATTCAATGGCTGGATGACCACCAGGAATCCCTGCTGAGTGAGAACAACCCCATGCTCTGGTGGATGGTACAGCAAAGCGCCGGGCACACCCAGAATGCCCGCCTGACACGGCTGTTTTCCCGCTATCGCCAGGAGGTGCTGGCCCGGTCACCGAACTCGGCATGGCGCTACCTGTTCGACAGGCACACCTGGCTTGCGCTGCAACCGGAAACCCTGCAGGCGCTTCCCGATTACAACCTGCACTTTCTCTACGGCCTGAGCTGCGACACGGAACTGGGTACCAGCCCCCTGATCCAGCAGCAGCTGCGCGTGGACTTCTGCCCCGAACAGCATCCCGTCAGTCCGGCCTGCACCACCCATCAGCTGATGGGCATGCGTTTCATGCAGGACCGCGGCTGCGGTGATCCGGCGATGGTCGAGGAGGTCATCCACGCACTTCAGGAGCGCATCGAGACCCAGCTGCGCTGGGACCCGCGGCCGGTGGACGTCTATCTGCAGCGGGTCTTGATGCTCATCGAATCCGGGCAGGCCGCGCGGATCAAACCGGTATGGCTGCAGCGGGTGCTGGACGCCCAGCGTCCCGATGGTGGCTGGTCGGACTTTTACCCGCTGGTGGAATTATGGGGCGGCAAGGTCTTCGGCATCAACGCGCGGTTTCTGTCCGTGCAGTCACCCCGCAGCAGTTTCCACGCAACGGCCCAGGGCGTATTACTGCTGGCGCTGCTGCAGGCGGAAACCAGTGGGGTCGCGCGTCGACAAAACTGACAATAACTTGCCACGCCAACCGGTTTTCTGAATAAGCGTAATATTCAATACCATATGCCGCACCCAACCGGGGCATAGCCAGCCCCCACCGTCTGATTTTCTTACAATTTGGCGAACCGGAGCCGAATCATTGGCACAGGCGATTGATTTTGCAGCACCGGCATGAGGCTTGCTTTACCTATCCCCATAACAATCAGAACAGGCGGATCGGACATGAATACCAGGGTCAAAAAAACCATCCAGGGCCAGTCGGTAGCGGCGCGCCCGGTCTTCAAGGGCAATCCAACCCCGGCCTACTGGCTGGGCAGCATCAATGAACACACTCTCGACCAGCGCTTTGCCAGCGCCCCGGAGGTGTTTCACTTCGTGTCACGCCTGAAGGCGCACCGCCGCACGGCGGATAGGGGTAACAGGCCCTAGTCCATCCCGGCGGGAACGATCAGCCCCTGCAGCGGCCGCGGCGAAGCATCCCGCGGACCCTTGAGTGCCAGTCGCAGATGTGAAGCCGTAGGGCTGGGGCCGAAACCGTCAGAGATGGCCACCGCCCATACCTTCACCGGATGCAGGCCCGCCTCGAGCTGTACCCGCCCGCGCTGCATGCGCCTGCTGCTCTCGTTACGGAAATCCACCACCGGCCGGCCATCCACACTGACCTGCACGCTCATGTGTACCGAAACGGTGGCACCACCCTCGCGGGCAGGCTGCGGATAGACCACCAGCTCATATTCTCCCGGGTAGGTGATGGGCAGATCACCCTCCAATGACAGTCCGACATAACGATAGCTGGCCGGGTCCCGGTAGGGGGAAATGAACCCCGCGTTGGGCACATCATAGTCCGCGGGATCGAAGGATAGTTCATCCGCTCCCGTGATCCGACCCTCTGCGAGCGGCTGGCCATTGGCCGGTGGCTGTTCGGCCAGCGGTTCATTCTGGATGTAATAACGGATAAATACGCCTGACTGTGCCGACGGCAAAGTCATCGGTACCGTAGCTGTCGGTGTCCGCACGACCTCCGCCGACGGGGCAGACACTCGCGGCTGTTCCTGCTGCTGCCGCAGCAACTGCCGCACTTCCTGCAATTCATTTTCAAGCCGCTGCAACCGCTCCTCGGTGGATTCCGCCTGTACGGCTGGCGCACTCAATAACAGTAGCGCGAGCCCACTCATCAACCAGTGGCGTGTTCGAGCCGGTTTCGTGATCATCATTCCTTATCCCTCCAACTGGTAGCGCTTGATCTTGCGCCACAGCGTGGATTTATCGATACCAAGAATCTCCGCGGTCAGGCCACGGTCACCACTGGTTTCACGCAGGGTCTTCTGGATGAAATAGGCTTCGATCTCATCGAGGCTTTGCGGAGGAATATGATCCAGGGCCTTGGTGCCCGGGTCACCCGCATTGGCAATCTCTGGCGGCAGAAGGTCGACATCCATCATCTCACTCTCGGCAAGAATGATCATCCGCTCCATCATGTTTTCCAGTTCACGCACATTGCCCGGCCATTCATAGCGCATCAAGGCTCCCAGCACCTGCGTCGTAACGCCTTTCACCTGCTTGCCGATACGGGCTGAGATCCGGGCCACGAAATAATTCACCAGCAAAGGAATGTCACCGCGACGCTCATGCAGTGCAGGGATGTGAATCTCGATCACCTTGAGACGGTAATACAGGTCCTCACGGAATTCATTATTCGCGATCAATTCCTGAATGGAACGGTTACTGGCGGCCAGCACGCGCACATCGACACTGCGGGGCGTGGTGTCGCCCATGCGATAAAAGGCACCGTCCTGCAACACGCGCAACAGCTTGGCCTGTAGCGACAAGGAGGCATTATTGATTTCATCGAGGAACAGCACGCCGCCATCCGCCGCCTCAAACAATCCCGGCTTGTTGCGATCGGCGCCGGTAAAGGCACCTTTAACATAACCGAACAGCTCACTCTCAATAATGTTTTCCGGGATCGCGGCGCAGTTGATTGCCACAAAACGCTTGTCGCTACGCGCACTCTGCAAATGAATCTGCTTGGCAACCAGCTCTTTCCCGCAACCACTCTCGCCGCTTATCAGTACCGTGCAATCATAAGCTGAGGCAGCATCAATCAATCGGCGCATCTTGCCCACCGCCTGCGTACGCCCGATAAAACCATCGCTCTCGCGGAAGATACGATTCTGCTCCCGCAACTCGCGATTTTCCCTGCGCAAGCGATAATGCTCCAGCGCCCGCTCTGCCATGCAGAGCAGCTCATCGTTGTCGAAAGGCTTGCGAATATAATCGAAGGCACCGCACTTGAGCGCATCCACCGCCGATTCCACCGTGGCATAACCGGTGATCATGGCCACCTGGGTGAGGGAGTTGTGACTCCTGGCGAAACGCAGCAGCTCCATACCATCCACCCGAGGCATACGCAGATCGGTCAACAGCAGGGCCACGTCATTGCTCTCGAGGAAATCCAGCGCATGCTGGGAACTTTCCGCCTGCACCACCTCGACATCAAGCCTGGATATCAGATTGGCAACCAGTTCGCGCATGACCGCATCGTCTTCACAGATCAGCACCAGCGGACGATTCACAGGATCCGGATTTACATTCTCTGCCATTACTACACTCACTGCTCAATCACCTCGGAACTCACGTACGGCAGTTCCACTATAAAGCGCGCACCCGTTTCAAACTCTCCGTCGTAACGCATGGAGGCCCCCCGGCGACTGAGCATGGCCTGGCAGATCGCCAGTCCCAGCCCGGTACCGGTACCCACCTCCTTGGTGGTAAAGAAGGGGTCAAAAATCCGTCCCCTGATATCACTTGGTATACCCGGCCCATTATCCTCCACAAGCAAGATCGCCTGGCCCCGTCCATCAAGCCGGGTACGGACAATGATCCTGCCGTCCTTGCGGCCCGCCAGCGCCTGAATCGAATTGGAAATCAGGTTCACCAGTACGATCTCGAGCTGGCCACAGGTGCCTTCCACCATCAGCTCCCCTGGCATGAGATCCAGTTCGATATCAATGCTGTAGCGTTTCATCCGGCAGCTGACAAAGGTCTCGCTTACATTCTGGGCAACGTTGTTGATGTCACATACGTCCCTGGAACACTTGTCTTTGTTACGTGCGTAATGGAGCAGGTCGTCAATAATGCGTGAACAGCGCCGCGCTTCATCGCAGATCACCCGGGTCCACTCATACAGTTTCCGGTCATCACCGATGGAATCCCGCAGCAACTGCGCATATCCCAGGATACTGCCAAGCGGGGTATTGAGTTCATGTGCCACACCCGCGGCCAGTTCTCCCATCGCCACCAGCTTTTCCTGGTTATATACATTTTCCTGCAGCCGTTTGTACTCGCTGATATCCTGCAGTGTAATCACCGCGCCCATATCAGAATCAGTCTGGGTCACGAACGCCAGGTTGAGTGAGAGGTGGCGAACGGCACCGTTCAGGCGAGTCTGAATCTCCTGGTTGGTGATGCGCCGCTTGTAGAGAAAGGCATCGCGCAGTAGATCGCGGTCGGTTTCACGCAGGTCCAGCAAGTCGAACAGGCTGCGGCCGACCAGATCCTCTTCACTCTGCTGAAACATGGTTTCCACGAGGGAATTCGTGACATTGATACACAGATCATCATCGACGCTGAGCAGCGCGCCGGGAAGACTCTGTAAAATGGCATTAATCCGGTTGCGTTCCGTCAGCACCCGGTTCTGGCATTCCTCGACGGTAGCAAACACGCGCCGCAGGGTTGCCATCATGAGATTGTAGTCGCCGACGAAGTGGCGCATGTAGCGCCCCGGCAAATGCCCCACCTCCACCGGCTGAAGCGTACCTTCCTGTGCATCGAGCATGCCTGCGTGCAATGCCTCCAGCACCTGGCGGTAACGCAACATGCGGTATAACAGGAAAAACACACCCAGCAGCAGAAATGCCACCGGCCACACCACCAGTGACAATGGCAGTGGCGCACCACTGCCAGACTGCATCACCAGGAGCGCCGCCACCAGCATGCCGGCACTTGCCACCAGCCATCCGACGAAACACTTCGGCCGTGCGGCATGCGCATCGGCCGAGTGGTTACTCTGAATCAAGGTTGAAATAGCATACCCCCTTACAGCAGGGCGGGTGGCCGCACACCTGCCAGCCACCCGTATCCGTTACATCCTCCGGGATACACCCTCAAACATCAGAAGATCAACTGCAAACCTAGCGTTGCCTGGTCATAATCGCGCAAGGCCTGGTTGGTCGGGTGCTGACGATCGAACTCAACCGTGGCGTACTCGAAGGAAACCTTCAGCTGCTGGCCGTGGATGTAATAGTTCGCACCAACGCTGAGCCAGTCATTGTCATAGTAGCCATTGGCGATAGCGTAGTCGAGCTTCTCATTACGGACGAAGAACTGCAGGCGACCGATACCTACTTTACCCGGCAGCAGGTAACCCAACTTGACATAGTGACCATTGAGCTCGCTGGTTACCGGCAGCAGGGGATCGGCGTCCACACCATTGATGGCGTCATCCACGCTGTAGTCCATGTAGGCGCCCGAGGCGGTGATGGTGCCGCTACTGGTGGGATATTCCATGAAAACATCCGCGGTCCAGGCGCTATAGTCACGCATATCCGCACGGTTCCCGTAATCGGCATAGGCCACATCTGCCTGCGTATCATACGCGGCGCCAACGGTCAGTACCTTGCGGGTACCCAGGTAAGTGCCGCGATAGCCGTAGTCATATTCCGGGTCCCAGAAGGACCAGTGGGCACGAGCGGTCAGGCGCGGCGAGTCCTTCGCCACCTCATCCGATTCCCGGCCATCGGAAAGCATGAACCGGTACTGGAATTGCCCATCCGCCAGGTTGCCCCACATCGCGGCGCCGGTATCACGGGTGCCACCGAACGGTGTATAGGAAATCACCTCGCCACGATCGAGGGTCAATGGTTCCAGGCAGGCCTCGAGGTTTTCACGGGTGAAGGTGTTCTTGAAGCGCCCGACAATGAACCGCATGCTGTCGGTCCAATCAAAGGTCAGGTAGGCGTCGCGGTAATAGACGCTGCGGTTATCCTGCCCCGCACGGCTGTCGCTACCGGCTTCCAGCTGGGCATAGAAACCGACATAGTCATTATACTGACCTGAAAGCGTAATCCGGTTACGACGCAGGAAGAAATCCGTAGAACTGCCGGAATCATTGCTCGAGGTATAATCCCTGCCCTGCGCCCATACCTGCACGGAGTAGCCAAGGGTTACAAATCCTTCGTCGCCATAGTTCAGGGTCGGACCGGCCTGCGCAGAACCGGTGGCGGTGGCCAGCGCGATGGCAAGTGCGGTGCAGGCCGCGCGGCATCCGGCGTACTGGCGCGATACATTGGACTTTGTCATTTTTTACTCCCCCGGGTTATTCGTGAGTTTCAGATAGATGTCGACCATGCCCTGGGCATCGGCAGAGGTATGACAGCTGAAGCAGCTGGTAGCGGGCTCTTGCCGTGGATCCGCGATCATGCCTTTGTGGGCGATGGACTGCTTCATAAGCCGCGGATTGCCCTGGTGGCAGCCGCCGCACGAGTTGTTCACGGATTGATGCTGTACATGCCAGGGATTCTTTTCCGCATCCAGGCTGGGTGCGGGGGCGCGCTGACCATTGTGGCAACGAAAACAGGAGGAGGCACCGAGACCACAGGCGTTGGCCACCTGGATCGGCAGGCCGGCCATCACATGCTCGTGAACACCGGCAACAAATTCGTCACCCCAGCCCTGGATGGCTTCAGCTTCCGGCCCCGCGGTATCCACACTGGCCACACCCTGCTCGGGATCGCTGATGTCCATCAGATAGGACCAGGCGGTTCCACCCACCACCGTAAAGATCGCCAGCACCATAAGCAGGCGCACCTGCCGGACGACGGTGCCCAACCACTTTTTCATCATAACCTTACTCCTCGTTTACAATTGCTGATTAGCGTCCAGTGTCTTCCTGCTGACTGAAGATAGCGTCCAGGCGTTTTCGCTCCGCCGCCTCGATCTCCTCCTCACTCAACCCATCCGAGCACATACAGATCGGACCGGACCGGAAGCGAAGCCGGGAAGACCGCGGCGTATCCTGTGATTGGCCTGCCTGTTCCCGCATCACCTCTGGCGTGGATTCCGCCATCGCGACCGGCACATCCTGCAGCCACAAGACCACGGACAATACCATTGCATTTAGATAGGCTTTTGCCATGCAACACCCTCCTGTCCGAGATACCCTATGCAGGTTACGCGCCAGTCTTGAAAAACGATAAAAACCAAGCAGTAATGAATAATTCCGCATGCTGTGCGGATTGCATATGCAATGGCTGCCGGCGTGACATCTCAATTTGCAATCGCACCCGGCAGCGACTCTCGGGTGCGCAGCGCCGTGAAACGACTGGCCTGTGCTTCGGCAAATGCCTGCCGCAGCAAACGGCGTGTCTCGACATCGAGATCCGCGGCGTTGTTACGCAATACGCTGGCAAACATCCGTTCATAGTGTTCCCGCGGCGCCACATCGATGCGCAGTTCCACCTGCCAGCCCGGCACCGGGGGCAGCGCGATTTCCGCCTGCAACTCCCGCGATTCACCGGGCGCAATACGGGTATCGCTCCGTTCTTCCTTGAGCCAGATGTCCACATCACGGGCGATCACCTGCTCCGCAAGCAGGGCACTCTCCCCGCCAGCCGGATCCAGCAACACCAGGCGCAGCCAGACCCTGGGTACGAGATAGGTCGGAAAGTAATGACCCGCCCCGCTATTGTGAATGAGTGCACGAATACGCAGCCGATCATCCGCCACGGGCGCAAAGGTCAGCTCAGTGGTGAGTGCGCTGCGCACCATGTCGGGATCATGGATTCCGCGCCAGAGATGCCGACGCCCGGGCATATGACAGGCCTGGCACTGACGATCCTCATCGGCATGGCGACTGGCCTGCCAGTCCTGCCATTCCTGGTAGGTGTTTTCGAGCAGTTTGCCGTTCAGGGCCGGCCCGTCTTCGGGAAATTGGTGGCAGGTGGCGCAGAAGCGGCTGTCAGCAAAGGCCGTGGATGCGACAAAACCGTCATGGGGCAATCCGGGCGTATCCCCTGCCGGCTTGCCGGCGGCGGCCGGTGGACCAAAACGCTGGTGGGCACGCACATGGCAGGCGGCGCAGACCAGACCCTGCCGGTGCAGATCCGCTGGCACAAAACCCGGTGGTGGCGTGGCCGGCGCACCCGGCCAGTCGAGTTCCCGGGCCAGCAACGCCTTCTGTTCCGCCAGCGGAGCATGACAATCAAGACACCTGGCAATCTGCGATGGTGCCAGGGCACGGGTCTGCCAGAGCATGCCGGCTCCCATGGTGTGACTATGCAGACTATTGCTCCAGTCCTGGTGCTGTTGCACATGGCACTGGGCACAGTCCTGCGGATGAAGGGAGGCTTCGAGATCGGAGAAACCGGACGGGCGAGGTCCCTGTGCGGGCAACGGCCTGACCCAATGCCGGGCGAGAAACTGCGCCACCGGGTCTACAGGCGGCGGCCGCCAGAACCAGGCCAGCGCGACCGCCACTCCTGCCGACAACATGACCAGTATGACAATCGATCGCCTGCGCACGCCTACTTTTCCAACCATTGCTCAAGCAAGAAAACGGACCTCGTAATCCAGTCGTCCACTGTAGCGCAAAATCGGCTCCCGCAAATAAAAAAATCCCGGCCGCCGGGGGAAGCGGCCGGGGACGTCGTTCTGCGCAACGTCAAGGTCGCCCGGATAAGGCCGGGCTAGGAGGAGGTATTAACCACCACAGGGGTTGGCTGGCAGGCTGCTGCCTGAATCACCACCACTGGCCGCACTGCCGCCACGCTTGTACTCCTTGTCGGCCAGGATGATGGCATTGGCATGGGCCGCATAGGGGTCGTCGATCTGACGCGGATCTATGGTGCCGGTGCTGTAGGTGAACACGGAACGTGCCAGGGTGTCGGTACGCCAGGGCGAATCCGCCGGCAGGATGAACTGGCCATTGCTGTCCTGGATATTCGACATGGCATTCCACTCCACCATGGCGCCATCATAGAAACGCACCGGCTTGCCGAGGATCATGCCGGCCGCGGTACCTGTGATCATGGCGCGGAAGGTGGTTTCGCAGTAGGTGATGATGGTCTGCCCGGGCTGATAGGCATTGCCTGCACCGAGCGGGATCACCGCGCCGGAGTCATAGGCGCCGAACTCCACGCCATCGACCGTCTGGCCATCGAGATAGGCCGCCAGCGATGCCTTGTCCTTGTAGCGATAGGAACCATCCGCCGAGATCAGCAGGTTGCTGTATTCCAGCAGGTTCGCCCCAAGGGGATGCCCCGCCCGGGAACCGTTGTTCTGGAATCCCGTACCAAGATACTGGGCGGAATTACGTGCATCCCAGACGAACGCAGAGGCACGGCCATCGACCACATCGATCACGTCCTCCAGCGTGGCCTGCAGGGCGGTGTTGTCCTGCGGCAGATTGCTTACCGAGATATAACCCGAATGCGGCAGGCAATCTGCGGCCGGGGGATCCGCCAGCATGGTGTTCTCGTCACAGCTCACGGTCGAACTCAGGTACGCCGGATTCATCACCACCGCGCTGGAAGCACCGCCATTGAGCTGGGCAAGATGTTCACGCTCCACACCCCAGTAGCGGAGCATGTACCAGCACCGGCCCAGCGACATGGCCTGGCCATTACCACCGGTACCCATGGCACATACCATCATATCCTGGGTGGGATCAATGCCGTAATCGGCGAAGAAGCTGTCCATGGCTGCGCCATCCGGCACCATGCTGCGGGTCGTGGTCACACCATTACTGCGACTCATGACCAGCCGGGAACTGGGAATGCTGTAAGTGAGCACACCTCCCGCGGGGTTGGGCGTGATGTATTCGCTGCCGCCGGGGCCATTACTTACCTGGAGAATAATCAGACGACCGGTAATACCGGCCGGCCGATTGGCCTGCCAGTCATCGATCCAGCTCTGCAGGGTTGCGCCGGTGATGAGGCCATTGACGTTGTCGTTATAGTCATCGGCCGACACCTGAGCGATCTGGGCCGGCGTATTGACCACAACAGGAATCGCGTCGCCACCTGGAACATCGACATAACCGGTAGTGGTATCTTCACCACCGCACCCACTCAACAACAGCCCTGCCAACAACAGCGAACCGATCACGCTGCCGGATCGCGGGCGATGCGAAACTCTCAACCATGTATTCATCTACTCTCCTCCACGAGCTGAATCCTGAATCCACCACTCGGCTTCAATGTACCGTGCCAACTGGCCACTAAAGCATCCGGGCATTCACCGTGCCCCATATGAAGACACGGTATACGTGTTACTTGTTTGCAGTGTTCGTGCCACTCACGTAAACACTATAAATACAGGTACTTAATCTATTTTCCGCGCATGATGAACATTGCAGACTACGTGCGCCTTCAAAGCGCCGTGGAATTTGCAATCAACGGGAATCCCGTAGGCCGTCACGAAACACGATCGGCAGCGCACCTGCCTGCAATTGATCCAGCAAGGCATTCGGGGTACTCCCCAACACCTGCTCCTCAACCATACCGCCGCGGGCCCGCAGTACCTCGACCAACCGCTGCAGGTCCAGACCGTCATCCGGGTGCTCAGTACCGTCTCCGGCATACAACATCACTATCTTTTTTTGCACGCTCATATCACATACACCGTATCGGACCGCAGGATATCGTCCGCCAGTTGTTCCATGCCGGCTTCCGACGCCGGGTCGATACTGTTCAGGGGGACCTCGGCGAATTCCAGCGCCTCCATCTGCAATAAGGTCTCATCGTCCTCACCCAGCTGACCAAGCACATCGACCACCACCTGATCGTCCAGCAGCGTAAGGCCGCTGGCCATGCGTAATGCTTCCGGCTTATCGTGACGGGCAATTACCAGTATTACTTTTTGCTGATCGTTCATAATGCCCCCTACAGCACCAGCACACGGTCGCTGTTACGTACCAGCTCCGCATCCTGGTATTGACCGCCGATGACCACATGGGCATCAATGCCACGGGCATGCAGACCATGATCCTCGTAACGCTCGACACTGAGCTCACAAACCGCAATATTGGTTTTGGCGAAGGCGGGAGAGGCCATGAAAGCCTGATCGTTCAGCAGCAAGGCGCCGCGATCGGTCAGAAAACAACGACATTCCCAGCCCCGCTCCTGCGCCGCCTCCAGCAATTCCCTGGCCGTATCCGCGTTACGTTCGTTTGTCACTACCAGTCCGAATCTCATAGACTCAGCCCTTGCGAATTTTCCAGAAGAAGGATCCACCGTCCTCGACGCGTTCCAGCAGGTCATTACCCTCTGCTTCACACATGGCGATGATGGATTCACCCGATGAGGGGTTATCGAACTTCAACGTAAGCACGTCTCCGCTGCCCAGCTTGCCCATCACCTTCTTGGTATACATCTGCGGATGCGGGCACACATAGCCGGTCACATCCAACAGATAATCTCCCTCATCGACCTTTTCAAACTTTACTGCCATTTCCATTCTCCTGATTGCATATCAATTACTTCTGTACTGCACTAGATAGCGAACTCATCGTCACCGGCACGCCATTCCATCCAGCGGTTGAAGGCCTTCACGCCGAGGTAGCCACCCGCCGTCATACCCGCCAGGAACACCCAGCCGGACAGATCGCCATTCGTTACCGTGGCGAAGAACGCACCGATGTTGCAGCCCATTGCCAACCGGGCACCCAGGCCCATCAGGGCCCCACCGATGATGGCGAACATGGCGGTTTCAAAACTCGGCACCTTCCACTTGAACTCGCGCCGCGACAGGGCGATGACCGCAGCGCCGAAAATGATGCCGATCGACATCCAGCCCGGTGCGTTGATCAGCGGGCTCGGGATACCGTTTTCCAGCCCGAAGAAGATGTTGTCCCGGCTCATCAGACCGACCTTTTCCATAGCCCAGGCACCCCACTGCGACTCCTGGGTGGTGATGTACCAGTAGCCCGGGTCAAACACGGTGTCCTGCATTGACAGGCCTGCGGTATGCCCCATGTCCGCCAGCAGTTCGCCGAAATTGAAGATCTGGTAATGATCGCGCAGGGCACCCGTGGCCCACATATGCAGCCCCGCCAGCACGCCCAGCCCCAGGCCGGCAATGGCGGTATTGCGCGACGAGGTCACCATCGACCATAGGCCGCGCAGGTGATCGCCCAGCTTCGGCGCCTCAATCTTGTAGCGCCGCAGGTAACCCTTGCGATAGGCAAACATATAGAGGTACACCATGATCACAATGGAAGGCAGGATGGCGCCCAGCAGGGCGTTGCCGATAAAGGCACCGGAAGCCACGCCCTGGAAACCGAGACTATCGGCCAGGGTGGAACCCTGCATGTCCCAAACGTATCCGGCCGTGAACTGGTCGAACCAGCCATCCGTTACCGTCAGCTCCTCGGGCATGCCCTTGGCCGCGGCGGATGCCGTCCAGGCGGCGGGCACCAGGTGATTGAACCAACCACCCAGCGTCACGTAGATGGCCTGGGAAAAGGAGATCGAAATCACCACCAGCAGCGCACCCAGGTTGCCCTCACCGGTCTTGTACAACGAACCGGAGGCACAGCCACCTGTAAACACGATCCCGAAACCGAATACGGCGCCGCCGATGATGACGTGCCAGCCGATGGGATGCGGATGGAAACTGTTCACACCCAGGATCTTCACAATGGCCGCCGTCAACGAGAACAGCACCACGGCGATCAACATACCCACCGCCATGCGCGGTACACCCACTGCAAACAGGTCACGCACCGCCGAGGCCATGCAGAAACGCCCGTACTGGAGCAGCACGCCATAGCCGACGCCAAACCAGACATAGACCAGCAGATAGATCCAGCGACTATCCAGCGACAGGGCCCAGGCCGACCCTATCGTGACCAGGGCAAGAATCACCAGGGCATACAGATTTCCCCTGTGACCGTACCACTCGCCCGCCCTTTCGGCGGGTTTGCCACCCATCGTTATCGTTTCAGACTGCTCAGACATTTGTTACTCCCACAAAATCACCTGCCATACAAAATCGTTCATCGCTCATCACGCACCATCGGAATATCCCTTGCGGATATAGATCCGCCAGCCCTGGTCATCCCGTACCGTAGCCAGGTAGGTACTGCCCAGGGTCATGCACATCGCCGGGATGGCTTCCGATGAACTCGGGTTATCCACCAGCAGTTCGAGCACCTCGCCTTCGTCCATTTGATCCAGTGCCCGCATGGTCAGCAGCTGCGGGCGCGGGCAGACCGCACCCACGCAATCAATCTGCACATGAATCTGGGTGGCACCGGAGCCGGGTAGCACCACGGACCGCTCAGTGCGGCTGAGTCCGGCGGATTGGGGCTGCTTGCGCCTGCCAAACCACCACATCACGCCGGTATCCTCCGCCGGTTCCAGATACCGCATCTTCCGGAAATGCCACTGCACCATCCATTTGCTCCATGTCGCCACCCGGCCAGCTGGTCGCCCGTCAGCCGACTGGGTGACCGGGGTGAGCCGAAGGTTCGGCCATATAAAAGCAACAATCGTGCCTTATGATATTTACTATTCATAACAACCCCTTAGCAGATACACGCCTGATTACACCATCTTCATTCTGCAACCTGATGCCCTCACGGGCGATCACGAACGGATTTTGCAATCGGATCCCGGATGGTCACGCAGAACCCCGAATATGAACCGTACCGGCGCAATTGTCCGCCTGTCAGTCAGAACGATAACCAGAGAGTAACGAAGAATGCACCGGCAGGAAGCCGGCGCAACCAACCCGATGCCGGTTAACCCAGCAAGGTCAGCAGCTGCGTGCGCAGCTCATTGAGGCGGCCGTGAAAGAAATGTCCGGCACCGGGCATCTCCAGCAGCCGCGGCGGCGTCGACAGACCCGCGATCCATTCCATCACCTGGCCATGGGGCACCACCTCATCGGCATCCCCCTGCACCAGCAGCCAGTCGCAGCGTACCGGCGCCAACGGCGCGAAGGAAAAGTAATTCACCGGCGGGGCAATGGTGATGAGCTGGTGCAGGGACCAGCGTTCGGCGGCCCGCAAAGCCACGTAGGCCCCGAAGGAAAATCCCCCCAGCCAGAGCGGCTGTCCCGGCCAGCGCCCTTGCACCCACTCGAGCACCGCGTGCAGGTCATCGGTTTCACCCAACGCCTCACCGTACTCCCCTTCACTGTCACCGACACCACGGAAATTGAACCGCACGGTGATCAGGTCAAGGGCATTACAGGTGCGCGCCAGGGTGTGCACCACCTTGTTGGTCAGGGTACCACCATGCAGTGGATGGGGATGACAGAGCACCGCAACACCGACAGGCGTGCCGTCATTGGCGGGACATTCGATGAGGGTTTCCAGTCGACCGGCAGGCCCGGCGATGAAGAGCGGTCCGGATTGGCAGGGTGTGGCGGGGAGATCGGTCATGGGTCAAAAAACATGGCCCGGGGATACCGGGCCAGTGCATGCCTGCGGGTTACAGATCCCGTGCCCGGCCACGGCGCTCCATGCCCGGGGAGTGCAGGGCCAGGTCCAGATAGCGCCAGCCATCAGGGTCCACGAAATCGCGACGCCCGTTGATGTACTCGAGCAAAATGCGGGTCAGCACGCCGTTGGTATACAGTACCGCTCGCACCTGCACCAACTGACCAACAATATTCGCGTACCAGTAACCGGGTATGGCTCTGTGCTGCAGTAACATGATCTCCACCGACGCGGATAAAATCCGTCAACATTTTTTACATTTTTGTTCTGTACTGGCGCATCAGCCACACTTGGATTCGCCGCAGTTCAGACATGTTAAACAACCATCCATCGTAATGGCAGCCTTGACATTGCATTTAATGCAAAGTTGAGCCCCGGCGGGAAAATCACCCGCATCCGCTTCCTCCATCGATTTGGTGGAGGCTTCATACTGGGCACGCTTTTCCTGGATGAGTTTTTTCTGATGCTCATCCAGCGTGTCATCCTTGAGCATGCCGATCATGCGCAGGTGACATTCAATGGCATCCCCGATTTCCGCCACCAGTGACGGCATATACTTGCCGCCCTTCTTGAAATAACCACCACGCGGATCGAACACGGAACGCAACTCCTCCACCAGGAAGGTCACGTCGCCACCCTTGCGGAACACGGCGGAGATGATCCGGGTAAGCGCCACGATCCACTGGAAGTGATCCATGTTCTTCGAGTTGATGAAGATCTCGAAGGGGCGCCGCAGTTCATGCTGCGTGCCTGGATTGAGAATGATGTCGTTGATGGTGGCATACAGCGCGTGCTCGGACAGCGGGGTCTTGATCTTGTAGGTGGACCCCACCAGCATATCCGGCCGTTCCAGTTTTTCGTGCAGGTGCACCACCTTGTCCTCGACCTTGGGCGCTTCCACCACTGCCGGGGCTTCGTTTTCCTTCACTACATTGTAACTAACAATCTTTTTTTCGATCTTGATCGCCATGATGTTCTCCTGATATCCCTGATGACCCGGCCTAGAACTTGCCGTAGTACCCTTCCTTGAGTGCGTCATACAGATTGGCGGCGCTATGCATCTCGCCGTCATATTCAATTTCTTCATTGCCCTTGAGTTCCAGCACAGTGCCGTCCTCCAGCGTGAAGCGGTAGGTGGTATTGGCCAGATCTGACTCTTTCACCAGCACACCCTGGAAGGCCTCCGGGTTGAAACGGAAGGTGGTGCAACCTTTCAGACCCTGCTGGTAGGCGTAGTGGTAGATGCTCTTGAAATCCTCGTAGGGATATTCGGTGGGCACGTTGGCGGTTTTGGAAATGGAGGAATCAATCCATTTCTGCGCCGCCGCCTGGATGTCCACATGTTCCTTCGGTGAGATATCGTCGGCGGAAATAAAGTAATCCGGCAGCTTCTCACTCTCTTCCTCGGAGCCCGGGATGGCTTCGGCATTCACCAGTTCGCGGTAGGCCAGCAGTTCGAAGGAATACACGTCGACCTTTTCCTTGGATTTCTTGCCTTCACGAATCACGTTACGGAAATAGTGATGGGCAAAGCTGGGCTCGATACCATTGCTGGCATTGTTGGCCAGGGACAGGGAGATGGTGCCGGTTGGTGCGATGGAGGTGTGGTGGGTGAAGCGTGCGCCAACCTCCGCCAGTTCGCTGACCAGCCCCGGGTTTTCCATCGCCACCTGCTGCATGTAGCGACTGTAGCGGGCATGCAGCACCTTGCCCTTGATCCGGTCGCCCACACTGTACCCGTCCTTTTTCATTTCCGGGCGTTTGCGCAGCATCTCGGCGGTCACCTCGAACTCCTGCTCCATGATCGGGGCCGGGCCTTTTTCCTTGGCCAGTTCCAGCGCCATTTCCCAACCGGCCATGGCCAGTTCGCGGCTGACGCGTTCAGTGAACTCCAGTGATTCGGGACTGCCGTATTTCATGCGCAGCATGGTGAGCGAGGAACCCAGGCCCAGGAAACCCATGCCGTGACGACGCTTGCTGGTGATCTCCCGGCGCTGTTCTTCGAGCGGCAGGCCGTTGATCTCCACCACGTTGTCGAGCATGCGGGTGAAGATGGCCACCACCTTGCGGAATTCCTCCCAGTCGAACCAGGCCTTGTCGGTGAAGGGATCACGCAGGAACTTGGTCAGGTTCACCGAGCCCAGCAGGCAGGAACCATAGGGCGGCAGGGGCTGTTCGCCACAGGGATTGGTGGCGCGGATGTTCTCGCAGAACCAGTTGTTGTTCATCTCATTGACCTTGTCGATGAGGATGAAGCCCGGCTCGGCAAAATCATAGGTGGAGGCCATGATCACGTCCCACAGGCGCTGGGCGCGGATGGTGCGATACACCTTGCAGGCCACCAGGCCGGATTCATTGCTGACGTACTTGTTCTTGTAGGGCCATTCGCGCCACACCACCTGCTCCGGGTCATGCAGGTCGATGCCGTCCAGTTCCACTTCCTTTGCCGTGACCGGGAAGGCCAGCTTCCAGTCGCCATTGGCCTGCACCGCTTCCATGAATTCCCTGGTAATCAGCAGTGACAGGTTGAACTGGCGCAGGCGACCGCTCTCGCGCTTGGCGCGGATGAAATCCATCACATCGGGATGGCCGACATCGAAGGTGGCCATCTGCGCGCCACGGCGGCCGCCGGCGCTGGAGACGGTGAAGCACATCTTGTCGTAGATATCCATGAACGACAGCGGGCCGGAGGTATAGGCACCGGCACCGGACACATAGGCGCCGCGCGGCCGCAGGGTGGAGAACTCGTAGCCGATACCACAACCGGCCTTCAGGGTCAGGCCTGCCTCGTGCACCCGCTCCAGGATGTTGTCCATGGAGTCCTCGATGATGCCGGACACGGTGCAGTTAATGGTGGAGGTGGCGGGCTTGTGCTCCAGGGCACCGGCATTGGAGGTGATGCGGCCGGCGGGAATGGCCCCGCGGCGCAGCGCCCACAGGAACTGCTCGTTCCAGTGTTCGCGTTTCTCGTCGGTGGTCTCCACCTCGGCCAGGGCCCTGGCCACACGGCGATAGGTATCATCGACGGTCTGATCGATATCACTGCCGTCCTTGGTTTTCAGACGGTATTTCTTGTCCCAGATGTCCACGGAAGCGGACTGGAAGGGAATGGTGGCAACGCTGGTGGGCACGGCTTTTAACTGGGCGGATTTCATTGCGTCTCCTGGCTCCCTGAGGATTTTGATTCTCGATGCATGCCAGGCAGGAAACCCCCGGTTCAACCCCCCGC
Organism: uncultured Gammaproteobacteria bacterium; assembly: GCA_965367295.1. GTDB lineage: Bacteria > Pseudomonadota > Gammaproteobacteria > DSM-19610 > DSM-19610 > JAIVHA01. Next base: position 6,118 of record CBDUHN010000037.1, on the reverse strand, counting down.
GGCGCGATACCCTGCGCCAGAATGGGGCATACCCCCGACACAACATCTTGTGTTTGACCCGGGAAGATTATGCATTCATCAAAACCCTGTCAAGACTTTGAAGGCACTAAAAAATTACAAATAAAAACTAATAAAAACAATATATTATTCTATTTTTAATGCGCCAGATGCACTGAAAAAACCTTTTCACCGGGCTCCACCCCCGCAACAGGGAAACACAATATATAGTGTTTCTAATATTCCACTCCACAAGCGGATTCAGCCCCCGGAAAACCCTGCCCACAGCCTAGCCCCAGAGCCCGCCCCTGACAAACCGCCCCTTGAAACCCGCTCGGCCGCCCCTATCTCATCAGCAACGCAATCCATTCCAGAGGAGCACCAGATCATGTATATGACCCGCCACCATCCCTGGCGCCTGCTCGATGCCCTGCAGCAGGACCTCAACCGTCAAGTTGGCCGTTTCCAGTCCGAGGATGACGCCAGTATCACCACCAGCGACTGGGCACCGGCAGTGGACATCCAGGAACAGGAAGACCGCTATGTGATCCATGCCGATATCCCCGGCGTCGACCCCAAGGATATCGAGGTACAGATGGAGAACGGCGTACTCACCATCAAGGGTGAACGGTCCGCCGAATCCAGTGACGAACAGGCCGGCTACAAGCGCATCGAGCGCTCCCGTGGCACCTTCTTCCGTCGTTTCAGCATGCCTGACACCGCCGATGCCAACAGCATCAGTGCCAGGTCGAAACACGGGGTACTGGAAATCACCATACCCAAGCAGGAAAAGGTCCAGCGTCGCAAGATCCAGGTGGAAGCCTGAATACGCTATCGGTCCGCGCACTGCCCTCGGTTACCTCATCCTGCCCTGGCAGTGCGCGGAATGAGGTCGTTTCAATATGCAGTACAAGGACTACTACAGGATCCTGGGGGTGTCGAAAGACGCCACCCAGGATGATATCAAGCGCGCCTACCGCAAGCTGGCGCGCAAGTATCACCCCGACGTCAGCCAGGAACCGGATGCGGAAGCCCGCTTCAAGGAAGTCAACGAAGCCAACGAGGCCTTGCGTGACCCGGAAAAGCGCGCGGCCTATGACCAGCTTGGCAGCCAGTGGCGCGCCGGGCAGGATTTCACGCCGCCGCCGGACTGGAACACTGGCTTTGAATTCCGCGGTGATGGTATCCATGCCGACCAGTTCAGCGATTTTTTCGAATCCCTGTTCGGTGGCCGCAGCCCCTTTGGCCAGACCGCCGGCTTCAACAGCGGACAGGGCCGGCGCGGGTTCCCGCAAGCGGGTGAGGACCATCACGCGAAGATCCGTATTTCACTCGAGGACGCCTACCAGGGCGCGCAGCGCACCATCCAGTTGCAGGCACCCAGGGTGGATCAACAGGGACATGTGCGCACCGAACCCCATAGCCTGAATGTAAAGATCCCCAGGGGCATCACGGCGGGACAACGAATTCGCCTGAGCGGCCAGGGTGCAGCGGGATCGGCCGGTGGCGCCCGCGGCGATCTCTACCTGGAAATCGAGTTTGAACCCCACCCGCTTTTCACCACCGAGGGACGTGACCTGCACCTCGATCTGCCGATCACGCCATGGGAGGCGGCACTGGGTGCCAAGGTGCCGGTGCCCACCCTGGGTGGCAAGGTGGAATTGAAAATCCCCGCCGACGCACGCAGCGGCCAACGCCTGCGCCTGCCTGGACGTGGCCTGCCCGGCACACCGGCGGGACACCAGTTCGTAACGCTGCAGATCATCACGCCGCCGGCTGACACCCAGAAGAAAAAGGCGTTTTACGAACGTATGGCGAAGGAATTCAGGTTCGATCCCCGGTCAGCATTATAGGCTCCGGTAAACCCAGCCACAGGCAACTACATTCGTTATCGGGAGGTACCATCATGTCGACACTACAACAGCTTCGTACCGGACTGGAACGCACCTGGGATTCCGTGTCCGAGGGATGGAACCATTTGCGCAACCGCGCGTCTCATGCGCTGACACGTTTTCACCCCGGCTTCCAGGAAGGCACGCTGGAAACCGCCGATGAGCAGTTTCTGCGCCACAGCGCCCGCTGGGGGCTCCTGTCTGCCGAGTTACAGGAAACCAATGACCGCATCCGCATCAGCCTGGAGGCGCCGGGGATGCAAAGGGAAGATTTCACCATTGAGGTCCGGGACGGGAACGTCCTGGTCATCCGGGGGGAAAAACGTGTGCAGCGGGAGCAGAAGGAAGGTCGTTATCACCTGATGGAATGCGCCTATGGCCAGTTTGAGCGCGCCCTGCAGCTACCCGCGGAGGTTGATGAATCCGGCGCACAGGCAAAGTACCGGCACGGTGTTCTACAGGTTACCCTGCCCAAGAGTGCTGCCGCCATAACACGCCGCATACCCGTGGAGAGCGAATGAAACCATTGCACAGAGTCCGATTCCCGTTATTGCCAGCCATCGCGCTAAGCCTGATGGCCTGGCTGCCCCTGCCTGCAGGTGCCGCCCTGCCCGCCGCCATCGACGGGCAGCCGATGCCGACACTGGCCCCCATGCTGGACCGGGCCACACCGGCGGTGGTCAATATCGCCACCGTTGCCACCCTGCGCACCCAGGTCAATCCCTTGCTGGAAGACCCGTTCTTCCGGCGCTTTTTCAACATCCCCGACCAGCCGCGCCAGCGCCGCACCCAGAGCGTCGGCTCGGGCGTGATCATCGATGCCGAGCATGGTTACCTGCTCACCAATCACCACGTGGTCGACAAAGCGGACAGCATCACGGTAACGCTGCTCGATGGACGTCATTTCGATGCGCACCTGATCGGCAGTGATCCTGAATCGGATGTCGCTGTACTGCAGATCCCGGCGGAAAATCTTAGCGCCCTGCCACTGGCCGATTCCGACCAGCTGAATGTCGGTGATTTCGTGGTCGCCATCGGCAACCCATTCGGCCTTGGCCAGACCGTGACCTCGGGTATCGTCAGTGCCCTGGGCCGCAGCGGTCTCGGCATCGAAGGCTATGAAGACTTCATTCAGACCGATGCCTCCATCAACCCCGGCAACTCCGGCGGCGCACTGGTAAACCTGCGTGGTGAACTCATTGGCATCAACACCGCCATCCTCGCACCCGGTGGCGGTAATGTCGGCATCGGTTTTGCCATCCCCATCCGCATGGCACAGCAAATCACCGCACAACTACTCGAACATGGCGCAGTACAGCGCGGTCAACTCGGCATCAGCGCCCAGGACCTGACGCCGGAACTGGCCCAGGCCTTTGGCATTGATGCGCAACGGGGCACCGTGATTTCGAGAATCGATCCCGGCTCCGCCGCCGACAAGGCCGGATTGCGGGTCGGCGATGTGATCCTGGAGGTCGATGGCCGCCCGGTGCGCAATACCGCTGACGTACGCAATCGCGTCGGGATGGTGCGCGTTGGCCAGGATATTTACATGACCATCCTGCGTGACGGCACATCCAAAAGTGTCCGCGCCGTGGTCGCCGAACCGGAGCTGGTGGTCATCGATGGCGGCAAGCTGCATTTGAAACTCACCGGTGCCGAGATTGCCGAAATCCGTCAGCCAAAGGCTGAATTCGATCACCAGACCGGCCTGTTCGTCACCCGCGTCGAACAGGGCAGCCATGCCTGGCAAACCGGACTGCGGCCCGGTGATCGCATTGTGTCTGCCAACCGGGTGGTGATGGATGACCTGGAAACCCTGCGCAAAATTGCCGGCCAGGTGTCACGCGGCCGATTGCTGCTCAACATCCAGCGTGGCAATGATGCCTTATTTGTCCTGTTGCAACCCTGATATCGTCACAAACACTTCACACTGGCACGGCGGATACCCCGGCTGAATCTGCTAAGGTGATCACATACCTTAACAACCAAGGAGAAATGACATGAGTGGTGGACTGATTGCAGGCTTTCCCCATAACGGCGTGGTCACGATCAACCGCGTCATCCTCAAGCCCGAATTCAGCATGGACGACCTGCAGGAACGGGTGGCCATGCTGTGCGAAAACGTAAAGACCTTCCACTCCACCACCGGCTTCGTCGGCGGCTTCGTGTGCAAGAACATGGGCCAGATCTCCAACGAGGGCTCTACCGTGGGGCAGGCCGTGAAAAGTGAACTCAAGGACCGCGAGGCCCTGATCATCACCTTCTGGGAAACCTTCGAGCAGCATGAACAATCCCACAAGAGCGACACCTTCCAGCCATTGTTCAAGGAGGTGCTGGAACTGTGCGAAAACGGCAACGAGGAGATCGCCTACGAAATGCTCTGGTCCGGCATGCAATACAGCGACGAACAGGCCGCCGCCGCCCAGGAGGCCAAGGCCAAGTTTTCCCAGTGACCCCCGCCCTGAGCGGGCCGCCGCCCGCTCAGGACAACCAAAAAACCATACCAATCAATCCACTAATACAGAATAAAAAATATTAATATATGCACTAAAGCTTGACTGTTTTAGTCAACTTCTCTATATTAGTTTTTGCTGAAGTTCTAACTTAACTATGGAGGCACAGCGTATGAGCGGACTGATTGCTAATTTCCCCCATGATGGCGTAGTAACGGTAAACCGCGTCATTCTGAAGCCCGAATACAGTGTCGATGACCTGCAGGAACGAGTCGCCGTACTGTGTGAAAACGTCAAGACCTACCACTCGGATACCGGCTTCGTCGGCGGTTTCGTCTGCCTGAACAAGGGCGTGGTATCCAACGAAGGCTCCACCATTGGCCAGGCGGTGGAAAGCGAAATGAAGGGCAAAGAGGCCCTGGTCATCACCTTCTGGAAGACCTTTGCCGAGCATGAGGAATCCCATCGCAGCGAAACCTTCCAGCCGCTGTTCGAACAGGTGCTGGAGCTGTGTGAAAACGGCAACGAAGAGATTGCTTACGAAATGCTCTGGTCCGGCAGGGCCTACAATGAAGAAGAAGCGAAAGCCGCCCGGGAGGCCAAGGAAAAATACCAGGTCGCCTGATCAGCTCCTCAAAGGCGACGCTTCATGACCATATACAACGGGGCCGCAAGGCCCCGTTTTTTTCCCTGCAACCATAGCGGTATCCATGGAGTCACACCGCACCAGCGCCTATAGTGGCCCCGTAAGCACCTTTTCCCCGTCACCCACAAGACAGACCGCATGTGCAAGGAGCCCGTCATGTTCAGGAAATTCGTACTGTTGTTGATCGCCACGCTAGCCAGTGGTATCGCGTTCGCCTCGGATACACCCGCCATGGGGCAGCGTTTCGATATCGCCCAGACCGTGCTGAAGATCCCGCTTGCGGAAGGCGTGAGCGCCGACGATGCAGTGCTTGCCATTCAGTCGAAGGCGGCGGCTCTCAATATGAAGTCTGTCGGCCATCAACCGCTGTCCAAGGAACTGGCCGCGCGTGGCATCGAATCGGGACGGCTGGAGATCTTCCAGTTCTGCAATCCGGAAGACGCCTTTGAAATGGTGAAATTCAACCCTATCTTTGCCGCTTATATGCCCTGTCGCATCTCGCTGGTGGAAGACACCGAAGGCAAGACCTGGCTGATGATGATCGACCTCGACATGCTTATCAATAACACCGAGCTACCCAAGAACGTGCGCGCTATCGCCGAGCGGGTCAACCAGACCCTGCTGACCATTATCCACTCCGGCGCCCAGGGCGATTTCTGATTTTTCACTGCCACGCACAAGCAGGAAAGCCACTCCATGCCGGATGACGATCAGGCCCCCTCGATCAACGTACTGGGCGAACCGATGGAGCCCTGCAGCGAAAAGCCGCTGACGGGGTTCTTCCGCGATGGCCGCTGCAATACCGGCCAACAGGACCTCGGTTCACATACGGTCTGCATAGAAGTGACCCGCGAATTCCTCGAGTATTCCCGTTTTCGCGGCAACGACCTCTCCACCCCCATGCCGGAATACGGTTTCCCCGGTCTGCAACCGGGCGATCGCTGGTGCCTTTGCGCCGCCCGCTGGCTGGAATCCCATGAACAGGGACGCGCACCGCGCGTGCACCTGATGCGAACCCATCAGCGCGCGCTGGAGGTCATTCCCTTCGAACTGCTGAAACAGTTTTCCGTGGACCTGAATTGATGCCGAGTGACAGGCCACGTGCATGCAACATGCAGCGGGGTCACCAT
>CBDUHN010000036.1:0-35840 GCA_965367295.1 uncultured Gammaproteobacteria bacterium | reverse complement strand
TGCCGGCAGCGGTATGGCTGTTCGGTTCCGGTCTGCTGGGCCTGGTGGCCGTTGCGCGGCGGCGACAGGTGGCCTAGATCCGCTCGGCAACCAATAAAAAACGGCGGCCCTGGTCGCCGTTTTTTATTGGTTGCCGGAATTGTGGTGCGCTGTTTTTGTATGGATGATTGGCGTATCACAAATAGTAAAGCCCTGAATGGGGCGGTCCAGCGGTTGTCGGACATGCATGAGGTGTATCCGACTGTGGTGGTGGGGCCTTGCTGGCAGCGCCCAGGGGGGGGGGCTATGTGTCGAGATTTCTTACCGCCAGATAAGCGCCGCACAGGAAGGGATATCTTGTGTAACTTGTTGTATTGCAGGGGGTCATCCTGACCTTGTGCGGTAACCGGGCCGCCGCGGTATGTCGAAGGATTTGACTGGACTAACGGGTATGCATCGGGTGGGTATGCGCAATCGATTGTAATCATTGAATAATTCATTATGGGAATGGATATTGCGTTGAATTGCAGAAAAATGCGGTTATCGGAAACAACTATAAAAGGTTCTAAGGAGGGGTGGACATGAAGCTGAAACGGCTCGTGATTGGAGGAGCGGTATCACTGCTGGCGGTATGGAGTCTGGCCGCGCAGGCGGTATCGGTGAGTTTTTTCTGTATCACTAATAACAATTCTGGTAATTGCAGCATCGGCGAAGCTCAGCTTGCGACCGATGTAAGCAGTTACGGCATTGGAACCGGCAACAATGGCAGTGACCAGGTGCTGTTTACCTTCACCAATACCGGGACGGCGCAGTCGACCATCTCCGAGATCTATTTTGACGATGGTTCCCTGCTCGGAATCGCCGGCCTGATCGACAAGGATGAGGGTGTGGGTGGTGATGCCAATGTTGATTTTTCCCAGGATGCAAATCCCCCCAACCTATCGGGTGGCAACAATGCCAGCCCTGCATTTGAAGTAACGGCCGGCTTCCTGGCCGATGCGGACAATCCGGCGCCGAAATGGGGTGTAAGCCCGGGGCAGTCGCTGGGAATCATTTTTGATCTGCAAGGTACCCAGAGCTTTGCGGATGTGCTTGCCGAACTCGGGGATGGCCGGCTGCGCATTGGTATGCACGTGATCAATTTCGCCAATGGTGGCAGCGAAAGCTTTGTGAATAATCCGGTTCCGGTTCCTCCCGCGCTCTGGCTGCTTGGTTCAGGACTGTTGGGGTTGTTTGGGATTGCGCGCAGAAAATCCTCGACATAACGAGTAGCTCGATATCCCGAAAAAAATCGGCGGCCCAAAAGGCCGCCGATTTTTTTGTCTTTTCTGCTTCGGTTGGGTCGCCATATCCGGATTGTGTGGCGATATGAGCGTGGTGGCGCTGGTGCTGGACATCGGGATGTGTCGGTTTGCCTTACGTTTGAAGTGTGACCCCTAATTCTGACGTGATTGCATTTTAGTCTATTGATTTGTCATGTATTTATTGATTGTCCAGGGAGCTGCACGCGCAGTACCCCTGTCGTCCCCCTTAACAATGTTAGTTAGTTAGTACTTTAGAATACGTTTTATTTAATTGTTTTTATTAGTTATTTTTTGGAAAGGTATAAATATTGCTAATCTATTAAAGGCTTCTATGCTGTCAAGATTGGCATAGGGGGCGGTGGTGATGCTCCGGTTTCTGCAGGTTTAGGGGCAATGTCTCCATTGGCGAAGTGGTGTCACATGCATACACGCCCGCCAAAAAACGCAACGGACCAATTAACTTAAGTACAGCAAACAGGTCCGCAAAAATAACTGGCCGTCATGGATGGGCGTAGACCCCGGCAGCCGGACAATAAAAAAGTGGTAGGAGGAGATATCCATGATAAGCAATGCAGCCAGGATGCTGGCGCTCCCTTTATTTGTTTCCGGTCTGGCCGTTTCGGCAAATGCGGCAAGTATCACGGTTGATGGCAACCTGTCTGACCTGCTAGACGCCTCTCTCACCAATCCCCTTGCGCCTTTCAATTGGGCTGCGGGCACGGACAGCAGCTCTGACGGTGATGGCCCCGGATTTAACATCACCAACACCTACGCCTATTACGACCGTGGCCTGGATACCTTCTACATCGGTATGAGTTTCGCCGGAGATGTCGGGACCTCGGGTGGCACCGAAGGTGACCTGTTCGCATTCGGACCAGTATGTAGCGCAACCGATTTCAATAATGTGGGGAGTGCCGGCGTATTCGATGGTTATGGCTGTGAAAAATACGGGTTCAATCTGAGTATCGATGGCGTAGCCACAAATGCGGTCAACCTGCGCATCGAGGGCGATGGTGTTGCAGGCAGTGGGGCTGGCACTGAAGCGGTCACGGTTTTCGATAACGCCTATGGCGCGACGGTAAACTGGGCAGTGGGGGATGGTGTCGGTGGCGATGGAGTCGAGTTCAGCGTAACCGGATTGCTTGCCCTGCTGGAGCCGATGTCGATCAGCAGTCCGCGTGATGTAACCATCAATTTCTTTGCCGGCTCTATTCTAAATGCGGCGGGCGAGGATCAGGCGACGCTTAATATGCAGGTGGTACCGGTACCGGCAGCCTTCTGGTTGTTGGGTTCCGGTTTCGTTGGTCTTGTCGGCACGGCCTGGCGGCGTCGGTCAAGTCGGATTTGAATACATAAGGGGGAGTGGAAAGTCATAGCAGTTCGCGCGATTACAATAATGCACATAAAAAGGCTGTTGGAATAGCCGTCGCCATATAGAGGGAAAAAAATGAAAATAATCCAGTCTATTTGTACTGCGCTGTTCGGCGCGTCAATGTTCCTGGGGGCTGCGGGTGTAGCCTCGGCAACCAACACTCATACTATCTACGATCCGCAAGAGATTGCCGGTTTTAATAGTGGCTATGATGTCCGAGAGGTCACATTCACGCTGAACGCGGATTTCTCACTGGTAGCTGATATCTATACATACGGTGTTCCCGGGGATGCGGATGGGGATGGGGATCCGAACGCGTCCAGCAATCCGAACATCACGGACGATCCCGGTGTTGGTCTCACCGAAATCCTGCAGATTCTGATGGAGTGTGGCGCTATCGATCCAGCTGCCGCATGTGTGCCCAACGTGCGGTTTATCTACCGCAACAATGCCCTGACGGTACTTGCGGTCAATGGGGCGGATCTTTCGCCCTATGTGACCTTCGACGTTCTGCTTGATCGTTATGTGTTAACCATTACGGATTTGATGGCTTTCAAAACGGCCCTGGGTATTTCGACCACGACCGTGAACTTCGGGGCTTTCAGTTTTGTTGCCAGCATCGATGACCAGGAGGTCGATGACAAGGTTCCTGATACAGGGGCATGTGAATTTGTCAGTCTCGATCCGCCGGAAGTGGCGCGTTGCGATTTACAACTCACCAAGGTGGCGAGTGTTGCCACTGTTGGACCGATCATGAATCCTGCCGGTAACGAAGATGACCGTGACCATGATCATCACTCCTGGGAACCGCACCATGCGGGATGTCCCACTGATGATCCCTATGAATCGGTTACCTGCGGCTGCAAGGGTAAGGTCACTGAGCTTACCCTGATGTATACCGGCCCCGGTCTGGTGAATGTGGATGTTAACCGTGTGGGTCCGTTTGCGACGGATCTGTTCGATGGCATGGTGCAGAATGGTGCTCCCTTTACGGTGACCGGTTCCGATTTTGGTCCGAAGGGATTCAAGGGGACTCTGGGTGTGGCTATCAGCCTGGCTGTCGATGGGCAGGAGCCGGTTGAAATCCATACCAGCTGTTCAGAACCAATCGGCGAAGGTATGGTGGTCGGTGATTTCATTGTGCTGTCCGGTAACAGCCGCAAACTTTCGGTTCCATTGTGTTCGCTGGTGTCGGAGGCCTGCCCTTCCAATCAGCAGGTGACCTATACCTATTCGATTACCAATAATGGAACGGATGTTACTGGTCTTACGGTTACCGATGACAAGATGCTCGAGGCGGTTGGCGGTCCGGTGGATCTGGCGGCCAATTCTGCAGTGATGTTCCAGCAGGATGCCTGTCTGTATGAAACCACAACGAACGTGGCGCAGGCTGAAGCCATGCTTGGCAATGGTGAGGTATGCCTGTCGAACACGGCATCTGTCACGGTCGAGCTTCTGCCTCCACCGGATGATAATCCCTGCAATGGTTATGGCGACAGCGGATATGATCATGACCATAGTGGCGATTCCGACGATAGTGATTCTGGCAGCACGAGCACTGAATGTGGTGATGACGGAGCACCGCCTGCAGACCCGGATTCCTACGAGGGCTGCCGGCCATCGTTCTGGAAGCATCATCATCGTGAATGGTCCGCTTATTCACCCGGTGATCGATATGATGCAATCTTCGGGGTCGATGCATCCGGTAACAAGAGCCTGATGCGGTCCCTGAAAGGGCACGGCAAGCGTGCTTCCAGCAAGGCGCTGGGGCGTGAAGCGGTGGCGGCACTTCTGAATGCCGCTAACTCGTCGGTCAATTACCTGTTTACGCCGGGTGAGGTGGTGGAAATCGTGGTGGATGCATATGAAAGCCGCGATTTCGATACCGCAATGAATATCCTCAGGGAGCAGAATGAAAAAGGTTGTCCTCTGAGTAATCATTGAACCGAAGTGATGTGGTAGTTGGAAGTGAGTAGTCTGTAGAAAAAGCCCCGTCCCCTGGACGGGGTTTTCTTTTGGTGGATGCGAATAATGTTTGTTGCTGAAAATGGGTAAAAATTGCTGGCATGGTTATGTGGCATTGGGTGTGTTTGCGATCATCTCCTTGGGTTATTTTATTGCCGCGTGGTGCTTTCCGGTTGCCTATATCTGGATAAGTTATGAGGATCTGTATGGAGAATGGGCGCAGACCTATCTATTTGTGATTGCGCTGCTGTTTTCGATCAGGCTTGCGATGGTGCCGGGTATGCACCGGCGATTCTTCCTGTTGCTTGCCATGACGCTGATTTATGTTGTGATGGAAGAGATTTCATGGGGGCAGCGTATTTTGGGATTTGATACCCCGACCTTTTTTCTCAGAAACAATCTTCAGCAGGAAGCCAATTTGCATAATCTTTTTGTGGGGCCATTTGGCACCTCTACAAAAAAGCTGATTGAGCTGCTACTTGCTGGAGGGCTGTTTGGGTATGGAGTGTTGTATCCGCTGTTGTTGCATTGGCGTGTGAAGCTTGCCCATGCTCTTGAGGGTTTTGGCCTGCTGTCACCGCCTGTTTATTTGGTGCCGTTTTTCGCCATGGCGGCGGTTCTCGAGCTGGGGTTGTTGCAGTTCAATGAGGCAGAGATTGCTGAATTGCTGGTAGCCTACGCTGTCGCAATGTTGGGTGCGGATTATTGGATTGTGATATGTGTGGATCATCGCTTCCCCGATAAACCGCTATACCAAAATTCCTGTGCGTTACGTTCTCTATTGATGATAGGCGTATTGTTCGTGACGATACTGTTATCCGTGGTTACAACAGAAAGTCTCTATGCTGACGAAAGCAGGCGGGTGAGAATCGAAAATCGTATATTGAACGGGTATGAAAAGTTCGCCCGCCGCTACGAGTATTACGATCAATGGGAAACGGCTGTTGTATTGTATGAGAAGGTACTTGAGGAAACGCCATCCCGCACCGCTATCTTGCGTGCGCTCGCCAACTGCCATCGAGAGTTGGGGGATGAGAGTCGTTTCAGATATTATAACGAGCAGGCCCTGAATCTGGCGTTGAAGCGATACGCGACAGACCCTGCACGAGTGGCTTTCAATCTTTCCCTGGCGCGTAGTTACCGCCAACGAGGAGATGATGAGCGGGCAAGCCTGCATCTCAGCAAAGCGAAGAAAACCGCCGTGCGCGATGTCGAGCGGGAGCCGCACAGCGCCAAGGCGTATTACTGGCTTGCCGAAACGTTTCGTGAGTTGGGGGATACATCCTATGCTGCGAAGGCCTACCGGCGTGCTTATGAGCTGCAACCGGAATCGGCGCGTTACCGTAAGGCGTATTTTGGCATGGAGGTCGAGGCAGAAGAGGAGGTCTAGCGTGGCGTTATGGCATCCGGCGGGTGAATCAGCCAGATGCCTGAGGTGAGGGGCGCGAAGAACGCTAGCCCCCCGTCATCGACATAAACCGCACTACTTGTTCGGGTTTCTCGCGAAACTCATGCCGCTCCGGTTTCAGCGCAATGGCGCCGCGAATGGCTTCTTCCAGTTCAGTGTCAGAGATCCCGTTGCGCAGCAGGGGGCGTAGCTCGAATCTGGCTTCCTGTCCCAGGCACATGTAGAGTGTTCCATCGACACTGAGCCGTACCCGGTTGCAGGTTTCACAGAAATGCTGGGAGATCGGGGTGATGAAGCCGATGCGCAGATCGGTCCCGGCCACCTGTACGTAGCGGGCGGGTCCGCCACCGGGCATGACGCCGGGGATCAGCTCGAAGCGCTCTGACAGTCGCTGTTTTACTTCCTGTAGATCGAGATACAGATCGCTGGCATTGCGGCCGGTATCACCCATGGGCATGGTTTCGATGAAACGCAGGGTGAAGCCGTGCTCGATGCAGAACGCCACCATGGCTTCCACTTCGTCATCATTGATGCCCTTCATGGCCACCATATTGATCTTGACCGGTTTCAGGCCGGCGGCCTTGGCGGCCATCAGGCCTTCCAGTACTTTTTCCAGTTTGCCACCGGTGATTTCCTTGAAGCGGTCGGGGCGCAGGGTATCGAGACTCACATTGATGCGTGATATGCCGGCGGCCCGGATGGCGGTGGCATGCCTGGCGAGCCGGGTGGCATTGGTGGACAGAGACAGGTCTTCGAGGCCGGGTAGTGCGGCGAGCCGCGCGGCGAGTTCGGGCAGATTCCTGCGCACCAGTGGTTCCCCGCCGGTCAGTCGGATACGGCGGGTGCCCAGGCGGGCGAAGGCACCGATTACCCGTTCAATCTCATCGAAGGTCAGCCAGTGTTCCGGCTCCTCGAAATCCTTGAAGCCCCTGGGCATGCAGTAGAAGCAGCGCAGGTCACAGCGGTCCGTGACCGACAGGCGGACATAGTCAATGCTTCTGCCGTAAGGATCAATCAGTTGGGGGCCCATAAATTCCAATATAGTAGTGTTGCTACGTGCGGACAATAAGCCAATCGTTGGGGTTTTGGCTTGCGGGAGGGTAAACAGGAGGGCATAAAAAAGGCGGGGGAACTCCCCCGCCTTTTTCGTACGTCGGCCGCTAGCCGATAGTCTGGTAGTACAGGTTTTGCGGATGGTTCGCCTGGGCGAAGAAGAACCAGCGTTCGGCAAGCAAGCCGGCATATTGCACCAGGAATGCGGCGAATAAAGCGGCTGCGGCCGAGGTGCTCATACCCATGCTGAGCAGGAGCAGTGGTACCGGGAATACCAGCACCAGGAAGGCCCACTTGGTGGCGATGAACACTTGCTGGGGCGCGCCATGGAAGAACTCGCGGGTGTTGAAGGAGCCGGCCATAAAGCCCTGGGATTTCTGCACAATGGTGTTATGGCGCATGCCGATGGCGGTACGGAGGCTGGATTTGTGCTTGATGCGCTGGTTGCGGATCAGCGACCAGATCCGGGTCACCAGGGCCGTCAGGGTGATGATGCTGGCCCATACACCGAACAGTTTCACCAGGTGCGGTGCCTGGAAGGCGGCATAGGCGGTGGCCAGAGTGAAGCCGGAGGCGGCGCCCAGCAGGGTGTAATTGATCACCGTCAGCGGGCTGTACCACTCCTGCAGGAATTTGATGCACGCATAGATCATGCCGGTGCATACAAACAGGCCGAAGCAGACCACGGTGCCCAGCAGCCCGACGATAAGGCTGAGCTGTCCCTGCAATGGGTTGTTGGTACCCAGCACGTTGGGATCCCAGCCAAAGTAATGCAGGGCACCGTACAGGAATACCACGCCCATGAATGTCGGCAGGATGATGACCTCGCGGGACAGCCAGGAGGTGCGCCAGCTGGCGATGGCGCGCCAGCCACGTTCCGGGTGCCCGAGGTGGAAGAAGGAAGCGGTCAGGCCGGCGCCCAGGAACAGCAGCGCGATCAGGCTGCCGATGCCATAGAAGCTGGCCGGGTTCTCCAGCCGGATAAAGCCCACTGCGGCATAACTTTGCGCGGTGACCAGGGCCAGGAACAGGCCCTGGCCCACCCCGATGAGGGTGGTGAGAAAGATGACAGAAAATGCCGGATGCATGTTGGAGCTCCTAAATCTGAATCGGGCGCTGGCCGCCCATGGGATGGCCAGCGGGGTTCATTACCACATGGTCGTATCATCGAGGGTCGGGCCATCGACGGTGTGCGGGGGATGTTTTCTCTCTTTCTTGAGCGGGTTGTCCGCACGAATGAGCTCATCCTCATGGATGGTAATCCGGGTCTTGCGGCGCGGCAGGTAGTGGTTGGCCGGCTTGGTGCCCCATTCGGGCATCAGTTGGTAACCGCCGCGTTCACGTACCGCGATGGAGACCTCGGAATCCGGGTCATGCACATCGCCGAACAGGCGTGCGTTGGTCGGGCAGGCCATGACGCAGGCGGGCTTGCGTTCGGCTTCCGGCAGCGAAGTGTCATAGATGCGATCCACGCACAGGGTGCACTTCTTCATCACCTTCTGGTGTTCGTCGATCTCGCGCACACCGTAGGGGCAGGCCCAGGAGCAGTACTTGCAGCCGATACACTTGTCATAGTCCACCAGCACGATGCCGTCGGCATCGCGCTTGTAGCTGGCGCCGGTGGGGCACACCGGCACACAGGGTGGGTCTTCGCAGTGCAGGCAGCTCTTCGGGAAATGGACGGTCTCCGTGTTCGGATAGTCGCCCACCTCGAAGGTTTGCACGCGATTGAAGAAGGTCCCGGTGGGGTCCTTGTCATAGGGGTTGTCGTCGGACATGTAGCCGGCGGGACCCGAGGTGTTCCACTGCTTGCAACTGGTCACGCAGGCATGGCAGCCGACGCATACGTTCAGATCAATAACGAGAGCTAACTGTGTCATAAAGTTGGTTCCAGATTCTGTGGAGGCCGCTGCCGCCAGCCTTACCGATGTCCTTTTTTACCGCCGGCGAACCAGGCAAGCCAGCTGGGGCGTTTGGCATCCTGTCCCGGTACCGGTTTGAGCGTTTCGAATTGCGGCGAGCTCACTTCCGGCTCATCGGCACCGGCCGGGTAGATGCGCACGCGCACGTCATACCAGCCGGCCTGACCGGTGACCGGGTCCGAGTTGGAGATATGGTCGCCGGCCGCGTTGGGCGGCAACTCTTCCGAGATCAGGTGGTTAAGCAGGAAGCCCTGCTGCGACTCGTTGGCCTGTGGGGTCAGACCCCAGGCGCCGGAGGCCTTGCCAACGGCGTTCCACGTCCATACCGTGCCGGGTTCCACCGCCTGCGAATAGCGGCACAGGCAGCGCACCTTGCCCCACTGGGATTCCACCCACATCCAGGCACCGTCCTCGATACCGGCGGTCTGCGCGGTCTGCGCATTCACATACAGATAGTTGTAGGTGTGAATCTGACGCAGCCAGGCGTTTTGCGAATCCCAGGAATGGTACATGGCCATGGGCCGCTGGGTCAGCGCATTGAGGGGGTAGGCGTGCTTGTTGGTGAGCTGTGCCTCCAGGGGTTCATAGTAGAAGGGTAGCGGGTCGAAGTAGGTGTCGATGCGCTGGCGCAGCCGCTCCGGTGGCACACGGCCACCGGGCGTGCGGCCCTGGGCGGCAAGCCGGAACTTCTGCAGCACTTCCGAATAGATATGGATATTGATGGGTTCGGCATAGCGGGTCAGGCTGTGATCCTGGGCCCACTCCAGGTACCCCTGGTTCCAGTTGCGCATGTATTGATAAGAGCGCGGCAGTTCGTAGTGGAACACGCAGTTGTTCTTTTCGTACATCTGCCACTGGTTAGGGTTGGCTTCACCTTTCATGAACTTCTCGCCGCCCTTGCCGCGCCAGCCGGCGAGGAAGCCGATGCCGGAGCCGGGTGCGGTCTCGAAGTTGACCACGAAGTCGGGATAGTCGCGGAACTTGCGGCTGCCGTCTTCCTTGGCGAAGGCGGGTAGCTTGAGGCGCGAGCCCAGTTCGATCAGTACTTCCTGGAACGGCTTGCACTCGCCCTTGGGCGGTACCACCGGGATACGCACCGAATCCACCGGGCCATCGTATTCGGAGATCGGCCGGTCAAGCATGGACATCACATCGTGACGTTCCAGGTAGGTGGTATCGGGCAGCACCAGGTCGGCGAAGGCCACCATTTCCGACTGGAAGGCATCGCACACGACCAGGAACGGGATCTTGAATTCGCCGTTCTCGTCCCTGTCGTTAAGCATCTTGCGTACTTCCACCGCGTTCATGGTGGAGTTCCAGGCCATGTTGGCCATGAAAATCATCAGGGTGTCGATCTTGTAGGGGTCGCCGCGCCAGGCGTTGGTGATGGCGTTGTGCATCAGGCCGTGCACCGCCAGCGGGTGTTCCCAGGAGAAGGCCTTGTCGAGACGCACCGGTTCGCCTTGCTCATCGACGAACAGGTCATCCGGGTCCGCCGGCCAGCCCAGCGGCATACCCGCCAGAGGGGTGTTGGGCTGCACGCCGTCCCAGCCGGTAGGGGTCTTGGGGCAGGGCGGGATCGGGCGCGGGAATGGAGCCTTGTGGCGGAAGCCGCCGGGGCGATCGATGGTACCCAGGATGGACATCAGGATCGACATGGCGCGTATGCTGTGGAAACCGTTGGAATGGGCAGCGAGGCCGCGCATGGCATGGAAGGCCACCGGGTTACCGGTCACGGTATCATGGTCATTGCCCCACACGTCGGTCCAGGCGATCGGCAGTTCGATCTTCTCGTCGCGGGCGGTGATGCCCATTTCGTGGGCGAGGCGGCGGATGGTGGCGGCCGGGATGCCGGTGATGTTCTCGGCCCATTCCGGGGTGTATTCCTCCACCCGCTCCGTCAGCAACTGGAAGGCCGGCTTCACCGGCGTGCCGTCTTCGAGGGTGAACTCGCCCAGCAGATAGGGGTCGGCACCCGGGGTGTGGGTGGAGATGGGCTTGTCGAGATCGCGGTCCCACCACAGTTTATTCTGTGGGTCGAAGCAGCCTTCCTCCTCCGGCACTTCGAAGCGCACGAACATGCCTTCCTCGGAGCTGCTGGTATCCAGGTTCACCAGCTCGGCAGCGTTGGAATACTGGATCAGGAAGTCGCGATCATACAAGCCGGTCTTGATGATTTCGTGGATCAGGGCCAGGAACAGGGCACCGTCGGTGCCGGGCTTGATGGGCACCCATTCGTCGGCGATGGCGGAATAGCCGGTGCGGACCGGGTTGATGGAGATGAATTTGCCGCCCTGGCGCTTGAACTTGGACAGGGACATCTTCAGCGGGTTGGAATGATGATCCTCGGCGGTGCCGATCATCACGAACAGCTTGGCGCGATCGAGGTCCGGGCCGCCGAACTCCCAGAATGAGCCGCCGATGGTGTAGATCATGCCGGCAGCCATGTTCACTGAACAGAAGCCGCCGTGGGCAGCATAGTTCGGGGTGCCGTAGTTCTTGGCGAACATCCCGGTCAGGGCCTGCATCTGGTCGCGACCGGTGAACAGGGCGAATTTCTTGGGATCGGTGGCACGAATATGGGCCAGGCGTTCCTCGAGAATCCCGAAGGCCTCGTCCCAGGAAATCTCCTCGAATTCGTTGTCACCGCGATCAGCGCCTTCCTTGCGCCGCAGGGGCTTGGTCAGTCGTGCCGGCGAATACTGCTTCATGATGCCGGAGGAGCCCTTGGCGCAGATGATACCTTTATTTAACGGGTGGTCAGGATTGCCCTGGATGTAGCGGACCTCACCGTCACGCAGGGTTACGCGGATGCCACAGCGGCATGCGCACATGTAGCAGGTGGTGTTCTTGGTTTCGATCCGACTGTTCTGGTCGGCCGCCTTGAACACGGGATCATGAATGGGGTTAGCCATAACGATTTCCTAACGCCGTCAAACGACTGGTGATGGTGACAAAGGGAAAGGGTGAGAATCGTACTCGGGAGCGTAGTCGAATGCCAATTAGCAAAGATAAAAGCTGTATAAAATATTATAATATGCTAATACTTGAATTGATTCAAATCAATGAAAATCAACAAGCTGATGATCCTGCTCTCAAATAAGGTGGGCTTATGCGTGGGAAAGATAAAACTGTTTGGAATTCCGATTTGTACCCTCTATGGTAGGCATCCCCGAGCTGGACGGGGGTGTTGCAAGCCTCAAAAAAGCGCTGCAGTCAGTAATAACCACTATATACCTTGTATGGAAGGAGTCTCATGTCGAGCCTAGTGAAACCCCATGGTGGAGGCGATCTGAAGCCACTGCTGCTGGAAGGGGACGCGCTTGCCGCTGAAAAACAGCGTGCCGCGGGCCTGCCCAAAGTGAATGTTTCCTCTCGTGAGGCCGGCGACATCATTATGATGGGCATCGGTGGCTTCACCCCCCTCGAAGGTTTTATGACCCACTCGGATTGGCAGGGGGTCTGCGACGGCATGAAAATGGCCAATGGTCTGTTCTGGCCCATTCCCGTCACCGTTTCCACCGACGAGGTCACTGCCAAGGCGCTGAAGGAAGGCGACGATGTTGCCCTCTTTGATCCCGAGCGCGACGAAATCCTCGGTACCATGAAGGTGACCGAGAAGTACAGTATCGACAAGGCGCACGAGTGCATGATGGTCTATAAGACCACCGACGAAGAGCACCCGGGCGTGAAGATGGTGATGGCGCAGGGTGATGTGAACCTGGCTGGCCCCATCAAGGTCCTTTCCCAGGGTGGTTTCCCCGAGGAATATGGCGACCAGTTCATGACCCCGGCGCAGACCCGCGCCGAGTTCGAAAAGCGCGGCTGGAAATCCATCGCCGCCTTCCAGACCCGTAACCCCATGCATCGCTCCCATGAGTACCTGGCGAAGATCGCCGTGGAAACCCTGGATGGCGTTTTGATCCATTCCCTGCTCGGCAAGCTCAAGCCCGGCGATATCCCGGCGGAAGTGCGCAGCAAGGCCATTGGGGTGTTGATCGAAAAGTATTTCGCCAAGAACACCGTGATCCAGGCGGGTTACCCGCTGGACATGCGGTATGCAGGTCCCCGCGAAGCTCTGCTGCACGCCCTGTTTCGCCAGAACTACGGTTGCTCGCACCAGATCGTCGGTCGCGACCACGCCGGTGTGGGTGACTACTACGGTCCCTTTGACGCCCACCACATCTTTGATGAAATCTCCGCCGATGCCCTGGAAACCCAGCCGCTGAAGATCGACTGGACCTTCTGGTGCGACAAGTGCGACGGCATGGCATCCATGAAGACCTGCCCGCATGAAGCGGCTGACCGTATCCTGCTGTCGGGTACCAAGCTGCGCAAGGCGTTGTCCGAAGGCGAGGGTGTATCCAGCAAGTTCTCACGCCCCGAAGTCCTGGAGATCCTGCGCGCCTATTACGGTAGCATCAAGGAAGAGGACAAGGTCGAGATCAAGCTGAGTGGCCATTCGGCCAAATAACGACTCTAGAGTCCGGCGCTGTGTAACTCCGGCACCGGGAAGATTGACTGCAGTAAAACATTAGACGGAGAAATACCATGCCAACATTTGTACGTACCGACAAGTGCGATGGCTGCAAGGGTCAGGATAAGACCGCTTGCATGTACATCTGCCCCCACGACCTGATGAAGCTCGACAAGGACGGTTCTGAAACCGGCCATGCCATGCGCGCCTTCAACCAGGAGCCTGAGCAGTGCTGGGAGTGCTACTCCTGCGTGAAGATCTGCCCGCAGCAGGCTATTGAATGCCGTCATTATGCGGACATCGTACCCCTGGGCGGTTCTGTGCAGCCCCTGCGTGGTTCTGACTCCATCATGTGGACCATCAAGTTCCGCAACGGCACCATGAAGCGTTTCAAGTTCCCGATTCGCACCACCCCGGAAGGCTCCATCGATCCTTATGCCGGCAAGCCCTCTGCGGACATGTCCAAGATCGAAGAGATCGGCTTCTTCAACGATGAAAACGGCTTCCGTGCCGGAGATCGCAGTGAGCTGATCGCACTCTAAGTGCCACTGTAACCGTATAAAGTACAATCTAGAGGTATTAGAAAATGGCAGGAGAATTTGGAAATCCTGAGGTCGTCGAACAAGAAGTCGACATCCTCCTGATCGGTGGTGGCATGGCATGTTGTGGCGCCGCATTTGAAATCATGCGCTGGGCCGAAGGCACCGACCTGAAGATCAAGCTGGTCGACAAGGCCGCGATGGATCGTTCCGGTGCAGTGGCACAGGGTCTGTCCGCGATCAACACCTATATCGGCACCGAGCAGGATCCCGCTGATTATGCCCGTATGGTCTCTAACGACCTGATGGGTATCACCCGTGATGACCTGGCCTATGACCTGGGCCGCCACGTGGACGAATCCGTGCATCTGTTCGAAGAATGGGGTCTGCCCATCTGGAAGACCGACGAAAACGGTGAGCGTCATGACGGTTCCAAGGGCCTTACCCCGCTGAAAGATGGCGGTAAGCCCGTGCGTTCCGGCAAATGGCAGATCATGATCAACGGCGAATCCTACAAGTGGATCGTCGCGGAAGCTGCCAAAAAGGCCATCGGCATCGACAACATCGAAGAGCGTATCTTCATCGTCAAGCTGGTCAACGACAAGAACGATCCGAACCGTGTAGCCGGTGCAGTCGGCTTCTCCACCCGTGATCACAAGGTGGTGGTGTACAAGTTCAAGGCCTGCCTGCTTGCTGCCGGCGGCTGCGTGAACATCTTCCGTCCCCGTTCCGTGGGTGAAGGTACCGGTCGTGCCTGGTACCCCGTCTGGAATGCCGGTTCTACCTACGCCATGGCTGCTGAAGCCGGCGCAGAACTGACCATGATGGAAAACCGCTTCGTACCCGCCCGCTTCAAGGATGGTTACGGCCCGGTTGGCGCCTGGTTCCTGCTGTTCAAGTCGCAGGCCACCAACGCCTTCGGCGAAGTCTACATGCAGCGCAACAAGGAACTGCTGAACGACTATCCTCCCTATGGCCAGGCGGCTGTTCCCGCTTCCTGCCTACGTAACCACCTCATGCTCAAGGAAATGAAGGAAGGCCGTGGTCCCATCTATATGGACACCGTGACCGCCCTTGCCAACCTGCGTGAAACCCTGACGCCGCGCGAAGTGAAGCACCTCGAAGCCGAGGCCTGGGAAGACTTCCTCGACATGTGTGTCGGCCAGTGTGGTATCTGGGTAGGTGAGAACATCGAACCGGAGAAAAAGAACTCCGAGCTGATGCCCACCGAACCCTACCTGCTGGGTTCACACTCCGGTTGCTGCGGCATCTGGGTATCCGGTCCGACCGACGTGGGTGCTCCCGGTGACGAGAAGATGGATGGTGTTCCCGAACATCTGCCCAAGGGCTGGAACTGGGGCTACCGCTCCATGACCACCGTCAAGGGTCTGTTCACTGCCGGTGACGGCGTGGGTGCTTCCGGTCACAAGTTCTCTTCCGGCTCGCACGCGGAAGGTCGCATGTGTGCCAAGTCCATGGTCAAGTTTGCCCTGGATAACAAGGACTGGAAACCCGAGCTGGATACCCCCGTGGACCAGCTGGTGGCTGAAATCTATCAGCCGGTGAAGACCTACCTCGAGTTCAAGGACTACACCACCGCGATCGACGTCAACCCGAACTACATCACTCCCAAGATGCTGCAGTTCCGTCTGCAGAAGATCATGGATGAGTACGTAGCCGGTGTCGCCACCTACTACACCACCAACGCACACATGCTGCAGGTGGCGGAAGAAAAGCTGGAGATGCTGAAGGAAGACGCTGCCAAGATGCGTGCCAAGGACCTGCATGAACTGCTGCGTGCCTGGGAAAACTATCACCGCATCCTGACCGCGGAAGCGCACATGAAACACATCCAGTTCCGTGAAGAATCCCGTTACCCGGGCTTCTACTACCGCGCCGACAAGAACTTCGTCGACGAGGAAAACTGGAAGTGCTTTGTGAACTCCGTCTATGACAAGACCACCCACAAGTGGACCGTGTTCAAGCGCGCCCACATGGATCTGGTCGACAAGTCCAAGCTGTTCAAGTAAGTAGTCGCGAGCAGTAATGGAATGAGGTCCGGGTGTCGCCGACACCCGGACCTTTTTATTCAGTACCCTATAAATATGAATTTATCGATAATGGGAGTTCATCTTCCGCTGCCGACACCCACACTTCATCGAGGGTAGAAGCGGGGTGGCAATCCCGTTATCGTGCGGTAATCATGTAGTCCCGAGGTACCTGTCATGGTCGATATCAACATTGGTTCATCCCCTTTTGCCAGCAGCCCGGTTACCCCGGAGCAGTTCACTGAAGACCATGTGATCCAGTTCCGCTGTCACAAGGATGTCGAGTGTTTCAATGCCTGTTGCAAGTCCATCGATATCGCACTTACGCCTTACGATATCCTGCGGTTGAAAAACCATCTCGGCATCAGTTCCTCGGAGTTCCTGCTCAAGTACACCGAACCCTTTGAGTTTGCCAAGGATGGAATGCCCGGTGTGAAGATGCTGCCATTGGAGGGTACCACCCAGTGCCAGTTCATGACCGAGGAAGGATGTAGTGTTTACGGCGATCGCCCCACGGCCTGTCGTTATTATCCGGTGGGGCTGTTGTCCCTGCGTCGCGCCGATGAGTATACCGATTCCGCTTCCTATGTAATGGTGCGTGAGAAGCATTGTCTCGGCCACGAAGAGTCACGCGAAATCACCATCAAGGATTACCGTAAGGAACAAGGTGTCGAGGAATACGATGAGTATTCCCGTGGCTGGCGCCAGATGGTCCTGAAGATGAAATCTGCAGGCCCCTCTATTGGCACGCCGTCGAAGCTCAGTCGTCAGTTGTTTTTCATGGCCAGCTACGATCTGGATCGCTTCCGCGAGTTCACCAAAAGTGCTGGCTTCCTCGAGGCGTATGATCTGAGCGAGGATGAGCTGCAGGCATTATATAAAGACGATCTGGCGCTACTTACCTTCAGCTATCAATTCCTGTTGCAGGTGCTGTTCGGGGAGCAGTCGATCCCCATGAAGGACGAAGCCTATGAGAATAGGCTCAAGCGTAAACAGCAGATGAGGGAAAGCGAGGCATTGCCGTCGCCGTTTGTGGCCCGGGAGGCGGCTTTCGATGCCCCGACGTTTGATTGATCCACGGGCAGGCTAGACAACCGCAAAGGGGCTGACCTGAAAAGTCAGCCCCTTTTTTATTGGTGTGACGTTCAGAGCCCCCGTTCACGAGCATCGCGAGTCTGCTGGATCTTCTTGCGTATCAGGCTGATGCCTTCCAGGTAAGGTACCGTGCCGTTACGGCGCAACACATCCTGTCCCTCTCGGCCGTGGATGAACTGGATGAATTTTTTCACCTCTTCGGCATTCGGATTGCTGCTGTTATAAGCGAGATATAGTGGTCGGTAGAGCAGGTAATCACCATTCTTGATGTTTTCGTAGCTGGGTTCCTTACCATTCAGGTTCAGGAGTTTCACGTTGCGCTTGCGGGCACTGCTGATGCCGGTGATGGCAATGGCATTGGTGTCTTTTTCCACGGCCTGTTCGAGTGGTCCGGTAGAGTCGAAGATTTCTGCGGCCACAAATTCCTGATCGTAGTCAGCAAAGATCAGCTTGCGTATGGTGCGCCCAACCCCGGAGATCTTGCCCTTGCGCACGAGCAGGCGTAATGGCGCATCGTGGCCACCGAGTTCCTTCCAGTTGGTGATCCGGCCGAGGTAGATATCCCGTACCTGTTGCATGTTGAGGTCTTCGACGGGGTTGTCGGGATGGGCGATCACGGCAAGGGCATCCCACGCGACGGGTACCAGGGTGGCGTGCTGCTCGCTTTCCTCGCTGGGCAGTTTGAAGCGACAGGAGCCGCCAATGTCGGTTGCACCGCTGGAGACCTGGCGTATGCCCTTGGTGGCACCTCCGCCATCAATGTCGATCCGGATGCCGGTGTGCTTTTCATAGGCGGCCGCGATTTCGGCGACATAGGCCTTTTTGCTGATGCCGCAGCCCACCCAGGTCAGGGTGATATTACTGTTTGCGCGGGCTGGCTCGGTGGCGAGAGTGCCGGCGAGGATGAGCAGGCAGAAAAAACGGATTATGACTACGGACCATCGGTGCGGCATTACAGTTCCCCCGGAAATGGATGCAGGTTCTCCTCGTTAACGTGGGCACTGGATATGCCTCTGGTATCAATGTCTAGATGGTGAAACGCGGGAATGTATTCCCGATGGCGGCGGCGGAGAGGAAAAAAACTCATAAGTGACTGTATTTATTATGGGGGTGTAATTTCTAAGGTGATGCCGGGCGGGCATGCTAGCAAGGGGTGGATCCTGTGCTATTCATTATGTTCACGCCACGGATTAAATATAAGCATTCGTTATTAATATGATCATATTTATTGACTGTTCTTTATGATTGGTGCTGGTAGTATGCATTTCCAACATCGAATCCCGTACGCCGCCTGACCGAGCTGGGCCGGTAATTGAGGCAGACGCAAGGCTAGGCGGTTGATTGTTCAACTCTGTATCCGCTGTACAGAAGGAGTCAAAAATGGCTGGAAATAAGACATACAACGCCGGTGTGAAAGAATACCGGGAAACATACTGGATGCCCGATTACACGCCCAAGGACACCGACATCCTGGCATGCTTCAAGATCACCCCCCAGGCGGGTGTGCCCCGTGAAGAAGTGGCTGCCGCAGTAGCAGCCGAGTCTTCCACCGGCACCTGGACCACAGTGTGGACCGACCTGCTGACCGACCTGGACTACTACAAGGGTCGTGCCTACGCCATCGAAGACGTGCCGGGCGACGATACCTGTTTCTACGCTTTCGTGGCCTACCCGATCGACCTGTTCGAAGAGGGTTCCGTGGTAAACGTACTGACCTCTCTGGTCGGTAACGTTTTCGGCTTCAAGGCGCTGCGTGCCCTGCGTCTGGAAGACATCCGCTTCCCGGTTGCCTACGTGATGACCTGTAATGGTCCGCCACAGGGTATCCAGGTCGAGCGCGACATCATGAACAAGTATGGTCGTCCGCTGCTGGGTTGCACCATCAAGCCGAAACTGGGTCTGTCCGCCAAGAACTACGGCCGCGCCTGCTACGAAGGTCTGCGCGGTGGCCTGGACTTCACCAAGGACGACGAGAACGTCAACTCCCAGCCCTTCATGCGCTGGCGCCACCGCTTCGACTTCGTGATGGAAGCCATCCACAAGGCCGAAGCCGAAACCGGCGAGCGCAAGGGTCACTACCTGAACGTCACCGCACCGACCGCGGATGAAATGATGCGTCGTGCCGAGTATGCCAAGGAAATCGGCGCCCCGATCATCATGCACGACTACCTGACTGGCGGCCTGTCGGCCAACACCCAGCTGGCCCAGTGGTGTCAGGACAACGGCATGTTGCTGCACATTCACCGCGCAATGCACGCCGTGCTTGACCGCAACCCCCATCACGGTATCCACTTCCGTGTGCTGACCAAGATTCTGCGTCTGTCCGGTGGTGACCACCTGCACTCCGGTACCGTGGTCGGCAAGCTGGAAGGTGACCGCGATGCCACCCTGGGCTGGATTGACACCATGCGAGATTCCTTCATCAAGGAAGACCGTTCACGTGGCCTGTTCTTTGACCAGGATTGGGGCTCCATGCCGGGCGTTCTGCCGGTGGCTTCCGGTGGTATTCACGTCTGGCACATGCCGGCACTGGTTAACATCTTCGGCGATGACTCCGTGCTGCAGTTCGGTGGTGGTACGCTGGGTCACCCCTGGGGTAACGCTGCCGGTGCTGCTGCCAACCGTGTTGCGGTCGAGGCCTGTGTCGAAGCCCGTAACTCCGGTCGTGAGCTTGAGAAGGAAGGTAAGGACATTCTTACCAATGCTGCCAAATCCAGCCCCGAGCTCAAGATCGCAATGGAAACCTGGAAAGAGATCAAGTTCGAATTCGATACGGTTGATAAGCTGGACGTCAAGCATAAGTAAGCTTGCGGCATAGCCATCCGGTGAGACAGCGATACGCTGTCTCGCCGCTTAACCGAATTTGAAACTAACTTTGGAGTGAAACCCATGAGTGAAGTACAAGACTACAAATCCAGCTTGGCCAATGCTGAAAGCCGCAAGTTTGAGACCTTTTCCTACCTGCCGGCGATGACGGCGGACCAGACCCGTAAGCAGATCGAATACATCGTCAGCAAGGGCTGGAACCCGGGTATCGAGCACACCGAGCCGGAAAATGCGATCAGCAATTACTGGTATATGTGGAAGCTGCCGATGTTCGGTGAAACCGACGTCGATGTGATCCTGGCTGAGCTGGAAAACTGCCACAAGGCCCATCCGAAGAACCATGTGCGGTTGCTTGGCTTTGACAACTATGCCCAGTCTGCAGGTGCATCTATGGTTATCTACCGCGGTAAGACGGTCTAAGACGGTAGGGTAGCAACGCCACAAAAAGCCCCTGCCCGAGCATATACGGACAGGGGCTTTTTTTTGGGTGAAGATGAGATATGGATAAACCAAAAACATACGTTGGCGTCGATAAGGATGTTAATGGAGGCATGACTACCATTGGCAAGATCATTCGCGATGCCTGGGTGTTTGGGATCATTCCCGAGACGGAAACCTGTGCCGGATGGAATCTGGCCGGGGTGGATGCCTTGCTGCAAAAGGTCAATAAAGAGTGGGACAAATATGGCTGTATGGTCAGTTATTTGCCCGCTGATCTGCGCGAGCGTCATCAAAGGATACATGATGAAGCCATAGCCCGTGCCAAGGCAGCCGGGTGGAATGGTGAAGTTGAAACGGACGATGAAGCGAAGTGATGTTTCTGTAATCGGACCGATGCATATTGGGTCAATGGGGTGAGATATGTCAGCTGTGGATATTGAGCAATACAAAGTTAAACAGGAACCTTTCTACAAGCCGGTCGCAAACGAGATTGAGCTCTACGAGGCTGCTTACAGCGCACGTATGCCGATGATGCTCAAAGGGCCGACGGGTTGTGGTAAGTCACGTTTTGTCGAGTACATGGCCTGGAAACTGGGCCGTCCACTGATTACGGTCGCCTGTAACGAGGATATGACGGCATCCGACCTGGTGGGGCGTTTCCTGCTCGATAAGGAAGGCACCAAGTGGCAGGATGGCCCGCTCACCACGGCTGCCCGTCTTGGCGCCATCTGCTATCTCGATGAAGTGGTGGAGGCGCGCCAGGATACAACGGTTGTGATTCACCCGTTGACCGACCACCGTCGCACTTTGCCCCTGGATAAAAAGGGTGAGCTGATTGAGGCGCACGAGGATTTCCAGCTGGTGATCTCGTATAACCCAGGCTATCAGAGTCTGATGAAGGATCTGAAACAATCCACCAAGCAGCGTTTCGGTGGCCTGGATTTTGATTACCCGGAAGAGAAAACAGAAACCGACATCGTTTCCAGGGAGTCGGGTGTGGATAAGGAGACCGCGGCCAAGCTGGTGCAGATCGCGCACCGTGCCCGTAACCTGAAGGGCCACGGACTTGATGAAGGTATATCCACTCGTTTGCTGGTGTACTCCGGTCAGTTGATTGCGAAGGGTGTAGAGCCCAGTGCCGCTTGCAGTATGACCATGGTGACGCCGTTGACCGACGATCCGGATATGCGTGATACCCTGAATGCCGCAGTACAGACGTTCTTTGGGTAATGAGGCTCAGTGCAGATACGCAGGAAATGCGCAGGAATTTTGCGCTCCGTAGTGTCGCCTTCCTGCTGTGTTCTGCATTAATGCAGTAGAGATTTTATATGGCCATCAAGCTGGAAGACTACGAAGAGATCCTGCAGGACGCTGCGCATGAGGTGCATGACGTGCTGGAAAGCACGTTTTCCGAAGCAACGCATGTCATGTCGCCGGTGGGTTTGCAGGTTTATCTGGAAGGGGCCAGAAGCCTCATCAATCTGGGGCGGGGTAATGACCTGGTCATTTCCTACCTGCAGCAAATGCCGCTGGTCGCCAAGGAATGCGGCGAAGACGTTATTGCAGACTGTGTTGCTGCCGCGCTGAAGCTGTCCTCCATGACCTCCGGTGAGGTTATCGCGTTATTGTTTAATAGTCTGCCCACTGCATCCCGTCGCCTGGGCGATGCGGAACTGCTGCGTGGCTACCTGACGCTTATTCATCAGCTTTCGGCAACGGCTGCACGCGGCCTGCGCCCCATGTTGAGCCACATCGATGAGTTGCTTTCCAAGCTGACCTTGAGCGGCCTGCGACGCTGGGCTAACTTCGGTGCGCAGGCGTACCGGCGTGATTTCAAAAATCTTACCGATTACTTCAATCTTGAGTCGTTGGATAGTCGGGCGGTATTGCAAAAAGAGCGACGCGGTACCCTGTTTATCGATACTCAGCGCAAACTCAATTTTTACCTGCGCGCACTCTGGGGGCGGGATTTCTTTCTGCGGCCGACGGGGGCGGACTATACAGATTTCAAGCCCTACATCGAAAAGAACATTGTGCATATGCCCGATGCGGTTGATGGTCTGGGTGATATATCGGGGCTGGAGCTTTATCGCGCGCAGGCGGCGCACATGGCCGCGCACATCTGCTATACAAAATCGCCGATATCGGCTGAGCAATTGAGTCCGGCGCAGATGTTTTTCATTGCCCTGATCGAGGATGCGCGGGTTGAATACAAGGCGATCAAGGATTTTCCGGGCCTGAAAAAACTATGGCGTTCCCTGCTTGTGCTCGATTACCAGGAAGCAACTGAGCACGGCACCATTCCGATACTGGAGCGTTTTGCGCTGCAGCTGCTTGATTCCGGTGAACAATCAGATGATGCAGAGTTGAATGCCATCGCCAGCCGGTTCCATGATGGGATCGAGGAAAATCAGGATAACAATCAGTTCTCCTGGCATCTGGGGCTGGAGTTGTTCAATCTTTTCTCGGATCGACGCGAAGTTCCCAGTTTGCGTATCCTGGATCGTATCCGTATCCCCTATCGTGATGATAACCGTTACGTCTGGGAGTTCGAGGAGTTCGACTGGGATAAGGATGCCGAATACCTCGCGGCCAGTCAGCGCCAGGTGCGGCGCAAGGTTAGCGCGATCGAAATGGCCAATGAAGTGGATTGTGAGCTGGCCGGTGATGATGCGCAGGAGATCTGGACCTGCGAAACCGAATTCATGCCCTATGAAGACCTGGGTATCAGCTTCAATGAGATGTGGGGCAAGGAAGCGGTTTCGGAGCCCTTTCATTATCAGGAATGGGATTATCAGATTCAGCTGCATCGACCTGATTGGGTGACGGTCTATGAGCGCCGTCAGCCTAAAGGCGACCCGGAAATGATTGATGATATCATTACCGAGTACAAACCCGTTGCGCACCGTATCAAACAGATAATTGATCTGCTGACACCGGAAGGTGTCCAGCGGGTGCGCAATATGGAAGATGGTGATGAGATCGATATCAATGCCGCAATTGATGCCATGGTGGCGATTCGTATGGGCGAACAACCCAATCCGCGTATCACCATGCGCAACGTACTCAAGAATCGTGATCTTGCCGTTGTGGTATTGATGGATCTGTCCGAGTCCACCAATGAAACTGTCCCTGGGTCTGACAAGACTGTTCTGCAGTTGACCCGGGAAGCATCTTCGCTGGTGGCAACTGCGATCAATGGCATCGGTGACCCGTTCGCCATCCATGGATTTTCCTCCGACGGCCGTCACGATGTGCAGTACTATCGGTTCAAGGATTTCAATCAGCACTTCGATGATGAAGCGAAATCCCGCCTTGCCGGCATGAAGGGCGGCCTGTCCACCCGTATGGGGGCTGCCATGCGCCATGCCGGGCGGCATCTCCTGAAGCAGGCGCAGCGTAAAAAGCTGTTGTTGATTGTTACCGATGGCGAACCGGCGGATATTGATGAGCGCGATCCGCAGCACCTGCGGCACGACACCAAAAAGGCAGTGGAAGAGCTGTATAGCAATGGTATCATGAGCTATTGCCTTACCCTGGACCCGCATGCGGATAGTTATGTGAAGCGCATTTTTGGCATGAATAACTACACTATTGTGGATAATGTGCAGAAACTTCCGGAGAAACTGCCGGTGCTATTTGCCACACTCACCAGTTGATCGGGAAAGATATGGCGATGCCTGAGCGGAACCTGTCCCGGTATAGCAAGCATGTATTGCTGTTCGTGGAATATATCGGGCTACTGATAATCGCCATCGCCACAGTGATCCTGGGTTACCAGGAAATACAGACCATGCTTGGCCTGGGTAAGGTGACGTTGGCGGATCTTCTGCTGTTATTCATCTACCTCGAAGTTCTCACCATGGTAGGGCTGTATCTCGACTCCGGGCAGTTGCCGGTACGTATGCCCTTGTATATCGGCATGGTGGCTCTGGCTCGCTATCTCATTCTCGACATGAAGGAGATGGATGAATGGCGCATGTTGGCGGTGGCGGGCGGCGTGCTGTTGCTGGCCCTGTCGGTGCTTGTCATCCGCTATGGTCATGTACGATTCCCTTACCGGGATCGTAGCGACGAGCGTTCGCGCTGATCCCATTTCAGGTTTTTTCATGAGCAACGAATACCTGCAACGCATCCGCCAGGATAATGTGTTCACCGAGACCCTGTGCGGCCATGTGTTGAACTTCCATACCACCTGGGGGCTGTTTTCGCCCAGGGAAATCGACGATGGCACACAGCTGTTGTTGCGGCACATCGAGGTACGTCCCGGCGATGATTGTCTTGATCTCGGGTGTGGCTATGGCCCCATTGGGCTTGCGATGGCGCGGCTGGCTCCCGAAGGCAGGACCCTGATGGTGGATAAGGATTTTATCGCCGTGGAATATGCCAACCGCAATGCCAAACTCAATGGTATCCACAATGCGGAGGCCATGCTCAGTAATGCCTTTGCCCATGTCGGCGAGCGTTCATTCGATCTTATCGCTTCCAATGTCCCCGCCAAGGTGGGCAAGGAGATGCTGGCAATCATGCTGCATGATGCGCATGCGCATCTGCGTCCGGGTGGTCGTATCTATGTGGTCACCATCACTGGCCTTCGCCGCCTGTTCGAGCGCTCCCTGAAAGATGTGTTTGGCAACTATGACAAGGTGAAACAGGGTAAAACCTATACTGTGGCCTGTGCGGTGAAAAACACCTGATGCGGTCGCTGTGCTGGTTGATTCTGCCTGCAACGATTTTCAGCAGAAGTTGTCGAATATAAGGAATCCGGGTAGGCCGTGGTGTAGAAGGTCAGTCGAGGGAGGGATTTATGATTTCCGATCTGATGGATCTACCGCGTTACAGTACTGCCGATTACCAGCTGGATGCGGCTCTCTTCAACCGGGTCAAGGTCGCACTGTTGCGTCTGGGTAGTCCAATCCGCTTTCCCCTCCCATGGCTGCGGCACCTGAATATGGTGCTGGATCATGAGACCTGGATTGTAGTGGACGATACCCTGAATGACATGCCGGTGATGGCCTGGGTGGAATTTCAGACGGAGCATCGCGAAGCCCTGCATACACCCATTGGCTGTAAGTTATATGCCTATCATTGCCATGCCGAGGTCATTGAGGGGCAGGTGCTGGAATCCATCGCCGATGAACTGGCCCAGCGACTTGAACCCGACCATCTCGATGAGTTGCCGTTACTTTAGTCCAATGGGGTTGGACTGGTTTGATTAGCCGATGAATATATCTTCTATGGAAACCATTATCGATCTGATACGTCATGGTGAGCCCGCGGGTGGCAGTGCCTACCGCGGTCACACGATCGATGACCCCCTTAGCGAAAAGGGCTGGGCACAGATGTGGAATGCGGTGGGTGATTATGCCCCCTGGGACGTGATCATAAGCTCGCCCATGCAGCGTTGCCTGGCGTTTGCCGAGGCACTGGCCGATCGCCATGGCCGGGTCCTGGAGGTGGATGCGCGCTTTCGCGAAATCGGTTTCGGCAGCTGGGAGGGGCGTACCCGCGAGCAGCTGCAGCAGGAATCTCCGGATGAATATGAGGCCTTCTATCGCGATCCGGTACATGCCCGTCCTGTGGGTGCCGAAGATCTTGATGGATTTATTCGGCGCGTGGTGTCCGGTTATGAAGACATGCTGGAGCAGTTTCGCGGCCGGCATTGTCTGCTGGTGTCTCATGCCGGAGTGATGCGCGCCATACTTGCGCATACGCTGTATTCACAGCCGCTGGGCCTGTATCGGATGCGGATTGCCAATGCCGGCATTTCCCGCATTCGGCACAGGCGTTTTGGCGCCGAACTGGAATTCATGAATGCCACCCGGCTCTGACCCGCCTATTCTCCCGGGCCAGGTAATCCACGGATTTCCCGTCTAATCGGGATAATTTGGTAATTTTCTCGTGCTTTGCTGTCAAGGGAGCAGACGTGACTTCGGAGCATCGCTGTGGCGCGCCGCATGCTGGTAGTAGAAGACAATCGGAACCTGGCTGAACTGCTCCGCTGCACCTGCGGGATGAGGGCTATGCCGTGGAATCCTGCGGTGATGGCCAACTCGCCCTGCAGCAGTTGCAGGCCGCCCCCTTCGATCTGCTGATCCTGGACCTGATGTTGCGAGCCTGGACGGACTGGAGCTGTGCCGGCGGCTGCGCGCACGCAGATCGCCTCCCTGCAGGGCTACCTGGAAACCCTGCTGGCTAACATTCCACCGGACCTGCCGTTCGTGCACGCCGACATCGGCCTTATCGAGCGGGTGCAGGAAAACCTTCTCTACAACGCCGTACGCCACACACCGGTCGGTAGGCAGGTGGAAGTAAATCTCACCGATGATGCCGGCCAGGTGCGGGTGCAGGTGGCCGACACGGGCTGTGGGATCCCGCCGGAAGAACCGCCCTTCGTATTCGACCGTTTCTACCAGGTGAGCAAAAGTGAGCGCGAAGCGTGTGGCTAACCTGGGCTGTTAACTGATCTGCCAATGATGCCGTATCGTCATGGATGCACAATGGAGCGGCTGACCCAAATGCCGATTTCTGTTTTGCGTGAACATCGGCTCGGTACGTTCGGTTTATTTGCCAGTCAATGGGAAAAGAACAATATGAGTGTCGCAATCAAGAATCGAGTTCCGCATATTATATTTCTGTATTGGGTTATCAAGATCGCATCAACCACGCTGGGTGAAACCGGTGCAGACATGTTCTCGATGACCTTTGACCTGGGTTACGGAACAACCATCGTGATATTTATGGCGATATTTCTGCTGTTTTATGTCATCAAGATGCGCTGTAAGAGATACGAGCCAATAAGCTATTGGTTAACCTTTACCGCAACTGCAATAGCGGGAACCGCTGTTTCCGATTATATCGACCGTACCCTGGGGCTGGGTTATGCGGCAGGTTCCCTGGTCCTGGTGTTTTTATTGGTTGCGGTGCTTGCCTTCTGGTATCTGAAGGAAAGATCGTTATCCGTGGAAAACATTACCACTCCTTCCGCCGAAACCTTCTATTGGCTAGCGTTTTTGATCGCCAATACATTGGGGACCGCTGCAGGTGATTTCCTGGCCGATGGCCTGGGTGCCGGTTTTCTATTCAGTGCGGCGTTAATCGGTGGCTTAATTGCCGTTACGGCTTTGCTGCACTATTACACCCGCATATCCGGGATACTGCTTTTCTGGATTGCATTTGTATTAACCAGGCCTTTTGGTGCCACCTTCGGGGATTTTCTGACCAAACCAATCGAATCCGGGGGTGTTGATTTAGGCACGATTGGTGCGTCACTGTTTTTCCTGGTAGTGCTTGTGTTGGCGCTGGCCCAGGAGGTCAGGGTGGAGAGAGCAAGAAGCTGAATATGGGTAAGTAAAAAATCTGTTGGGCGTCATTTCCCCTGCGTAGCCCGATAACGAACGTGGCCGGCGGGGTGTGGTCTATAACGTCACCAACACCAACCTGACAGTGGGGGGAAGTTTTACCCCTTTCCTGGTGGCGAGCCATCGTGATTCGGATCACCTCCTGTTCACAGCGGGTGAGGAGCCCACTGACAATCTGGCCGCCATGGCGGAGGGTGGCGATACCGCGCCGCTGCAGACGGAGTTGGAACACAACCACCGGGTGAATGACATCACCCGCTCGGCGGGTCTGCTGGACCCGGGGCATTCGATCACGGTAGCAGTACAGGTGCGGTCTGGACGTGATCATATTTCACTGGCCGCTATGCTGATCCCCACCAACGACGGTTTTGTAGCAGTCCAGAATGTGACGCTGCCCCGTGGCCGGGGGGCGAGGGCCTGGTAGCCGGTTTAGCGTAGGGATATGGAGAAGGTATCGACGTTACTACTCTCGATGCGATTGCTCGGGCCACAGGGTCGGGATGAGAGCAGGTGCAGGGCAAATGTGGCCCCTCATCCCTTACCTGGATTATGACTTCGGTACCCACGCTGAACAGCCGTATCGGCATCGCGCTGCCGGACGGTGTATGTATCGCGGCATTGGACAGGCTGTTGTTCATGATCTGAGTCAGTCCGATCGCTTGCGTGATTACCGGCGCAGTGTCCAGAGTGGCGTGCCCACAGGAATGCAGACGCAGCGATTCATCGGGCGGGAAATCCGGTTCCTTCCTGGTTTGTCCGCGGGCCTGTGCCAGTGAATGGTTGACACGAAGCAGCAATCCTTTGTGTCGCTATTCCGTCAGGACTCCGGTGCGCGGGCAAATAACTGTTGTGGGTCGCGAAAGGATTTGAACTCCAGGTAGTTGCCGCCGGGGTCCTGAAAAAACAGGGTGGCCTGTTCGCCACTTTCGCCCGCGAAGCGGATGTAGGGTGCGATGATGAAGTCGATGTGGGCATTGCGTAACCGGAAGGCCAGTTCATGCCAGCTATCCCAGTCCAGGATTACGCCAAAATGCCGGGCGGGTATTGTCTTGCCATCGACGGGATTGCCGGGGACGGCGGTCTCCGGTTCATCAATGAGGTGAGCGGTGATCTGGTGACCGAAAAAATCGAAGTCGATCCAGCGTTCCGCCTCGCGGCCGGTGCCGCAACGCAGCAGCCCGGTATAGAAGGCGCGTGTAGCCTCGAGGTCGGTGACGGGGAAGGCCAGGTGAAAGGGTGGGCGATTCATCCGGTTAGGCTCCTTGGGTGTGATCTGGGGCTGGCTTCAAGCGGTCATGACAGGGTGGTATTGCGCAGGCTTCCGTCATGGGAAAATGATCAGCAGTAGTTTTGATACCTTTTCCTGGTATAAGCTTAAGCTTATGAACATAACCCTGCGCCAGTTCCGCATCTTCGAGGCCGTGGCCCGCCATCTCAGTTTTACCCGCGCCTCCGAGGAATTGCATCTGACTCAGCCTGCCGTATCCATGCAGATCAAGCAAATGGAGCAGGCTGTGGGGTTACCGCTGTTCGAGCAGATGGGCAAGAAAATCTATCTCACCGATGCCGGCCGGGAAATGGCGCAATACAGCAAACGCATCAATGCCATCCTGGAGGAAGCGGAGCAGGTTATCGAGGAGATGAAAGGGCTGTCGCGCGGTCGGCTGACCATCACCGTGGCCAGTACCGCGAACTACTTCGTGCCGCGTCTGTGGGCGACCTTTCGCGCCCGGCACCCTGATGTCAATGTGAGTCTGGATGTGACCAACCGTGCCGGCCTGATTCAGGCGCTGGCCGAGAACGAGACCGATCTGGTGATCATGGGGCAGCCACCGGAAAACATGGACCTGGTGGCGGAGAGTTTCATGCCCAATCCGCTGGTGGTGGTGGCACCGCCCAGCCATCCTCTGGCGCACAGGAAAAAGATTTCCCTGGGCCGCCTGCAGAAGGAGACCTTCCTGGTGCGTGAGCCCGGTTCCGGTACCCGTTCCCTCATGGAGCGTGTGTTTGCGGAAAAACACCTGGAGCTGTCAACACCCATGGAAATGAGCAGTACCGAGGCCATCAAGCAGGGTGTCGAGGCCGGACTTGGGCTGGCGCTGCTATCGTCGCATACCCTGGAAATGGAATCGGTGCTGAAGCGGCTGGTGATTCTGGATGTGGAGGGCTTTCCGGTGGTGCGTGACTGGTACATCGTGCATCGGGCGGGAAAGCGGCTATCCGCGGTGGCACAGGCCTTCAAGGCCTTTATCATGCAGGAGACGCCGGACATCATTCCGGTGCCCGAGTTGAAGGTATCCCGACCGGGCTAGTAGATCAGCCCATCGGTTCCTCTGGCTCGGTGATCGTAACGGGTGTTGTCAGGGTTTGCGGATGATGCGGCGAATGGTGTTGTCAAACACGGTTTCGGCGGTTCCGGTAGTGGAGTCACCGTTGTAATAGGCCTTGCGTACCATCTCCTCCTGTTTTTCAAACAGGCGGATGTTCCCGCAGCCGTGCCACTGGTAGTCGTCGGTGAGCAGGCGGAACACTTCGGCGCGGAATTCATAGAATGAAATGGAACCACCCTGCGGCGGCGTCGGTTGCAATTTCTCCATACAATGCTTCCCCAGTTTCTCTTGTGTTGCGCTCGGGTCGGGCAGCTGCACGTAATTCGTTCGCGCCCAGTTGTTACCCCGCGAGGTCTTCGTGACCTCTTATTATAGATGCCCGTGGTGCAGGCATTGCGTTGTGCCGATATGGTATCGGCCAAGTTTGACTAGAATATAGCAATCCTTCGCTTTATGCCATGGCGATGGGCTGTACACGCTTATTGTATTGTTATGTGGGAAAAAAATATTTTTGTGTCGGAAATTGTTACAGCTTTGTGAACAATTTCCGAGCAAGGTCCAGACTGGCGTCCGGTTGTTCGCAGAGCACATTGAAGTGCCCCATCTTGCGGCCCTTGCGGGCCTGGTGCTTGCCGTACAGGTGGAGTTTTACCTCGGGACAGGCAAGCAGCGTTGACCAGTCCGGTTCCCCCGTCTGCCAGAGGTCACCCAGCAGGTTGACCATGGTTACCGGTGACAGCAGGCGGGGGCTACCCAGCGGCAGGCCACACAGAGCGCGCACTTGCTGCTCGAACTGGGAGGTGACGCAGGCATCCAGGGTGTAGTGGCCGCTATTGTGGGGGCGCGGGGCCATTTCATTGATGAGCAGTTCACCGTCTTCGGTGAAGAAGAATTCCACTGCCAGTACACCCACGTATTCCAGGTCCTCGGCCAGGGTTCGGGCCATTCCAATGGCCAGTTCCGCCACCGCCGGGGCAACCCGGCCGGGCACCAGGGTGGTATGCAGAATACCGTTCACGTGCACATTCTCGCCGACCGGGTAGACCTCCATCTCGCCATCGGCACCGCGGGCCAGCACCACCGACAGTTCCTGTCTCAACGCCACCTTCTCTTCCAGCACACAGGGTACGCTGCCCATCTGTTCAAAGCCGTCCTGCGCTTCCTGCAGGTTGGTTACGGTAAACTGGCCCTTGCCATCGTAACCGAGGGTGGCGGTTTTCAGCAGTGCCGGAAGGCGCAGCGCCGCGACGGCAGCCGCCAGATCATCGCGCTGCAGGATCGGGAAGAAGGGGGCGGTGGCCAGGCCTAGGTCACGCACGAAGGTCTTTTCGCGAATACGGTCGCGGGCAATGGCCACGGCCTCGTCACCGGGACGCACCGGGCAGTGCCGGGCCAGTGCTTCCAGGGTGGCGGCGGGTACGTTTTCCCATTCGGTCGTCACGGCGGCGCACTGGGCGCCCATGTGTTCCAGCGCCTTCGGGTCCTGGTAGTCGGCCTGCAGGTGTTCATCGGCGATGCCGCCGGCCGGACTTTTCGGGTCGGGGTCGAGCACCATGACGCGGTAGCCCATGGTGCGGGCCGCCACGGTGAACATGCGACCGAGCTGACCGCCGCCGAGTACTCCGAGAGTGGCGCCGGGCAGGATCATGCGGTGGGAGGGAGTTCCATGCTGAGGGCGTGCTGGCGCTGTTCCTCGCGGAAGTCATCCAGTTGTGTGGCGAGGGCCGCGTCGGTAACCGCCAGGATGCTCACCGCGTACAGGGCGGCATTGGCTGCGCCGGCGGGTCCGATGGCGAAGGTGGCCACGGGTACGCCCTTTGGCATCTGCACAATGGACAGCAGCGAATCGAGCCCCTTGAGTTGCTTGGAGGGGGCGGGCACGCCCAGCACCGGTATGGTGGTCTTGGCGGCCAGCATGCCCGGCAGATGAGCCGCGCCACCAGCGCCGGCGATAATGCAGGCAAGGCCGCGCTCACGGGCACTGGAGGCATATTCGAACAGCAGATCCGGTGTGCGATGGGCCGAAACCACGCGGGCCTCGAAGGGGATGCCGAATTTCTCCAGCATCTCGGCGGCGGCCTGCATGGTATCCCAGTCACTGTTGCTGCCCATGACCAGGCCGACGCGGGGTGCGGTACTCATAGTGATATCCAGTGGTCGCCCAAACGGAAACGGCGCAGTTTACCACCAAACGGGGTGTTTTCTAAGCAAATGTATCCCGCACGCTGGGGGTATCGGGGATATGATCTTGCCCCCTCTCTCCCGCTATGTGGGGGAGAAGGGAGGGTTTTCAGGAGGGGTGACATGGTGATCCCCGGGGCCATCATTCCTGGTCCCGGGCCTCGTTTCCTGTGGGATAGGGGGTGAGCGGCGCCGATAAGGGGTGGCAGGGTCGCCAATTCCTCCCCAGGGAGGACGTTGGTCACATCTTGCTTCCCTCTCCGGGAGAGGGGCCGGGGGGAGAGGGGAGTTATGCGAGCAACCGTTCCTCTTCCCGCACCGGCACAGGTACAATGCCGCCTTTTCTGCCTGTTTCGGAGTGTTGGCCATGCAAGATGTCCTGTCTGAATCCCACCTGACCAGTCTGCCCCTGGTGTACCGCGGCAAGGTGCGGGATGTCTATGGCGTCGGCGATGACCACCTGCTGATCGTTACCACTGACCGGCTGTCGGCCTTCGATGTGGTGTTGCCGGACCCGATTCCCGGCAAGGGCGCCGTACTCACCGCGGTGTCGGGGTTCTGGTTCGCGCGCATGCAGGGCGTGATTCCCAATCATATTTCCGAGCTGACCCTGGAACAGGTGCTTCCCGATGCCGAGGAGCGGGCCCAGGTGGAGGGGCGGGCCATCGTGGCGAAAAAACTCAAGGCGTTACCGGTGGAGGCCATTGTGCGTGGCTACCTGATCGGTTCCGGCTGGAAGGATTACCAGCAGACCGGCGCCGTGTGCGGTATCGCCCTGCCGCAGGGACTACGCATGGCAGAGCAGTTGCCGGAGGCCATCTTCACCCCTTCCACCAAGGCTGCGGTGGGCGATCACGACGAGAATATCGATTTTGCACGTACCGTTGATCTGCTTGGGCGGGAACTGGCGGAGCAGGTGCGGGATGTCAGTCTGCGCATCTACCGGGAAGCCGCGGAATATGCGCGCAGTCGTGGCATCATCATCGCCGACACCAAATTCGAATTCGGGCTCGACGCCGAAGGTCGGCTGACGCTGATCGATGAGGCGCTGACGCCCGACTCCTCCCGCTTCTGGCCCGCCGATAGCTACCAGGTGGGTAACAGCCCGGACAGCTTCGATAAGCAGTATGTGCGTGATTTCCTGGAAACCCTCGATTGGGACAAGACCCCGCCGGGACCCAGGCTGCCCGCCGAGGTGATCCGCAAGACCGCCGAGAAGTACAATGAGGCACTGGCACGACTGACGCGCTAACCCCTTGTTGGTCCGAATTCCCGGACAAGCGGTCCATCGAAACAATAACGTCCGAATGAATTCGGACCAGCAAGGGATATCCTTGGCTTTGATGCTGCGCGACTGGACCTTTCACGCCGCCCTGGGCGCAGCCCTGCTGTTCTGGGCCGCGCTCTACGGTCTGACCACACC
Source organism: uncultured Gammaproteobacteria bacterium (assembly GCA_965367295.1). Classification (GTDB taxonomy): domain Bacteria; phylum Pseudomonadota; class Gammaproteobacteria; order DSM-19610; family DSM-19610; genus JAIVHA01. The sequence goes on along the minus strand of CBDUHN010000036.1, from coordinate 2,116 downwards.
GGAGCTGCAATGGGACTGGCCGCTGCGCCAGCCCATGCTGTTCCTGTGGCCGGCGCTGCTGTACCCGGTCATGGAGGAGATCATATTTCGCGGTCTGCTGCAGGACCTCGCGCACCAGTACCTAAGGCCCTGGCGGCTTGGCCCCCTCAGCCATGCCAATGTACTCACCAGCCTGCTGTTCACCGGGCTGCATTTTCTCTATCACCCGCCGGCCTGGGCAGCGGCGGTGCTGCTGCCATCGCTGATCTTCGGTTTTTTCAAGGATCGCTACCGTGGTCTCGCGGCCCCGATCCTCCTGCACGTGTTTTACAACGCCGGGTATTTCTGGCTCTTCGCGCCGCCGGGCTGAACGAAACCCGGCAGTTCCGGATGAATTCAGACCCGCCGGGTAGCGGGGGAATTTTTTTCCCTTTACGCGGTCTTTCAATAATCGCACCATTGGCCGATGACAAGTGTATTGGCCGGGGCTAGACTTTAGCCCAGGCGTACACAGGACCATGCCATTGCTACATTGCCTTCGACAATCCGCCACCCGTACCAGCCGCCTGCTGCTGTCGTTGCTGCTGCTGTCCTGGCTGTCGGCGTTCTGCGGCAACTGTATTGCCGCGGCAGGCATGGAGGCGGCGGGTCACAGCATGCCGATGCAGCATGCCGGTCATGGCGGGCATGCTGCGCATGATTGCTGCGATCATCCCGCACCCTTCCTGGGGACGGACTGTGATCATATGCAGGACCGTCCGGTGCTGAAGGCCGAGTCCAGGTTGGATGTGCTTTCCCCCCTCGTGCTGGTTGCCTTGCTGCCAGCACAGCCGGTCAGCCGGCCCGCACCTGTGGCCGTTTCGGTTCCGCATCACGACACGGAACATATCACCCCCCTTCATCCCCCGTTCTATCTGCAGAACTGTGTATTTCTGATCTAGCCGTACCTTCACCCGACATCCGATAAGGTTCGTTGAACGTGGAGAGTGCCGCATGTTTCCCAATCCCCGGGTCGCCGCCGCGACCCTGATCGTAATGACCCTCGGGCTGTCCGTCCGTGCATGGGCACAGGAGCCCGTACTGGATCTGGCCGCCGCCGAACGCCTGGCCCGTGAACAGGACCGCTCGGCACCCGCCTTACAGGCCGGTGCCGAGGCCCTGCAGGAACGGGCCGTGGCCGCCGGCCAGCTGCCGGACCCGAAACTGAAACTCGGGGCGATGAATTTCCCGACCGACAGTTTCGACCGTGGCCAGGAAGCCATGACCCAGCTGCAGATCGGTGTGCAGCAGGCCTTTCCTCCCGGTGCAAGCCGACAGCTGAAGCAGCAGCGCATCACGGCCATGGCCGAGGCGAGCAGCGCCGGTGCCGCAGACCAGGCGCGCACCGTGCAGCGCGAAGTGCGCGAGCGGTACCTGGAACTCTATTACCAGTGGCAGGCCGGCCGCACCGTGGCTGCCAGCCGCAACCTGTTCGAGCAGCTGCGCGAGGTGACCGAGTACCAGTACGCCGCCGGCCGCAAGAACCAGCAGGACGTGCTGCGCGCCAATGTGGAGCTGGCCCTGCTGGAGGATCGCAACACCCGCATCGATACCGAGACTGACAGGGCACGCGCCGCACTGGCGCGCCTGATCGGGCCGGATGCCGCGTTGCGCCCTTTGGCGGAAGCCTTCCCGGAACTGCCGCCCCTGCCGACGCTGTTATCTCTTGAACAAGGACTCGATGCCCATCCCGTCATGCAGATGGAAGGCAGTCGCGTGGCTGCCGGGGCGCTGGGCGTGGACCTGGCGCGTGAACAGTACAAACCCGCCTGGATGCTGGATCTCACCTATGGGGAACGCACTGGTGACAATCCCAATGGGAGTGCGCGCAGCGATTTCCTGTCGGCCATGGTGACCCTGGATCTGCCGCTGTTCACGGACAAGCGCCAGGACCGGCTGTTGTCCGCCGAACAGCGGGATCTGGCAGCGACGCAATTGAAACGCGAGGATCGGCGCCGTGAACTGCAGCGTATGCTTGCCGCTGATTACGCCGAATGGATACGCCTGGGCCAGCGGCTGGACCGCTATGCCGACGAGGTGTTACCCCAGGCGCAGCAGAATGCCAGCGCCTCCCTGCATGCCTACCAGAGCGGCGTGA
>CBDUHN010000035.1:0-38777 GCA_965367295.1 uncultured Gammaproteobacteria bacterium | reverse complement strand
ATTTCCCTCCGTGGAAATCCTGGCGTCTCGATGAGAATGATGTTTTTGTCGGGCTGAAGCCCGACCTACAATCCCGACCTACAACGGATCTACAACCAACCCCTGCCCTATGGCTATTTGAGATTGAATTTCTTCAGCAGGTCATACATGGTCGGCCGGCTCACCCCCAGCAGTTCCGCCGCCTGGGAGACCTTGCCCCCCACATGCCCCAGCGCCCGCACCACGGCCTGACGTTCGGCCTGGTCGCGGATTTCACGCAGGTTGAACGAGGCACGTTCATCATGGCTGGAGCCTCCAAGTTCAAGATCGCTCGCCGAGATCTGTTTGCTTTCCGCCATGATCACGGCACGCTTCACGCGGTTTTCCAGCTCGCGCACATTCCCAGGCCAGGGATAGGCCTCCAATGCCGCCAGCGCATCCTTGCTGAAGCGGTGCATCTGCTTGCCATGTTGCTTGCTGGCATTTTCCAGAAACACCCGGGCCAGTAACAGCACATCGCCCTGGCGCTCCCGCAGCGCGGGAATCCGCACCGTGATTTCGCTGATGCGGTAATACAGATCCTCGCGAAACTCCTTTTCCCGGCTCATGGCCAGCAGGTCTTTGTGGGTGGCGCAGATGACCCGCACATCCACGGGGATCTCCTGGCGCCCGCCGACGCGTTCGATAATGCGCTCCTGCAGGAAACGCAGCAGCTTGGCCTGCAACGGCAGGGGCATATCGCCCACTTCATCAAGGAACAGGGTGCCACCACTGGCGGTCTCGATCTTGCCCGGGGTCTGTTTCACGGCCCCGGTAAAGGCGCCCTTCTCATAACCGAACAGCTCCGACTCCAGCAGGTTTTCCGGTATCGCGGCACAGTTGATGGCCACGAAGCGCTCATCACCGCGATTGCTCAGTGCATGCAGCGAACGGGCGAGCAACTCCTTGCCGGTGCCGGACTCCCCCAGCAACAGCACCGTGGCATCCGCCGGCGCCACCTTTTCAATGGTACGGCAGACCTTGAGCATCTCCGGGCTGGCGGTGATTACCCCTTCCAGCGGTGACTGGGGGTGCTGCAGGCTGAGACGGTTATTCTCGGCTTCGATTTCATGCAGCCGGAAGGCCCGGTTGACGATGAACCCCAACAGGTCCGCATCAATCGGCTTGTAGAAAAAGTCATAGGCGCCCAGCGCCACGGCATGCAGGGCATTATTGCGGTCATTGTTGCCGGTCACCACAATCACCTTGGTGTGTGGCGCACGTTCGAGGATCTGTTCCAGGGTCGCGAAACCCTCCGACGTGCCATCGGTGTCGGGCGGCAGGCCCAGATCCAGGGTTACAACGGGTGGATGATGACGCTCCAGTTCTTCCAGTGCTGTTTCCCGGTCACCGGCAATAATTACCTCAAAGCCTTCAAAACACCAACGGAGCTGTGTCTGAAGACCGGGATCGTCCTCAACAACTAGCAGTTTCTTTGTACTTGTTGTCATTCGGGTTCCTACTATTCTCCCCAGCCCCCAACTTTACGTGATTTTTGATTTCTTCGCTAATGGGCACATTCATGCGGAATGTAGTACCTTCACCGGGGCGGCTGAACACCTGTACATCACCGCCCAGCCCGCGGATGAATTCGCGTGTCTCGTAAGCACCGATGCCCATACCGGACGCCCCCTTGGTACTCACAAAGGGACGGAACAGCTGTTCGCGGATAAACTCCTGATCCATGCCGGCGCCATTGTCCTGCACCTCGATCACCGCCTGATCATTCTGCTTGAACAGGCGCACGATCAGGATGCCGTCATCGGGAGTGGCATCCTGCGCATTGCGGATCACGTGGCCGGTGACGGCTGCGAAACGATCCAGGTTGCAGCGCACCATGAGGCCGGTGGCCTGACAATCCAGGCGCGGCGCCGGCAGCCCCGATGACATGGTGTCGCAGACATCGTGCAACATTTCGCAGACATCCACTTCCCGGGTTTCCCCTGCCTGTACGCCACCACTGCGAATATGTGCCAGCAGGCGGCTCATCTTGTCCACCGAGTTGTCCACCGTGGTGATGGCATCTTCCATGAACTGCGGATTGTGCTTATGCCGGGCAGCGTTGGATACCACCAGTGACAACTGGGCAATGAGGTTCTTGAGATCGTGCATCACGTAAGCGGATAACTGACTGCAGGCCTCGAACTGCTTGGCGTCCGCCAGCGCCTTGGAGGCATCCAGCTGTGCCAGGTGTGCAGCCGCCTGCTGCCCGACGGTACGCAGCAGATCATAATCCTCCCAGTTGAAATGGTGTGTGGCCGGGGAACGGGTCAGCAACATGAATCCCATCAGGCGATCATGCAGGATCAACGGCGTAACCACCCAGGCCTCGGGAATCGCGACAAAACAGTCGGGGATCTGCAAGCCGCCATAGCGCTTGCGGTCCTGCTCGTATTCATCCAGGTTGATGACCCATTGCTCACGTTCCAGAAACTGGGTGAAGGGACTGTCCGCTGCCAGCGTCAAACCCTCCGGCGGCTGCAGGCACCAGCCAGCCACACATTCATAACGGTCCGGATCACGCCGCAACCAGAGCAGGCCGCCGGGGCTGTCCAGGATATTTGCCACCGCCTGTATCGCCCGTTCCCGCAGACGGGCATCCTCCCCATCCATGGTCAAGGTGCTGATGAAACGCAGCCACTCGTCGCGGTATTCATATTTGAAATGAAAGAAGTGCTTGCTGATGATCACCCGTAGATAGGCACGCAGCTGACCGGAAAACAGCAGCACCGCCAGCAGCAGCAAGGCTGCAAACAGGAAGATCACCTGGGCTACGCCACCCCAGCTACCGCCATAGCTACGCACGAAATAGCCACCCACGCCCATGGCCAACAGATACAGGCCCGTACCCAGCAGGGCGGCCGTGTGGAAGACCACTCGCCGGGATACATATACCTCCAGCGACCAGTGTGGGTCGCGCACCATGGCCATGGCGATGACCGGAACGGTCAGGGCATTGATCAAACCCCTGGCCTGGTACAGGCTGGCATCAATGCGCTGGAACAACAGTGCATCAGAATAAAGATAAAAGTCATAGACGAATAATCCGCCCACCCCTACGCAGAGATATTTCACCGCGCGTCTTGATTCGGGACGCACATTGCGAATCAGTTGCTCGATCAAGATCAGGCCAAAGACGGCGATTGCCACGTGCCCGGCCAACAGCCAGTCGACACCAGTGGAAGACAGCAGAGCACGTCCTGATGCATAGCGCTCAACGGTAAGCGAGATCAGCAACAGGATGAAAGAGCCCGTGATCAGCAACACCGACCGATAACGGCGTCGCGCGAGTTCCTCATCACCATAACCGGCCGTAACCGCACGGGCCAGAAAGGCTATCCAGGCAAGATTGCGCAACAGTTCCAGGATGTGGCTGGCAAAGAGGGAAGCTTCGAGATGAATTTGTGTAGCGACCGTTAGCAGCCAGACCATGCTGATCACCGCAGCCAGCAACAGCAGGTGTTTCTGCATTCGTCCGTGCGGCCCGGTAAACAGCACCATGGCCAGCATCAGGAATGCCAGCGCGCCTGCGGAGTAGCTGTAGACACCTACGATCGGCATAGCGTCAGAACCCCCTCACCCTCACATGCTGCATCAATGGACAAGCTTACACATCATATAGTTATACGTTCGTACTGGCGGGCTTTGATACTGCGGACCTGCACTATAGCGCCGGTAGCGGGTGGTGCCAAGCACCCGCCCCATATCATGGTGCCCTGCCTTTACATAGCGGCAACAGCTCTATTTCCTTTAAAATCAAACGGCTTCAGGTAGCAACGTTGTATCCGATGCAGCGGGCATCCAAAGGCAATGACCGGAACAACCGCAAGCAAACCAGCGTCGTTCTCATGAACACCCCTTCCCCCCGGGGAGAAGGCCGGGGAGAGGAAAATTGATCCGCCCCCCCCCTGAAACAAAACTCCCCGGACAGTGCCGGGGAGCGGGGTATGGTGCAATGTTTCCGGGATTGTTACGGGAGTTTCTCGAGCACCTCCCGCGCCTGTTCCATCCCGGAGAACTCGCCCAGTTCCAGCGCCTTGGCCAGATGGGTTTTCGCAGCCGCGCTATCACCCTGCTTGTAGCTGGCCATACCCAGATGGTACTGGAAGATCGGCACCTGGGGTGCCTGCTCCACTACCGTCTTCAGCACCTTCACTGCCTGGTCATATTCGCCCGCCTTGAAGTGCACCCAACCAACGGTGTCCTGGAATGCCGGCTGGGGGAGCTGCGCCAGTTTTGCCGCCAGTGACTTCGCCTTTTCAAGACTCTGTGCGTCTTCTCCATGATCCGCCAGCAGGGCAGCGAGATTATTGGTGGCAAGAGCATTGTCCGGTACCTTGCTCAGCACCTGGCCATAGATGTCCATGGCATGAGTATAGTTTCCACGCTGTTCCTCGACACCGGCCAGACCGATCTGCAAGCGCAGATCATCCGGCATCACCTTCAGGCCATCTTCATACGCTGCTGCGGCAGCAGCGAGGTTTTCCTGCGCTATTCGGGCGGAGGCCAACTGGGAATAGACCGTGCTGCTATTCGGGTTCACCTTGATCTGCTCGGAGAAGGCTGCCTCTGCTTCAGGGAAGCGCTTTTGATTCAGGTACACCATGCCAAGCAGATCATGCGCGACGGGGTGCTTTGCATCCTGATCTAGAATGGCCTTCAAACGAGCCTCGGCCTTATCCGCTGCCCCCAAAGCCATCTCTGTTTCGATGATTTCCTTCAACATCTGCACTTCGCCGGGCCCCGAGGCACGCTCCAGTGCCTTTTCATACTCGGACAATGCCATATCCTGTTTGCCCGCAGCGCGGTAGACACGTCCCATCCGGAAGTAGCCTTCCGGTGAATCCGGATACGCCTCCTGCATCAATTGCAAAATCTTTTGCAGCGCATCAGCATCATTCCTGGAAGCGAGCACATCCGACTTGATGATCATCGCACCAAAATTGCTGGGGTCCTTTGCCAGCGCCGCATCGGCTTCACGCAAGGCACCATCCAGGTCCTGCTCCGTCAGCAGCAGCTTCGCCATACGCAGATTACCTTCAGGCGAATCCGGCGAAGCCTGTTTCAGCTTTTCCAGCACCCCTTTCACCCCGGAAAGATCACGCTTGGCAAACAGGAGATCGGCCTGGGCACCCAGGGCCTGTGTATCAGAAGGATTAGCACTCAACACGGCGTCCACCTGTCCGGCAGCTCCTGCCTGATCCCCCTTGGCCAGCAGGAAGCGGGCATAACTCAGTCGTGCCGTAGTATCCTGCGGGGCAATTTCCACTGCCCGGCGCAATTGATCACCGGCCAGCTCGGTTTCCCCCTTATTCATATGCGCCTGCGCCAGCATCATCAGCACCGGAACAGCATCCGGTTGATCCTTCAGAATAGAACGGAAGGCGGCCACCGCCTCATCCAGCTTGCCTTCCTGCAGGTCAAGGCGCCCCTTGAGCAGCAGCGCCTGGTTATCCTTGGGATTCTCCTTTAGGACTTCGCCTGCCAGACGCCGCACCTCGGTATAATTTCCCTCATTGCCGTACAACTCGGCAAGGCGAACACGGGCCTGAAGTCCTTTTGGTTCCGTTCTTTCATGCGCAATAACACCTTGCAGCACTTCTTTTGCCTTGGCGGCATCCCCCGACTCCTGATAGAGCTGCGCAAGACCAAAGCGCAACTCCATCATGTCCCCATACTTGTCTATGGTGGATTTTAATTCGGCAATCGCCGCCTCCACTCCTTTTTGCGATGCCAGGAACTGCACCAGTGTCAGATAACGTTTTGGATCCGTTTCGTCTGCGGCAATTGCTTCGCGCAGTACCGCTTCTGCCTGGTCCGTATTCCCGCTCTGCATATATTGAGCGGCAAGCGCAACACGGTAATCCAGCATCTCCGGCCGCAACCGAATCAATTCACGCATTTGCGCGACCGCTGCATCGGAATCCTTCTGGCGATTATAAAACTGCACAAGCTGGGTACGAAGACCAATATCATCCGGATTCTGTGCAACCGCGGATTCCAGTTTCTCACGGGCCCGATCAATCGACCCATTTGTTTCATACAGGCGCGCCAGCAGCACAACCGCATTGCTTCTGGACGCATCCTGTTTCAGGATTTTCTCCAGGGAGCTTATGGCAAGATCGCTGCGCCCCTGCCGGGCATCGATCGATGCCTGTAACACAAGGGCATCCAGGTCATCGGGATTCTGCTTCAGGAGGGCATCCACCTGTTCCTTCGCCTTGTTGATGGCATTCTCGGCACCATCCTCATCACCCCGGGATTTTTCCGCACCGGCCTGCAACAGGTAGAATTGTCCAAGCTTTACACGCGCTTCGGAAAAAGCCGGATCCAGTTCAACGGCCTTGTTATAGGAACCAAACGCCTTGGCCCACTCCTGTTCCTGTTCCGCCAAACGCCCTATGTAGTAATGGGCTTCTGCGGTCTTCGGATCGATCTGCAGCACATTCTTGAATTCAACCTTTGCCTTGTCGATATTATTTTCTTCGAAATAGATCTTGCCGCGCTCCATATACGCAGCCTTGCGCTCTTCTTTACCGCCACAACCTACAATCAGGGTGGCCGCCACGGCACAGGCCACGACAGTCCGCGTAAATTTTGTACTCATGGTTTTCCTCCTAACCCCATTTCATTCTCAGCCAATCAGGCAAGACCACGCACCTGTTGCCGCTCGATATTATCCAGGTACCATTGATAGGTTTGCCGCACCCCATCCTCAAGCGCAATCGACGCGCGCCAGCCAAGACCATTAATCCTCGACACATCCACCAGTTTGCGTGGCGTCCCATCGGGCTTGCTGGCATCAAAGGTCAACTGTCCATCAAAGCCGACCACCTTCTTCACCAGCAGGGCAAGATCCTTGATGGAGATATCCTCTCCAACCCCGATATTCACAATATCAGCGCCGCTATAGTTCTCCATGAGAAACAGGCATGCCGCCGCGCAATCGTCCACATGCAGAAACTCCCGCAAAGGACTGCCGGAACCCCATACCACTACTTCGGATGCCCCCTGCTCTTTGGCATCATGGAACTTACGGATCAGGGCCGGCATGACGTGGGATTTTTCCAGGTCGAAATTGTCTCCCGGACCATACAGGTTGGTAGGCATGGCGGAAATAAAATCGCATCCATACTGCCGCCGATACGCCTGGCAAAGCTTGATGCCGGCAATCTTCGCTACCGCATACCACTCATTGGTTGGCTCCAATGGCCCAGAAAGCAGCGATTCTTCCTTCAACGGCTGTTCGGCCAACTTGGGATAGATGCAGGTACTCCCCAGGGCGAGCAATTTCCCAACCCCTGACAGATAGGACGAATGAACCACATTCGTCTCCATCATCAGGTTGTCATAGATAAACTCAGCAGGATACGTGTCATTGGCCAGTATCCCGCCCACCTTGGCTGCAGCCAGAATGACCACATCCGGCTTTTCCTGAGCGAAGAACTCGCGCACCGCGGCCTGCTCGCGCAGATCGAGCTCCGCACTACGCCGCAGGAGAAGGTTGTTATAGCCGTTTTTTTCCAGCTGCCGAACGATGGCTGACCCTACCAGGCCGCGGTGGCCCGCCACATAAATCTTGTCATCTTTATTCATTGATAGAACCCATGATTCCCCCGCTTGCCGGAAGCCTCCAGGTGCGAATTCATTCACACCTGCAGGCATTCCATCCCGACTACGTCATTCGTTATAGTCGAAGACAGTAAACCCTTCGCGTTTGCAGAGCTCATCCCGTTCAGCGATCTTGAGATCTTCACGCACCATTTCAGCCACCATCTCGCCCAACGAAATCTCAGGCTTCCACCCCAGCTTCTGCTCGGCTTTACTGGAATCCCCCAGCAAGGTCTCCACTTCGGTAGGGCGGAAATAACGTGGATCGACCTGCACCAGGACCTTGCCTGTTTTTTCGTCAATCCCCTGCTCGTCGATTCCCGAACCTTCCCAGCGCACAGAGATACCCACTTCGTCGAATGCTGCATCCACGAAATCACGCACGGAGTGCTGAACCCCCGTGGAGATACAGAAGTCCTCGGGCTCATCCTGCTGCAGCATCAACCACTGCATCTTCACGTAATCCTTGGCATGCCCCCAGTCACGCTTGGAATCCAGGTTGCCAAGGTACAGCTTGTCCTGCAGACCCAGCTTGATGCGTGCCACGGCGCGAGTGATCTTGCGGGTTACGAAGGTCTCACCACGAATAGGGGATTCATGGTTGAATAAAATGCCATTACAGGCATAGATGCCATAGGCCTCGCGATAGTTCACGCAGATCCAGTAGGAATACATCTTGGCCACGGCATAGGGGCTGCGCGGATAGAAAGGCGTGGTCTCCTTTTGCGGAACCTCCTGCACCTTGCCGAATAGTTCACTGGTGGAGGCCTGGTAAAAGCGGGTCTTTTTCTCCAGACCCAGAATACGGATCGCTTCCAGCAGGCGCAGGGTGCCCAAGGCGTCGCAGTTCGCAGTGTACTCTGGCGTTTCGAAGGAGACCGCCACATGACTCTGGGCCGCGAGGTTATATATCTCGTCCGGCTGCACTTCCTGGATAATGCGGATCAGGTTGGTGGAATCGGTAAGATCACCATAATGCAGGATGAATTTCCGGCCTGTGTCATGGGGGTCTTTGTATAAATGATCAATTCGGTCGGTATTGAAAGACGATGCACGGCGCTTGATGCCATGTACTTCATAGCCTTTCTTGAGCAGCAGTTCCGCCAGATAGGCACCATCCTGTCCGGTTATGCCGGTGATCAATGCTGTTTTTTTCTTCATCCTCAATTTCCCATTACAAAATGATTATCAATCGATTGTTTATGACATCGTGCCTACCCAACCAATGCCTGCACCGGGTCACCCTCTAGCCCATTCCCCCGCGGATCGCCACGATCATCAATGCCGCCAGGATCGAACCGGTGAAGAAATTCCACCGTGAGCGCATCTGGCGCATTGCCAGTTCTGCCCCATAGAACAGGATAATGGCATGCAATGCCATTTCGACCAAGCCGCCCCCCTGGAGCATTTCCTCCGGCAACAATGCCAGGGCCAGCACAATCAGCACCACCAGATAATCCAGCGGTGTCACCCGGAACTGGGCCTGCCCGACCATACGCACACTGATGATCAACATCAGTACCAGCCAGCCATAGAAGACATACTCCGCCACAGTAAGCCAGGTGACATCATCCACCGGGTAGGTTCGGAACAGGTATACCATCAATGCGATTGCCATGAACACCAGCAGACGCAGCAACAAAAACCAGACCCGGTACCCCAGGGTCAGGCGAATGAGGAGCAACACTCCCAGGAGGGCAGCAAACAGCGCCAAATCAACGGGCACCTTACTGGCAGTGACTGCACCCACCAGCATAAATAACGACACGGCTGTTGCCACAACCTGTTTCGGGATCACCCACATAGCCGGGTTATCCCGGCATTGCATCAGGAAACGCTCGATACGGCCTGGATCACCCGCCGCGTGCATCTTCCAGCCGGTCTTTTCCGCCCGGCCCAACAGGATGAAGAGCGCGACGCAGACCCCCAGGTAGATCATGATCAGTAGACCATCGGCCGCATAGGGCACGGTTACCGCGACGAAGACCAGCACAGCCTGAATGGTGTAGATGACGGTGACCGACTCGTAATGATGGAAACCGATTTCCAGCAGACGATGATGCACATGATTTTTGGTTGCCTTGAACCAACTGCCGCCAGCGCGGGCGCGCTTCCAGAAAACCACGAGAATATCTGCGATCGGCAACCCCAGCAGCAGCAATGGCAGGGCGGGACTGAGCGCGGGGCTATCCCGTTGGGTCAGGAGCACGGCAAGCACGCCCAGCGAAAATCCCAGGAACTGACTACCACCATCCCCCATGAATACCCGCGCCGGATGGGAATTGAAGCGCAGAAAACCGAACACGCCGCCCATGACCGCCACCGACATTACCATGGTTTCATACCCGGAGGCCTGCGAGGCTAGAAACAGGATGCCTCCCAGACTCATCAGGGATTCACCGCCGGCCAGACCATCCAGACCGTCGGAGTGATTGATGGCATTGATCATCCCTACCAGGGCAATCACCGTGAATGGCTTGCCGATTGCGGGCGACAGCACCTCCATCCCCATGAACGGAAAGGATTCAACGTACACGCCACCGAAATACACCACCAGGATCGCGGCCACAAACTGGCCGATGAATTTCGGATAGTGGCCGAGCTCGGCGATATCATCCCATGCCCCGAAAATCAGCAGGATCAATGCACCGAGGTAATAGCTGATCATGGCATCCGACAAGGGCAAGACAATAAGCATCGGTAGCAGAGCACCGACCACTAGGCCAACCCCGCCTGCGCGGGGAATCGGCTGCACGTGAACCTTGCGCGCATCGGGCTTATCAATCATGCCAATACGCGGGGCAAGGCGGATCATAACCGGAATGAGCGCCATGCTCACCGCCAGCGCAACCATAAAGATCACGACAAAGGTAGGGATAAATTCCGACAATATCATCAGCCTTTTATAATGATCGAATCACCAGGTACGCGTTCATGTAATTATTCTGGAATAAACGCGTCGAGTTGCTGCACGGCTTCAGCTGCAAACCCCGTCAGCACCCTATCGGCATCCGCCTCGTCAGTACCCGGCGGCATAAAGTGCACCAGCCGCACGAGGGCACCATCCGAACGATGGCGGGTCAGCGAATCCCAGAAGATAAACCATTTCACGAGATATTCATTGGTAATAATCCGGCCCCGCTGCTGGAACCAGTAATACACCAACTGTTTATATTCACCTTTCTGGATGAGCGCGCGATTGACCACCAGGGGTTTGCCAGCCACTTCCACGCCATCGAGTTTCTGCTGGGTAAGGGTTTTCATTTTCCAGCCGCCGCCCGGTAGGCAGGTCCGCGGTGAATGCGCCGACTCTCCCTGGCGCTGGCTGGCATAATAGGCGACATATAAATTCACCCGATCACCCGTCGTCGAAACATAATCCGCCAGCAGGTAATCCGTCAGGCGCAACTCATCCAGAACGATGCCTTCGAGGGTATCATTTTTCCCTTGCCAGCCAGGCAGAGTCCTGGGAAATTCGACAAAATCCATGCGCTCCGGCGTGATCTCCTGGCGCTCCGGCATTACGGTCACCGCGACTGCGGTCATCACCACCAGGGTGCCACTCAGAACAAAAGGAGCCGTTAACGATCGGCATTCCACCCTGGCATCCTTATCTGCCGGCTCAGGAAAATCGATACCGAAAGCCTCGCGCAAAGGCAGCCTGTCGCTGCCAATCCTGGACAGAACCCACATCTCCAGCACTAGCAATGCGGTGCAGGCCATAAATACTACCCAGCCTTCGAAGTCATGCAGGAAACCCTCGGCCATGGATTGCCCCCAGTACTCCACCATTACCCCGATCACACCGATGCGGAAGCTGTTCATGAGCACGGTTATCGGGATAGTGGACAGGAAGATCACGGCACGCTTCCACATCTTCCCATTGAAAAAATAGGCCGCAATAAAGCCCAGGGTCATAAGCGGGAACAGATACCGGAGGCCGCTACAAGCCTCGACCACCTGGAGCTTGTATGTCCCAAGGTCAATCACATTGCCCTCAAGATAAACACTGATATCGAACAGGCGGATTACCGCCACACCGATTTCGGAGGACAAAAACTGCAGCCGCTGGGAAATCTCGGTAAGGAAGAACTGCGGCAGCGGGATCATAAAGAACAGCAACAGCAGGGGAACCGCGATAATCTTGAACGCTAACCATCCCATCAGCGCCAGGGCGACTCCCGCCACCAGGATAACCAGCGAAATCTGCTCAATAAGGAAAAGGGTGCTCAGGCGTCCCAGGGCGAACAATAAAATCGCGAGAACTACGACGGCTACACCCCACCAGGAACCCTGGAAGGACTGCTGTTGCAAGCGATCTTTTCTTTGCCAGACCAGGAACGCAGTAATGAAGGGGATCAGATAGCCGTAGCTATACTCTTCTTTTACCCCCCATATTCTAATCAATTCCTGGATGCCGCCAAAATAGGCCCACCCGGCACCGAACAAGCCAACCACAAGCAACAGCCAGATGACAGGCCCCTCTCTCCACACTATTGCATTCTTATCCATATCGACTTTAATGTTCCGCAGTTTGTCCCACGTCGTTAGAAATTGCCTCATGCATCAGCAAAGGATACTCAGGCTATTCACGCAAGAACCAGGCTACTACACCGAAAAGACCCACATAAACACCAGGAAACTCAATGTTCACACTCAACGATTCAACACAATTACCATGCATATTCAATAAGTTGAATTAATTTTTATTGCATTCCGCATCCATTCGAAAACGCAGGGTATATGGCTACACCAAGAAATTGCAAGCCGCCATAGCAGCATGAATCAATTTTCGTATCGAGTGGCGTAGATTGAATCCTGGCTAACAACGCATTTCCTGGAAGCACTTATTCGGCTCGACGATTAAGAACAACACCTTGCAAGCTCATGACATTATTTAGCGATCCTTACAAAGGAAATTGATTTTTTATACTGCTGTATTCTAGTTACGTCGCATCACACAACGACACCGGTATAGTGCCGCACAACAACCATCATCACCAAAAAGAGTCAACCTTACTGGACTTGAACTTGATAGACTGCTCCGTTCGACAAAGGAAAACCCCTCCCCTCCTTGCATGCTATCGGATGTCTGATGTCACCCATGACGCCAAATGCCTCCGTGTCATGGGTGGCCGGCACACATGAAGCAGTCTTTCCAGATACCGGCAACCAAACATTCACAGTTCTGCCTTCACCACGAAATCCGAATCGCTTCACGCCTTCCAGCGGTTCATCGGCCTCGCTGAAATGAGTTCCATTCAGCATTGCACTAAGTACGCCATAGGCTATCGCGGCGGGACGCGGACTCCCCTCCCATTCAAACAGACTATACCCAAGCCGCCTATCCGGACGATGCGCACTGCCTAGTGAGTAGTAGAACCAGCGCTCAACTCCCTTCTGCAATAAAGTGAGATATTTGCCTATTACATACTGAACAGTTTCGTCGTCGTCATAACCTTGCTTAAAGTTCTCGTCATCTCCATGAGTGAACATAGGAACGGATTGCTCAACCCCACTTTCTGTCTCCCATATGGGCTTCAATGGCTGACCATTAGCGCTCAATACCGCAACCAGGTCGTCTATATATTTGCCAACCATGGAGTCGGCAGCATTGAAGCGCTTGCCATGAGGATAGGAATGAAATGACAGGATATCGAAATACGGATAGCCACCTGCTTTCAGAACCGCACTTGTCCACCGCACTGGAGGCGCATGGCTAGCACCCACCCCAAGGATCATCGCTTCAGGATTTGCCTGTTTCGCGGCACGGTAAGCCACTGCAAGCAGTTCAACATACTTCTCGGCTTTACGCTCCCATGCATCTGAACCTGGAAGCTTGAAAAAACCACCACTATCAGGTTCATTCCATACTTCCCAGTGATCGATGATTCCACGATAAGCTCCCACGGTAGCCGAGACATACCGCTCCCAGGACTCCAGGGTCCTGGGCGGGTATGCAGAAGCATTCTTTATATCCGATTTTGGAGCACTACTCGCCCATGCTGGCGGCCCACCCAGAATGCCGAGAAAGCTGAATCCTGCCTGCTTGGCTTGTTTAAGCAACTCCACATCAAAGTTCCATTCCCCTGGACGAGGTTCTACAACCCACCATTTTGTTGTATTCGGCGGGTGAAGACGAATCCATTTCGCCCCGAGCCGCTCCAGTTTATCCAGTTCTACCGTAGATAAATGATCGTGACCCCCAAAGGGTGTATCCAATCGGGAACCGGAGGTTACGGTAATCAATCTACCAATCGCAATCGAGGACTCCGCTATCACTTCCCCCTCTCTTTTTATACTGGCAGTCAAGCGAAAAAAGCCCATGCCAGGCAATGCCGGCTCAAATTTCCATTCCCTGACCCCATCTCCAGACAGGTTCCACATGCCGACACGCGTAACACCGCCATAATAATCTACGGCGTTTACTGTCACTTCATCGCCTTCTTCGATTTGCCCAGAGGTCCGCAAAGTCAGACTCACTAACTCATCAGGCCGATACAGGCGATCATTTCGATTCGCATCTATACCAATCGCTATTAGATTATCCGAGGGAGTTACATCCGGCTCTCCTGCACTCAGCGAAATCGAATCAAAGTCATGCGTACCCGCCACCTGCCCCTCAAACCACAGCACCCAGTCATTGGTAGCAGACTTAGGCAAAATAAAGCGATGACGATATTGCTGCCACCCTGCAGTCAATGGAAAGCCCTTAACGACTTGCGATTGCCTACCAAAATCCCCTGAACTAAGCCCAACATTCACTGTATGCCTAGAGGTAGTGCGCGCTTTAAAACTCAGCACATATTCTGCGCCGGCCTGGGCCTTGATATAGTCGCTAGAAATCCGGTACCTGGCACCATCGGAAGCTTTGACACTCAAGAAATACCCATCGCCACCCTGACCGCCTTTCACCTCAGCAGTTGCTTGCTCGGCAACCTGCAATTCAGAAACGCTCTTATTTTTCTCTCGAAACCGCACTCCCCAGTGGTTCATGCCGACTTCAAAGCCGGGATTGCGCACAACATTGTATCCAGGCCGGAGCGCTTCTGATGGTGCGTCATCCAGCACCCGAACACTTACATCATCAAACCACAACTCACCTACACCAAAAAACTGAAACATGAAATAGGCGTTGTCATCAGTCTTCTTAGGCATCAACCTCAGCTGGAATTTTCGCCAGTCTGCGGCCACCTTCACTTCCTGTATGGCGTAGATACGATAACCACCACCACGTTCACGCAAAAGCACCTTAAGTGGCGACTCCAGTCTTCCCCTCACCCAGAACTCTACTTGGTAAATCTTATCCTTCTCAATCGACTTACTGGCCTGGACGAATTGGACTGCCCCAGCATGGTAATCCTTACAGATGATATGCTGTGACCAGCCAGCCGTTCGGCCGGAATCCTTATGATATTCAACCGACAGATCTGCCCAAGCGCTATTATCCCGCCAGCCTAGAGCAATTTCATTTGATGAGAATTCATCAAAACTGCCGTTGCGCAGAAACTCTGAACTAGCCCCACTAGCCCTGCAAAAAAACAGCAAAAGGAGGACGCAGAGACTACAGCGCATATCGCCACATGGAGCTCGAAAATTCAGAATGAAATCCCCATACCACCACCTGGATACCAATGGTTTATTGGCTTTTCCTGAAAGAAAAGGAATTTCCTGCCTGCAGCCTGCGAGAAATCATACAGGCTTGGGCTACCATGAGAATTATCGCCAATGATCACAGCACCGTTACCAAGCTTGTTTCGAACCAATTCGTATTCCCGCAATTCGTAATCCTTGGAATGATCACTATCATTTATGAACAAATCAATCTGGCAATCGAGCTTTGAGAGAGAGTCGATCGAATCACCATATAAAATCTCTCCATACTGAGAATATGGATCGCGAAGGAAATAACCTGCCTTCGGATTGATGTCGGTTCCGTAATAATATCCTTCAACACCCTCTTCAGCGTTTTTACGTAAAGCCGCAGTGATCACGCAAGCCCCCAAACCCTTATCAACACCCGTCTCAACCACAACTGCAGGCTTCAATGCTCTTATAAGCGCATACCATCCCGCGCGGCGCGCGTATCTGGGCTCCTCATCCGCCAGATAAGCTCGGTCACTTGAACGCACCAGCTTCTTAATATGCAGCCGCAACCCCTCATCATTTTCAAGCTCATCCATATAGCTGGTAATCTGTTCGCGCGATTGACCGGTAACCTCCGCTAAAAGAGACCCCATATAACGAACATTCAATGGATCCAGGTGGTATGTCAGATTGGTATGTTCCCGGGAATTGAAAACCCACTGAATATATTGGATCACTTTTTTTGCCGGGTACTTCCACCCCCTCACCAGCCGTACCGGAATCATCAGGATTCTCAGAATTGCATGTTTCATGCTCATTACCAAAGCCTCTTCATATCTAATTATTGATTAAAACTATCTAGCAGACACATTCAACACTTGATTTGATTGTAAATTGTCATCAGCCCCTCCAGATGCACTTCCGCAGAAAATCGCAGCCGAGCATCAATAAGGGCCGCTTCCCCGAGCCCCCTAGCCAGGGACTGGTCATGGCTACACCGTTGCATCAACTCAGCCAGGCCGACAGCATCACCGGGCTCGAATAAATACCCAGTATCCTCTTCCCTTACCAGCTCCGGAAGACCACCTATACGAGACACCACAAGACCAGTGCCACAGGATAAGGCTTCAAGCACTGAGATGGGACAATTTTCATACCAGAGCGAGGGAACTATCAGACAAGCCGCATGCATAAGCAGCTCCGCTTTTTCCGCACCAGCCACATATCCACGCAACACGACATTTGCAATACCACGCTGTTCTATTTGCGCAGCCAAGTCATTATAAAGCGGCCCCTCTCCCGCGATGATTACCGGGACATCAGGCACGCGCTGTGCCGCTTCCAGTAGCGTGAACAGCCCTTTTTCCGGACTCAGCCTACCAAGATAGAGAACATATTCTCGCTTATCAGACACATCGTCTGCTATAACGTCAACATAGTTCGGCAGGACAGCAATCCGCTGCAATGGTAACTCTTCATTTATAAGGCGATCGCTTACAAAGTGATTGAGTGCGATATATCGATCAATCCGGCTCCAGTAGCCATTCTTCCTCCAACCGTCATATACTGCAGCTGCATACATGATACTGGTCGCATAATTCTTTCGGACGCAGCGTCCCTTTACTGCCTCCAAGAAAGATTTTTCAGTACAACGCTCGCATATTGCACCTGCGCGAAAAAACTGGCCATTAGGACAAAGCGGGCGATAATTGTGAACTGTCTGCGCAATCGGGACACCCTCGTCAGCAATAGCGTGATAAACGCTTGGTGAGATCAAAGGAAAAACATTGTGCACATGGGCAACATCCACCCGATGATCCTGAAGGATCGAGCGAACCTCCCTATATACGCCACGATTAAAGGGTATCTGCAGAAATCCAACTGCTTTTCCAGCGACCGATAAATCATTAATGGCACTACTATGTTTTTCGTATGGAATCACCTCCACCCCAGCGGAACGAAGAAGTTCCCTCTCGCGGCGAACTACACTGCACTCTCCTCCCGGATACGCATAGAAATTGTGCACCTGAAAGACCTTCATGACGCATTTCCCGAGATAGCCGCTTCAACTCCGTCAGCAAAACGCTTAACCATGTTATCCAGCGAATAATGCTTTACACTCTGCTCGCATTCAGACTTCATCCTGAAAAGCGCATCGCGGTCCTTCAGGATCATCTGGACTGCCGCCACATACTCCTGGAGGTTATCAGCCGTTATCAGCCCATTCTTTCCCGGCTCTATGTAATTGATTTCTGGACCATGCCCTTCCTGCTGCATCGTCACCATAGGCACACCTAAAGCAAAACTATCAATCACCGAAAGCCCCACCACTCCCGGAATAAGTTGCACATCAGCCAGCATGAAATAGGGTACTCGCTCGCGACCATGCATGGGGCCAAGATAATGCAGCCAGGAAAGCTCCCGCGCCTTATTCTCGACATACCCAGACTCCTCACCAGCACCAATTATGATCAGTGAAAAATCTGGCAAAGCACGCCTGATCTCCGATGCTGCTGATATCAGTTCACGGATGCGTTTCCCGCGATAAAGGCCACCGCAATAAATTGCAACTGCACCATTATTTATACCCAGCTCCAACCTCAAATCATCAAGCTGTTGCCGGCTAATCTCTGCCTTTGTTTCCTGAAGTTCTCTAGTATCAATCGTGTTGAATACCACCGACATCCGCGAAGGGTTGGCACCAGCATTTTGCATCAGCTGAGCACCATGTTCCGTATATAGGAAAAACCAGTCGGCGCGACGCGACCACCATTTCTTGAATCGCTCCAACACAGATCCGGGATGCTTTGCCTGAAAATTTCGGCCATGCCCCCACAATGCAACGCGCTGACCCGTAAACGGCCGCAATAACAACATCAGATAGTTCAGCAGCAACCTATTGGCCTGCTCCACTACCACCAAATCCGCTGAAAATATACTCAGCGGCACCGGCTGCCAGTAGATTTCCCGGCCACGGCAACGAAGCACCTTATTATCGATCTGAGTAGCCCATGGAATACACGCCAAATCGCCCTTACCACGTTCCCACGGAGCGAAGTACCCGTGCACCAGTTGAAGCTCAATATCACGCTCAGCCAATTGCGACCTCAAGCGCTCATAGAATGGCACCCGATGCCGGGATATACCACGCTGGACGATCATCACTCGCGCACTCATACCCCATCGCCCAACAGAAAGTCATATGCTGTTTTATAGTGTTTTGACATCTGCTCATCACTACATTGGGTCGCCACAAATTTCCTGGCATTCTTCACTACCACTTCTGTCTGATCACACTGTGCAAGCACCTCCATAACGGTCGCACTGAAAGCAGACACATCACCTTCGCCCGCTGCTGCGAGGTAGCCATTTACACCATCAATCAAAAATTCAGGAATTCCGCCAACTGGAGCCGCCACCACCGGAATCCCAACTGACATCGCCTCCAGTACAGCAATACCAAAACTCTCTTCCAGAGCGGGGTGGCAATAAACGTCAGCCACCATAAGCATCTGGGCCGCATCTGGCTGATGACCCAGGAAATAAACATCTTTTCTCAGTCCAAGCGCTTCTGAAGCCGACTCCAACAGCGCTCGATCAGGTCCATTTCCGATCAAAACAAGTGCTGCATAAACTCCTGCCCTATGCATTTCGCTTAACACGGCAAGCAGAAAACGCTGATTCTTTCTCGGCTCCAAGGTGCCGACCATCGCAATAACAGGTCTATCCTCATCTATACCCAGCTTTTCACGAACCTCCTCACGAGGTTTCGCAACTATATGTCCAATGCCATTCCAGATAACCGATGACCAGCATGGAGTACTCCGATGAAAATCCAGAATACGCTGCGCTGAATACTGCGAAACAAAGACCACACCATCAACCTGTCCAAGCACCTTCTCTTCCAGGTGGAGAATCCGCCGGTAAAGAAAACCTTGCCGTGCAATTTGCCCTTTCCCTGCGAATTCCTCAGCCTGGGATACATTGAAATGACATGTAAGCAATATCCTGAAATGTTGGCCAAGAAAATGCCGCACAGAGAACGCAGCTTTTGCGCTTAGAGGACACTGGGCATTGACCACATCCACATCCGCTTTTCGTAGCGTGCGGTACAGACTCAGCCACAGAAACCAGTAATGCCACAATCGGTACCAAGCAACACCCATTGCAGGCAGGTAGCGCGCCAAAAGCAAGGGACGCACCGCATAGATAGGGATATACAATAGCTTACCGACATCGAAACAGTTCACGATCGAAACATCGTCACCCTGAGCAGCCAGACCATGAGCCAGGTGATTAAAATGCGCCTGGACCCCCGTCTCCCCCTCCCTACGCATAATGGTGGCAATAACGATTCGCACAATTTTACCCGACAATAGACCTATCCAGCGCGAGCACGCAGCCGCCGTTTGAAATACCCACCCAGCACAAATACGAAATCAAGAATCAGATAACTGGGCAGCAAATACACCGGGCAATTCTTCCAGGCCATCCACCACCTTACCTGGAGGGAAGCTGGCGACCTGCGATCCGTCAGATAGCGGACAAGCGCCCTGAAACCACTTTGGGAAAAAATCCCGGTTAGCCCCGTAGCCTCGACATGGGAATACACCCGCGCATCGAAACTAACCAGAATTCTCACCCCGGCCGCAGCCGCCCGGAAAGCAAAGTCATAGTCCGCCCCATATTGTGGAAGTCGCTTGAAGTCATAGAGCCCCACTTTTCGAAATACATCCAGCGGAATCAGAGTACCCCGCCCGGCGGCATGAGTAACTTCAGCAACGTGAGGGTCGTTCGCAAGAAAATCCCGCGATGGATTGATAGAACGTGATTTCGTGCTCCACCAACTGTGCACAAACCCGCTGGAGACAAGCTCCCCGCTTGAAACATCGCACTCACTTGATGTCACTATTGCCCCAGGATATCGCGCGGCAACCTTCATCAACTCATCGAGGTAGTCCGACTTCACCTCCAGATCATTGTTGAGCGTGAGGATATATGCATTCTTACCCTGCTCATGCTCAAGCACATATTCAACACAGCGATTTGTCGCACCCGTCCACCAAAGCTCACCATCCCCTTCCAGAATCACAACATCAGGAAATTGTTCGGCGAGCCTTTCCGATGTACCATCGGTCGAACCATCGTCACAGACCAGAATGCGGAAATTACGGTATTGCTGACACTGCAGGCTGGAAACGCACCGCAGCGTGTACTCGATCCGGTTGAAAACAGGTATACAGATCCAGACCGACATAACCATCACCCAGTCACTTGCCGCTTGAGAATCACACCACTCGCTGTCATGTCATGACGTTTTTTGGAATCATGCTCTTGCTGGCCATCCTTTTCACGAAAGACATAGATGAGCATAAAGGCCAGGAACAGCCATAGCACAAAGCCAACTCTGTGCATGGCAAAGGTCGCATTCATTGAATGCACGATCAGCAGCGAAAGCGTATAGACCAAGCCCAATTGCACGATTGAGCGATCCGGGCCACTCCCCCGCCAGCGCAGGAGACGGCGCAGAGCGGACAGGACAATGGCCGAGACCAGAAAGAGGCCTATGACCCCCTGCTTGGCCAGCAGCCTGACGACGAAATTATGTGGACTCCACTCACGCCCCCCCGCCAATACACTAACATCGCTAAAAATAGCCCGCCCGACACCAATCCCAAAGAGCGGGTGACTCTTGAATGTCTGCATTCCGGCGGCCCACATCTCGGCCCGCGCATTGATGGTGCCGCCCTTGACATCATAAGAATCGAAATAGCGGGTATAGAGACCTTCCACGTAATCCGGCTTCGCCACATACAGGGCACTTAGCCCCATAATCCCAAGCATGACGATGGCAACGGGGTAATACACAAGCTTGCCAAGGGATCCATGCTTCAGATAGAGAAACCCGATCAAAAAACCCATCGCCAGCAATGCCACAAAGGCTGACCTGTATTGGGTCATCGCCATGCCTGCCAGCATGTACGCAATCACCAGCATATTGGCTGTAGTCAGCTTGTCGACCAGCAGCTTGTAGGCTATTACCAGCAGAAAGAAGATATTCGGCCCAATAAACAGGGTTCGCTCGGTACCGCTATCCGTTATCCAGGTCTGCCCGGTCATGATCATCACGACCTGGAATATCGGGATAAACAGCCACAGGCGATAAAACCACAGACCAATTTTCTCTACATCTCTCGCTTCGATATACATAAGCGCATAGAGAAAAAATACACACATAAGATAGCCGGAACTCTCTCGCACAATGGCATCCAGCTCCACCCCTGTCGCCATGGCCTTGACCATATGAAACGCCAGATAGACAAGATAGAGGATGACCCATTTACTCGCGGATACCGCAAACATGCGGTTACGTCGCACAGGCTGCAGAAACCCGGCCGCAACCAGCGCAAACAAACCCAGAAAGAATAAATCATTCAAGTAGATGTTAACCGGCCCCACAGACAGGTGAATCGCCTCAAGCTCCGGCCCCAGGAACGGCACATACAGCAACCAGTGAAACATGAAAAACAGCCAGAGCAATGACCTGGGATTGTTGATAAAGGCAACCGCACCCATAAACGTCGTCGGCGCGAGAAACCATGGGGATATAAAACTCATGCCCCCGAAAAAGGCGAGCGCCGCCCAAACAAATGCCGTACGCACCGAGTCTGCGGGCCGTTGCGGCAACCCCGGAAGGGCCGCATCTGCGCTAACCGATGCGGTAATCGACCTTGTGAGCAATGGTTTCACATTCACTTCCCGTTTCACTTCTTCACCACAATACCGGTATTTTCACTTTCCTGAAAACGATCAAACAATTCCGCAAAGTGCGCTCCATCAAGATACCGGTAGAGGGTCGTATAGAGCAGATCAAGCGCATCCCGCACCCCAACACCCTCGAGCGGCACCTCCTCGCGCAGCTCCCGCGCCAACTCACTGGCGTCGTAGCCGATTTCACCGATCTCCGCTGATCCCAGCGATTCCAGGTACCTGCGCCCCCACCATTGACGTACACGCGTGGTAAAGCACGCCTTCCAGCCATCCCTGCTGGCAGCGGTTATGCTGCTGTATTTGGCACGGCCGGACTTGTCCCCCATGGAACCACGAAGATCAACGTCATCAATAGCCGCCATCATCCTGGAATCGATCTGCAGACCAAGAAACTCGCAAATTCCGCTCGTATAATGCTCGGGGTCCGCCACAAGGTCCTCATACCGCATCGCTATTGCGCGTTCCGGTGGCACCAACTGCTGTCCCCGCTGCAGGCAGGCAATGCCCTCATAAAGATCCTGATGGTAATTATGCAGATGCTTGAGCCGACCGTTGGACCAGGTCTCGATGATGGACGCGCACACGGCAAGTGGGTTGCGATAGAGAAAAATGAATTTGCTCTCCGGAAACATCTCCAGCAACTCAGGGATGATCAGGTAGTAACGGGGGGTCTTATCGATAAAATAGCGCGACTCACCACGGGCAAGTTGTTGATATAGCGCCACTGCGAGCTCGCGGAGTTTTTCCAGATAGAGGCGTCGGCCATCGGGCATATTGGCCAACAGATCCTGCACGGCAGAAACGGCAACCCTATGATGGTACTCGGCGCGCACTCCTTCCTGTTTCAGCGAATAGACCAATGGCAGCAAAAACCAGGGCTCCGCAACCGAATCGATCTGCGGATGCCCCATCAGCATCCGCTGCAACAGGGTTGAGCCGGAGCGGGGCAACGACAGCAGAAAAACCGGGGTCAACTCAGTCATGACAACTACTGACCTCTCCCGTCGCCGCGCCTGAAACGCTTGCCGGTCAGAACATCTCCAAACAGGTAAAGCATGAACAGGCTATTGGTCACCGCATATCGCTTCCACAGGCGCCTCGGCTCCTGGAGAAAACGAAACAGCCACTCCAGGCAGAGTCGTTGTGTCCAGCGCGGCGCCCGGCGCACCATTCCGGCATGAAAATCGAAAGCTGCTCCAACGCCCAGCAGTATGGATGGCGCCAGACTCTGCCAATGTTCCGCCATCCAGTATTCCTGCTTTGGCGCCCCCAGCGCCACCCAAACCCAATCCGGTTGCGCTGCCCGGATAGCAGCCGTGATCTCCTGCTGCTCTTCGGGCGAAAATGGCCAGACCGATGGCGAGAGCCGACCTACTACAACTGCCCGGGGGTAGTCCTGCGCCAGTCTGCGCTCCAGCCGTTCCAGCGTCTCTTTGGTAGACCCGAACAGAAAGTGCCGACCACCACGACGCAACACCGCAGGCATGAAATCCGGCCCCGCAACCTGACCCAATCCCGATTCCCCGGCAAACCGGCCCAACAGGGAGAGCGGCTTGCCGTCCGGCATGGCATATGCGGCGTTATTGGTCGCCGCTCGCAACCGGAGGTCCTTGCGGGAAGTCACAACGGTGTGCACATTTGAAAAGCAGACATACCCCCCCGCGCCATTGGCCCGCAGTTCCTCCACCGCGTGCAATGCGCTATCCATGGTCTGGCGACTGATCCAGCAATCGAGCACTCTGAATCGGCCAGTATGGACGGACATATTATTCACCACGCTATTCCTCCAAACCCGGTTATAACGGAGCACCGGACTATTCTGGTTCTTGCAAAATGGATACTGCGCAGCCATCACGCTGCATTGCAAGCAAGGCCTTATGGATAAGGTCGGCAAAAGCGGCCTGATTGTAATGGTGATCTCCCGGATTTCGATTCAGCAACCCAGCGCTGACCAGCCCCGTCTTTTCATCCAATGAATAGGCATCCAGATCCAGGAAGCAGACCCCATGGGCAGTGCACCAGTCTTTAAGACGCCGATTGAACTCCAGGGTCAGATCCGTACGCGCGCGCTGACTGGCGTCCACTTCCCGGCGTGCATTCGCGACCTTGCCATGGATCTCTCCATCCGGAATGGTGGGCAGCGGGGCCGCAGAAACAATGAGGGAAGGGTGATCCCGGTGCACCCCTGCCAGGAAACTCGTGTAGCGTTGCAGCGCATCTGCCATGCAACTCTCGACACTCCGGTTCCTGGTTTTGGCCCGCAGCCATATCAGGAAGCCCGCATCCACCTCTCCCATCATGAACAGAATCGGCTGTGCCGGCTGCAACCTGGCCAGTTCATCCTGAAAGACCTGCAGGGCATTCGTCTGGGAATTCGGATTCCCGAGGCCGAACGCAGTGGCACCCCGAACCGACACCACCTGGAAGCGAGTCCCGGAAAACCGCTGGTCCGCATTGAGCATGCGGAATACGATTGCATTCGGATCACCGAAACAGCAAACCAGCCTTTTCCCTCTCAGCCTCCAGGCAAGCCTTTCCAGCGGAGCCAGCAACCGATTCAGCCTCCCCAGGGGAAGGCCATTATGGGCCGCGCATTCCACCCGGATCCTTGCCTTGTGCCACAGATCCACCAGCCGCCTGAAATCCGCCAGGGTATTGATCTGCATATGTCGCTTGCAATGAAGCCACATGCCCACATTGTGCAGGACAATGCTGACCGCAAACCCCGTCGCCGCCCCCACATGGCCGTATACCGGCGCCAGCATGATCACCACGGCCACTCCCGCCGCCCCCGAGATTGCCGCCCACCGCATCACCACTTTCTGCCCCCCGGACATGGTGAGCAATACACCGGGGGAGCCCGTGAGCACGTTAACGGCCTGGGCCCCCGCCATGATGATCAGCGTCAGCTGGGCCTGCACATAGAAATCACCGTACACAACGCCCAGCACATCGCCCGCAACCAGCAGCAGCACCAGTAATACAGCAATGGCCGGCAGGGCCGACAGGGCCGCGGTCACCCGCAGCAGTTCCTCCAAACGCCTGAAATCCTGCCTTGCATAGGCAGCTGCCACCATAGGCGGCACCACGGCATTGAACAACACCAGCGCCGTGGTCATCAGGTTCGCCAGGCGCATCGAGGCACCGAACAGGGCCACATCCTCTGCCGTGCCGACCACCGCCAGCGTCCAGAGCTGAAACTCCCGCAGACCAAAAGTCGCAACGCTCGCCATCAACAGTGGCCAGCCCAGGTGGAACAACTCTCCCGCGACCGGCTCCCCGGAAGAGCGTGGGAAGTGGATGATACGTTTAACGAGATAGGCTCCACCGATGAGCGTGGAGAGCCCGGTAACCGCAACCACGATCAGCGCTACCTGCTCCAGGCGCACGGGCACCTGCCCAAACCAGACCAGCGCCAATGACACCGAGCCAAGCAGCGCCGCAAGCAAGCCGCCATACAGCGTTGCTGGCCCTATGGCATGGAAGCCTCGATAGGTCTCCGCCACCAGGCCCTGGAACAGCAGCGCCAGGGACCAGACACCAATCACCACCGACAGGGCCACCAGTGCCTCTGATGCAAATACCTTGGCCAGCACCCATCCCGCAGCCGGGCTTGCGAACCATGCCAGCAGAATCAGTCCACCCAGAGCCCCGATTGCGAAGACCCCGTATACCAGGCGCCTGACCTTTTCCCGTTTGTCCTCGGCGAGCGCCCCGGCCACGAGTTTGACGACACCCCGATTCAAACCGAACTGCCCAAACAGGGCAGCCATGGTGGCGATGCTCAAACCCAGGAAATAAGCACCGACCTCTTCAGGGGAAAGCAGCCGCGCAATCATGGCGTTCAGCAGCAACCCAAAGACTGCGGCCAGGAGTTTACCCACCGTAACCCACGCGGCTCCTTTTGCCAGCTGTCCCCAGATACCCGCTGCGACGTTCATATCCACATAATTCGTTGCCGCTCCCTTGGCGGCTGCAACATGCTAGCGGGCATAGCCCCAGTCTCTAAGTATCGGTGCGATAGCGCCGTCAACCTCGTCGAGTACTGAAGCCGGGATCTCATCCCTCCAGGCATCTACCTTTCCTTTACGGAAGGTATGCCGCCCAGGACCAAAAACCTGGTCCGCGAGGGAGTCAACGACTCCTATATCCCCTCCCAGAAAACCCGCCAGATTCACCAAAGCCTCTTTTTGAGCACTCTCGTCGCCACCACCGCGAGGACCCACTAAATCTTCAAAGCGCAGACACAGCACTGCGGGATCGTCCACCCATGGCTGTAAAGCTCGACAGCGAATTACCAGTGGCTGCAGTGTCACTTTCTTAAGGAGACACCCCTGAAGGCCATAGCGATAACGGTCCTCCATCGACATCCTGCTGAAATCGGGGTGGAGCGGATGATCGGAGTTTTCAGAAACATAGTGAACAAAGGAACTCAATACCGCCCTGGGATCACGCAGCATTACCACTGGAGCGAAATCCATACGCTTAACCCGCTCAAGCAAATCGGCCGTGTAACCCACATGACCTGCCACAAAACAGTTTTCTGATGCGCCGCGCAACACTCGATCCACGAATGCGGACGAGACCTCTACCGGCATGTCTATACCTACAAGACAACCTTGTCGCAGCGACCAGGAAAGGAGCCTGCGCACCTTCGATTCGAAACTGGACGATAGCACCAACGATGCATCCATATTCCCGGTCTGCGCATATCCGAGCAATTCCAAGGCCCTGGCAAGCAGATTTGTGCCAGCCTTGGGCAGCGAATTCAGAAACACTTTTTTCATAAATGAAGAGGCGACTCTTTCAGAACTTCAGTGTCACAGGTCATGCCTGCATTTCTCGTGATACACGCCGGATGACGGCTTCACCTTATTCCCCGAGACCCAGATAACCCTCTCGCAGCAGGAAGAGAAAAATCTCCTGCACCGCCTCCATGGCGCTGTACCGGGAGGTATCGATCTTCAGCTCAGGGTCCTCCGGCTCTTCGTAGGGATCACTGATCCCGGTGAACTCCGGAATCAATCCCTGCCGTGCCTTCGCATACAAGCCCTTCCGGTCACGTGCCTCGCACACCTCAAGCGGGGTGGCGACATGGATCTCGATGAACGCACCGTTCTGCTCAATCATCTCCCGCACCGCACGACGGGTGATGTGATAGGGCGCAATCGGCGCGCAGATGGCGATCCCGCCGTTTTTGGTGATCTCGCTGGCGACGAAACCGATGCGGCGGATGTTCAGGTCGCGATGCGCCTTGGAAAAACCCAGCTCGCTCGACAGGTGCTGACGCACGATATCGCCATCCAGTAGCGAAACGGGTCTGCCGCCAGCCTCGACCAGCTTGGCATAGATGATCTTGGCCAGGGTGGATTTGCCCGAGCCGGACAGGCCGGTGAAGAACAGGGTGAAGCCCTGCTTGCTGCGCGGTGGGTAGACCTTGCGCAGCTCGCGCACCACCTCCGGGTAACTGAACCATGCGGGAATGTCTTCGCCAAGTGCCAGGTCTTTTTTCAGCTGGGCATCGGTGTATTCGCTGCAGTCCAGGTGCTCTGCCGCAATCCTGGATACCGGCAGGAAGCGGTCCTTGCTGGGCACGTAGCACTGGGCCTCGATGGGGAGGATCTGGATGTTCAGTTCATCCTGGTATTGGGCGAGCAGTTCGTGGGAGGCGTAGGGGGCGTAAAAGCCTTCGCCTGTATCCTGCCCCTCTCCCTGGCCCTCTCCCTGGCCCTCTCCCGGAGGGAGAGGGGATTCATTGTTCAGGATGCGGTTGTGGTTGGGCGGTGGCGGGTAGGCGTGTTTGGGACCGACGACCATATGCGAACAGCCAAAATTCTGGTGCACGAGGGCATGCCACAGCGCCTCGCGCGGACCGGCCATGCGCATGGCCAGCGGCAGCAACGACAGGGCAGCCAGGTTGTGCGGGAAGTGACTGCGAATGGCCTGGTAGCAATGTACCCGCGCGTAGTGATGCAGGTCGCCGGGCTTGGTCATGCCCACGGTGGGATGCAGCAGGATATGGCCGCCGATCTCCTTAGCGGCCTGCAGGGTGATGTCGCGCTGCAGGCGGTGCATGGGTTTGCTGGTCTGGAAGGCGACCACCTTGCGCCAGCCCATCTTGGCGAACAGGGCGCGCAGTTCCTCGGGGGTGTCCCAGAGGGTCTGGAATTCATAGTGCACCGGCAGCTGGATGCCTTCCAGGATGCCGCTGATGTAGGTGTCCTGCACCTGCTCATAGAGATAGCGCACGCCGGGGTGTTGCTCCGAGGTGGTGCCGTACACCGCCTGGGCTTCGCGCTGCTTGTCCGGCTGCCAGGTCTCCTGGACGGTGAACACGGCTGGCATGAAGCCTTCGGCATCCCGCAGCGCGATGCGCTGGCCGGGCTGTAGCTTCCCGGCGAAGCCCGCCGTCACATCCAGCACGATGGGCATGGGCCAGAGAGTGCCATCGGGCAGGCGCAGGTTATCCAGCACCGATTCATATTCCGCACGCCCCATGAATCCCGTCAGCGGTGAAAAGGCACCGTTGATGAGCAACTCCAGGTCACAGGCCTGGCGCTGGGTGAGGGTGAGAGAGGGAAAATCCCTGGAGGCATCCTTCAGCAGCTCGGCACGCGCATCATCCACCAGCAGATTGACCAGCTGGCCGCCATGGGGTGGCACAACAAACTCCATAGAAAACCTCAAAGATATCCGTTACTTATTATCTGAAAGAGGGCTTCGGTACAGACCCCTTCTCATCATTATTGCCACGGTCCGCCAGTGCGGACCCGGCGCATCATCTTAGGTGGTCGGCCACACCCGGTAAAGCGTGGCACCTAGTCTATAACGACCGGGGGGCAGGCTCATTGAGACTACGGCTTATGGCCGCCGAAGGGAAACCGCGGGATAGCGGCATTTGTTGTGCCGCAGCCGGCCTGCCGCGCTTCGCAACCTCAGCTGCGCCAGCCGGCCAGAATCCCCATACAGGCCCGATTCAGCTCACCCACCCGCTCCGCACTGTCCGCCTCGTTGTAGCAGCGGAACTCGGGTGCGTTGCCGGAGGGGCGCAGGTGGACGATCTCGCCGTTGCGAAAGCCGATGCGCAGGCCGTCGGTGGTGTCCGTCTCTGCGACCGGACCGCACAGTTCGCCGAAAGCCTGTTCGATGGCGGCCATATCCGGCCGGCCAGCCGTATCCAGCAGCCTGGCGATGCAGGCCCGGGACTGTTCCGTGGGAAACGCCTTGAGCCGGTCGCTGACGGTGAAGCGCGGCGGCAGTCTGGCGACCAGTTCGCTCAGCCGGATACCCTGTTCCCTGGCATCGGCCAGCAGTGCCAGTGCCACGATCACTGCATCCCGGGTCGGCAATGGACTCAGGCGTTGCCCGTTGCGTGCCACTTCCGTGGCCAGCAGGAACCCGCCGTTGGCCTCGTAGCCCGCCACCGAAACCCCGGGCTCGATCAGCGCCTGCATGCCTTCGATCACATAGGGGGAGCCGATTTTCGTGCGCAGCACCCGCTCGAACCAGCCGGATTTCTCCACCACCGTATTGCTGCTCACCGGGGTGACCAGCCGCTGGATGCCCAGGTAGCGGGCACAGAGCACCCCGGCCACGTCGCCGCGCAGCCACTCGCCGCGCTCGTCGCCGATCAGCGGCCGGTCGGCATCGCCATCGGTGGACACCAGCGCATCCAGGCCGTGCTCCTGCCCCCATTGCCGCGCCAGTTCCACGTCCTCGGGCCGCACCGCCTCGGTATCCACGGGGATAAAGCGGTCCGAGCGGCCAAGCCGCAGCGTATCTGCGCCAAGCCGCATGAGGATTTCATAGAGCAGATCCCGGCCCACGCCGGAGTGTTCATAGAGGCCGATCTTCAGGCCCTGCAGCGCACCGACGCCGAAGAAATTCACATAGCGCTGTACATAGACATCCCGCGCCGCGGGGGATTCCGGCGGCAGCGCGCCCGGCAGGCGGGCGGCCAGGTCACGCGGCAGCTCCACCGCCTGGGCACGAATCCCCTCCTCGTCCGGCTTGAGGATCTCGCCGCCGACCTTGTTGAACTTGATACCGTTGCGGTCATCGGGGATGTGGCTGCCGGTGACCATGATCGACGGAATGGCGCGCTCGATACCAAACAGGGCCACGGCCGGCGAGGGGATAAAGCCGCAGTTCACCGGCGCATGGCCAGCATCGCGAATCGCACAGGCCACCGCCGCCATGATGCCCGGCGTACTGGCACGCAGATCACCGGCCAACGCCACCTCGCAACCGGTGGGCAGACCATCCACGGTGGCCAGGTACTGCAGGAAGGCGCGGGTGTAGGCATAACAGACCTCCGGGGTCATATCCTCCACCCGGCCACGGGCACCACTGGTGCCGAACCCCACCCCGCTTTGCGCCATCAGATCGGCGATCTTGACCGTTTGCACTTCGTTTTCTCCCCTGTCCACGGTAGTGGCCCATCATAACCGGGGAAACCATCCCAATACATGACGGTTCCCGGGAAACGGGGGATTGCAGCCCTTGCCGGGCTCCCGCATAGTTCCCTGCCCATGCCTGCTCCACTGCGCATCCTCATCGCTCCCAACGCCCTCAAGGGCAGCCTTTCCGCACGGGCGGCGGCCGAGGCCATCGCAGATGGCGTGCGGCACGCCGCCCCGGATAGCCACGTGCAATTGCTGCCGGTCGCCGATGGCGGGGATGGCCTGCTGGAGGTGCTGGAGGAAGCGCTGGCGGGTGAGCGGATCGCGGCCCGGGTCACCGGCCCGGCGGGCACTCCGCTGGATACATACTTTATATATAGCGAGGCACGCCGGCTGGCCCTGCTGGAAATGGCCTCCGCAGCTGGGCTGACCCTGCTGCGACCGGATCAATACGATCCCCTGCGGACCACCACCCGCGGTGTCGGGCAGCTGATCCGCGCCGCCCTGGATCATGGCGCCCGCCACCTGCTGCTGGGAATCGGCGGCAGCGCCACCAACGATGGCGGTATCGGCATGGCGGCGGACCTGGGGGTGGTGTTCCGCGATGCCGACGGCCATGTACTGCCACCGACAGCGGAACAGCTCTCACACATCACCCGCATCGACATCGACGGACTCAACCCGCGACTGCGGGACTGCCGCATCCAGGTGATCTGCGATGTGGACAACCCGCTGCTCGGACCAGAGGGCGCCACCTATACCTTCGCTTCCCAGAAAGGTGCGCGCCCCGAACAACTGCCGCTACTGGAGGCCGGCCTGAGCCGGCTGGCCGATCTCCTCGAAAACCAGCTCGGCATCCCGCTGCGCCACGTGCCGGGCAGTGGTGCCGCCGGCGGCCTCGGCGCCGGTGCGCTGGCCTTTCTGAACGCCGAATTGCAGCCGGGCACCGATGTCGTCTTCGAGCTGCTGGACTTCGATGCGGCATTGGATGTTGCCGACCTGGTGATCACCGCGGAAGGGCGTCTCGATGCGCAGAGCCTGCAGGGCAAGGCGCCCGTGGCGGTTGCGCTGCGCGCACACCGGCGGGGGATTCCCTGCCTGGTGCTGGCCGGCAGTGTCGCGCAGGGTATCGGCGACCTGTCTGACTACGGTATCACCGCTCACCTCGCCATTGCGGCGGAATCCGTATCGCTGGAGAACGCGATGCGGAATGCCGCGCAGTATCTCGCCGCCGGCAGCGAACAGTTGCTGCGCACCTACCTGGCCGGTGGCGTGAAATAACGGCGACAGGAGGTGGCGGGAAATTCCCGCTACCCTCTCCCTCTCCCGAAGGGCCGTGCTCTCAAGGTGCGGGGGAACGGAAATCCTGCCTGTACTCTCATCGCAGCAACACACCCTCGCCCCCGTTACGGGGTAGAGGGCCGGGGAGAGGGGGAAGGCCAATCATTACCGTGCCGCCCCCACCCTGCCACACTGAAATAGCCGCACAGCCAATCTGCTTTGCAAATTATTTCTGATTTCCCAATCAGTCAGGGCTTGGCAAGAGCGCTATTTTCCAGCCGCATCTGCATTTAGAGAATGCCTTAATTATCAGGAAGCCCCTGCCGTCCGGCTGCATTCACCCGACCAACACCCGCTCCAGGTCGCCCTTCACCTTGCGATGAATATCGATCAGGCGCTGCCGGTTCTCCGCCGGCAGGTGGATCAGCGCAGCCACGCGCTGCGGATACTCCGCCGTGGCCGTCAGCGCCGTCTCGATCAACTCGTGCCCCCGCTTCCGGGTGAGGCCGGTCACCGCGATAAAGCGCTGCAGCGCCTGGGCGAAACCCACCGGCGCGTCCTGACCGGGAATCAGGTCACCATACTGGCCAAAGCTCATGTCACCCGGGGTCAGTGCGTTGTGAATGCTGTAGGCCCGCATCGGGGTCGGATCGTACACCGGGGAAAAGGCCACCCTGCCCTCGCGCCCCAGCAGGGACAGGTTCTGCAGGTGCAGATCACCATTGCCCGTCAACATGGCCAGCA
This sequence comes from uncultured Gammaproteobacteria bacterium, assembly GCA_965367295.1. GTDB lineage: Bacteria > Pseudomonadota > Gammaproteobacteria > DSM-19610 > DSM-19610 > JAIVHA01. The sequence goes on along the minus strand of CBDUHN010000035.1, from coordinate 6,363 downwards.
GCAGGCGCAGCAACAGGTGCGCCTGCGCCGCCTTGCGGTCATCCACGAGTTGGATATCGGGGCTGTTGAGCGCACGGGCAATGGCATCGTAATCGGCGCTGTAATGACTGGTGACTTTCGCACTGCCGGAGGCCAGCACGGAATACAGTGACTCCATGAACAGCGGCACCCGCCGGGCGGTGCGATCGAAACGCTCGATGGCGATGCCGCGAATACCGCCAAACTCCACCGGCCAGTGGCGCGGCACTTCCAGGCCCGCGGCGCGGTGCACCTCCAGCCCCAGCGCCTCCAGCTCGACAATACCCGGGTAGGCGCTGGGCTGCTCGAATTTCAGCACCACATCGAGGTTGCGGGTATCGCCATAGCGGGTCGGCAGGCCGATGCGTCCATCCCAGCCGGTGTCGGGAATCGCCAGCAGCAGCTTGGGAATCGCCCCGCCGACACTGGGCGTGGGGCCAATCAGGCTCAACAGCGCCTCAGCGTCCTGGTCGAACCAGGTGAGGAATTCCTTCAGCGAGAATCCGAAGTCGTCACGGATCGGCTGCAGCTCCCGCACCGAGGGCCGGCCATACCAGTCCATCGCAGCCTCATCACTGGCGAACACATCGAGATGGCCGATGCCGCCATGCCCGGCGTGGAGCAGGATTTCCCAATCCTGATCAAAGCGGGTTTCCAGCGTCACGGCCTGCTTCTCCAGGTAGCGCAGGAACAACTGGCGCAGGAAGCTGCGCTCGCCGTGGGGCGGGATCAACGCCTGGATAGGCGGCAGGAAATCGAAATCCGCACTGCGCGGGCGGCGGATGGTGTTTTCGCCAAAGATGGCCGGGCTGTATACCAGCCCCAGCCCCGGCAACCCCGTCTCCAGGTAGGCGAGGTCATAGGTGAAACGGCAGTCGGTCTCGGTGACATACAGGCTGCCCATTTTCATGGGCTGCACGCCAAGCCGGGTCCAGATCTCCGCGCGCCGCTCCCTCATGAGAACAGCTCCCCCTTCTGCACCTTGTTCGCCAGCGGGATATCCGGTGTCAGCGTGAGCCGCAGGCCCACGGTTTTCGCCAGCCGCTCCAGGGTGGAAAAGCGCACGTCATCCGCCTGTTTGGCGCGGGACAGGGTCGCCGCCCCCAGCCCGGCCTGCTCCACCAGCTCGCCCTGGGTCTTGCCCTGGCGCTTGCCGGTGGCAATGATTTCATCCAGTAGCTCGGAGAGTGCCTCACTCATAGGATCACCGTATTCGATAAAATATAGCCTTGAGTATAGTATTTTTATTGGATACAGCAATTTTTTATTTATCGAATTTGATAATTATATGGAAATTACTCTAGTATTTATCGCATACGATAAATAACAGGAGTGCTAAATCTGCACCTGTAGGTCGGGCTTCAGCCCGACCTACCGGGGATATCCGCTGTCAGCGAAGGAACGCGGCAAAGAAGGGAAAATGGTGCCCAGGGACAGAATCGAACTGCCGACACGGGGGCGAGCCGATGCGTTTTGGCGGCGCCAGCCGCCTGCAGCGGGGAGCGCCCGAGCGCTGTGCGCGAGGGCCGGGAATCCCCGCGCCGGGTCACTGCACCAAGGGAACTGCCAAAAGAAAGGTGGTGCCCTGAACGCCAGCTTCAGATCAGATCGGCCATTTCCTCCAGCCGAGCCGCCGTCCCCACCAGTTGGTGTTTTTCGAACTCCCGCAGCAACTCCTGGGCCGTTCTGGGTGGACTCCGCAGTATCGCGCGCTGTTCCTTCACGACCCCGGCGATCCTGGCGGGCGCAAGATCAAGCAGGTGCAACAGGAAGGTATCGGGATGCTGCGCCTCGATCCCATACGGCTCCAGACGATCGGCGGGAAAATCGGCGAGGTTGTAGGTCACGATGACCTGGGCACTGCAGCGAATGGCGGCCGCCAGGACATGGCGATCGTCCGCATCCGGCAAGATGAGGCCATCGATCAGGCTTTCATAACCCTCGACCTTGCAGTCGGCCACAGTTTTATCCATCAATTCGCATACCGCCTGAATCCTTTCTGGCGGTATATCAGAACGATTCTTCAGCAGGTTCCGGCACCATTCCTCATGGATCTGGTCGGTCCATCTTCCCCGGAACAGGCCCGCGGCCGCCAACCGAACCAGCAAGTCACGGACAGGGGCCGGATAGAGAACACAGGCATCGAAGACGGCGACAAAGGAAGCCATGGAGTCAGTAGCCGATCCCCAACTCCTGTGACAACCGGGTCAACTCGTCCTGGGCACGGCGGGCTTCCGCATCCACCTGCTGTTTGTAGTGCATCAGTTCCTGGAACAGGATTCTTCGATGCGTCCCGACCTTGCGAAACGGGATCTTGCCCTGCTCCAGCAATTTCACGAAGAAGGGACGGGACACGTTGAGAAAGTCTGCGGCCTCCTGGGTCGTCAGCTCGGCGTGAATCGGCACCAGGGTGACGGCGTTACCTTCCGCCATCTGGTTGAGAATATCGACCAGCATGTGTAACGCAGAAACCGGGACGGTGATGTCCCGCTCCCCGTCCACGACACGGATACGGGCCACATCACCCTCGCCCAGGCAGGCGGCCAGCAGCCGGCTGCTTTCCCGGGCAACCGCGATTTCACCCTCGGTGGGCAAATGCGGATCTTGCGATTTTCGTAGCGCGCTCATGATGACTGCACCTCCCCTGTCAGGCTCGCGAATATACGAAATAAACGAAATATTCGCAACAACTGAAATATCGACCCCGGGGAAGGAAACTTCAACCACCCGGGCAATACGGGAATCATCAGTGTTTTAGAAAGGAAGGCCATAATCCCTAACGGGCAATAGCAACTTTTGGCTTTTGCTAAAAAAATTCCTATTTGCGAAGACGCATGGGACAGTTCGAGATCAGTTTGACCCCACAGGCGCATGACGGCCTGGATCAGCCAGTGACAGGTTGCGAGTAAGGAAAAGAAATTTCGCGGGAGTGTCCCACAGCAGATTTGCATGGAAGCATATTGAGCATAACGTACTAAAAAATTTGGTGCCCAGGGACAGAATCGAACTGCCGACACGGGGGCGAGCCGATGCGTTTTGGCGGCGCCAGCCGCCTGCAGCGGGGAGCGCCCGAGCGCTGTGCGCGAGGGCCGGGAATCCCCGCGCCGGGTCACTGCACCAGGGGTGCTGTAAAAGGAAAGGTGGTGCCCAGGGACAGAATCGAACTGCCGACACGGGGATTTTCAATCCCCTGCTCTACCGACTGAGCTACCTGGGCAAAAGAGAAGGCGTATTAAAGCGGGCGCGCCTGTCACAGTCAAGCGATGGCGCGCAAAAAAACTGAAAATCAGCCGTTTAGACAATAGCCCTGCGCGCTTGCCGGCCCCAAAAGAGGCCCTGCTTCGCTTCACCCGCCGCAACCAGGCGAGCATGGGCGGCCCACCGGCTCCGCCGACTCACGTTGCCTCGGGAAAGACGTACAATAAGGTCATGACACAACCATCCCAAAACCAGTACCAGCTCATCCCCACCCGCCTGCAGGAGCCATTGGCCAACGGCACCGTGGTCTGCAACCTGTGCCTGTGGCGCTGCAAGCTGGGGCATGGCCAGCGCGGCTTTTGCCAGGCCCATGTCAACCGCCATGGCACCCTGTACAACCTGTCCTATGGCATTCTGTCCGCCATCGATATCGGCCCCATCGAGGGCAAGCCGGTGCGCCACTACCGGCCCGGTACGCAGGTGATGTCGGTGGGCAGCTACGGCTGCAACTTCCGCTGCGGTGGCTGCCACAATCTGGAGATCTCCTGGGGCACCGAATCACTGGACGCACTGGCGCGCGGTGAGTCCACCGCTGCCTTCGTGACGCCACAGGAACTGGTCGACGCCGCCCTGCGCCATGGCGTACAGGGCATCGCCTTCACCTATTCGGAACCCGCCGTGTGGCTGGAATACGTGCTGGATGTGGCACCACTCGCCCGTGCTGCCGGCCTGTACACGGTCTATGTGTCCAACAGCTTCGTCACCGACGAGGCGCTGGAACTGCTGGCACCGCAGATCGATGTGCTTTGCTCCGACATCAAGAGCCTGCGCGACGAGTTCTATCGGGCCATCTGCCCGGTGGCTACGGTGGACCAGGTGCTGGCTTCCATCGCCAAGGCCCAGCAGCTGGGCATGCATGTGGAAACCCGCACCAACATCATTCCCGGCAGGAACGACGACCCCGCCGAACTGCGCCGCATTGCGCAATGGATCCACGACCATCTCGGTGCCGACAGTCCCTGGCATATCACGCGATTTTTCCCCGCCTACCAGCTCAGCGAGGTACCGGAAACCCCCGGAGAAACGCTGTGGCTGGCCCATGACCTGGCCCGCGAGGCAGGGCTGCAGAATGTCTATGTGTACGATGACAAGGGTTGCGACTGCGCCCAGGAAAACCTGCCCGTGGATGCCTACCTGGGCCAGGACGCACAACAGGTGCATGCGGTGAAGAAGTGCGCCGCCAGTTGTTGCGGCGAGGAAGGGATTCTGCTGAAAAAATACGAAAAGGGTTAGGGCCTGTTCACCCTAATCCAATCGGCCCTGTTGCGCCTGAAGGGCTGGGCCTCTGTTTCCGCCCAGCGGCGTTATCATCCGGAAACAGAGGCAGGATTGATTGCAGGTGCGAATGAATTCGCACCTGCAAGGAGAGAACCCAACGTCCTCGGATGTATACCCGGTCTACTTGCTCGGCGGCACGAACTCATCCGGCAACGCTGAACCCTCGCCAAAGAAGAATTTCTCCATTTCCGTTTCCAGCAGCGCACGATGACGCGGGTCGACGGGACTCAGGCGGTTTTCGTTGATGAGAATGGTCTGATGCTTCAGCCACGCCTGCCAGGCCTCCCTGGACACATTCTCGAAGATCTTCTTGCCCAACTCACCGGGATAGGGGAGACGGTCCAGGCCTTCGGCCTCTTTATTGAGTTTTACACAGTGCACCATACGGGCCATGGGATCTTTCCTCGTATTATCTCAGGGGGCCAGTCGCTCCAGCAGACGTTGCACGGGAGCGGCCAGGCCGCGGGAATCGGGTCGGGCGCAGTTATACCAGACCGTGCCAGCCCCTTCCAACACAGAAAGCCCCGGGTTTTCAATGAATATCCGTAACGGCGTGATGTCGAGATGGAAATGACTGAAGGTATGGCGGACCACCGGCCAGGCCTCGATGGTAGTCGGCGCACAACCGAAGACCCCATGACACCAGTCTTCGACGGTCTGTTCCGGAACGGGCTCCGGAAAACTCCACAGGCCACCCCAGATCCCCGCCGGTGGTCGCTGTTGCAGCAACACCCGGTCCTCGGCATCCTGGATTAGCAACATGCGCGTGGCCCGTACCGGCAGGATCTTTTTCGGTTTCGGGTATGGAAACTCGTCGACCCGACCCTGTCCGTATGCCGCACAATGTCCATTCAGCGGACAGGCTTCGCAGGCCGGTCTACTGCGGGTACACAGGGTCGCCCCCAGGTCCATCATGGCCTGATTGTATTCGGCCACCCGCGCCCTTGGCGTATAGCGTTCCGCGTGCTCCCACAGCACATCGGCCACCACCGGCCGGCCCGGCCAGCCCTCAACGGCATGAAACCGGGCCAGCACCCGCTTTACGTTGCCATCGAGGATGGCATGACGCTGGCCGCTGCCGAGGGACAGGATCGCACCGGCCGTGGAACGCCCCACCCCCGGCAAGGCCACCACGGTCTCGAAGTCCCGGGGAAACCGCTTGCCATGCCGGTCCCGGATGACCTGTGCCGCCTGATGCAGGTTGCGTGCACGGGCGTAGTAACCCAGCCCGGACCAGTGATGCAGTACCTCGTCCAGCGGCGCATCGGCCAGCTTGCCGACGGTGGGAAAGTGCCGCATAAAACGCTCGAAGTAGGGAATCACCGTGGCCACCCGGGTCTGCTGCAGCATGATCTCCGAAACCCATACCCGGTAAGGCGTGACCTTCCGTTGCCAGGGCAGATCCTTGCGGCCGTGCGAGTCGAACCAGTCCAGCACCCGCCGCTGGAATTGCTCAGGGCTCATGACGGGATACGTTGAGGATTAAACAAGACAGGCGTGACCATGGCTGCATATAGACAGGGGAAGTGCGAATTCATTCGCACCTGCAATCGCGTGTGCGCGTCCGTGCGCCAGATCGTGTCCGCGCCTATACCTTATAAAAATCCCGATACCAGGCCACGAAATTGGCGATCCCCTCTTCCACCGAGGTATCCGGCTGGTAGTCGACATCGCGCACCAGATCTTCCACATTGGCGTAGGTGTCGGGTACATCGCCGGGCTGCAACGGCAGCAGGTTCTGGATCGCCTTCTTGCCCAGGCAGTCCTCCAGCACCTCGATGTAGCGCTTCAGTTCCACCGGCTGCTGGT
>CBDUHN010000034.1:0-38840 GCA_965367295.1 uncultured Gammaproteobacteria bacterium | reverse complement strand
CCCCAGGCGCAGCAGAATGCCAGCGCCTCCCTGCATGCCTACCAGAGCGGCGTGACCGATTTCAGTGGTGTCATGCGTGCGCGCCTGACGGAGCTGGATAGCCGGCTGACGGCACTGCGGCTGCGGGTCGATCGCGCCCGGGCCCAGGCGCGATTGCTGTATCTGTCAGGAGAATCATCATGAGTAAAACACAGGTACTGGCCGGCATTGCCCTGCTGGCACTCGGTGTTGGGCTGGGTTTCTGGCTGCAGCAGAATGAAGGTATGGATGGGCAAGAAGCCGTGGCCCCGACGGTGAAACAGGCCGGGCAGGAAAAGCCGGTTCTCTACTGGGTGGCCCCCATGGACCCGAACTATCGTCGCGATACGCCGGGCAAGTCGCCCATGGGCATGGACCTGGTGCCGGTGTATGCCGGGCAGGACAGCGAAGGCGTTCGCATCGATCCGGCCATGGTGCAGAACCTGGGGGTGCGTACCGAAGCCGTGAGTCGCGGCCCGCTGTGGCGGCGCATCAGCACCGTGGGCTATGTGGATTTCGATGAACGCAGCATCAGTCACGTGCATCTGCGTACCGATGGCTGGGTGGAAACGCTCAGGGTCAAGTCCAATGGTGAGCAGGTGGCGCGCGGCGAGGTACTGCTGGAACTCTATTCACGGGAACTGGTGAATGCGCAGGAGGAATACCTGCAGGCGCTGCGCATGAATAACGATTCCCTCAGGGCGGCGTCACAGGAACGGTTGCAGTCCCTGGGAATGAGTGATGGCCAGATCCGCGAAATCACCACCAGCCGCAAGGTGGCGCAGCGGGTACGCATCCTGGCGGAACAGGATGGCATCGTTGCCGACCTCAATATTCGCGAGGGCATGTACGTGAAGCCCGACATGGAGCTGATGACCCTGGCGGATCTGTCCAGTGTGTGGCTGCTGGTGGATGTATTCGAACGTCAGTCCGAATGGGTGCACAAGGGCATGCCGGCGGAGGTGGAACTGCCCTATCTGCCGGGCAGAATCTGGGAAGGCAAGGTGTCGTTCATCTATCCCGCCATCGATCCCAAGACGCGTACCCTGCGGGTGCGGCTGCAGTTCGACAATCCAGATGGCCTGCTGAAACCGGATATGTACGCCAAGGTGCGCATCTTCGCCGGGCCGAAGCGGGAGGTGCTGAGCATTCCACGCGAGGCGCTGATCCGGACCGGGGAGCATGAACGGGTGGTGGTGGCGCTGGGGGATGGTCATTTCGCCGCCCGCGGTGTGGTGGCGGGGCTGGAGTCCGGGGACTGGATAGAAATCATCTCGGGCCTGCAGGAGGGTGAGCGGGTGGTGACCTCCGGGCAATTCCTGATCGATTCCGAGGCCAGCCTGCATGCGAGTTTCACCCGCATGGACAGTACGGATGCAACGAAGCCAGCTGCACCGGCCGCACAAACCATCACCGGTATGGGAACGGTGAACGAGGTGTTCGCTATCTCCCACAAGCTGAATATGACGCACCAGCCCATCGCGGCACTGGGCTGGCCGGCCATGACCATGGATTTCCGGGTCGATGAGGCGGTGGACCTTGCCGGGCTGCAGGCCGGGCAGCGCATCCACTTCGAGCTGGTGAAGGACGCGGATGGTACGCGCATCGTGGCGATCCATGTGTTGCCGGAAGGGGAAACACCATGAGCTTCGCCACCCCTGCAGGTCCGAATTCATCCGGGCAGATTGTCGATGCACACAACAACCGTCCGAATGAATCCGGACCTGTCACCGGGTGTGGATGGGAGGTGGCATCATGATCGAGCGCATCATCCACTGGTCCATTCACAACCGCCTCCTGGTGTTGCTGCTCACGCTGATCCTCATTGGCTGGGGCATTCATGCCCTGCGCCACACGCCGCTGGATGCGATCCCGGATCTGTCCGACGTGCAGGTCATCATCAAGACCTCCTATCCCGGCCAGGCACCGCGTGTGGTGGAAGACCAGGTGACCTACCCGCTGACCACCACCATGCTGTCGGTACCCCGGGCAACGGTGGTGCGCGGCTATTCATTTTTTGGTGATTCCTATGTCTATGTGCTGTTCGAGGATGGTACGGATCTCTACTGGGCCCGATCCCGGGTACTGGAATACCTGAGCCAGGTGCAGGGCCGCCTGCCGCCCACGGCCCGGCCGGAGCTGGGGCCGGACGCGACCGGTGTGGGCTGGGTGTTCGAGTATGCCCTGGTGGATCGCAGCGGAAGACATGATCTTGCCCAGCTGCGCAGCCTGCAGGACTGGTTCCTCAAATATGAACTGCAGACCGTGCCCGGGGTTGCCGAGGTGGCCACCGCGGGCGGCATGGTGAAACAGTACCAGGTAGTGGTGGACCCGCAGCGGCTGCGTGCCTATAACCTGCCGCTCGGCAAGGTGAAACAGGCGATCCGGCAGGCCAACCAGGAAGTGGGTGGCTCGGTGATCGAGATGGCAGAGGCGGAGTACATGGTACGCGCCACCGGGTACATCCAGGGGCTTGATGATCTGCGCCATGTGCCACTGGGCATGAATGCCAACGGTACACCGATCCTGCTGCAGGATGTGGCCGAGGTACGGATCGGCCCGCAGATGCGGCGCGGGATTACCGAACTCGATGGCGAGGGCGAGGTGGTGGGCGGTGTGGTGATCATGCGCTGGGGCGAGAATGCGCTGGCCACCATCCACGGGGTGAAGGCCAGGCTGGAGCAGCTCAAGGCCAGCCTGCCGGAGGGCGTGGAGATCGTCACCACCTATGACCGCTCCGGTCTGATCGGGCGTGCCGTGGAAAACCTGCAGGGCAAACTGATCGAGGAATTCCTCGTCGTGGCCCTGGTCTGCGCGGTATTCCTGTTCCACTTCCGTTCCGCGCTGGTGGTGGTGATCAGTCTGCCCATCGGCATCCTGGCGGCCTTCATCATCATGCAGCTGCAGGGCATCAACGCCAATATCATGTCCCTGGGTGGCATTGCCATTGCCATCGGTGCCATGGTGGATGCCGCCATTGTCATGATCGAGAACGTGCACAAGCACCTGGAGCATGAACCGGCCGAGGGTGAGCGCCGCTGGCAGTTGATCGCACAGGCCGCGGGCGAAGTGGGGCCGGCGCTGTTCTTTTCGCTGTTGATCATCACCCTGAGTTTTCTACCGGTGTTCACCCTGGAGGCGCAGGAAGGCCGGCTGTTTGCGCCGCTGGCCTTCACCAAGACCTATGCCATGGCGGCAGCGGCCGGCCTGTCCATCACGCTGGTGCCAGTGCTGATGGGCTATTTCATCCGTGGCCGTATCGTGGCCGAGCAGCGCAATCCGGTGAACCGGCTGCTCATCGCCGGCTATCGGCCGCTCATCGACTGGGTGCTGCACATGCCGAAAACCGTGGTGCTGGTGACAGTACTGGCGGCGGGCTCCATGGCCTGGCCCTTGCTGGGCTGGTGGCCGCTGGATCGCGCCATCGGTTCAGAATTCATGCCGACCCTGGATGAAGGCGATCTGCTCTATATGCCCACCACCTTCCCGGCCATTTCCGCCGGCAAGGCGCAGCAACTGCTGCAGCAGACCAACAAGTTGATCATGACGGTGCCGGAGGTGCAGCATGCCTTCGGCAAGATGGGGCGAGCCGATACCGCCACCGACCCGGCGCCGCTGACCATGATCGAAACCATCATCCGGCTCAAACCCCACGATCAGTGGCGCGCCGGGATCACCCTGGAAGACATCCAGCAGGAACTGGACCAGAAGGTGCGCATCCCCGGGCTGGCCAATAGCTGGAGTCCGCCCATCAAGACCCGCATCGATATGCTGGCCACCGGTATCAAGACCCCGGTGGGGATCAAGGTGGCGGGTCCTGACCTCAAGGTGATCCAGGATCTGGGGCGGCAGATCGAGGATGTGCTCAAGACGGTGCCGGGCACTACCAGCGCCTTTGCGGAGCGGGTGGCCGGCGGCCGCTATGTGATGGTGGATATCGACCGCGAGGCGGCGGCGCGGTTCGGTCTCCCGATTGCAGAGGTGCAGGAGGTGGTGAGCTCCGCAGTGGGTGGCATGAACATCACCGAGAGTGTCGAGGGTCTGGAACGCTATCCTGTCAACCTGCGCTATCCCCGTGACGTGCGCGATTCCTTGCAGGTGTTGCGAGCGTTACCGGTGGTCACTCCGGCAGGTGCGCAGATCGCCCTGGGGGATCTGGCCGACATTCGCATCAGCGACGGCCCGGGTATGATCAAGAGCGAGAATGCGCGCCCCAATGGCTGGATCTACGTGGACATTGCCGGTCGCGACATCGGTTCCTATGTGCAGAAGGCGCAGGCGGCAGTAAGTGATGCGGTGAGCCTGCCGGCGGGCTATTCACTGCACTGGTCCGGTCAGTACGAATACATGCAGCGCGCCAAGGAACGATTGACGGTGGTGGTGCCGGTTACGCTGGCCATCATCGTGCTGCTGCTGTACCTGAACTTCCGGCGTTTCACCGAGGTGCTGATTATTCTCGGTACCTTGCCGCTGGCACTGGTGGGCGGACTCTGGCTGCTGTACCTGCTGGGCTATGACCTGTCGGTGGCGGTCGGCGTCGGCTTTATTGCGCTGGCGGGTGTGGCGGTAGAGATCGGGGTGGTGATGCTGGTGTATCTGAATCAGGCCTATCGGCGGCACCTGCAAGACGCCGAGGCGCAAGCGCGCAAGATGGATGAACAGGCACTGCGTCAGGCGGTGATTGACGGTGCGCTGCTGCGGGTGCGGCCCATCATGATGACCGTGGTGGCCATCATCGCCGGCCTGTTGCCGATCATGCTGGGCAGCGGTACCGGTTCGGAAGTGATGCAACGGATTGCCGCCCCCATGGTGGGAGGCATGGTGAGTGCGACTCTACTGGCGTTATTGTTGATTCCGGCCGTGTTCCTGCTGATGAAGCGACGCGGGCTGTAAGGCGTGAATCTCAATAACCTGCAGTCTCGAATTCCTGCGGGCGCGTTTTCGCATGTGTATGGCTGCGTCAGTATGCGCATGGAGCATGGTAATACGGTATGCCTGTCAGCTTGTAATCGGGTCCATCCCGGGTATTACCCTGCAGGGTGTCCGTGTGGTATGGCAGGGAACAGGGAGTAGAATGATTTTTTCAGGCCGCGGCACCGACCGTGGCTTCAGTGTGCAGCAGAGGAGTAATGCCATGTATGGTTTCAATGTTTCCGTCGCCGGTGGTTTCGATGATGCGGTCGCGAAGGTGACCGAGGCGCTGAAGGATGAGGGCTTCGGTGTGCTCACCGAAATCGATGTGAAGGCCACCCTGAAGAAGAAGCTGGATATCGACAAGCGCCCCTACAAGATTCTGGGTGCCTGCAATCCGGTGCTGGCCAATCAGGCGCTGGATGCCGACCCGGATATCGGCCTGTTATTGCCCTGCAATGTAGTGGTGCGTGAGGAAGAGGACGGGACCATCAATGTTGGTTTCATGGACCCTTCCGCCGTGCTGAAGCTGGTGGAAAAAGCGGGCGTGGACCAGTTGGCCGCCGAAGTGCGCAGTCGACTGATGCGGGTGCGCGACGTCATCGCGGCCTGAGGCCCTGCAGTTCGCTGCCAGCAGTGGAGGCAAAGGCCGTGGTTCAATGGCTTCCGGCCAATCCGCTCTCGGGCCACAGTTGCAGCCCGATATAAAGAAAACCCAGCGCCAGCAGTGCACAGCCCAGCAGCGGCAGCCATAGTGCCCGTCGTGCGGTGCCGGCACGCAGATCCCGTATCGCCAGGCCAGTACCGATCAGGCAAAGAATAAAGCCGAATTCATTCATGATAAGGCGGGTCAGCAGTGGCAGTTGCGGGAACGCAAATTGCGCCAGCGCCAGGCCGCAGGCCACAACCAGGGCGATCCATGGAAAAGGCAGGGTCACGACTAATTCACTCCTGTGCAGGGAAAAGGGCTCAGCGTTGAACCGGTGGCGACGGGTTCTTGGGGAAGTCGTAATACCGGGCGCGGCCGCAATGAGCGCGGACATCACGCCAATGCTCGATCTCCAGATCCGCACCCAGCACGGCGCAGGTGCTCAGGTTGTCGATCTGTGAATCGGTCAACTGGTTGGCGAGGTCGGTCAGGCCCGGGTTGTGGGCCACTACCATGAGATGTTCGATGGCATCATCCGTTGCCTGAATGGCGGCCAGCAGCTGTTTTACGCTGGCGTTATAGAGCGTATCGAGGGTGATGATGGTGGATGCATCGATGTCGATACCGTGGGCGATCAGGGTGGCGGTACGCAGGGCGCGTACCGCCGGACTGCTGACCAGTCGATCCGGTTTTGGATTAAACTGCGCCAGTCGTGCCGCCATGAACGGCGCGGCCTGCTCGCCGCGTGCGTTAAGCGGCCGGTCGAAATCGGGCATGCCGGTATTCCAGTCGGATTTGGCGTGACGGACCAGGGTCAGACGTTTCATAAGGCTGCTCGTAATGACCCGCACCGGAGTCAGTGAGGGTCATTGTACCGGCAATCCGGGTGCAGGTTAATGCGGTGCGAACACCTTGGGGACATGTTCTGCCCAGTATGTGTTCTCGGGATGTTCGGTAGCGAGTTTTTCTGCTTCCCGGTGGGCTTCGGCGTAGGTCATGATCCGCTCGTTGAATTTGCCCGCCTCAAACTTGCGCTTGCTATGCCAGGCGACATAGAAGTCGCCATCGGTGTCGTGGATGGGGTTAAGCATGATGCCCTCCTGATTGGGAATGATGATTCTCCACGCAGTTGGTTGATACTGCCGTCACCCTAGGTAATAGCCTGTTTCCAGCGATTTTCCACCATCATGAAGCCATGGTATTGAGGGTCTTCAGTCGCTGTCTTGACAAGCGGTGGCGGACACCTAGGCTTTGCACACCAGCATTGGATTCAGTGTATTTCTGCAGGGAGGTATTGGTTATGAAACTCGAATATGAATTCGTAGAGGACACTTTCGATGACACCACACATATCCGGACCATGACCGAACAAGTGGTGGTCGAGGGCGGAGTACTACTGCGTACAACGGTGTATACACCGCATCAAATTGGCCTGAATGTAACCTTTGTGCCTGGGCAGGCAGGCCGGGGCAAGCAAAAGGGGTTTGATCCCATTTCCCTCGGCAAGAAGAAATCGGCCGCCTGAAGCCGGTGTTCCTGTTTCATCTCATCCCCGCCAGCGGGCGGGGATTTTTGTGCCAGTCTCGCGCGGGTGCTAGTGCACACTCCCGAAGGATGGATCGGCGCTGTTGGGCGGGACCGGCAGGCCGGCGATCTTGCAACCCTGCATGATGGGGCCGCGGGGAAACAGGCTGAACAGGTATTTCTTTCCGCCCTGGGTTGAGAATCGCTCGGTCAGGCTGGTGAACAGGTCGCGGCCATTGTCCGCCTGGCCATGCTGGCGGAATTCCTCGCGCAGAAAATGGATTACATCCATATGCTGCGGGGTCAGCTGAATATCTTCCTCGGTGGCGCGTTGCCGGGCGATATTTTCATCCCAGGGTTCCAGGGACAACAGGTTGCCGTCGGGATCGTTTTCATAGCGTTTCGGATTACGAATGTAGTCCATGATGTCTGACATGGCGTTTTCTCCTTCAACATACTTGCCGCCATAGGGGTGGCACAGAACAGGCTTACTGGTTTAACTATAGACCTATTTTGACAAGCGGAAGGAAGAGTTGGTTCATATCGGCTGGCCGGCCACCAGTTCCAGCAGGCCTTCGTGATCGAGTACTTCGATCTGGCTGCCGCGCACCTGGATCAGGTCCTGTTTGGACAGGCGGGACAGGATGCGCGACAGGGTTTCCGGTTGAATGGACAGGCGTGAAGCGACCACGTGCTTGGGGGTGTTCAGGTTGACGCTGGGCTGGTCACGGTTGCTGTGTGCCACTTCATTGAGCAGATAGCTCACCAGCCGGTAGGTGGCATTGTGCAGGGTGAGGCTGTCGATCTCGTTGAGGTGCCGGTGCAGGCGCTGGCTCATCACCCCCATGATCCGGAAACAGGTGTCCACGGATTCCCGCAGCAGACGGCTGTAGACCTTGCTGGAAATGGCCAGCAGTTCGGAGGGCATTACCGCCTCGGCGTTGACCGGGTAGGCCTGCCGGTCCATGAACATCACCGCCTCGGCAAACAGGCGCCCGGGGGTGATGATCTCGATCACCTTTTCATCGCCATCTTCGGACAGCCGGAACAGCTTCACCTGGCCATGTAACACCAGAAAAAAATCCTCGGCCGGTTGGCCATGCTGAAACAGGCTCTCGTTCTCGTTCAGCTTGATGACCCGTGTGGAGGCGGCGATGGTGCGCAGCTGATCCGGATCCAGCGCGGCGAAGTGCTCCACGTTTTTCAGAATGGCTTGGATATTTTCGGAGTCCAGGTTCATAGGTGCGTTTCAGTATTGTGTCGGCTGTATGTGGGATGGCGCATAATACCCTCATCTTTCACAGGATTAGAATGTTTTTGCCAGCGTTAGCATACAGGCAGGAGTAGGAAATCAGTATGGTGGCTGTTAATGAAGGATGAGCATTCGATTCGTCTGTCCATATCCGGCATGTCCTGCGCCGGGTGTGTGGCGGCAGTGGAAAAGGCCCTGCGGGCCGTGCCGGGTGTGCAGGAGGCGGTGGTCAATTTCGCTGAGCATACCGCGCTGGTGAGCGGCGCGGTAGCCGCTGAAACGCTGACCCGCGCGGTGGTCGACGCCGGCTACAACGCGGCGGAACTGGCGGAACTCGATGACGGGTCACAGCGGCAGGCCGAGGAGCAGGCGCGCCTGCGTGGCCTGTGGCGCAAGGCTGCGCTGGCCGGGGCAGTGGGGGCGCCATTGATGCTGAGCGGCTGGCTGGGTGCCATGCCGGCCGTGGAAGGCAATGCACCGGGCTGGCTGCTGGTGGGCGTGCTGGTACTCGTGGTGCTGGTGTATTCCGGCGGTCACTTCTTCACGGGCGCCTGGAAGGCCCTGCGCCATCACAACGCCAATATGGACACCCTCATTGCCCTGGGTACCGGCAGCGCCTGGGTCTACTCCATGGCCGTGGTGCTGTTTCCGGAGGCGGTGCCGAGCCTGGCGCGGCATGCCTATTTCGAGGCGGCGGCGGTGATCCTGGCGCTGATCAATCTCGGCAGTGCCCTCGAATTGCGCGCCCGCGGGCGCACCTCCGAGGCGATCCGCCGTCTTATCGGCCTGCAGCCGCGCACGGCCCGGGTGGTGCGCGAGGGACGGGAGGTCGACATTCCCATCGCTGAAGTGGGTCTCGATGAAACCGTGCGGGTGCGACCCGGGGAAAAGGTGCCGGTGGATGGCGTGATCATCGACGGCCAGTCCACCCTGGATGAGTCCATGCTCACCGGCGAACCCATGCCGGTGTCCCGGCAGGCGGGTGATGCCGTGACCGGCGGTACCCTCAACAAGACCGGCAGTTTCCTGTTCAAGGCGCAGCGCATCGGCCGTGATACGGCCCTGGCACAGATCATCGAGCTGGTACGCGAGGCCCAGAACAGCAAGCCTGCGCTGGGCCGGCTCGCCGACCGTATAGCCGGGGTATTCGTGCCCACGGTACTGATTATCGCCGTGGTGACCTTCCTGGCCTGGCTCAACTTCGGCCCGACGCCGGTGCTGAGTTACGCGCTGGTCACCTCCATTACCGTACTGGTCATCGCCTGCCCCTGTGCCCTGGGGCTGGCTACGCCCATTTCCATCATGGTGGGCGTCGGCAAGGCGGCGGAGTATGGCGTGCTGATCCGCAACGGCGAGGCCCTGCAGCGGGCCCGGGACCTCACCACGGTGGTGCTGGACAAGACCGGCACGGTGACCGAGGGGCGGCCGGCGGTGACGGATATCGAGTGTCTGTCGGATGATGATGAGCATCGTGTCCTGCAACTGGCGGCCAGCCTGGAGGCCGGTTCCGAACATCCCCTGGCTCATGCGGTGCTCGAGGCCGCACGGGCGCGGGGTCTTGCCCCGGAGCCGGTGGAGGGCTTTATGGCGCTGGCCGGGCAGGGGGTGCGCGCGACCCTGGGCGAGATGTCGCTGTTGCTGGGTAATCGGGCCTTGATGGTGGCGCAGGGCGTGCCGCTCGAGGAGGCCATCGACCAGCGCCTGCAGGCCCTCATGGAACAGGCCAGGACGCCGCTGCTGTTGGCGCGGAACGGGCAGCTGGCGGCGATCCTGGCGGTGGCGGATCCCATCAAGGCGGATTCCGCCGCCGCCATCGCCCGGCTCCATGACGAGGGCTTGCGGGTGGTCATGCTGACCGGGGATTCCGCCCTCACTGCTCAGGCGGTGGCGCGGCAGGTGGGTATTGATGAGGTGATTGCCGAGGTCCAGCCCGGTGACAAGGCGGAGCGGGTGGCCGGGTTGCAGGCCAATGGACAGGTAGTGGCCATGGTCGGAGACGGCATCAACGATGCCCCGGCGCTGGCCCGCGCCGATGTGGGCATGGCCATCGGGACCGGCACGGATGTAGCCATGGAAAGCGCGGATATCACCCTGATGGGCGGTTCGCTGCACGGGGTCGCCAATGCCATCGTGGTGTCGCGGGCCACGGTGCGTAATATTCGCCAGAACCTGTTCGGTGCCTTTATCTATAACACCCTGGGGATCCCGGTGGCGGCCGGCGTGTTGTATCCCTTCGTGGGGTTGTTGCTCAATCCCATGGTGGCGGGTGCCGCCATGGCGGCCTCATCGGTGACCGTGGTGAGCAACGCCAATCGCCTGCGGCGGTTGCGGCTCAAGGGGAAAGGAGCATGATCTGGCTGGTGAACGGTGCCGGACTGGTAGTGATTGGCCTGATTGTATGGTGGTTCTGGCTGGCGGACTGATCAGGCTGCGCTGGCCCGTGGCAGGATCACCGTCCGCGCATCGAGGAACTGTCGGTCCGCTTCGGTGATTACGCTTTCGGTGATCTCCACTGACAGACCGGTAAGGTCCCAGGCCCCGGGTTCGAGGGGTGGCACATGTTCCGTGCCACTGCCCGTGGTATGGGCGCTGGCGGCGATCACATCGGCCAGATGTACCATGGCGGCCTCGAGCGGGAACCGCTTGGTTTCCGTGGGGCGGTGATGGTAACGGGCGGCCTCGATGAAGGCCTCGGGCAGATTCCAGGCCTGCATGAGTTCGGCGCCGACATCGCTGTGGTCGAAGCCGAAGATCTCCTGTTCCGCCAGGTGCAACGAGGTACCGGCGCGCGCCTTTTCCAGTGCGGCACGTGATTCTTCCGGGCGCTGGTGGTAGAGCACCAGCGAGCCGATATCGTGCAGCAGGCCGCTGACAAAGAAGCGTTCCGTGTTGGGGGCGCGATGGTGGCGGGCCAGTACGCGGGCCACGACACCGGCATACAGGCTGTGCTCCCAGAAATGGGTCATGTCGATCAGTTCATTCGGCAGGCCGGCAAAGGCATCGACGGCGGTGGAACCAAGAATGAGGTCGGTGATCTCCAGGGTGCCGACAATGGTGATGGCGCGGGAAATGGTGTCGATACGGGACGGGAAGCTATAGAAGGCGCTGTTGACGATCTTCAGTAGTTTGGCGCTCAGTGCCGGGTCCTCACTGATCACCTGGCCGATATCGGAGGCGGAGGTTTCCGGGTCATTGAGCAGTTCCATTGCACGCATCACCACTGCGGGCAGGGATGCCAGCTCCAGCGAATCACTGATCAGGGCCTGGGCGTTATTGGTCATCTGGGCCTCCCAGCGGATTGCGCTGCCGGCGGTTGCGACACACACGTTTGAGTTCCTGGATCAGTGGGTGGTCGGTGTCATTGTTCTTGAACTGTTGTTCTACCAGCATGGATGCCTCTTCTGCTGACATGGTGATCTCCTGAGTGGATTCCTTTCCGGGGAGTTTTGCATCAATCTGCGTCACACCGTGGGCACGTAGCAATGACAGGTGCCGATCGGTAAGCGTAACGCCTTCCTTGAGCAGGACATGGCCATTCTTGCCCGTCGCCTGGCGGCTGAGCACCATACCGGGCTGTACATCATCGAGGCGAATGTCCGTCATAGCTAATTGTAGTTATTAATTGTGGGGGAAATGCCTGTGCCGGGAATGAGTTGATGAAGGCAAAGACGATACTGGATTGATACTACACAAAATTTTCAATCTGGCAAATGCTGCGGTGGTTATTATCAGAAAAACCTGCTGCAAGCATACAGGATATCAATGGCCAGGGATGGGTCCGGCAAGCATATTTGCAGGGTAAAGTCACTGATATGGTGCATTTACAGGGTGACACAGCTTTGCCATGATACGCCCATGAAGTACATTGCCCCTGGACGATTAGACTGGAGAATGAATATGAATAAAGTATGGGTAGCCGCCGCAGCCGGCGTATTGATGGGTATCAGTGGCGCCAGCATGGCGGCGGGAGATGCCGCTGCCGGCAAGGCCAAGGCCGCCACCTGTGCGGGTTGCCACGGTGCCGCCGGGGTCAGCGCAAACCCGCTGTGGCCCAACCTGGCCGGCCAGAAGGACGCTTATCTGGTGAAGCAGATAAAGGCTTTTCGTGACGGTACCCGTACCGATCCCATGATGTCACCGATGGCCAAGCCGCTGAGCGACGCCGATATCGAAAACCTGGCGGCGTATTTCTCCAGCCTCTGATCACCCGCGCTCAGCTGGAGCGGAAACCAGAAGGCCGCACCCCATCGGGGCGCGGCCTTTTTTATGGCCTGTTTTCCCGTCAGGGATATACCCGGATAGAGATTGCTGCAATGAATTGGGATTGTGGTAGGCCCGAATGTGCCTTCGGACACTGCTCCTTTCCGGATTGTATGCCAATCCATGATCTCCATTTCGCCTTTCCTCGGCGGGTTCGTTTTCTTTGTCTCACCTAAAGAAAATGAACCAGAAGAAAGGCGGCCCAACGGCTTGCGTGCTAAGCCTGTTCCGGTCTTTTCCGGGTGATCGATCAGATGTTGCGGCGCAGGGCGTGATTGAAAAAGATCGCTGCGCTGAACAGTACCAACGCCCCGCCCTGATGGCTTGACGCCAGTGCCACCGGGACATGCAGCAGCAGCGTGGAAATCCCCAGCGTGACCTGCAGCAGCACGGCAGCGAGCAGCAGGTGCAGGCCGAGGCGCGCACGCGCGGTGAGTTCGGTGTTGCGGGCCCACCACCAGAGCGTGATCACCGCGAGCAGCGTCAGGGTGGCCAGCAGGCGGTGATCGAACTGGACGGTGGCGATGTTCTCAAAGAAATTGTGCCACCAGGGGGTCATCATCCACATTGCTTCCGGAATCCAGTGGCCGTCCATGAGTGGAAAGCTGTTGTAGGCATGACCTGCCTTCAGGCCGGCCACAAACCCCCCCGATACGATGGTGAACAGGATCCAGCCGGCCAGCGCCAGTGCCGCGCCGCGCAGCCGCAGCTGTCCTGCGGATGGTGTCTGGCCGTGGCGCGGGTACCAGAGATCGAGTGCCACCCACAGCATGTAGCCATAAATGACAAACGCCAGCACCAGGTGGGCCGTGAGCCGGTACTGGCTCACGTGGGGGTTGTCCACCAGGCCGCTCTTGACCATGTACCAGCCCATCAGCCCCTGCAGGCCGCCAAGCAGGAACATGCCCAGCAGGCGTGGGGTCAGGGCGCGGGCGATACGGCGCCGGAACAGGAAGAACAGGAACGGTACCAGGAAGACCGTGCCGATGGTGCGGCCCAGTAGACGATGGGAAAATTCGAACCAGTAGATGGCCTTGAAACCCTCCAGGTCCATGCCGACATTGATTTTCCGGTACTCGGGCGAGGCCTGGTATTTTTCGAAATCGGTCTCCCAGTCCTGCTGGGTCAGTGGTGGCACAATGCCGAAAATCGGATCCCATTCCACCATCGACAGGCCGGAACCCGTCAGGCGGGTGACACCGCCGAGAATCACCATGGCGAAAATCATGGCGCAACAGACCAGCAGCCATGTTGCGATGGCGCGGTCCTGCGGAAAGGGAAGGCTTTGCATAGGCGTATTGTTATGGGTCACGGGTACGGGTCCCTAGGTTCTCAGAGCTGGCTTCCCGGCACAATGCGGGTACCATCAAACTATTCCCTGTACCCATAAAACGGATTTGGCTATGTCACGAACCTTCCTGTGGTTGTTCCCCGTCGGCGCATTGCTGGTGGGGTTGCTCGTGCTGGCGGGCTTTCCGAGGGACGAGGAGTCGGCGGGGGCGGGAGCTGCCCAGGCCATTCGCACTGGCGGGGAAGTGGTGGAGCCGCCCTGGGCAGGGGCACCCGGTGTGGTGTTCGATATCAATGTCCACACCCGTGAGGAACTGGAACTGGTACTGCGGCGGATGGAGGGATTGTCGCAGGGCGCTGCGGAGGACCGCCCGGAGCGGATCACGCTGGTGTTGCACGGGCCGGAAGTGGCTTTCTTTGCCACCCGTAACTATGCCGAGTATCGCGACCTGGTGGATCTGGCGGCCAAACTGTCTGCCTTTGAGCTCGTCGATATCAAGATGTGCAAGGCGCAGATGCAAACCCTGGGTATCGAGGCTGCAGAAATTCCGCCGTTCATCGAGCTGGTGCCCTTTGGCCCCGCGGAAGTGGATCGTCTGCGCATGGAAACCTACGTTGTCATGTAGTTCCCGCTTCGGTACCCAGTACCCGCGGTAGCTGGCGCAGTTGCCAGTCGCCTGCCGTGCCCTGGCGACACAGCCCGAAACGAAACGGCGGGGTCAGGCCGGGCAGGACGAAGCGTTCATCGGTGAACCACACGCAGAGTTGTTCCGGGTTACGGTCGATACGATAGAGGCGCGGGAACTCTGCAAAGCGGCGGTACTCGGCCAGCGCATCCTGTCGCCAGACCTGCTGCACCAGCGCCGATTCGGTATTTCCCAGGCGGTGGACGGTTTTCCAGCGCAGCTGTGCTTCCTCCCGGTACTGGTGTGCCACCGGCTGCAGCCAGGTCAGCCAGTCCGGCACGTTCGATTCGCCTTTGATGCGCAGATAGGCGGTATGGTACTGGCCATCCTCCTCGACGAGCAGTTTCCAGTTCAGCGCCGACAGGGGCTGTGGCAGGGCCACGACCCGTTTGGCATCCAGGTGTCGCCGGGTGGCATAGTCCTGGGCGATCTGCAGCGCATGCTGGTGCAGCAGGGCCTGCAGTCCGACATAGGCAACCAGCGCTATGCAGCCAATACGGGCCGCAGTGGTGCTATGGGTAAGCCAGGACGCCAGCAGGCCGGCCACGATAATGCCGGTGAAGACCAGGTCGATAATGAAGGTGGTGTCCCAGCCGACGCGAGCCGTGGACAGTGGCATCCAGATGCGGGTGCCATAGGCGGTGATCAGGTCGCCGAGTATGTGCAGTCCGATGGTGAGCAGCAGCAGACGGAACAATTCCCCCAACGGCCAGCGGTGGCGTGACACATAATGCAGCAGCAGTGCGCCGGCGCCCGCCCAGAGCGGCAGCAGCACCAGGGAATGGGTGACGCCGCGATGCCAGTTGAAGTAATACAGGATATCCACCCAGCGCAGCACGAAATCACTGTCCGGAAACGCGCAGGCGAGGGCACCGATCACTACCCGGGTCGCGGGCGATAGCTGCTGGCGGGCGGTGTGGGTGGCGCGTGCCAGCAATGCGCCGCTCAGGGCGTGGGTTAGGGTATCCATGCAGGGACATTATTCAGCAAGCAATGGATGCCGCCAACGGCTGCATGGATGTGATGCCACCGCTTCAGTCAGGGTGGGAATCGAAATCCTCGTCCCAGGCGCTGTCCCATTGGGCGTCGAGATAGGCCTGCTTGGTAGCCTCGGATTCAAAGAAGATTTTCAGTGCGGCCGGGCCCTCGCCTTCGATGGTAAAGGGGTGGGTTTCCGGGTCGGTAATGCTGCGACCGGTGACGGGGTCGCGGGTGGTGATGATCATGGCCACACCTCCTGAACATCTGTGGCATGAGCCCTGTCCTGCATACGGGTATCCCTGGGCTTGCGCGGCAAGTATAGGCTTGCCGTGATGGACTGCAACCATTACAGGAACAGGGTCAGCACCCCGGTATACCCGTAGAGCCGGTTATAGGAAATCTCGCCGTTGGCGAAAAAGCCCACCAGGGGAAAGTCTCCCAGTTCCTGGCGAATGGTACGCAGTTCTTCCGAATCGTCACCGAACAATTCCTTGCCGCGGCCCAGGCAGGAGTAGTAGACGCCGCCCTTCGGCGCCTGGCCGCGCAGGCGATGCTTGAGCTGGTGCAGCATGCGCCGCAGGTCTTCCCAGGCGGCCTTGCCGTCGCGGCGGCAGAACTGCACGGTCTGGCCTTTTTCCACCAGATCACCGATGGCGAGCAGTTTCTGTTCCGGGTCGATCCCCACCAGGTTGCGCACCAGGTAATCGCCGGTGTCGGAGCCGGGAATCGGCAGGCCGGCGAAGATATAGCCCGCGGCGCGATTGACATCACGGGCGAGGATCTCGCCGATATCCTCGTTGAATACCTCCAGTGCCGGCCGATCATCCAGTTCGATCAGTACATTGCGTTGGCAGGCGGTGATGACGTGTTTGTCGGCGATGGGGCTGCAGCCCTGCGACAGGGCGGTGGCCACCGGTGCGTTGCTGTTGAACACCACGCCGGAAATGCCGCCACCGGTCAGGTACTCGGCTACCTGAGGATATTCGGAGCGCGAGGAACTGAGGCCACCCACCACAAAGCCGCCGGGCAGCTGCTCGGCGAGTTGCTCGATGAGTTCCGGGATCTCGGCGTTGCGCGGGTCGCCGTGAATGATGGCGAGATGGTTTTCGGACTGCTGTAGCCAGGGTGCGAGGCTGTCGAGCTGGATTTCCTGATGGCGTTCCATGCTGGGCAGGATGCGGAAGGCATCCCGGGGCACGTTGGTGATCAGGGCCGCCATGGCCGCGGTGTCGTAATACTCCTTGCCGCTGGCGCAGATGGCCATGCCGACGGTGCCCACCCAGTGCTGGATACCGGTCTCGTCACGCAGGTGTTCCAGGATGACGCCCATCAGGCGGGCATAGGCATCGGTGACATAGAGAAAGCCGAGGTTGGCGGAGGGCGGGATATAGCCAATCTGCTGCAGGCATTGTTCCGCAGCCTTTTCCCAGTCGGGGGATTCGGCGTGGCCAAGCAGAAAGGCATCCGTGTCAGACACTGGTTGGATACGCTGGCTCATGGCAGAGCAACCCGCGTGATGGCTGTAAACGCTAAGAGTATACCCCAGGGACGGCGGGAGGCCAGAGGCGATCGGACGGGGTGGGGGAGAGTTTGCGAGGGGGAGTGGGGATGCCCCCGGCGCGCGGGCCGGGGGCGGACGGGATCAGCCGCGTGCGGCGAGCATGTCCTCGATGATGGGGGCCAGGATGATTTCCATGGCAAAACCCATCTTGCCACCCGGTACCACGATGCTGTTGCGGCGTGACATGAAGGAGCCTTCCAGCATGCTGAGGATGTAGGGGAAATCCACGTTCAGCTTCTTGGGATCACGGAAGCGGATTACCACGAAGGATTCATCCGGAGTCGGGATGTCACGGGCAATGAAGGGGTTGGAGGTGTCCACCGTGGGCACGCGCTGGAAGTTGATGTCGGTGCGCGAGAACTGCGGGGTGATGTAATGCACGTAGTCGTGCATGCGGCGCAGGATGGTGTCCACGATCGCCTCGGCGGAATAGCCGCGCTCGGCGCCATCGCGGTGGATCTTCTGGATCCATTCCAGGTTGACGATGGGCACCACGCCGATCAGCAGGTCCACGTGCTGGGCAACGTTGGCATCGGCGGTGACCACGCCGCCGTGCAGACCTTCATAGAACAGCAGGTCGGTGCCGGCCGGCAGGTCTTCCCAGGGGGTGAATTCACCGGGTTTCTGGCCGTAGGGCTTGGCCTCTTCCTCGCTGTGCAGGTAGTAACGGCGTTTGCAGGCACCGGTGTTGCCGTAGGACTTGAAGACCTCTTCCAGCTTGTCGAATACATTGGCTTCGGGGCCAAAATGGCTGAAGTTCATGTTGTTTTCTGCTTCGGCCTTTTTCATCGCCTCTTTCATGGCGGCGCGGTCGTAACGGTGGAAGCTGTCGCCTTCGATCACCAGGGGGTTGATGCCCTCGCGGCGGAAAATGTGCTCAAAGGCACGCTTGACAGTGGTGGTGCCGGCGCCGGAAGAACCGGTGACCGCAACGATCGGGTGTTTCTTGGACATGGATTTCTCCTCAATATCTCAAAGCTGGTAAAGCCTGATCGCGTAGCGCAGTTCGCCGCGCTTCCGCGTGCAATTCTGTTGAGGGCCGGTGCGGCCCCGCTGGCCCGATTAGGCGCCAAAAATCACCGGGCGGAAAAGTCGCGCATGCTAGCACAAATACCGGGGGCCTTCATCTGCGCCGCACCGGTGCCGGGTCCAGATGCTGTTGAGTCCAGTATTGTTAATAATAATCAATTAGATGTGTATTGCAGTCGGTGCCTGCTGCGGGGCTAGATTCGTTCGTATACCAGGTCCCATACGCCGTGACCGAGCCGTCGACCCCGGCGCTCGAACTTGGTGGTGGGGCGGTAGGCGGGTTGCACGGCGTACTGCCCGGCTCCCGCCGTGTTGCGGAACGCGGTGGCCTGCTCCATTTCCGCCAGCATGTGCTCGGCATAGTCCTGCCAGTCGGTGGCCATATGGAAGCGGCCGCCGGGCTGCAGCCGCCGCGCCAGCAGATCGATGAAGTGGCGTTGCAGGATACGGCGCTTGTGGTGCTTTTTCTTGTGCCAGGGGTCGGGGAAGAACAGCAGCACCCGGTGCAGGCTGGCGTCGGGGATCTGCCGCTCCAGCACCTCGACGGCATCGGTGCACAGGACACGCAGGTTGTGCAGCTGGCGGGACTCGATCTCCTGCAGCAGGTGGCCAACGCCGGGACGGTGCACCTCGACGCCAATGAAATCCTGTTCCGGCGCCGCCTCCGCCATGGCCGCCAGACTGGCGCCGTTGCCAAAGCCGATTTCCAGGGTGCAGGGTGCCTGGCGGCCGAAGATTGCCGCCAGTTCCAGCGGCTGGTCCGGCTCGATGCCGTATAGTGGCCAGAGCTGGTCGAGGGCGCGTTGCTGACCCGTGGTGAGGCGGCCTTCACGGCGGACAAAGGAGCGGATACGGCGCAGGGGATGGTCGGTCACGGTCGGTTCGGGTGTCAGGGCGATGGCCCGGCATTGTAAAAGATTTGCGCCCCCTGGCGGGTTTTTTTCGGAGGCGGCACAAGAGACTGTTGCGCGGCCGCGCGGGTCTTTAGCATAGCGGTCAGTGGTGGGCGTAAGGGAGGGGAATAGTGTATCGGGTGGTGCGGGCAATGATGCTGGGGGTGCTGTGCCTGGTTACCACCGTGGTGGCCGCGCAGACGTCGCATCTGCGAGTGGTGATCGAGGGCCTGGAAGGCGAGGCGCTGGCCAACGTGCGGGCCCTGCTGACCATCGAACAGCAGCGCCAGAGCGAGTCCCTCACCCCGTTCCGCATGCGCCGCTATCACGAGCGTGCCGAGGCCGAGATTCGCACCGCCCTCGAACCCTTTGGCTTCTACGGTGTGCAGGTGCAGGGCTCACTGCAGCAGGAGGCCAGCGGCTGGCTGGCGCACTATCGCATCGATCCCGGTCCCCAGACCCGTATCACGGATGTAGACCTGCGTCTGCAGGAGGAGGGTGCGGGCGATCTGGCACTGCAGGCCGCGGCGGGTGCCATCGCGCTGCGGGAGGGGGAACCGCTGCTGCATGCCCGCTACGAGGACGCCAAGCGCAGCCTGTTGCAGCAGGCGCTGGCGCAGGGTTATCTCGATGCCCATTACAGCGTCCACCGGCTGGAGGTGGATGCCGGACGCGCCGAGGCGCGGGTGGTGCTGGTGCTGGCCACGGGCATTCGCTATGAATTTGGCGCCGTGAGTTTTTCGGGCGCCGATCTCAACACTGACCTGCTGCAGGCCTATGTGCAGTTTGCCCCGGGGGCGGACTACGCATCACGACAGTTGCTGGATCTGCAGCGTGCCCTGGAGGACAGTGACTACTTCGCCCAGGTGCAGGTGCAGGCGGAGCGCGATCAGGCCGCCGGCCGGCGCATTCCGGTGGCGGTGGAGCTGACTCCGCGCCGACCGAACAAATATACCGCCGGCCTGGGTTTCGGTACCGATACCGGCGCCCGTGGCCGGCTGGGCTGGGCCAACCGGCGACTGAACCGGGCCGGTCATTTTTTGCAGCTGGAATACCGGGTGTCGGAGATCCAGGAGAGCTATACCGGCCGCTACCGGATCCCGCTGGCACGCCCGCGTACCGACTTCCTCGAATTCAACAGCCTCATCGGCAGCGAGCAGGTCGATGATGCAGAAAGCCAGAAGAAGCAGGTGGGGGTGAGCATCAGCACCCTGCAGGGGCGCTGGCGGCGGGTGCTGTCGCTGACCTACCAGCAGGAGGATTTCGAGATCGGGCTGACCGACGGTGACACGGCCCTGCTCATGCCCGGCATCAACCTGCAGCGGATCTGGGGCCGTGATCGGCTGGTGGCGGAAAAAGGCGCACGCCTGCAGCTGGACCTCAAGGGGGCGCAGGAGGGCCTGCTGTCCGATACCAGTTTCGTGCAGGCGCAGGTGGACGCCAAGCTGATCCGGTCCTTCGGCGAACGCACCCGCCTGCTCGGCCGCGGCAGTTTCGGTGTCATCCACACGGACGATTTCGACGCCCTGCCGCCCGGACTACGCTTTTTCGCCGGTGGTGACCAGAGTGTGCGCGGCTACGACTATCGCCATCTCGGCCCCAGCGATGCCAGTGGCGACATCATCGGCGGGCGTTACCTGGTGGTGGGCAGCGTGGAACTGGAACGGCACATTCAGGGCAACTGGCGCGCCGCACTGTTCTTCGACACCGGCAACGCCGTCGACACCCTTGGTGACCCCCTCAAGCAGGGGGTGGGCTTCGGCCTGCGCTGGGAGACCCCCATCGGCCTGGTACGGGTGGATTTCGCCAACGCCATCAGTGAAGACAGCAAGCCCTGGCGGCTGCACCTGACCGTGGGGCCGGATCTGTGAGGCGGTGGGGAAAATGGCTGGTGCTGCTACTGGTGATTGTGGCCGCACTTTACCTGCTGCTGGCGACCCGCCTGGGCCTGCAGCTGGCGCTTGCGGTGGCGCGCACCTATGCGCCGGGGGAGATCCGGGTGGCCCGATTCGAGGGTAGCTGGCTGGGGCCACTGCAGTTGCAGGAACTGGAATACCGCACCGATGGGCAGTTCTACCGCATTGGCCGGCTGCATCTGGACTGGCGACCGGCGGCCCTGTTGCAGGGGCGGCTGGATATTGCCGAGCTGGAGGTGGAAGGAGTGACGGCGGAGCTGGGCCCGGTGGTCGCCAGGCCGGAACCGGAATCCGCCTCATTTACACCGAACTTCTCGCTACCGCTGGCGATCCGGATTCGCACCCTGGATATCCGGGCGGTGGAGATTCGGCGCAGTGGCCAGCCACTGCTGCAGTTCGATGGCGTTCGCCTGGTGGCCCAGGGCGAGGCAGACCGGCTGCAGCTCGGTAGCCTGGAGCTGGTATTGCCCCAGGGTCGCCTGGAGGCCAGCGGCGAGATCGGGCTGGTGGAACAGGCCTCCACCCAGCTGGCACTGCAGTGGTCGGCCGAACTCGAACCTCTCCATACGTTGTCCGGCAAGGCGCGCCTGACCGGCGACTGGCGTCGGCTACAGCTGGATTACGCGCTCGAACAGCCGGCACCGGCCACCCTGCAGCTACGGCTGCAGCAGCCCTTCGATGCATTGCGCTGGCAGGCGCTGGTGGAACTGCCGCAAGGTTCGCCGCGTGCCTTCAGTGCAAAATGGCCGGACCTGCAGCTGATGGCCCGGATCGAGGCCAGCGGGGATCTGCAGGGTGCCGAACTGCAGGCGCAGCTCACCACCGATGCCGGTGCCGATGCGCTCTACCCGTTGCACGTGCAGGCGCGAGTGCGGGATCAGGGCGATGGCTGGCGACTGGATAACGCCCGCCTGCAGCAGCCCGACACGGGCGGCGAACTGCGCATTGCCGGCCATGGCTTGTACGGCGGCTTCAGCCAACTGAACCTGGACTGGACCGACCTGCGCTGGCCGCCGCTGCCGGCGACGGAATCCGCCACCAGCCCGGCCGGCCACCTGGAATGGTCGGGCACGCCGCAGGCCTATCAGGTGCAACTGGACACCGGTATCCAGGGTGGCGGATTGCCGGCCACCAACTGGCAGCTGCAGGGGCACGGTGACCTTGAACAGCTACAGTTCGATACGCTGCAGGTCGCGGCCCTCGACGGCAGGATCACGGGACAGGGAGCCCTGCATTGGGCGCCCGAGCTGCGTTGGCAGGTCAGTCTGGCGGCCGAGGGGCTGAATCCCGGTGTGTTGCAGGCGGACTGGCCCGGCAAGCTGGCGGCCCAGGTGCAGCTCGAAGGCGGTATGCGCGGGGCCTTGCTGCACCAGCAGCTACTGCTCAAGCGGCTGGACGGTACGCTGCGCGGTTATCCCGTGCAGGGGCAGGGGCAACTCGCGCTGGAGGGCGAAACCGTGCGGGTTCAAAAACTTGAATTGCGCTCCGGTACGGCACAACTGAACCTGGATGCGCAGCTGGACCAGCGCTGGCAGGGTAACTGGCAGTTGCGGATCCCCGACCTGGCTATGCTGGTTCCTGCGGGCAAGGGCCAGCTCCAGGGCCAGGGTACCCTGAGCGGGCCGCGGGAGTTTCCCCGGGTGACCGCCCGCCTGCAGGGCCAAAACCTGGCCGGGGGAGAACTGGGGCTGGGCGCATTGGAGGCGACACTGGATTGGGATGCCGCGCGCGACGGCAACTGGCAGCTTGACCTGGAGGCGCAGGAACTCAGCAGCGGTACGCTGCAGCTGGCGAGCCTCTCGGCCGGTGTCGAGGGCACCGCCCGGCAGCACCGGCTGGCACTGCAGGCAGCCGGTGATGGCATCGGCCTGCAGCTTGGCATGCGCGGGCGTTGGCAGGAAGGGCAGTGGCAGGGCCAGGTCACCCAGGCGGACTGGTCCTATCCGTTGCTCGGGCAGTGGAACCTGGTGCAGGCGGCGGACCTGTCCCTCGGTCCTGCCGGCGATCATCTTGCCCTCCTGTGCTGGCAGCGTGAACAGAGTCGCCTGTGCCTGCAGGGCGCGGGAGACCGTGAGCAGGGCTGGGATAGCGAGGTTTCCCTGGCGCAGCTGCCGCTGCAGTGGCTGGCGTTTTCCCTGCCGCCGGGGCACCGGGTGGACGGTAACCTGGAGGGTCGTATGCAGGCCCATCTGCAAGCGGATGGAAGACCCGCAACCGGGGAATTCGAGCTGGCGCTGTCGCCGGGGCAGGTACGGTTCGGTAGCGATGCGGACCAGACCCTGCCCTATCGTGGCGGCCAGGTAACCGGTCAGCTGGCGCAGGACCGGCTCGAGCTGGCGCTGCAACTGGCGCTGGCCGGCACTGACCGCGTCGAGGGCGGCGGGACCCTCTCCGGCCTGTGGGGCCCGGCCCCCCGGGTGGATCTGCGCCTGCAGGGGGATATCCGGGAGCTGGCCCTGGTGGAGGCCTTCAGTGATGAGGTGGAGGCGGTGCAGGGACATCTGAGGCTGGATGCGCGTCTGCTGGGAACGCTGCCCCAGCCGGCCCTGTCCGGGCGCCTGAACCTGGAGCAGGGGCGCCTCATCCTGCCGGTGGCTGGCCTACGGCTGGAGGCGCTGCAACTGGCGCTGGAGGCGTCGGATGCTGCCCATGTGGATATCCAGGGCAGTGTCCGCTCCGGTCCAGAGGGGCAGTTGCAGGTCAGCGGTACGCTGGAATTGCCGGACAACGGGGACTGGCGCCTCCGGTTGCGGGCGCAGGGGCAGCAGTTCCTGGCGGTGGATATCCCGGAATACCAGGTGCGGGTGAGCCCGGACCTGCGCCTCGATGCCCGGCCGCAGCAGGTGCGGCTGGACGGCGAAATCGAGGTGCCCTATGCCCGCCTGCGGCCACGGGATTTCAGCGGGGCTGTGGCCCCTTCGTCCGATGTGGTGCGGGTGGGCGAGGGCCGGGAACCGGTGGAACAGTCTCCCTGGCAGATATTCACCGACGTCCAGTTGCGTCTCGGCGAGGATGTGCAGTTCAACGGTTTCGGCCTGAGGGGGTTTGTCGGCGGCCGCCTGGCGCTGCACGATGAGCCCCAGCGCCTGACCACGGCGCGCGGGGTACTGTCGGTGCGCGATGGCCGTTACAAGGCCTATGGGCAGGATCTGAAAATCGACACCGGGCGGGTGCTTTACAACGACAGCCTGCTCGACAATCCCGGCCTCGACATCAAGGCCGCGCGGCACGTGGGCGAGATCACCGCCGGTATCCGGGTGGGTGGCCAGCTGCGCGAACCGGAGGTCACCCTGTATTCTGATCCGGCACTGTCCGAATCAGACACCCTGTCCTACCTGCTGCTGGGGCGCCCGGTGCAGCAGGCCAGTGGTTCCGAGGGCGCGGCCCTGATGCAGGCGGCCTCGGCGGCCGGGCTCGGCGGCAGTGAGCGGCTGGCGGCCCAGATCGGCGAGCGCTTCGGTCTCGATGAAGTGGAGATCGGCGGCGGCGACAGTTTCGACGAGGCGGCGTTGCTGGTGGGCAAGTACCTGTCACCGCGTCTGTACGTGCAGTACAGTGTCGGTCTGCTGGAGCCGATCAGCACCTTCCGTGCCCGCTATGAAATGAGTCGGCGCTGGACCCTGCAGACAGAGACGGGAACGGAGAGCGGCGCCGATGTGCTCTATACACTGGAATAAGTCGCAGGTCGTGCGCCTGCGTCGGGAGTCATGATGGACCTGTTGTGGGAACAGTGGCAGCAGTTGCAGGCGGCCGTGCTGCAGTTGGAGCCGCGCGATTTCATTCCCCAGGCGCTGGTATTGCTGCTGGCCGCCGTGCTGGCCTGGATCGCGCGCCGTTACCTGGGGCAACGGGGAGAGGATACCGCCCAGGGCATGCGCCGCATGACCCTGCGCACCCTGCAGCGCATTGCCTTCCCGCTCAGCATGCTGCTGGCGGTGCTGGGGCTGCGAGCCCTGTTGCGCAGTCTCGGCTATCCCGTTTTTGTGCTGGATGTGGCGGTACCGCTGCTGATCTCCCTGGCCATTATCCGGGTGGCGGTCTACATGCTGCGCAAGGGCTTTCACAGTGGGCCGGCGGTCAAGGCCTGGGAAAACATCATCAGTACCACGACCTGGGTCATCGTGGCCCTGTATCTGCTGGGCTGGCTGCCCGGCATTCTCGATACCCTCGATGCCCTGGCCTTTCAGCTGGGGGAAACCCGTATCTCCCTGCTGGCGGTGGTCAAGCTGATCCTGTTGCTGGGGCTGCTGCTGGTGGTGGCCATGTGGCTGTCCAACATCATCGAGAAGCAGGTGGCCCAGTCGCCCCACCTGAGTCGCGGGGTGGCCGCCGGACTGGCCAAGGTCAGCAAATTCGTGCTGGTGACGGTGGCCATCCTGCTTGGTCTCGACGCCGTGGGCATCAACCTCACCGCCCTGACGGTGTTCGGTGGTGCCCTGGGTGTCGGGCTGGGTTTCGGCCTGCAGCGCATCGCCAGTAATTTCATCAGCGGTTTCATCCTGATCTTCGATCGCTCGATCCGGCCTGGCGACGTGATCAGCGTCGGCACCAAGTTCGGCTGGGTGCAGGAGCTGCGTGCCCGCTATATCGTGGTGCGCGACCGCGACGGGGTGGAAACCCTGATCCCCAACGAGAACCTGATCACCACCGACGTGATCAACTGGAGCTACACGGACCGCAATGTGCGGCTCAAGATCCCGGTGTCCATCAGCTACGGCGACGACCCCGAACAGGCCATGGCCATCCTGCTGGCGGCGGCGCAGGGCACCAACCGGGTACTCAAGGACCCGTCCCCGGTATGCCGGCTGATGGAGTTCGGTGACAACGGCATCCTGCTTGAGGCGCGGGTGTGGATCTCCGATCCCGAAAACGGTGTGAGCAATGTGCGTTCCGACGTGAACCTGAGCATCTGGCGTGGCTTCAAGGAGGCCGGTATCACCATCCCGTTCCCGCAACGCGACCTGTACATCAAACAGATGCCGGCCGGGGGAGAATCCTGATGGATACCCTGCGGGGGCTACTGCTGTTGGTCAGCATCACCGGCGCCGTGCAGGCCGGGCAGGTCTATCGCTGGACCGACGAGCAGGGCCATGTGCATTTCGGCGACCGGCCGCAGGCCAATGCCGAGCCGGTGCAGATTCGCAGTAGCGGGTCTTCGGATGCGTCACCGGATCAGCAGCAGCGCCAGGATAAGACCCGCCGTCTGCTCAACGCCTGGGAAGAGGAACGGCGCCTCAAGGCGGAGCAGCAGGCCCAGGCCAAAACAGAACAGGAGGGGCGCCAGCGGCGTTGTATCAAGGCGCGCCATGAGTTGCAGGACCTGGAAAACGGCGGTCTGTTCTACGAGCTGGATGAGCAGGGCGAGCGGCGCTTCTGGAGCGAGGATCAGGTGCAGGAAAACAAGCGGCGCTGGCGCGAGGAGGTGGCGCGCTGGTGTGATTCCTGAGGCCGGCTGTCCGAATGAACTCGAACCTGCGGCGGTGATTTCCCCGCCAACTCCAGGCACGAAAACAAGCCCCCTGTAGGCCCGGATTCATTCGGACGGGGATGTTCCGGTTGCCTCCACCCTCTTCAGAACCACCCCTTCCACTTGAACAGCGCCAGCAGGCCTAAGCCCAGCCCGGCCATACCGCCCAGGGCAAAGAAATAGGCATTCTGATACTGCAGTTCCGGCATGTGCACGAAGTTCATGCCGAAGATACCGGCCACCAGCGACAGCGGCAGAAAGATCGCGGAAACCACCGTCAGCACACGCATGATCTCGTTGGTGCGGTGGGAGACGGCGGAGAAGTGCAGCTGTACCAGTGATTCAATGGAGTTCTGCTGGTCGGCGGCGAACTTGGTCACGCGGCGAATGTGCTCCAGCAGATCGTTGTAGCGCACCGCGATGTGATCATCCATTTCAATGCTGGTGTTCTCGCGCCACTGGATGATGGCATCCTCCTGTTCCTCACAGAGCATTTCCAGGGTGCGCAGATGGTTGCGATGGTTCATCAGCGTCAGCCAGTCATTGAAGGGATGCTTGGGGTTGAGCAGGTTCTGGCGCCAGGCCTCCAGTTGCAGGGTGAGCGGGTCACGCAGTTCCAGGAACCGGTCCACTATCGCGCTCAGAATCAGGTGCATCAGGCCTTCCGGCCGTTGCGGGATCCGGGCGTGGCTATTATTGCGCAGCCGCTGCTTGGCCAGGGGGATGGAGCGGCTGTCGCCGGGGCGTATGGTGACCAGCAGGTGATCGAAAATGAAAAATACCGTCGGCCGGCTGGCAAACTGGCTTTCCTCGGCGCCGGTGGACAAGCCCCGGAAGACCACCATGTCGTAATCGCTGGTGGTATCGAAATAGGAGGGATGCTGCAGGTTTTCGGCGTCCTTTACATGGCGCTCATGGATCGTGACACCGGTCAGGTGTTTTACCAGGGAGGGCCATTCCGATTCTTCGCCACGCATGATATCCAGCCATACAAAGCCTTCCGAAGGAAGTTCTTCCAGGCTGTCCAGCTCGGACGGTTTGGAGCGGTTGAGGAAGTACAGGATTTCCATGGTGGCTCCCGGTGGTTGTGCAGGGAACGATCGGCGATGTGCCGCCGGCCTAGAAAAACGTCCCATCCACCGGTGAGGAAGCGCTGGCGAAACGCTTGCGCGGAATGCGCCCGGCCAGGTAGGACTCGCGGCCGGCCTCGATGGCCTTCTTCATGGCCGAGGCCATCAGTACCGGGTTTTGCGCGCCGGCGATGGCGGTGTTCATCAATACCCCGTCGCAGCCCAGCTCCATGGCGATGGCCGCGTCCGAGGCGCAGCCCACCCCGGCATCCACCAGGATCGGCACATTGGCGTTCTCGACGATGGTGCGGATGTTATAGGGGTTGCGGATGCCGAGCCCGGAGCCGATGGGGGCGGCCAGCGGCATCACGGCCACGCAGCCCATCTCCTCGAAGCGTTTGGCGATGATCGGGTCGTCATTGGTGTAGACCATGACCTTGAAGCCATCCTGGATCAGGATCTCGGCGGCGGCCAGCGTCTG
The DNA here is from genome assembly GCA_965367295.1 of uncultured Gammaproteobacteria bacterium. Classification (GTDB taxonomy): domain Bacteria; phylum Pseudomonadota; class Gammaproteobacteria; order DSM-19610; family DSM-19610; genus JAIVHA01. The sequence continues at coordinate 10,852 of CBDUHN010000034.1, read as the reverse complement.
AACGATGTCCGGAAACAGGGTCTTCTCGTCACCCAGCACCTCGAGCTTCACCAGGTCGTGGCCGTCGAGCAGTTCACGGGCCAGGCGGCAGGTACGCACCGCATCCTCGGCGCTGTAGCAGCCGGCGGTGTTGGGCAGGTAGGTGAATTCCGATGGCGGCAGGGTATCGAGCAGATTGGCCTCACCAGGGTTCTGGCCGATGTTGGTGCGGCGGATGGCCACGGTGATGATCTCGGCGCCGGAGGCATCGACGGCGGCACGGGTTTCGGCCATGTCCTTGTACTTGCCGGTGCCCACCAGCAGGCGGGACCGGTAACTCCGGCCGGCGATGACCAGGCCGTCATTGGGTTCTGCGGTTGACTGCATGACTGTGGACATGGGACTGCTCTCCTGGGGTCGAAAATTTGTGTGGGCTGGGGCCGGAACGCCGGATGCTAGCCGCCACCGATGGCGTGGACGATCTCGATCTGGTCCCCCGGCTGGAAGCGGTGCTGCCCGAACTGGCTGCGTGGCAGGAGTTCGCGGTTGACCTCCATGGCCAGGCGCTTGCCGGTCAGACCGAGCTGGTCGATCAATGCCGCCGCGGTGAGATTGTCCGGCAGTTCCTGCCGTTCGCCGTTCACTATGATCTGCATGACGCTGAATGGATTCCTGTGTACCGAGGCGGAATTCTACCGCAAAAGTTGCACTGCGTTGGCTTCTTTGCCCAAATAGCACCCCATGACGAACTGGAGTGAAGACATCATTCCGGCGGACACCGCCGGCACTCTCGATGGCCTGTTGCGTGAGCGGGTGCACCGCACACCGGAAGGCATTGCCTATCGCAGCCATGACAAGGCCACCGATACCTGGCAGGACAGCACCTGGCAGGAAGTGGCGGACGAGGTTTCCCGCTGGCAGCAGGCCCTGGCGCGGGAGTCGCTGCAGGCGGGCGACCGGGTGGCGATCCTGTTGCGTAACAGCGAGGAATGGGTGCACTTCGACCAGGCCGCGCTGGCCTGCGGGCTGGTGGTGGTGCCACTTTATACCGAGGACCGGCCGGACAATACCGCCTATGTGCTGCGGGATTCCGATGCCCGCCTGCTGCTGGTGCAGGATACGGTACGCTGGCAACGACTGGCGCCGTCGCTGGCGGGATTCGATGGCCTGCAGCGGGTGCTGATCCTGCAGGATGCCGCACCGGAGCTGCGCGAGACCCTGCAGGCGAATGACGCCCGCATCCGTTTCGTGTCCGCCTGGAAGGCGCCGCAGCCCCGGCCGCTGGCGCCGCGCAGCGCTGATCCCCATGCCCTGGCCTCCATCGTCTACACCTCCGGCACCACCGGGCGTCCCAAGGGAGTGATGCTCAGCCATTACAATATGCTGTCCGTGGCCCACGGCGTGCTTGGGATGGTGGATTGTTACCAGCAGGACCTGTTCCTGTCTTTCCTGCCGCTCTCCCATACCCTGGAGCGTACCGTTGGCTATTACCTGCCCATCATGACCGGTTCCACGGTGGCCTACGCCCGTTCCGTGGCCCAGTTGGCGGAGGATCTGCAGCAGGTACAGCCGACGGTGCTGATCGCTGTGCCGCGCATCTTCGAGCGGGTATACGGCCGCATCGAGGCCGGGTTGCAACAGCAGGGGGGGCTGAAGCGGGCCCTGTTCCGGGCCACCGTGGCGGTGGGCTGGCGCCGGTTCGAGCGTCAGCAGGGCCGCGCCGGCTGGCGACCGCAGTTGCTGTTGTGGCCCCTGCTCAAACGGCTGGTGGCGGACAAGGTGATGGCCCGGCTGGGTGGTCACATGCGCCTGGCCGTGTCCGGCGGAGCCAGTCTGCCGGTGCCGGTGGCCCGTACCTTCATCGGACTGGGGCTGCCGATCCTGCAGGGCTACGGCCTGACGGAGACCAGCCCCATCATCAGCGCCAATACCCTGGAGGATAATGACCCAGCCAGCATCGGTCTGCCGCTGCGCTGCCTCGAGGTGAGTATCGGGGAGGATGACGAGTTGCTGGTGAAGAGTCCGGGGGTGATGCTGGGGTACTGGAACAACCATGCGGCCACCGCCGCGACCATCGACCCCGATGGCTGGCTGCATACCGGCGACCAGGTACGCATGGAAAACGGCCATCTGTATATCACTGGCCGGCTCAAGGACATCCTGGTGCTGTCCAATGGCGAGAAGGTGCCGCCGGGGGATATGGAAAGTGCCATTACCCTGGACCCGCTGGTGGATCAGGCGCTGGTGGTGGGGGAAAGTAAATCTTACCTGGCGGCGCTGCTGGTGTTGAACCGGGAACTCTGGTTCGGCTTCGCCAAGGACCTGGGGCTGGACCCCTACGATCCCCAGAGCCTGCGTCACGAACGGGTGGAGCAGAAGCTGCTGTCCCGCATCCGTGTCAGCCTGGCCAGTTTCCCGGGCTACGCGAAAATCCGCCGTGTGGCCCTGAGTCTTGAGCCCTGGACGGTGGAGAACGGGCTGGCCACGCCGACGCTGAAAATCAGGCGGGCACAGGTGTGCAGCCACTGCGTTCAGCAGCTGGAGAGGCTGTACCGGGAATAAGCCCGATCCCCCCCCGCGGGGAGTGGATCGGGCAGGCGGATTGTCGTGTTCTGGACAAGTTGCGGCGGATATCCCTAGAATGCCTGCCACCGGCGGGTGTAGTTCAATGGTAGAACTTTTGCTTCCCAAGCAAATCACGAGGGTTCGATTCCCTTCACCCGCTCCAATCCTTCCCCGATTCCTCTCTCCTCTTTACTCCGGGGCGTCTGCTGCCGCAATACTGGTTATCGGAAGACAGCCTGTAGTGGTTTTTGATGAGTAACCTGTTGAGTCTCGCCCCGGATCAGTTCGCCGCCGACGCCCTGGCCGCGCCGGGTACCGGTGCGGCCGTGCTGCTGGAAATGGTGGACGGCAAACGAATGAGCGGAGAGCTGCTGGCCTTCAATGCCCGCAAGCAGCGCTGCCTGGTGCGCTCCGCAGAGGATGCCGCCGAAGCCTCGATTCCCTTTGTGCGCCTGCGCTGGCTGCGTTTCGAACAGCCGCTGGAAGCGGCGTTGGTAACGCACCAGGAAGGTGAACTGTTCCAGGTCCACTATGTGGACCAGGAGATGTTGCAGGGCACCTGTTATGAATACCGCTGTGACCGGTTCGGCCTGCACCTGCTGGCCCGCCAGGAGGATGGCACGGTGCGGCGCCTGTTTGTGCCCATGGTTGCGCTGGACAGGTATCGCATCGGTGAGGTGGAGGGCCGGGGGCACGGGGAAGAGGAGGCCGGCGGCCTGGACCTGGCGGCACCGGTTTGCAGTAGCCGCCAGCTGGTGGATCGCATTGCTGTACAAAACGACCCGCTGCAGCGGGAGGGGATGGCCGATCTGCTGCATCCCCATGAAGCGGGGGTGGGCGTGCAGCCGGCCCGTGAACTGGCGCTGCGCCTTGGTGTTCCCTTCGTGGAGCTGCGGAATTTCGACCTGGATGTGCATGCCCTGTCGTTGATCCCCGAGGAGTTCGCCCGCGGCCACCTGGTACTGCCATTGATGAAGTTTCACGATCGGCTGGTGGTGGCGCTGCGCAACCCGGCCGATGCCGAGCTGCTCAGCATGCTGCACCTGATCAGCGGCTGCAGTGTTGATAGTGCGGTGGCCGAGGAAGAGGATCTCAGTGCCGCCATCGACCGTTACTACGGTGTGCAGGAAAACAGCGGCGCGCTGGAGGAACTGGAAACCGTGGCCCAGCGCGAGCTGGAAACCGCGCTGCCGTTGCAGGAAATGGAGCGGCTGGGTAAAGAAAAGCCGGTGGTACGGTTGGTGAACAGCATTCTGCTGGATGCCATTCACCGCGGTGCCTCCGATATTCACCTGCGCCCCGGGGACAAGAAGGTGGAGTTGCTGTTCCGCCAGGATGGTTCGCTGGTGCATGTGCGGGATCTCGCCAAACTGTTGCTGCCGGCGGTGGTGGCGCGTATCAAGATCCTCGGGCGCATGAACATCGCCGAGCGGCGCCTGCCGCAGGATGGTCGCGCGCGCATGGTGGAGCGCAAGACGGTGGTGGATATGCGGATCTCCGTCATTCCCACGGTGGAAGGCGAAAGCGTGGTGATCCGGCTGCTCAACGCCAGCGCCGGTTTACGCTCCGTTGCCGAACTGGGATTCAATCAGCGCGATGCCGAGGTGTTCACCGACCTGCTGCACAAGAGCTACGGTATGCTGCTGGTGACCGGGCCCACCGGCTCCGGCAAGTCCACGACGCTGTATGCCGCGTTGCAGGAAGTGAAAAAGCAGAACGTCAATATCATTACCATCGAAGATCCGGTGGAGTATCACATCGATGACATCCAGCAGATCCAGGTGAATACGGCGCCAGGATTCACCTTCGCCCGGGCGCTGCGTAACATCCTGCGCCATGATCCCGACGTGGTGATGGTGGGCGAGATCCGCGACCAGGAAACCGCCAAGATCGCCGTGGAAAGTGCGCTTACCGGTCACCTGGTGCTCAGCACCCTGCATACCAATGACGCCCCCACCGCCGTGACCCGTCTGATCGAGATGGGGGTGGAGAGCTTTCTGGTGAAGTCCTCGCTGCTCGGGGTGCTGGCGCAGCGGCTGGTACGGCTGAACTGCCCCCATTGCCGAACCGGGGAGCCAGTGGACAAATTGATGCGCAAGACCCTGGGGATCGCGGCCGACGAGCCGTTTTATCACAGTGTCGGTTGCAGTGAATGCAACCAGACCGGATTCCACGGTCGCAAGGCGGTGTATGAACTGCTGCTGTTCACCCCCGCGTTACGCAGCCTGCTGACCCCGGAAGTGGCCGCCGATACGATTCGCGAGCAGGCGATCCGTGATGGCATGGTGCCGCTGACGGCCAATGCCATCGAGCTGGCCCGGTCCGGACAGATCTCGCTGGCGGAGGCGTACCGGGTACGACTGGAGTAGCGGTGGGCGCCCTCTCCCTCCGGGAGAGGGCCAGGTAGGAGTGGCAGTACCTCAGTTGGCGGGCGTGCGGCGCTGAGGAATCAGCCGTTCCCGCGCCAGGTGTTCATGGAGTTCGATCGGATTGAGCTTGCTGAGGTCCTTGGCCAGCTCCCGCACTTCCACACCGGTCTTGATCAGCGGTTCCATGCAGCCGCGCAGCATGCCCAGCATGCGCTTGTGGGCCACCAGGATGACATTGCGGGTCTGCTGGCTGTGCGCGAGCCTGGCGGCCTGTTCGGCTACGCTGCGGGCAAAGCGCTTGTCGTTTTCTTCGGCATGCTGGCTGCGATGATCATCGTAGCCATGGGAAGGGCCGCCGTTGGTGCCCCGGTTACGGCCGGTGCGGGTTTCCGACCAGAGTTCGCCCTTGTGCATTTCCTTTTCCGGCTGAACCAGGTCGTGGATCTCGATAAGATTGGGGCTGGATTGAATTTCCGGATGCTCGGCTTCCATGAGGGTGAAAAAACGGGCGCGGGCTCCGTCTGCGACGACAATGCAGTCATTGCTCATAAACGATACTCCTGTTGATGAAGTACGGGGGACAGGCGTGCTACCGGCAACCGGGTGCCGTGCCTGGCGGGATCCTCGCCGGCACTTGCGGCCGGATATGGTGTCCCTCTTCAGGTAATAGTGCTTCCCGATAAATATGCAAGCCACCGGCGGGGTTACCCTGATCTGCATCAGGTATTGCGCGGGTCAGCGGGCGATCGTGATATATGATTGTTATTGCAATGAAAAGCGGGGTGTCCCTGATGCCGGGGAGCCTCTATACTGGAATACCCCACAGGCACGCGCCGTGCAATGCCGGCCGCGGGCCACAAAGGAAAAGGACTGGATCTCATGGGAAAAGTACTCCGAATTCTACTCATCCTGGTGGGTGGCCTGGTGGCCTTGCTGGTGGTGGCGGCCATTGTCCTGCCCCTGATCATTGATCCCAACGACTACAAAACCGAAATCGCCGATGCAGTACGGAAACAGACCGGTCGCGAGCTGGTGATCGAGGGCGACATCGGCCTGTCGGTGTTCCCCTGGTTGGGGATGGAGATCGGACCGACCCGGCTGAGCAATGCCGCGGGCTTTGGCGAGCAGCCCTTTGCCCAGGTGAGTGATGTGCAGGTACGGCTCAAGCTGTTGCCCCTGCTGCGCAAGGAAGTGCAGATGGACACCGTGGTGCTGGAGGGATTGCGCCTGCACCTGGCTCGTAACGAAAAGGGGATCAGCAACTGGGCGGACCTGGCCGGTGAAGGCCAGGCCCCGGAACCGTCCGCCGCGCCGGAACAGGGCGGGGGGCTGGCCCTGGCGGGGCTGGCCATTGGCGGCGTGCGGCTTACGGATGCCCAGGTGGTGTGGGACGACCGCAGCACCGGTGCCCGTTATGATATCGAACAGTTGAGCCTGACCTCCGGCGCCATCGTACCCGGTGATCCGGTGGAGCTGGAACTTTCCCTGCAGCTCAAGGCTGCCCAGCCGGAAATGCAGGGCGGTATTAGCTTCAGCGGGCAGGTCTGGGTGGCCGAATCCCTGCAACAGGTGAAGCTGTCGGACCTGGATTTCAGTACGGATCTGCACGGCGCCGGGCTGCCTGGCGGTGCGCTGGCGTCCAGTCTGACCAGCAAGGTGCTGGATCTGGACCTGGCCAAACAGACCCTCGACCTGCCGGAATTCGTCCTCTCGGCGCTGGGCTTGAAAATCACCGGCCAGTTGCAGGGCAGGGATCTGCAGGCCGAGGTGCCGCAATTCAGCGGCCGCCTGAAGCTGGGTGAGTTCGTGCCCCGCGAGGTGATGCAGCAACTGGCCATCGAGGTGCCGGAAACCGCCGACCCGGTGGTGCTCGGCAAGGCGGATGCCGAGCTCACGCTGGCGGCCACGCCCCGGGATGTGAAGCTGAGCGATATCCGGTTGCGGCTCGACGACAGCGCGATTACCGGTCAGTTGAGCGTGGCAAATTTTGCCGCTCCGGCGATCCGTTTTGATTTCACCCTGGACCAGATCGATGCCGACCGCTACCTGCCACCGCCGGCGCCCGATGCCCCGGCGGCACCGGTGCCGCCCACCACGGCGGCCGCAGCAGCGGCCAGCGAATTGCCGCTGGAGACCCTGCGGGCCCTGGATGTCGCGGGTTCCTTCCGCATCCAGTCACTCAAGGCGTTCCAGCTGCGCAGCCGCGATGTACTGTTCACCCTCAAGGCGAAGGATGGCGTGATACGGGTGCATCCGGCACAGGCCAAACTCTACGAGGGCCGCTATGATGGCGACCTCACCTTCGATGCGCGTCAGGATACCCCGCGTATTGCGATGAACGAGAAGGTGTCGGGAGTACAGGCGGGGCCGCTGTTGAAAGACCTGACCGGTGATGATCGTCTGGGCGGAGTGGCGGATGTGCAGGTTACCCTCCGCGGGACGGGCATTACGCCGGAGTCCCTGCGCAAGACCCTCAATGGCAATCTCTCCTTCGCCTTTACCGACGGCCGCATCAAGGGGTTCGATCTGGCGGGCATGATCGAGAAGGCCCGCGCCGTCCTCAAGGGGCAGCCGGCGCCGACCGATAGCGGTGAGGTGGAAACCCGCTTCACCGAGATCCGGGGTACGGCACAGGTGACCAACGGCCTGGTGCGCAATGAAGACCTGGTGGCCAATAGCCCCTACTTCCGCGTGACCGGCAAGGGCAGTACCCATCTGGCGCAGGAAACCATCGACTACGACTTGCTGGCCAAGGTGGTGGGCAGTCCGGTGGGACAGGGCGCGCAGGCCATGAACGAGCTCAAGGGCCTGGTGATACCGGTGCATGTCGGTGGCAGTTACAGCGCGCCGAGCTACCAGGTCAGGCTGGAGGAAGTGCTCAAACAGAAGGTCAAGGCTGAAGTGGAACAGAAAGTTGACGAAAAGAAACAGCAATTGGAAGACAAGGCCAAACAGAAGCTTGAAAATAAACTGAAAGGCCTGTTCCGCTAAGTCATGCGTATCCTGGCATTCTGGTTATGGTTGGCGGTAGCCGGCCCGGTGGCGGCTGGAGAGGTGCTGGTGGCCCAGGCCGGGCATGATCACGGGCTCTATACCGTTGAAGTGGATATGCGGCTGGATGCACCCAGGGCCGAAGTCTGGCGTTTGCTGACGGATTATCCCCATTATGGCCGGTTGAATGAGGCGATTCAGTTAAGCGAAGTACTGGAACAGCGTGGTGCCGGGGATTACCGGGTGCGTGTCGTGACCGATGCCTGCGTGTATTTCTTTTGCAAGCGGCTGGTGCAGGTGCAGGATGTGGTCGAGGTCAACGGCAGCTATCTTTCCGCCAATGTGTTGCCGGAGCTGAGTCACTTCCGCTATGGCGTAGCCCGCGCCTATGTGTGGGAGGAAGGACAGCAGACCCGGGTACGGGTACTGGCCGAGGTGGTGCCGGACTTCTGGGTGCCGCCGCTGATCGGCCCCTGGCTGATTGCCCACAAACTGCGTACCGAGGCGCTGGAGACGGTACGCAGCGTGGAACGGCTATCCCTGCCGGTGGCGAAGAATAAGTAAGACGGGGTCCGTCAGGGAGAGGGGCTTTCCGGTACCCCGGCCTGGGGGTTTCATGTGTATACAGGCGCTATTTGGGTCCGCCCCCATCCGCGGGGGATCGGTTCATGGAATAACTAAAGAAGAGTAAACATGTTGACGCTGGAAGAGACAAAAATAGGCATTATCGGACTGGGGTATGTGGGGCTGCCGCTGGCCGTGGAGTTCGGCAAGCAGTTTGCCGTCGTAGGATTCGACCTGAAGACCGAGCGCATTGCCGAACTCAGGCAGGGCAAGGACAGCACCCTGGAAGTGTCCAGCGATGAACTGAAGGAAGCGACGAAACTCAGCTTCACGGATCAGGCCACTGAACTGGAAGCCTGTAATGTCTACATCGTTACCGTGCCCACACCCATCGATCAGGCCAAGCGCCCCGACCTGCGACCGCTGGAGTCTGCCAGCCGGACCCTGGGGAAAATCCTCAAGCGCGGGGATGTGGCCATCTTTGAGTCCACTGTCTATCCCGGCGCCACCGAAGAGGTTTGTGTGCCGCTCATGGAAGCGGGTTCCGGTCTCAAGCTGAATGAGGATTTCTATGTCGGCTATAGCCCGGAACGCATCAACCCGGGAGACAAGGAGCATCGGGTTACGAATATCCTCAAGGTGACGTCCGGCTCCACGCCTGAGGCCGCCGATTTTGTCGATGCGCTCTACAAGAGCGTGATCGTGGCCGGCACCCACAAGGCCGAAAGCATCCGCGTCGCCGAGGCCGCCAAAGTGATCGAAAACACCCAGCGCGATGTGAACATCGCCCTGGTCAACGAGTTGTCACTGATCTTTGGCAAGATGGGCATCGATACCGAAGCGGTGTTGAAGGCGGCGGGCACCAAGTGGAATTTCCTGCCCTTCCGGCCCGGGCTGGTGGGCGGTCACTGTATTGGCGTCGATCCCTATTACCTGACCCACAAGGCGCAGGAGATCGGCCATCATCCTGAAGTGATCCTGGCCGGGCGCCGGATCAATGACAGCATGGGGCCGCATGTGGCCGAACGGCTGGTGCGGCTCATGTCCCACAAGCATTTGCAGGTGGCCGATGCACGCGTGCTGGTGCTGGGGTTGACCTTCAAGGAAAATTGTCCCGATCTGCGCAATACCCGCGTGGTGGATGTGATCGAGACCCTGCAGGGGTACAGCATGCAGGTGGATGTGTATGACCCCTGGGTGGATGCGGACGAGGCGGTGCATGAATACGGGATTCGGCCGGTCGCCTCACCCGAGTCGGGTGCCTATGATGCGATCCTGCTCACCGTCGCCCATGACCAGTTCAAGAAACTGGGCGTGGACGGAATCCGTGCCTTTGGCAAACCCGGCGCGGTGCTGTTCGATGTGAAATACCTGCTGCCGGCGGATGCGGTGGACGGGCGTTTATAACGAAGAAACCTCTGATTCATTCGTTACGCTGCAGCTGCGAACGGCGAATGGAGGTGATGCGAATGAATTCGCAGCTACAGGGGGCGTAGGCACAACCCCTGCCAGGATAACCACGCGATAAACAAAGGTAAGCACATGAAGGTTTTGATCACCGGCGCGGCCGGTTTTATCGGCTCCAACCTGTCCCTGCGACTGCTGGAGAGGGGGGATGAGGTCATCGGCATCGACAACCTCAACGACTACTACGATGTCAATCTGAAAAAGGCGCGCCTGGCGCGCACTGCGGATCACCCCGGGTTTACCGATGTGCGCATCGACCTGGAAGATCGCGACGGCATCGCCGAGGTGTTCGCCAGGCACAAACCGCACCGGGTGGTGAATCTGGCGGCCCAGGCAGGGGTGCGCTACTCCCTGGAAAATCCCCATGCCTACGTGGATACCAACATCGTCGGTTTCATGAACATCCTGGAAGGCTGCCGGCACAACGGGGTGGAGCACCTGGTCTATGCCTCCAGCAGTTCGGTGTATGGCTCCAATACCACCATGCCCTTCTCGGTGCATGACAACGTGGATCACCCCGTCAGTATCTATGCCGCCACCAAGAAGGCCAATGAGCTGATGGCGCACACCTACAGCCACCTGTATCGACTGCCCACCACCGGCCTGCGCTTCTTCACCGTGTACGGTCCCTGGGGTCGTCCCGACATGGCGCTGTTCCTGTTCACCCGCAAGATCCTCGCCGGCGAACCCATCGACGTGTTCAACTACGGCAATCACCGCCGCGATTTCACCTACATCGACGACATCGTCGAAGGTGTGATCCGGGTGCTGGACCGCGTCGCCCAACCGAATCCGGACTGGAGTGGCGCACAGCCTGATTCCGCCACCAGTAATGGCCCCTATGCCCTCTATAACATCGGCAACCAGCAGCCGGTGGAACTGAAGCGCTACATCGAGGTGCTGGAGGACTGCCTGGG
>CBDUHN010000033.1:0-39139 GCA_965367295.1 uncultured Gammaproteobacteria bacterium | reverse complement strand
TCATGGCTCCATTCTCTCAGATGTTGGAGCCTCCTCAAAACCCGGGGCGGTTCAGATAATCCAATAATTATAAATCTTTTAAACCGAGTAGACGCCATGCTAGAGGATGGTGTTTTAGACCCAGATGAATCAGCAGAGTTACTTAGTCTGCTTCACAAAATTAATGGCGAACCATCAGAACTAGGTGAGCTGGCAAAAACAACATCTCTTCCAATAGATCATCCACTTCCACCCTTGACATTTGAAGGTATGGAATTTCTGTTCACAGGTACTTGTGCCTATGGCACAAGAAAGCAATGCCAGGCAGCTATCGAGTCACTTGGTGGCTTAAACGCAAAGGGCGTTACAAAAAGACTTAACTACTTGGTTCTAGGTACTTACGTTACTGATAGTTGGGTTCATGAAACATATGGGAGAAAAATTGAAAAAGCTATGAAATATCGTGATGAAGGCATCCCGCTGGTAATCATAACTGAAGAGCATTGGGTAAATGAAGGTAATGTTTCATAAAGTCACGCCTAACAATCGACTGTGATCCCAAGTCAACCCATTAAACCATTTTTTCGTTCCACATAGTTCCGTTCCTTATCATGGCATTCAGCATAATGATCATCTTGCGGATGCAGGTGGTAAGGGCGACTTTCTTGTGCTTGCCTTACGTAACCAGGTGCTGGATATCCGCCCGAAACGACCGGGGCATGATGTGCGCACGGTTCTTCTCCATGGTGCTCATGGTCGGCAGCGATGGGCCAGTAAGTCTTTATTTGCACGTACATTGCGACTGCTGGCAGGACGCACTTCCGGGCGGATCACCGCGGCATATTCGGCGATGAGGCGGGCATGGGTCTTGTCGGTTTTCACCAACTGTCCGATGGCCCCGGCATAGCGTCGCACGTGCATGGGATTGGCCATGATGACCTGCATGTCCTTGGCTCGTGTAGGACGCTGCGTGCTTTTGAACTAGCACCACGCCTTGGTTGTTATGTGTATATAACCCCATGGTTGCATAGTTTGCGATGCCCAGCTCCTTCTTCATTGGGAAACGCTATACTCTCATCAGCATCACTAATTGGTGTGGCGTTACAATAGTGTAGAAGGCAATTCTTGGATGCATGATTCAAAACAATTGGAGGTAGGATCATGGCTATTAATCACGCTGATAAATTTCTAGAAAACAACAGACGATACGCGAATGGCGAAGCTGTTCACACCGCATCACATCCAGGCGCGCAACCAATTAACCCTGACAAGAATGTCGCAGTTATTGCCTGTATGGATGCCCGAATAGATGTGGAGGACTTGCTTGGCTTGCAAACTGGTGACGCACATATAATCCGGAACGCAGGAGGTGTTGTTACTGACGATGCATTACGCTGTCTGATCATTTCTCATCATTTACTTAACACCGATGAAATCATACTAATACATCACACTCGCTGCGGGATGCTCGCTTTCAGTGATGATCTGCTTAAAGCTGGTCTGGAAGGAGATCCTGCGGCAGAGGGGCTATTAGGTAAGGCAACAGGGCGCGCATTTACCAGCTGTAAGTGTAGCTCTGTAACACCTGATCAGTTTCATGCTTTCCGAGGGCCGCTAGAACCGCTGGATGCACCCAGAAGTGAAGGGCAGGATGAACGGCTCGCTTGGGATGTCAGGCGCTCGATTTCCAGGATTATGAATCACCCTTGGATACCGACTGAGGGCTCTGATGCCGTAACAGTACGAGGATTTATATACGATGTTGATACTGGAATGCTTGACGAAGTAAATTATCCTGGACCGATGGGTACATTTAGTTGATCGGTTGCATATGATGACGGAGGAACAGAAGAAGGAAATTTACCTTGAACATAGGTGGTTCACTCTTTCTTTCAAGCTGTTTTGCAGGTGATGGATATCCGCCCGAAACGACCTGGGCATCATGTGGGCACGACTCTTCTCCATGGTGCTCATGGTCGGCAGCTGGCGGCGACGGGCCAGTAAGTCCTTATGGGAATCAAGCCCGCTGCAGTTGGAGATAAGCTGAGCTAAAAAACATGCACCGGGAATCCACCATATTGCACTTTGGGCGAAAAGTAGGTGGGAGGTTGACGCTTTTTACCAAAGTTTTCTGATACGAAACGAGGTGGAGGTTACAGATTCACCGGCCGAGTATCCGCTTTATACACCAGGCTATTATGCGGTTTTTTTCAATAATCCAATTACCGGTATACACTTCGAGTTGAGTCACACCCCTTTAATTCCCTCCTTGTTTGCTTATGGGAGATGGCTTGGTGTCCTTAAGAGTGAATGGATAAACCATCCAGAATGGGGCGGTCCACCTTGGAAGGAAGCGATGCGTAGGCTTCCATCGAAAACTGAGTAGGCCTAATAAAGCCGTCCACCAGGACATCAAGTTCTCCGCTGTGCGTCGAGTGTGATACCTGTTGCGGCCGGCGTTAGTGCAGCAAGCGAGTTGACAGCTGGAAAATAAACATGATTGCTGAAAATGAAAATCACGAAGCGCGCCTCAGGACTGCATCACGATTCTATTTTCTTTTTGCATGGCCGATTTTCTTCATCGGATATCTTTCGCTTACCACGATTAAAGGGCCGGCAACCGAAGGTTTCGGAGTGGGGGGATATGCTTCTGGCATACTCTCCGCGGCGTATGGGTTCTCGCTTTATCTATTGAATCGGGCAATCGTATGCTCGGGGCTGATTCAGAATAGATCAATAACCGATCTTGTCTTTCGTTACTTGGCCATAGGCTCTTTTGCAGTGGGTGTGGTTGGCTTTCCTCCCATGTTGTTTGTGTTGATGATCGGGTTCCCGTTTTCAATCCCAGGTCTTATTCTCATACTGGTCGCGGTGTTCAGGTGGCGTAAGCCAAATCTGGAAACTGCGAACCAGGATGAATTCCGTGCCTAGCGAGTCCGTGAAACCGGACGTGACCCCATCGGGAAGCAGTGGCGCATGATGCGCCCATTGAACGGGATTTTCCGGGACTGGTACCGCGGCTTTGCCGACCAGCGTACCATGCCGGTAATCCGGCCGCCGGCCGGGCGTTTGTTGCCTTTGCGCAAGGAGGGCCATCCATGAATACCCGCTTCCTGTTATCGATTCCCATGCTGCTCACGCTGTATGCCTGTACCTGGGTCACGCCCACCAAGTCGGGCAGCGAGGTCATGCTGGTCAAGGACTTCAATGTGGAACACTGTCAGCGGCTGGGGGCGACGACGGCCCATGTGAAATACACCATTGGTCCAATCAAACGGCCGGACACCAAGGTGACCGAGGAATTGATCACGCTGGCGAAGAACGAGGCGGCGGTCGCGGGTGGGGATTCGATCGTGGCGCGGGGGCCGGTGCAGGATGGTGCGATGACGTTTGATATCTATAAGTGTGCCAGGTGAGTTTTGTCCCTCACCCTGGCCCTCTCCCGGGGGGGAGAGGGGTGTAGAGGTCAGGTGTCTAGTCCAGCGGGGATCGCCAGCCATTCGATCCAGGCCCGGTATAGATCCGGGTCCAGTGCGGCGGCGGCGGAGCGGGGCGCGAGGCCAGCCTGGTAGACCGCTTTGCCGTCGAGGGTGATGGCCTGGCCGCCGGCCTCTTCCAGGATCAGGTTGCCGGCGGCGTAGTCCCAGAGTTTCTGTTTGCCGTGCAGGTAGACCTGGATACGACCGGCGGCCAGCCAGCACCAGTCCAGCGCCACGGCGCCGAAGCTGCGCTGGGAGGCGTAGGGCGGCTGTTTGATGAGCCGGTTGGTCAGGTCTTCGGGCAGGCGCTTGAGGTCCACCAGGGCCATAGCCTCGCGCAGGCCGATGCCCGCGGGGTGGGGTTCCAGGCGATGTTCATTGAGCCAGGCACCCTGACCGCGCTGTGCGGTGAAGCATTCATCACGGCTGGGGTCGTAGACGATGGCCAGCTGTACGCTGTCCTGTTTCAGGAAGGCCAGCGATACGGCGTAGTAGGGGATACCGGAGGCGAAGTTGTTGGTCCCGTCGAGGGGGTCCAGGCACCAGACACCGGTATCCAGGCATTGCAGGGCCCGTTCCTGTTCTTCCCGTTCCATTTCCTCACCGAGAAATCCAAGCGCAGGCCATTGCTCATGCAGTGCCGCACGAATACGTCGCTGCATGACCAGGTCGGCCTCGGTGACGATGCTGCCGTCGGCCTTGTGGCGGCGGGTGATGTGGCAGCGGTGCGGCAGTTCGGCGCGGGCGATCTCGACCACGATGTCGCGGGCGACGGTCAGCTCCGGGAGGCCACTACCGGTTGGCGCGGTATTCATAGTCGTTCCAGTTCCACCGGGGATTCCGGGCGCTGCTCGATCTTGCCGCGCAGGTCATTCAGTGCCGCCTGCAGGGCTTCCTCGATGGAAGGATGGTAGAAGGGCATGCGCAGCAGCTCGAATACGGTCTGTCCCTGCTGGATCGACCAGGCCAGCAGGTGGGCCAGGTTTTCGCCTTTGGGCCCGATCATGCTGGCGCCGAGAATACGGCCATCCTGCTTGTCGGCATACACCCGCAGCAGGCCCTTGTTTTTGCCCATGATCAGGGCGCGCCCCACCGGCGCGAACTTTATTTCACCGATGGCGATGCGGTCCTGGTCCAGTTCCTGCCAGGGGGTACCGATCACGGCGATGTTGGGATCGCAGAAGTTGATGGCCAGCTGTGGCTGGCGTTTGAAGGCCACCGGGGTTTCCTGTACGGCGTTGTAGCCGGCGATACGGCCCTCGGTGCCGGCTTCGTGGAGAATGGCCAGGTCGCCGGTCACATCACCGGCGATGAATACCGGCAGGTCGCCGATCTGCATGGTGTTGGGGTTGAAGGCGGGCAGGCCGCGCGCATCGAGTTCGACACCGAGATTCTCCAGGCCCAGGTTGCGGATATTCGGCGCGCGGCCCATGGCGGCCAGTACCTTGTCCACCAGTACCGATTGTTCACCGGCGGTGACGCGCAGCTTGTCACCTTCCTCCTCGATTTTGGCCGCGTGGCCCAGCCAGAGCGGGAATTCCTTGCCGATGATCTCCCGTGCGGCCTGTTGTACCGCCGGGTCCTGCAGTCCGGCAATGTGCTCCAGCTGGTCGAAGCCGGTGATGGCCACACCCATGCGCTGCAGGGTCTGGCCGAGTTCCAGGCCGATGGTGCCGAGGCCGATCACCGCCATGGATTCCGGCAGGGTTTCCAGCTCGAACAGTTCATCGGTGGTGACGACGCGGTCGCCGAAGGCCTTCCAGGCCTCGGGCAGCACCGGCTTTGATCCGGTGGCGATGACCACGGCTTTGGCGTGGATGGTGTCGTCGCCCACCTGCAATTCGGTGGGGGAGACGAAGCGGGCATAGCCCTCGATGAATTCCTCGCCCATCTCGTCGGTGCTGCTCATCAACACCTGGTCGACAAACACATCGCGCAGGTCGCGCACATGTTCCATGGCGTCTTCGATATTCAGCGACAGTCCGTCGCCGCCTTCGATGCCCATGCGTTCGAACAGGTTGCGGCGATGAAAATCCTCGGCCACCTGGATGGCGGCCTTGGAGGGCATGCAGCCCACCCGTGCACAGGTGGTGCCGAGTTCACCCCCATCGATCAGCACAAAGCTGTCCGTGGCCCGGCGCACCTTGGAAAGGGCGAACAGGCCGGCACTACCGGCTCCGATGATGGCGACGTCGACGTGTTTTTCCATGGGGTCATGCTCCGAGTGGGATTTTCTGCTGGAAACCGGCCGCTATTCTACAGATTTTGTCCATCAGGATCGCCCATATGACATTAAGGGAATCCGTCTACCTGTAGTTTCTGACAAGGTGACAATGGTTTACCAATGACATAACGTAGCTAGGGCCAGTTCACCCTAAGGATTGGGAAGTTAGAGTGTATTCATGATTCCACGTATGTTGCCGGCAGTGGCGTTGTGTTTTTGCTGTACCCAGGCGTGGGCGCAGCAGGAAAGGGATTATTTCGACCTCTCGCTGCAGGAACTGGCCCAGATTACCGTGACCTCGGTATCCAAGCGGGCCGAGTCCCTGTCGCGCTCCGCGGCGGCGGTATTCGTGCTCACCCGCGAGGATATCCGCCGCTCCGGCGCCAGTCAGTTGCCGGATCTGCTGCGTATGGTGCCCGGTGTGCAGGTGGCGCAGATGGACGCCAATGACTGGGCTATCAGTGTGCGCGGCTTCAATCGCCAGTTTTCCAACAAGCTGCTGGTGCTGATCGATGGCCGCACGGTGTACACACCCCTGTTCTCCGGCGTGTTCTGGGATGCCCAGGATGTGATGCTGGAGGATATCGAGCGCATCGAGGTGATCCGTGGTCCCGGTGGCGCGCTGTGGGGCGCGAACGCGGTCAACGGCGTGATCAATATCATCACCCGGGAAGCGAAGGATACCCAGGGTACGCTGGTGACGGCGCTGGCCGGAAACCAGGAGCAGGGAATGCAGTTGCGGCAGGGGATGGCGCTGGCAAACGGCGGGCATGCGCGCATCTACGGCAAGTGGTCGCGACGCGGGGAAACCCGGGTGGCGGCGGGGGAGCCGGGGGCCGGTGGTGACATGGGCGATGACTGGCGCAGCGCACGGGCGGGATTCCGCGCCGACTGGCCGGTGGCCTCCCAGGCGTTCACCCTGCAGGGTGACGCCTATGAACTGCGCGAGAATGGCTTGTCGCTGCTCGATAGTCTCAGCGCTCCCTTTTATGTAACCACCAGCGAGGAACAGACCGCTCGCGGCGCGAACCTGCTGGGGCGCTGGGCCCGGGGAAAATCAGGCGGTGAGCGGGTTTCCCTGCAGGTCTATTACGATTTTGTCGATCGCGACAACCGGGTGCTGAACCAGCGTCATCACACCCTGGATTTCGATCTGCAACACCATCCCGCGGCACTGCAGCGACACCATATTGCCTGGGGAGTGGGCTATCGCGTCATTCAGGATGAACTGCGCACCAGTCCCTTCAATGGCGTGACCTACCTTGATTATGATCCGGAACGCCGTACTGACGATATATTCAGCGCCTTTGTGCAGGACCAGATCAGCCTGTTGCCGGACCGTTTGCAGCTCACCCTGGGGTCCAAGTTTGAACACAATGATTACACCGGCCTGGAAGTGCAGCCCAGTGTGCGGCTGGCGTGGAATCATGACTATGGAATCCTCTGGGGCGCAGTATCGCGTGCCGTGCGTACGCCGACCCGTGGCGAGCATTCCCTGAACCTGATCAGTGGGGTGGCGCCGCCGGGTTTTGTCGGTCTGATCAGGAATGAGGCTGACTATGGGTCGGAAGAACTCATTGCCTATGAGCTGGGGTTGCGCAATGAGACGGCCACCCATGTGAACTATGATCTGACCCTGTTCTATAACGACTACGATCAGCTGCGAACCTTTGAACCCATTGCGCCTTTCGGGGTATACAGCCTGCCGCTGGAAGTGAGCAACCGCGCCACGGGTGAGTCCTTTGGATTCGAGGCCAGCGGTACCTGGCAGGTTACCCGCGACTGGCGTCTGTCGCCGGCCTATTCGTGGTCGCAGCTGGATGTGCACCTCAAGCCCGGCAGCCAGGACATCCTGGCGGCGCTGGATGAGACCAGCCAACCCCAGCAGCAGTTTTCCCTGCGTTCCTGGTGGAGTGTGCGTGCCAACCTGCAATTCGACACGGCGTTGTACTATGTCGATGAGTTGCCGCGCATCGATACCGCGGGCCATTCCATTCCCGACTACTGGCGATTCGACGCACGACTGGCCTGGAAACCGCGCAAAGGGCTGGAAGTCAGTCTGATCGGCCAGAACCTGTTTGATTCCTATCACCCGGAATTCGATGCGGCGCTCGCGACGCGGCGGGCGGAGATTCCGCGCAGCCTGTTCGTAAAGCTCACCTTTGAGCTGTAGGTGCGGCCTGTCCCTGCTTACCCCGATGCCAGCCGATGGGCCCAGCGCGTGGTCTCCGGCAGGCGGTAGCGGGTGGTGCAGCGCAGCACATACTCGATGGCCGTCGGCAGGTCGATGCGGTGGCCGATGGAGATATACAGCGGACTGATATTGGAGCGCGTACGCAGTACGGCACCAATGATCTCCTCATTCTGCACCAGTTCCGTCCAGGCACCTTTTTCCACCGCGGGTTCCGTATGCCGGCCGATCAGCCGTGACTTGGCCACGCCGATGGTGGGCCGGTCCAGCAATACCCCCAGGTGACAGGCCAGGCCGAAGCGACGCGGGTGCGCAATACCCTGGCCATCACAGAGGATCAGGTCCGGCGGGGTGGTGAGCTGCGCCAGTGCGCCGAGGATGGCGGGCACTTCGCGAAAGGAAAGATAGCCGGGGATGTAGGGGAGCCGGGTCGGTTCGCGCTGGATGGCCTGTTCGTGGATCTCCAGCTGCGGAAAGCGCAGCACCGCGACGGCGGCGCGGGTGATGTGGCCGCTATCCTCGAAGCCGACATCGACCCCGGCCACGTAGCGAATGTGTCCGGGCAGTTGATTGTGGCGGATCACCTGCGGTGCCAGTTGCTGCTGGACCTGCTTAGCCGCGGTGGTATTGGTGGGCCAGTCGGTGAGATCGGGGATATTCATGGTCGCCTTGGGTGAGAGGGGGCATCCGGATGAATTCGGACGGTCCCATCAGCCCCACCAGGACCTGCAACCAACCCATTTGCAGGTTCTAATTCATTCGGACAATGCGCTGTACCCGGTCAATCGGATACCGCTGCGGCTGTCTTGCGGCTGCGGCCGAACTCCAGCATGCGTTGGGTGGCCTTCAGGGCGCGTTGACGCACTGCTTCGTCGACCTGAATCTCGTTGGCGCCGGTTTCCAGCACCTCGACCAGGTTACGCAGCGAATTCATCGCCATCCAGGGGCAGTGGGCACAGGAAACGCAGGTGGCGCCGACGCCCATGGTGGGCGCCTCGATGAAGTGCTTGTCCGGCGCGGCCTGGCGCATCTTGTAGAGGATGCCGTTGTCGGTGGCGACGATGAAGGTCTGCTGCGGCATCTCCTTTGCCGCCTGGATGATCTGGGTGGTGGAACCGACCCGGTCGGCCAGATCGATCACCGTTGCCGGTGATTCGGGGTGCACCAGCACCGCGGCATCCGGGTGCTGAGCCATGAGCTTCTTCAGGGCATCGGCCTTGAAGGCCTCGTGGACGATGCAGGCACCCTGCCAGAGCAGCATGTCAGCACCGGTCTCCTGCTGGATGTAATGGCCCAGGTGCCGGTCCGGCGCCCAGAGGATCTTCTCGCCCTGCTCGTGCAGGTGGCGTACCAGGTCGACGGCGATGCTGGAGGTGACCACCCAGTCGGCCCGGGCCTTCACCTCGGCGCTGGTGTTGGCATAGACCACCACGGTGCGCTCCGGGTGCTGGTCGCAGAAAGGTATGAACTGGTCGGCGGGGCAGGCCAGATCCAGCGAGCACTCGGCCTCCAGGGTCGGCATCAGTACGCGCTTTTCCGGGTTGAGGATCTTGGCGGTCTCGCCCATGAAGCGCACGCCCGCCACCACCAGGGTACCGGCGGAATGCTCGTTGCCGAACCGGGCCATGTCCAGCGAGTCGGATACATAGCCACCGGTTTCGTCGGCAATCTGCTGCAGGTCCTCATCGGTGTAGTAATGGGCGACGAGGACGGCGTCCTTTTCCTTCAGCAGCGTTTTGATGCGTGCCACCAGTTCCTCGCGCTCCCCGGGGGCATAGTCCGGACGACCGATACTGCCGGGTGTCGGCAGGGTCATGGACGCCGTGGGGGGCGTGATCGGGGCGAGATTGGCCTGTTCCATCCGGTGCTCCTGTAGCCGTGCAGGGGGCTGGCGGTAACCCAGTTGCGTCCCCTGACGTTACTCCGCTTGTGGTGCCGATCAAGCCGTTATCCTGTTTTGCAGGCAGTCTGGCTGCCGGGTAACGTGACCAGCCTAATCGGAGAGATCTTACTCTCTGTTTTCAATAAGGATTTGCTAAACCATACCATGCGACTGCCGGGACGGGTTTTCAACCCCCCGATTGGGGTGGTCAAGAAAAGCGGCACGCCGGCTGATTATCGTCCTGGGACATCCGCGGCAGGGACAGCGTGGTGGTATTTACGCTAGTCTGTCAGCACGCGATCGTTTACCACCAACAACACAAGAGGTGCACTTCAATGTCCAACGAAGGTTATCACGAGCCGATCAACGAATTGTCCGATGAAACCCGCGATATGCATCGCGCCCTAACCTCCCTGATGGAGGAGCTGGAGGCGGTGGACTGGTACAACCAGCGGGTGGATGCCTGTAAGGATGAAGACCTGAGGGCCATCCTGGCGCATAACCGGGATGAGGAAAAGGAACATGCGGCCATGGTGCTGGAATGGATTCGTCGCAAGGACCCGCGCTTCGATGCAGAGCTGAAAGACTACCTGTTCACTGAAAAACCGATCGCCCACAAGTAACGGCAGATCATCGATCAGAAATTTCGCTGCTAACGATCAAAATTTTTCGTTTTACGAACGTCGGCCTGTCGGTTATGAATCGCGCCCAATATGTTTAGCCATTGGGTTGTAGACCGACATGCATGCAAGTGAAGAGAGTTTTGAAGATACCAGCCCCGTTCTGAGCGATGACCTGGACGGCGACGGGAGTGATTTCGGTGTGGAGCAGGACGATACCAGCCGGAAAGGCTACGGGTACCAGATGCAGGTGCGCCGCCGTCTTGAGCAGTTGCGCGAGGAGCGGGAACTGGCTTACCTGTTGCGCGGTGAGTTCGATCTGTAATCTCAGGCGGCATCGAACGAACGGATGACCTGTTCGATGCTGCTGCCCTTGTTACTGGACGGGGTATACACGGCAAAGGCTTCCTTGTGTATCACCGGTGCGTCCTCCACCCGGAACAAGCGTTCCTCCCCCATCCTGAGCACCATGGGTTCGGGCAGGTAGGCGGTGCCGCCGTTTTCCAGCAGGTAGGCGAGGGCCAGGCGGCCCACTCCTACCCGCAGGCGCGGGGCGGGCAGGTCCGGGAACTGCCGGGCATGCAGGCCGGCGAAGGACGTGCCCCAGTTCACCAGTACATACCCTTTCTGCAGCGCCTCTTCCATCCCGATTCCCCTGTGGCTGGAGACCATGATCAATGGCACCGGTGCCACCGGCTGCACCTGTAACTGTCCGGTTCGGGGTGGGTCGAACAGCAGCGCCAGGTCCACCGTGCCCTCCTGCAGGCGGCGCAGCAGGGAATCGGTATCGCCGGCGTCGGCCTGCAGGGCGATATCCGGCAGAATCCTGGGCGCCCGTTGCAGCCAGTTCTCCAGGAACGCATCCCAGATGCTGGGCAGTGCGGCGATGGTGAGCAGCGATTGCATACCTTCGGGGATGCTGATTTCCTGTCGTGCCCGATTCCAGGTGTTGAGGATGTTCTCGGCAAAGGCGAGGAATTTCAGCCCGGCCGGGGTCAGCTCGATGTTGTGGCGATGGCGTGCGAACAGGGGCGTACCCAGTTCCTCCTCCAACTGGCGGATACGGGCACTGATGGCCGACTGGCTCAGGAACAGGTTGCTGGCCGCACGCCCGAAATGGCGGGTGCGATGCACTTCCAGGAAGGCTTTTAGCAGGCCGGTGTCCATGGTTCCCCGCTAGGGCCGCGAGGCCGGTGATGTGATTTGTTGTGCCGCATAAAACCGCATTATGGATCGAAATTATCGATCGTCAAGCGGCGGGGATTTCGTTTTACGGGGGGGCGGCCATGTCTTACAACACGCAGCGAACCGCCCGGTAGTGCAGTCGGACATGGCGGTGACCGGTTGGGAGTGGCATGACGTAGATACGAGGTTCCAAGATGAAACTGAGCAAATGGATGCTGATGTGCGTGCTGGCTCTGCTGGCTGCACAGGCGGGTGCGGCGGACAGCGTGGCACCGATGGATGATATACAGGCCTATTGTGATGAACAGGCCGATGCCGCAGGCCTTGGCTCGATGGATGAGGGGCGGACCGCCTTTGTGAAGATGTGCGTCGATAGCGAAACCGAAAGTGCCGCCGCAGAAGGCCAGGGTGGCGACGACTGATCCAGTCAGCCAATCGCGTTGCGGTTTATTACACGCGGAATAAGACTTTAACCTGCTCGTTTCGGGCGGCCCTGGGCCCATGGTCCAGGGCATTTTTTTCACTGTGCATAGTACAGACGGCCACCGCTTGACCATGTTACGCTCTTCCGCTGTATCCATACCCTGCAGTGCCCCCACCATGATCAGACAGGCAAGCCCGCAGGATCTGAAAGCGTTGCTGCAGATCGAGAATGAATGCTTCAGCGGCGACCGGCTTTCCCAGCGATCCTTCCGTTACCTGCTCACCAAGGCCAATGCCGTTACCTTTGTCGCCGAGGTGGAGGGCGAGATCACTGGCTATGTGATGCTGCTGTTCAATGCCGGCACCTCCCTGGCACGTCTCTATTCCATTGCCGTATCGCCGCGGTTTCGTGGTCGTGGCATCGGCAATGAACTGGTGGCCGCGGCAGAGGAAGCGGCGAGGGAGCGGGACAGCGTCTACATCCGCCTGGAAGTGCGCAAGGACAATGCCGCCTCCATCGCCCTGTTCGAGCAGGATGGCTACCGCCGTTTCGGCGAGTACGATGATTATTACGAAGATCACATGGACGCCTATCGGTATGAAAAGCGCCTGGTCAGCAGCCTCAACGCCGATCTGGCCTTCGTACCCTATTACCAGCAGACCCTGGAATTCACCTGCGGACCCGCTACCCTGATGATGGCGATGAAGGCCCTGGAACCGTCCATGGAACTGGACCGCACCCTGGAGATCCGCATCTGGCGTGAATCCACCACCGTGTTCATGACCTCGGGGCACGGCGGTACCAGTCCCTATGGCCTGGCACTGGCAGCGGTGCATCGCGGCTTGTCTGCGGAGGTGTTCGTCAACGACCAGAGCGAGTTGCTGGTGAACTCGGTGCGCAGCGAGGAAAAGAAACAGGTGATGCGCCTGGTGGAAAAGGACTTTCTGGACGAGATGAAGGAGCGCAAGGTGCCGGTGCACTACCGCAAGATCGACATCAACGATATTCGCCAGGTGTTCGAAAGCGGTGGCGTGCCCATTGTGCTGATCAGTTCCTACCGTATCTACAAGGAAAAATCACCGCACTGGATCGTGGTAACCGGTTTTGATGACCGTTTTATCTACGTGCATGATCCTTATGTAGACCCGGAAAAAGACAAGGTGCAGACGGACTGTATCAATATGCCCATCCTGCAGAAGGATTTTCAGCGTATTGCCCGTTACGGGCGCTCCGGACAACGGGCCGCGCTGGTCATCCGTCACCCGCAACGCACGCCGCCGGCACGGATGAAGAACAGCAAACATACGCATAAACGGAAACAATCGTCATGACCAAGCAGATCATTGTGGTGGAAAACCTGGAAGACTGGCCGGTGGGGGAGTTGCCCTATCCGGTCGTGCATGTGGATGATTACCTGACCTCCAGCGAATATCAGAAACAGAAGAACATCCTGGTGATCAATCTTTGCCGTAGTTACCGTTATCTGAGCGTGGGGTATTACTGTTCATTGCTGGCCGAAGCGCGTCGCCAGCGTACCATCCCATCGGTCAAGTGCATGCTCGACCTGAGCAGCAAATCCATGTATAGCCTGGATGCCATCAACCTCGAGGAACAGGTGCGCAAGGGCTTTCGCAAGCACAGCCTGGACGGTAGTGCCGACGAATTCGAGATGGATATCATGCTTGGTCGCTGTCGTTATGAAAGCCTGCGTGACCTGGCACGGCAGATCTTTGAGATCTTTCCCTGCCCGATATTACGGGTACGCTTCCGGCTCAATGGCGGCTGGCACATCAACTCCATCAAGCCGGTCTCCATTCACCGCCTGGACGATGAGGCCGAGAAGCTGTTTCGTGAATCGGTCACCAGCTACACCAAGCGTCGCAGGCGTCCGACCAAGACCCGAAAGCCGGCCCGCTTTGATATGGCGATCCTCCATGACCCCAACGATCCATTGCCACCTTCCGATACCCAGGCATTGTCGAATTTCATCAAGGCCGGTGCGGAACTGGGTATTGATGTGGAACTGATCCAGCGCAAGGATTATGCACGGTTGGCTGAATACGACGCCCTGTTTATCCGTGATACCACCCGCATCAATCATTACACCTATCGTTTTGCCAAGAAGGCGGAAAGCGAAGGCATGATCGTGATCGATGATCCCCGTTCCATTCAGCTATGCACCAACAAGGTATACCTGGCGGAGGTGCTCAAGGCCAACAAGGTGCCGACACCCAAAACGGTGATTGTCGGCAAAGGGGACCTTGCGGCGGCGGAATCCAGTATCGGCTTTCCCATGGTGCTCAAGGTACCGGATGGTTCCTTTTCGCGCGGCGTGTTCAAGGCTGAGAATCGTACCCAGATGTATGAGATCACCCAGTTACTGTTCGAATCCTCGGAACTGGTACTGGCGCAGGAGTTTCTCTATACCGAATTCGACTGGCGGGTGGGGCTGCTGAACCGCAAGCCGCTGTATGCCTGTCAATACTTCATGTCCCGGGATCACTGGCAGATCGTGCATCATGATGGCGCTGGCGGTTTCTCGCAGGGGGGGTACAAGTGCCTGCCGCTGGAGGAGGTGGATCCCGCGGTGCTGAGACTCGCGGAACAGTCCGCCAATCTGATCGGTGATGGACTGTACGGCGTGGATATCAAACAGAGTGGCCAGGATCTGTATGTCATCGAGATCAACGACAACCCCAGCCTGGAATCAGAGGTGGAGGATTGCGTGCTCAAGGGCGATCTCTACCGCATCATCATGAAGGAATTCCTGCGTCGGTTGACCGCCAAGCAGCAGGCATACGAGGATGTGGCGGTGGCTAAGCCGGCGTGAAGGATGCCAGGGTTCTGTGTTCAGCAGGTATGGGCGGCCGCGCTTGTTTTCGCGGCGAGGGATCCGGCCCGTTTGCCCGGGATTTTCAGTTTGGTAACCAGTGCTGCAGTTCGCTGAAGGGCATGGGACGGGCGAATAGATTTCCCTGGACTTCGTGGCAGGATCGTTCCCGCAGAAATTGCAGCTGACCGATATTCTCGACGCCGATCGCGCTTACCCGGATACCCAGCCCTTCAGCGAAGGTCAGAATGCCGCCCGTGATGGCCTTGTAGGTGCGGTCAAAGGGTAAACACTGGATCAGCTCGCGGTCGATCTTCAAGCCGGTAACCGGCAGGCGCATCAGTTCGCCCAGGGCATAGCTGTTGCAGCCGAAATGATCGATGGTAACCGGGATGCCGAGCCTCACCAGTGAAGGGAGGATCTCGCGTGCCACATCGAGATTCTCGATGAGTGTTGTTTCCGGGCACTCGAATTCGACCAGGGAGAGATCGAACTCCCGCTCCTGGGCAAGACTCTCCATGTATCGAACAAAATCGGGTTCCAGTAATTGCCGTTCCGATATATTGACGCTGAGGGTGATATTGAAATGGCCGGATTGCTGTAGGTGGCATGCCTGCCGGTAGAGCGTTTCCAGTACCCGTTCTCCGACAGGAATCATAAAGCCGGTTTCTTCCAGTAGCGGCAGGAATTGTTCGGGTGACAGCAGTCCCCGGGTGGGATGATTCCAGCGCAAGAGGGCTTCGACGCGTTGCGCGCAGCCGGTCATGGTTGACATGATGGGTTGATAATATAATTCGAATTCCTCGTTTCTGATCGCATGATGCAGGACTGTGCTCATTGCCATCTTTTCCTTCGACTGCCGGGCCAGTCTTTCATTGGCGAATTCAAAACACCCGGCTTCTTGCGGGATTGCACGCTGCAAGGCGGTTTGCGCTGAGTTCCATAGTGACCTGGTGTGATAGCCATCGATGGGGAATATGCTGATTCCGGCATGGATGATGGCGTCGAGTTTGTCATGCTTGCCCTGTATTGGAATGGCCAGGGTGTGGCGAATCTTTTCCACGGCAAGGAGGGTGGTGTCGGGGTCCTGTATATCATCCAGCAGTATGGCGAAATTCCCCTGTGGGTCCTGCAGCAGGGAATCGCTCATGCGCAGGCAGCTACGAATATGCCGTGCAATCCGGGTGCTTGTGTGACTGTTCAGTGGGAGGTTTCCGGTGACATTCAGCAGGATCAGCGCAAGGGACTGGTGGGAGCGGTAGGCGCGATGCATGGCATGATGAAGACGCATGCCGAATTCATGGGGTTCGCAGAGCTGTGTATGGGTGGTCACAGGTGTGGGCAGTCGATTGCTGTCCGCTTCCGGTAACGCATAAAAGATGCTGTGTATGAGTTCATGAAACCCGACATGGGAATGGTTGGTGTTATGTGTCTGGTGATTCATGGGCGATTTTATTCAGTTGCTGCGTCTGCGTGGCGGTGCCTGGTATTCGAAGCGCAGCGCGGTTTGGGTTTTTTTTGAATGATTCTTTTTTTGCCCGCGAGACTCTTTCAGGATCTGCTCCAGCTCGCGGCCCGGATTGTCGAAGCCTCGATCATCTCCTGGGCTACGGTTATGCGTGGCGGAGGACCGGGGTGGATGTGTCATATCCTGCGCATCCCCGGATGGATGCGCAGGCGGTAAATAAAAATCCATTGTACAAAGCGACTGGATGAGCGCTATGCCTTCCCTGGAAATCGCGTTTCCTTCTATGAGTACCCAGTCCGGAGAGCCACTCGGGCTGAACGAGCGGTCTCCCTGAGCATACTTGGTACAATGGTGAACCTGGCGCGTCCTGCCCGGTTGTTGGCGAAACAGGTCGCGTGCATGCTCAATGTCGCCGAGCACCAATATTTTCATGCCGCATGCTGGGTATCAGCGGTCTGGTCGGCTGGATACAGTGCCTGGTGCAGGGTATGGTCGATGTTGATCCAGCAGGCCACGGTAAGGACCTTGCCGATGCGTTGTGCCTTGCCGTCACCAAACCGGTACAGGGGTACGCCGGCCTTTTTCATCAGCCGTTCCAGCGCAACGCTGGTTACCGTCACGTAGTGGGTGATGTGGTTTTCAACGGCGAATTCGTAGGCGGAACGCATCATATCCATGGCCACGCGACTGAGTCTTGCCTGCTGGCATTCCGAGTCCGCGGCGGTTTCCACGGCAAAACGGCTCAGTTCCCAGATGTGGGGTGCGGCAGGAGCGGATTCGTTGCACAACAGTTGTGGGAAGGTATCCCTGAGCATGTAGGGACCGGTGGTGGGCAGGATGCGCCAGCATCCCTCCACCTGCTGTGTCTGGTCTTTGGCGAGGAGGTAGACGGGATTCAGTTCATCGAAATGATCGTACTCCATGCCATGATCGCTGGTGACCTCCCAGCCCAGACGTTCATGGAAAACCTTGTGTCGGAAAGCGAACATGCGAATGAGCGTGACAGGATCAAACAGGGGGCGTTCGCCGCCCGCTAGCAGTATGTGACTCATGGTCTGTTCCTCCGTGTGAACTGGAGGTCAGTAAACGATGAGCAGGGGAATCAGCGTAACTGTAGGATGTTACAGGTGGCAGTCCGGGGGCGGTGTGATAGGTCGGGTGAGCTTGCCGGGAAAGGGGCTGTCCGGTGTCCGGCGAGTGGTGGTTGATGGGGCAGGCCAGGCTTGATCCGGCAGCCGACCTTGCAGTGCCTGGCTTCCGGCACTGGCACTAGTTGTATTGGGGGGTAATGACGCCCATGGCAACGGCCCGGGCAACGGCTTGCTGGCGATTGGCGACCCCGAGCTTGTCAACGGTATTTTGCAGGTGAAAGGTCACCGTGCGTTCCGAGATGTTGAGGATCTGCGAGGTTTCCCAGGTGGTTTTTCCTTCGGTAACCCAGAGCAGGCACTGTTGTTCACGCTGGGTCAGTTCCACCCGGGATGCCGGTAGCAGTTCCTCGGCAAACACACGACGCACGGTTTCATGCAGGTAGGCAGTGAACAGCTGTCCGAAAGGCATGGCTGTGATGATGCGTGACTGGGTTTTTTTGTGGTGGTCGGAACTGGCGAAGCTGAACATGGCGGAATCACCCTGCGCGGTATGGATGGGGAAACTGACACCGCTGTTGAGACCGAAATCCTGGGCTTCACTCAGGAAGCGCTGCAATTGCGGGTCCCTGGGTGGGTCACCCTGCAGATTCATCCAGTTCAGGGGGATAATGTTGCGGGCGCAGTAGGCGACAGTGGGATCCACCCCCATGTAATGCTGGTCGTTGTAATGGTCGCGCCATTCCTTGGAGTAGCCACTGATAATGATCAGCGAGGGTTTTACAAAGGAGGTGGGTACGCTGGCGGCATAGATGAATTGTTCGAACTCGGATTCTTCACAGAGATCGGCGCAGACGTCGTGGATATCCTCTACATTGCCGGCCCTGGAAATGGCATCGATGTATTTCTGGCAGCGAGTCGGTGTCATGCGTCTTCCTCTATTGAGGTCATGGCGTTTATTGTAGGTATGGATAGTGGCCGGCAGGCAGAACCCGATGTTCAGTATAGACGAATCCGGGGTCGATGTGTGCTGCTATGGTGTGGCGCCTGGGGCCGGTAATCCGGACAGCGGCACCAGCCGGTAGCTGCCGTCCTGGAGATTGCGGAAACGCAGTTCCTGGGCCCCGAATGGTACGGTCAGCGACTGTTGCAGTGGCCGGTAGGGGCCGATGGGGCTGCGGGAATAGAGCACCGCGTAGCGTCCGGGTTTCAGGCTGCGGGTGCGCAGCAGGGTGTCCTTGCCGTCCGACAGGGTCTCCTGTCCACCAAAGGGGCGCGCCAGGGGCTCTCCTACGAATACGCCCTCGCCGGGCTGCTGCACGCTTTTCCAGTAGGCCTCGATCAGGGTTTCGCCGGACAAGTAATGCTGTATGGCAATGCCGGGATTGGGGAATTTCTGGAGATGATTACAGGGCTCCAGCACCGTGCCGTAACTGCCGGTGGCGCCTGCTTCCAGCCAGCTGAGTACACTCATCTGGCCGCTTTCGGGCATTTTTCCGCCCGCCGAGGTCAGGTGGTCGGCCATGGCACCGGGGCGGAATTGCAGGCTGTCCAGGTAGGGCACGCGTATCACACCAGTGAAGTAGAACAGTACATCGTCCCGGTCCCGTATGCCCTGGGGTGCATCCACGATCCGGATCGACAACTGGTTCCCCAGCCATTTCTCCACCTGCGGGTACAGCCGGTGGCGCACATTGCGGGCCCGGTCTGCCGTGCTGACCAGGTAGGCGGTGCCGGGGGGGTGGCTGTCATCGGCGGCGATGCCACGGTCGATGAGCGCCTTCGCCTGCGGGAAGCTGGTGGCGGCGATCACCATGGTGGGGCGGATGCCAAGATCCTGGTAGGGGCGGCTGCCCGGGTAATTGAAGTAGGGGCTGTTGTGCGTCAGATCACAGCGTTTGGCGGCGCAGTAGCGCTCATCGAAACCCATGGTAAAGGCGGTGGTGATGGACTGGCAGTCAACCCGGTAGGGCCGCACCCAGGTCAGTGCGAAGGCCTGGACCGATGACGGGGTCTGTGCATCCACGGCCTCCTTGAGTACCTGAAACTGTTCCCTGGACATGACGCTGGCGCCAGGCCGGAAATCCACGCGAATCAGGTTCTGTTCGGGAATGCCGCGCGCGCGGCGATAATACTCGCCGATGCGCACACTCAGCGGGTCGGCCTCGTTGATGACGATCGCCAGTTCATCGGCGGTGAGGTGGTATTTCGGCAGCACGAACTGTATTTCCGCCCATGCCGGCAGTGCTGGCAGGCACAACCCCGAGGCGAGTATCAGGCGCAGCAGCATGGGCGCGATACGAGAGAGCTTATGTATCCATGCCGGCATGATTCGGATCTCAGCCTGCCGGGCGCAGCGATTCTGCGCCGAGCAGTATTTCCTCGATTTCTTCGGTGATCTCCTCCTGGCGCAGGTATTGGTAATGGAGCCGCAGTTTTTCGGTTTTGCGCTCCAGGTGCTGGGTGGCGCCTTCCAGGTGTTCCATGCGTCGATGGTTCTCTGCGCTGAGGGAGGTATAGAAACAGGCGTGCAGTACCGCGAATAGATACTGATGCACCAGTTGTTCGAAGAACACCGAAGGGGACAGGTTCAGGAGTGGTGGTGGGCGGCTTCGTGCGCCGGTGTTTGATAAATGCTGGAATGGGGGGATGACCTCCAGCTGGGTCACCTGGCGTCCTTGCCCGCTCTGCAGGATGACATGGATGGCGCAACCGTGGTGGCAGTGTTGCAGCCGGGTGAGGATGGTGAGCAGTTCCGGCAGTAGTGGTTCGATTTCTTCCGCGACGGAGGGTCCGGGCAGTTGTGCCTGCACGCGTGGGTCGGATGCCAGGCGGGTATTGAGGCGATGTCCCACGGTGACCAGCAGGTTTTCGTGGGTGCTGGATTGCGCAATGACCGTTTCGAAATATTCCAGTATCGCTTCGTTGAAGTCGCCGCAGAACCCACGCTCTGAACCCAGCAACACATAACAGTGGTGGTGGAGATCGGCCGGTGGCAGCTGCTCGGGGTAATGTTGCAGGAAATCGCCGGCCATGGTTTCCAGGGTTTCCACCACACGGGCCTGGGCGCTCTGGAAATGTGTCAGCTTGTGAGTCTCCAGCATGGCCAGGGTTTTCATGCTGGAGAGGATGCTGTGCAGTTCCCCCAGCGAGGACAGGCGGCGCAGTCCGGCCTGATGGCGGCTCATGGCCGGGGTTTCCTGGGTAACTTCAGGTTGTGCTGCAGGAAGGCGCGGACCTGTTCAGGATGGTCGTCGAGTGTCAGCGAAGCCGTTTCCAGGGTGGTGTCCAGCTGCTGCAGGCAGGCCGTGATTTCACCCAGCGGGCAGTCATCGAATAATCCCTGGTTGAAAGCGGTCAGCCAGGCGAGCTGGAAGGTCGCGGTTACCGGGCTGAGCCGGTCCTGTTTCAGCAGTTCACGCAGGATACGGCCACGGTGAATACGGGTCTCCATGCTGGCTTCCAGTTTGGCGCCGAAACGGGTGAATACCTCCAGTTCCAGAAACTGCAGGTAGTCCAGTTTCATGCGGCCGGCTTCGGCCTTGATACGCGGGTGCTGGGCCTTGCCGCCGATGCGGGATACGGAACGTCCGACATCGATGGCCGGATGGAAACCGGAGGCGAACAATGGCTGATCCAGGTAGATCTGGCCATCGGTGATGGAAATGAGGTTGGTGGGAATATACGCGGCGATCTCGCCCTGCTGGGTCTCCACGATAGGCAGTGCCGTCATGCTGCCGCCGCCCTGTTCCGGGGACAGGCGGGTGGCCCGCTCCAGCAGCCGGGCATGCAGGAAAAAGATATCGCCGGGATAGGCCTCGCGGCCCGGTGGCCGGCGTAGCAGCAAGGACAGTTCACGATAGGCAATGGCATGGCTGCTGAGATCGTCATAGACCACCAGCGTATCCTGGCCCTGTGCCATCCATTCCTCGGCGATGCTGCAGCCGGCAAAGGGGGCAAGATACTGCAGGCCGGGTAATGCGCTGGCTTCGGCCACCACGATGGTGGTGTAGGCGAGGGCACCGGCATCCTCCAGGGTCTGAATGGTCTGCAGTACCGTGGAACGCTTCTGGCGGATCAGCACATACACACAGCGTACGTTTTTGTCGTGTTGATTGAGAATCGTATCCAGGGCAATGGAGCTGCGACCCAGGCCCGTGTCGCCGATGATCAACTGGCGCTGTCCCTTGCCGATGGGGACCATGGTGTCGATGATCTTGATACCCGTGTACAGCGGTTGCTCCACGAAGTCGCGGGCCATGATGGGCGGGGACAGCGTATCGATGTGGCGCTGCCTGGCGCCGGCAAAATCGGCCTTGCCATCCAGGGGGGTGCCGAGTGGGTCGATCACGCGGCCCAGCAGGCTGTCACCGACCGGGATGCTGAGTGGCTGCCGGGTGGGACAGGCACTGGTGCCGGCCGTCAGGCGTTCGGTCTGGTGTAGCAGGATGGCGCCCAGCTGGTACTCGGATAGATCAAACACCATGGCCCGGCTGCCATCCTCGAATTCGAGCACCTCATCCATTCCCGCCGAGGGCAGTCCGGTGAGCCAGGCGATTCCGTCGCCCACGGAATCCACCCGGCCCTGCTCCTCTACCCGCAGGCCGGGCTGGTAATCGGTCAGCCAGTCATGCTGTTCCTGCAGTGGTGATGGGCGCTCAGACATCGCCACACTCGCTGAAGAAGCGCAGTTCATCCTGCAGGTTGGCGCGCAACACCCAGGCCCCCAGCTGAATCCGGATGCCCGCCAGTAACGTGGCATCCTCGGTAAACTGCCATTCGGGCAACGGGCATTGCAGACAGCGCGCGAGGGCCTGCTGCAACTGGTCGCGTTGCGGTGGGGAAAGGGCATGGGCGCTGCTGACGACGATGGGTCTGGTGTCGCCATCGAGGCCAGCACAGATTTCCCCCCGCCGGGTCTCCGGCATGGCGGCGAGATCCTCCAGGGCCATGGTGAGCAGTCGTTGTTCCAGCTCAGGTGATGCCAGCCGGCCCAGCAGGCGGGTGGTAAAACGGGCTCCCTGCGTCAGTGCCTGGCGCTCCTGTTGTCGCCGGTGTTCTTCGTGGGCGTGTTCCAGCAAGGCCTGTTCCCGCTCCCGTTCTTTCTCGATGGTGGCATGCAGGCCAGCCTGCAGCCGCTGGCGCTCGGTCTCCATTTCCTGCTCCAGCTGATGGTGCGCGTCGATCTGTTGCTGTTCCCATTGCTGCAGGCGCCGCTGGTATTCCTGCTTGCGGTCATTGGCAGTCTGTTCCAGCGCCTGGGCATCCTGGAGGATTTTTTCGACGCGGGCACGGCGCCGATCAATGCCGGCCAGTACCGGTTTATAGAGAAAGCGTTTCAGGATCCAGATCAACACCAGGAAGTTGATCAGTTCCAATGCAAAGGTGGACCAGTTGAGTTCCACGGTCGCGCTCCTGTTTGTGGTTCGATCAGTGAGTGAATAATTCAAGCAGCGGATTGCGGAACAGCACGATGAGTACGATCACCAGGCAGTAGATGGCCAGGGATTCGATCATGGCGAGGCCTATGAACAGGGTGCGGGTGATGGATTTCTCTGCCTCCGGTTGTCGTGCCAGGGCGTCCAGGGCGGCGGCGATGGCCTTGCCCATGGCCGCCGCCGGCAGCATGACGCCGAGCGAAATGGCGATGGCACCGGCGGCGGTGGAAACAATGGCAAACCAGCTCAGGTCATTCATGAAGCGCTCCTTGTGGGTGATGTGTTGTTTGATGGTGCAGGGATACCCTGCGGTATCAATACCCTGTCCGACCGGCAGAGGCAGTGGCGGTTACGCATCTTGCCGGGTACCGGCCTGTGCCGAGATGCCACCGGCGATGTAGATCAGTGCCAGCATGCCGAAGATGTAGGCCTGCACCAGGGCCTCGACAATGTGCAGCATGAGAATGGGTACCGGGGCCAGGAAACCGGCCACCATCAGGATCAGCAGGGCGGTGAGCTCCAGGCTCATCATGTTGCCGAACAGGCGGATCGCCAGGGCCAGGGTGCGCGTCAGTTCACTGACCAGGTGAAACGGCAACAGGAACGGGGTGGGGTGCAGGTAGTGGCGCAGGTAGTTGCCGAGTCCCTGGCTGCGAATGCCGAACCAGTGCACCGACAGGAATACCAGCACCGCGAAGGCAGCGGTAGCGGACAGGTCGCGGGTCGGCGAATGCAGGCTGGGCACCACACCGGTGAGGTTGGCGAGCACCAGGAAGATCCACAGGGTGGCGACCAGCGGCAATACCTGGCGATGCAATTGCGGCAGCAGGTTCTCGATGCTGTCCGCAATGACTTCCATGATGCCCTCGATAGCCGTCTGCAACTGGTCCGGGTCGTCACCAAAGCGGCGGGTGAGCAACCAGGAGGCCATGCCGAGCAGCAACATGATGCCCCAGGTGGTGATCACCGTGGCGGTGATCTGGAGTGGACCGATGCTGAACAACGGTGTCTGGCTGAGGATGTCGATGTCCATGTTCAGTCCTCGCGAATCAGCCAGTAGGCATTGAAGATACCGAACAACAGGCCCAGGAACAGCAGTGTCGGGGTCCAGTACGTGGTTTGTGCACCGACATGGCTGTCGAGCCAGTGACCGAGATAGGCGCCGCCCAGCACCGGCAGCACCAGGACCAGCCCCAGGGTGCCGAGCAGGCGTGTCTGTGCCAGCAGGCCGGGTTTGTCCTTTTCCGCCTGACGCATGCGCTCGGCCTGGTGTTCCACCTGCTTGCGCAACCGTTCCCGGTCACCCATTGCCGAAGCCCTCCTGGCGTCGTAGTTGCCATAACCGCCGGAACATGTGTTCTTCCATATGCCGCAGGTTATCTTTCAGCCCGCGCAGATGTTCCTCTTCCTGGAACAGCTGTTGTTCCAGCTTTTCGCTGATAGCCTGATAGTCGTCGTCGATAAGGAAGCGGCGGGTGGTGAGGAAAAGTTCGTCGTCCTGGATATACAGTGCGCCTCCGGGCACGGCGAGGTACTGCCAGGGTTGTCCAGTCACTTGAAACCGGCACAGGCCGAACACCAGGGTGGTCATGAAGCGTTCGTGACCCGCAAGGATGCCGAAGCGGCCACTGTCATCCTCGCCGACGAAGGAGCGCAGGTGGTCGATGGTTTGCTGCTCGGTGGCGCTGCGCAGATGAAAACGCATACCGTTCTTCATGGCTGAACCCCGGCCATGCTGCCCTGCATGTAACAACGTTCTTCCGGAAGCTGGTCGTAGTCGCCGCGCAGGAATGCTTCACAGTCGGTCAGGGTCTGTTCCAGTGGCACGGACACACCGGCGATTCCACTGTGGTCGGCCGTGACATGGAAGGGCTGGGTGAGGTAACGCTGCAGCCGGCGGGCACGCAGTACCACCTGGCGATCCTGTTCCGACAGTTCCTCGATGCCCAGCATGGCGATGATGTCTTCCAGTTCATGGTAGCGTGCCAGGTGTTCGCGTACCGCACTGGCGACCTGGTAATGGCGGTCGCCCAGGCTGTGACGGTCCATCAGCTTGCTGCTGGACAGCAGGGGGTCCACGGCCGGGTAGATGCCATGGCCGGCCTGGTTGCGCGACAGGATCACACTGGTATCGAGGTGACCGAGAATGGTGCTGACGGCGGGGTCGGTGAGATCGTCGGCTGGTACATAGACGGCTTGCACCGAGGTAATGGCGCCTCGTTCCGTGGAGGCGATGCGGTCCTCGATCTCGGCGACTTCGGTACCCAGGGTGGGCTGGTAGCCCACGGTCGCCGGCATGCGGCCGAGCAGGCTGGAGATTTCACTTCCGGCCTGCACGAAGCGGAACACATTGTCGATTACGAACAACACTTCCTTGCCCATACTGTCGCGCAGGTATTCTGCGTAGGTGAGTGCCGTCAGGCCGGTGCGAAAGCGGATACCCGGTGATTCATCCATCTCGCCGAATACCAGCACCGACTGCGGCATGACCCCGGCCTTGCGCATTTCATGCCAGAGCTCATGGCCTTCGCGGATGCGTTCGCCCACCCCGGCGAACACGGAGACCCCGCTGTGCAGGGCGGTGATCGCCTGCATGAATTCCATGATGAGCACGGTCTTGCCCAGTCCGGCACCGCCGAACAGACCGGTTTTTCCGCCCCGCACAAAAGGACACAACAGGTCGATGACCTTGATGCCGGTGGCGAGAATCTCGTTGCCGGCGCGCGCCTCGTGCAGGGGGGTAGGGGGACGATGGATATTGGCGCAATGACTGGCGGGGCAGACCGGCGCATCGTCGATGGGTTCGCCAAAGACATTGAGCATGCGTCCCAGGCAGTCATCCGAGACCGGCACATGCAGCGGTGCACCCTCGTCATAGATCGGCAGGCCGCGGCGCAGGCCGGTACTGCGATGCAGGGTGATGGCGCGCACCCGATGCTGATCGAGGTGCTGGTGCACCTCGAAACGGAAGGTCTCTCCGTTCACCTGCGCACGCAGTGCCTGACGCAATGGCGGCAGGGGGGTGCAACGGGCCACCACCACCGGACCATGCACTTCGGTGATAGTGCCGATGGCCGTCGGTTCAGGTATTGCGTCTTCTTGCGCCATACATTGTCTCCGTCAGGTGGTACGGAATACTGTAGCGTTTTGTGGGCCTGCGAAGAACTGCTTTGGATCACTATCCTAGTGAAAATCGCCGGCAATGGGTATGGCTGGTTTTGGACCGGTAGCGGGCGGCTCTACAGGGGGCTGCGCAGCCGTGCCTCCTCCGGTGCCGGGTACAGGTAATGCTGCTGTGCGATATAGGGATTTGGATGATGCCGAAAGTGATGGCGCAGGAGGGTCAGGGGGGCGATGCGGGGTAGCTGGCCAATGCGGTACTGTTCGATACAGTCGAGTAACTCCTGTTTATCCAGGGGCGAAATGGATTTTTTCAGATAGCCCATGACATGGTGCAATACATTGGTGTGCCGCTTGGCGGTGGCCTGGAAATGCAGGGCATGCAGAAAGCGGCTCAGGTAGCGTTCGCCCAGTTGCTTCGGACGCAGATCTTCGGTCTGGGCCACCAGGCGGCCCAACTCGGTCACATGCACCGGGCCATGGGCCATGAGACTGAGCTTGTGTTGGCTGTGAAACGTCACCAGCTTCGACAGGGTGACACCATCGGCCATGTGTTCCCGCCAGCGCTGGTAGGCGAATACCCGTTCCAGGAAATTGTCGCGCAGGCCGGTATCCCGCAGGCGACCTTCTTCCTCGACCGGCAGCAGCGGCAGGGCGGACTGGATGGCGTTGGCATACAGGCCGCTGCGTTTGAGGGGTTTGCGGCCGGTGGAGTAGACGGGGGTACCGAACAGCCCGCAACTCGGCGAGCGGGCCTTGAAGACATACCCGACCAGGTCGCCCAGTTCGCGGGCGCGCCGCCGGCCGTAGTCACTGAGCGGGTTGGTCACGTCCAATGCAGCATCCCGGACGCCCTGCGCCCGTATCCCGTCCTCGGTCTGTACCAGCCGGATCGGCGGGCGCGGGGTACCGAGACCAATGGCCACCTCGGGGCAGGTGGGCACCAGCTCAAATACCTCTGCCAGTTCGTCGCGGATGAAACGGTCCAGCTTGTGATTGCCGTCGAATCGAACCGGTTCACCGATCAGGCAGCTGCTGACACCGATGCGGGGCCGTGGCGTCCGCGACGTCATGGCACTAGTTTGCACCGAGGGCCCGGGCCCGGGCCTGGGTTTCCTGGCGCTGGCGTGCGTCTTCGGCCGCGTCCCAGTCGGGATCAACCTCGGGCCAGCCCTGGGCGTGGCGCTGGATCAGGCGGGTGAGGGCGGTGATGTGATCCTCGCGGCTATTGAGGGCGGGGATGTATTCAAAGCGTTCGCCACCGGCCTTGAGAAACAGCTCGCGGTTCTGTTCGGCTATTTCCTCCAGGGTTTCAAGGCAGTCGGCGGAAAAGCCGGGACAGACCACCTGTACCGATTTGACGCCCTGTTTGGGGAGTGCCATCAGGGTCTTGTCGCAGTATGGCTGGAGCCATTCCTCGCGGCCAAAGCGGGACTGGAACACCACCTGATGATCTTCGGCGCCGAGCTCCAGCGCCTCGGCCACCAGGCGCGCGGTTTTGTGACATTCGCAATGATAAGGGTCGCCGTTCAGCAGGTAACGTTTGGGAATGCCGTGAAAGGAAAACAGCAGGCGATCGGCACTGCCATGTCGGGTTCGATGTTCGCGAATGCTATTGGCCAGCGCGGCGATGTAAGCGGGATCGTCGTGATAGTGGGACACGAAGCGCAGGTCCGGCACCCAGCGCCAGCGCTGCAGCACAGCGCTTACCGCATCGAGGGTGGAGGCGCTGGTGGTGGCGGAATACTGGGGATACAGGGGCAGCACCAGAATACGTCGGGCACCGGCCGCGCGCAGCTCCTCCAGAGCGCTTTCGATGGAAGGGGTGCCATAGCGCATGCCCAGCGCCACATGCACCGTGCCGGGTATCGCATGTTGCAACTGGGCGCGCAGGGCGGCTTCCTGTTGCCGGGAGATCTGCAGCAGTGGGGAGCCGGCTTCGCTCCATACCGTCTGGTAGGCGCGCGCGGCCCGGCTGGGTCGAATGCGCAGAATGACGCCATGCAGGATGAGCCACCAGAGGGGACGGGGCATCTCCACCACCCGCGGGTCCCAGAGGAATTCCGCGAGATAACGGCGCAGGGCAGCCGGTGTAGGGGCGTCGGGCGTGCCGAGGTTGGTGATCAGGATACCCAGGCCGCCGGCCTGGTCATGGTGGAAGTCACGGGTGTTCTGGAATGCGCTCATGGCACCTAGTGTAGCGAAATTGCGCTCCCTATGTACCGGGTTCTAATGGGGAGTCAATGAACAGCAGGGAGCCGTTCAGCCCTGGTAATGGTGCTTGTGCAGGTTAGGCTTGTCCTCCAGCATGTGCTGGATCCTGAGCACCCGGTCGAGCTGGGAATTGAAGGCCTCCAGGCACTGGGGGTCGAAGTGCATGCCTTTCTGGGCGTTCAGGTAATGCACCGCCTGTTCCACACTCCATACCGATTTGTACGGGCGCTCTGAAGTCAGGGCATCGTAGGCATCGGCGATGGCGACGATACGGGCATGCAGTGGGATTTCCTCGCCGGCCAGGCCATGGGGATAACCGGTGCCGTTGAATTTCTCATGGTGGTTGAGGGCGATCACGGCACCCATCTGCAGATACTGGGAAGGGCTGTCCTTGAGGATCTCGTAGCCGATGCGGGTATGCCCCTTCATTATATTCATTTCATCGACCGACAGCTTGCCGGGCTTCAGCAGGATCTGGTCGGGTATACCGATTTTGCCGATATCATGCATGGGGGCGGCCAGTTCGATGCATTCGCATTCCTCCCGGTCCAGCCCCATTTTCTCGGCGATGAGGCGCGAGAACTTGGCCATGCGGATAATGTGGTTGCCGGTTTCCTCGTCGCGGTATTCGCCGGCCTTGGCCAGTCGCAACAGGGTTTCATGTTCCCGCACGCGGACTTCGGTGGTGGCCTCTGCAACGCGTTTTTCCAGCCAGCGGGCACGTTCGCGGATGATGTTGGCCTGGCTGCGCTGGGTGAGCAGATTTCGGCAACGGGCCTGGCATTCGTGACGATCGATGGGCTTGGCAAGAAAATCGGTGGCGCCCGCCTCGAGTATGCGCTGGCGACCCTGATGATCGTCCTGTTCGGTCAGCATCAGCAGGGGCAGTTCGCTACCGGAGGGCATGTCGCGTACGCGCTGGATCAGTACGTGGTCGTCGATATCCTTCAGCTGGATATCGGCAATCACCATATCGGCGCCATGCCAGTAGAGCCAGGAAAGGCCGGCTTCGGCTTTCTGGAATACCTCGATGGTCAGGTGCTCGTCGATGGAGTGTATAAGATCAGATAACAGGGACGCACGCTGAGCGTCCTGATCCAGAATCAGTACCGATGACATTCCGGGCCCCCTTAAGCCTTATACAACAAACGGCACAATGCCGTTTCTGCGGGCTTCCGTGCGGCCGCAAAAAATTACTGCAATTCAGCCCGCCTGACAGCAGGCATCGACTTTTCTATTGCATGTCGAGGCCAAGTATCGGCGTTGGCTTACAGAACTTAAGGTACATTCCGGTGGCAATATCTCTGTGACGGGTGCGTGTGAGTCCCGAGCGGTGTACCGTTACTGATCTGGCCGGGTAGAATGGCTCAAAATCACATAGGGAGGCGTTATGGCAGATTCAGCAGGTCGAGGGGAGGAAACCCCTTCACTGGGCAAGGTAGTAGGCAGCGTGCTGGCAAGTTTTTTCGGGGTTCAGAGCAGTAGCAAGCACCAGGAAGACTTCACCAAGGGGCGTTTCAGTCACTACATTGTGGTGGGACTGGTGGCCACGGTGCTGTTCATTCTCAGTATCTGGGGCGTGGTGCAGCTGGTGGTGGGGCTGGCGGGAAAGTAGGTTTCGGGGCATCCCTGTGGAATGGAGTTCACCGGTTCACCTGCGCTGCAACCGCCAGCGGTTGATGATTTCATCCACATCCAGGTCATCGGGGCCGCTGCGCCAGTGCCGGTAGAAATCCACATCCTCGCTGCGCGGCGCCGGTTCCGGGCGGCGGAACTGAAAACGGGTCGCCAGTGGTACGGCCTCGCCCAGGGCCATTACCTCGCCGCGGCCCAGCGCCGCCAGAATATCGATCAGGTCCCGTTCCCCTTCCGGCACCAGGTCGCGGATATAGCGCTGGTCATCGGGATTGGTCATGCGCATGCACAGGAAGGTGCCGCATTGTGACAATACGGTTTCCGACAGCTCATGTGGCCGCTGGCTGACCACACCCAGGGATACGCCGTATTTGCGACCTTCCTTGGCGATGCGTTCCATGGACAGGCGGGTGCCCTCGTACTGGGTACCGGAGGCGCGGGGGATGTAGGTATGCGCTTCCTCGCAGACCAGCAGCAGGGGGAATTCCTGGTAACGTGGATTCCAGTAATTGAATTCAAAGGCCAGTCGGCCGATCTGGGCGGAGATGGTCGGTCGCACGTCAAAGGGGATGGCGCTGAGATCGATGACGGTGATCTGGCGTTTTTCACCGCCGAGGCCGACGAACTCCCGCAGCAGACCGGCCAGGCTGTTGGAGCTGGTGCGGATCTTCGGTTTCAGCAGGAAGTCGTAGCGGCTGTCGTTGAAACGACTTTGCAGCTTCACCAGGAATTCATCGAACTGCCCATACAGTGGACCCTTGGCCTTGCCGAAGTCACTTTTCTGCGAGTTGGCGGCCTTGAAATACTGGTACATCTCCGCCAGCGAGAAATACACCGGCGAGTCGATGGACATGCCCTGGGCGAACAGTTCCGGGTTGGCCTTTTTCTTGAGATCGCGAATGGTCTCGCGCAGCAGGGCGATCTGGGTGGATGCATTGGGATCGTCGCGATCAATCAGCAGGTCGATCAGTTCCGCGTAGGTCATCAGCCAGTAGGGAATCTCCAGCTTGCGGGCATCGACGTAATGCATGATGGCCGGATCAAAGGCGGAC
This sequence comes from uncultured Gammaproteobacteria bacterium, assembly GCA_965367295.1. Classification (GTDB taxonomy): domain Bacteria; phylum Pseudomonadota; class Gammaproteobacteria; order DSM-19610; family DSM-19610; genus JAIVHA01. The sequence goes on along the minus strand of CBDUHN010000033.1, from coordinate 8,310 downwards.
TGCAGCTTGCCGGCGTTGTCGCGCCAGCAGTATTCGCCGTGCAGGTCCAGCAGGATCACATGGGCCTTGGGCATCACCTTTACGGTGCGCTGCAACAGGCTGGCCACAGTCCATGACTTGCCGGAGCCGGACTGGCCGAGGATGGCGAAGTGGCGCCCGAACATGCGGGTGGGGTCCAGGCAGACATCGAGGTCCGGATGGGTATGCAGGTGACCGAGGCTGAATTGCTGGTCGCGGTATTTCTCGAATACCGTTCGCACCTGGCTGCTGCCCACGGCATGCACCTCGGCACCCACCGAAGGGAAGTGGCGCACGCCGCGCTGGAATTCGCCCTGTGTGTCCACCTCACCCAGCGGCAGCAGCTGCAGCAGACGGCAACTGCTGTCGTCGGCGCAGGCCCCCGGTTCGCTGATCGCCTGCATTCGCGTCACAATGGCCAGGATGTGGATGTCGCCCTGGCGTATGGACACATGCGAGGAGAGCTGGCCAATCAGCACCTGTTCCCCGTCCACGGTCAGGGTATGCCCCTGGGGGCCAGCGGGGCCGCTCAGGCGGGCGGTGAAGCTTTGTCCCTGAATGTCCGTAAGGTGGCCGATCAGTGTGCTGGGTGCCATCATCTACTGGTTCCCTGTCGTGTAATACGGTGGATAGGTTGTTCCGGACCGGAATCCGTTGGGGACTGTTTCGGCCATTTTTCAGGAATCGAGAGTGCCGGGCAAGCGATATGAATGGCGAAAATGTGATCATCGGCACAGATCGACAGGAGGCCCCTGCCTGAAGGCTGCCTGCTTGATGCGGGTCATGGGGAAGGGATACGGCTATGTTTATGATCAAGTCGGCAGTGTGCAGGGGAAGGGTATGGATCGCGATGTGTATGAAGCATTAACGCAGCTGGATCGGGTGCTGCCACTGGCGGAACGCCAGTCCGCACTGATACCGGAGCTGGTCGTGATGCATCGCCGGATTCTGTGGACACTGGCGGAGCAGGGCCGGATGCCGGAGCCGGCTGAACTGCAGCCGCTGCTGACCCAGGGGGATCTGCTGTCCGCGCTGGCGATGCTGGCGCACGAGGACCTGATCGTGCTGAATGCCACGGGGCAACCGACCGGTGCCTATCCCATGACGCTTGAGCCTACCCGGCACCGGATTCAGCTGCACGGGCATGAGATCTATGCCATGTGTGCCATCGATGCGCTGGCCATCGCGCCGATGTTTGATACCGAAGTACGTATTGATTCCAGCTGCCGGATGACCGGTGAAGCGATACGCATTCATCAGCGGGGCAAAGTGCTGGTGTCCGCGGATCCAGGACGGGGGATTCATACCGGGGTGCGTTGGCAGTCACCGGATCAGTGTGCGGCCCATAGTCTGTGTATGGAGATGGTGTTTTTGCGGGATGCCCGGACGGCGGCGGACTGGGCGGCGAAGTGGGAGGTGCCGGTCAGTATTCTGAATCTCGAACAGAGCATCGAGTTCGGTACGACTTTTTTTCAGGCGTTGCTGTGAAGACCATGCTGTCTTGCGTGCATGCCGCTGGCCGCCGCGAGCCTACACCCCTTCTGCCTGCCTGATCTGTTCGGGGGATAGTTTGCCGGAAAGTGCGGAGAGATTTTCCCGCGCCTCGACATCACCATTACGTACCGCCTCGCTGTACCAGTGATAGGCCTCCACCAGGTCACGGGGCACACCGCGGCCGTGTTCATAGGCCCAGCCGAGGCCCTGCTGGGCCTCGCCGATCCCCATGTCGGCTGCCTTGTGCCACCAGTAGGCGGCCTGGACATCGTCCTGTTGAACGCCCAGGCCCTTGTGGTAATGCCAGCCGAGAAAGTGCTGCGCCAGGGCGTCCCCGGCCCCGGCCAGTTTTTCCACCAATGCGAAAGAGGCCTTGAAATCCCCGGCTTCGATAGCAGAGATGGCCATCTGCAACTGTGGGTCTTCGCTATCCAAGCTGAGGTCTCGTGTTGGTTTCGGGCGGCATGGGGTGCTGTCGGCAAGCATAGCAAAGCAGGTGCCTGCGCTCAGTAGTCAATTCCGTGCCAGCGTTGCGGTTGGTGTCAGGGTCATGTGCCGACCGCCGCCAGCGTACAATTTCGTCCTGCGGCCTTGGCGCGGTACAGGGCCTGGTCAGCCGCCTTGATGAGGGCCGGCATGCCGGACAGGCTGGCATCCAGTTCCGCGACTCCCAGGCTGATGGTGAGGTTGAAGCGGGTTTCCTCGAACTGGAAGGTGCAGACCTCCACATGCCGGCGCAGTCGTTCTGCGGTTTGCAGGGCGCCGGCCAGGTCGGTGGCGGGCAGCAGGATGGCGAATTCCTCACCGCCGATTCGGGCCACGGTGTCGATCTCCCGCACCAGGTGGAGGCTGATGTCGGCGATGGACTGCAGGGCGTAGTCGCCGGCCGGATGTCCATAGTGGTCGTTGACCCGCTTGAAGTCATCCACGTCGAACAGGATCAGGCAGAAGGAGGTCTTGTGGCGTTGCCAGAGCTGCAGCAGTTTGGTGCCTGCGGAAGTGAAGTGGTGGCGGTTGTAGAGCCCGGTCAGCTGATCGGTCATCGCCAGCGGTTGCAGTTCCGCCAGGGTCTTGAGGTGGCGATAGGAAACCAGTGCCGTCACCCAGATGGCGAACAATGCCAGACCACGATTGATCAATTCCACGTGGAGTATCGGGGGCTGTCCCGAGAGATAGAAGCCGGCGGCCGTCAACAGGGTGCCGGCCAGGGCCAGCAACAGGACCCCGGCCGGCTGGCACTGGATCAGGCCGATGAGGACCAGAGCCACATAGGGAACTGCGGAGGCGGTATTGAATGGCGCGTAGAGATCAAATGCCAGTACCGCTGCGCCGACCAGCAGGCTGAGTGCGAATACGAAGGAATTCCGTTTGCGTCCGTTCAACTGAGTATTTGAATTCTTTTGATCCCCGAACACCACTATAGACCCTGTTATGGCCGATGCGAATGGTGACGGGCCAGAAACCGGTCCAGTTCATTGGCGAACTGGCGCCGCTCGGTCTGGCTGATGCTGGGCGGGCCGCCACTGATCTGGCCGGTACTGCGCAGTTCCTCCATGAAGTCGCGGATGTTGAGTCGTTCGCGAATATTGTCCTCGGTGTAGAACTCGCCCCGGGGATTCAGGGCGTGGACCCCTTTTTCGACCACGGCTGCGGCCAGCGGGATGTCCGCCGTAATCACCAGGTCGCCGCGGTGGCTCTGTTCGGCGATGTAATTGTCGGCCACGTCAAATCCCGCCGGCACCTGGATGGACTTGATCAGGGGCGAGGGCGGGGTACGCAGGAAATGATTGGCCACCAGGGTCAGTGGAATCTGTACCCGTTCGGCGGCACGGAACAGGATGTCCTTGATGATGTTGGGGCAGGCGTCGGCGTCAACCCAGATCTGCATACTGGCGTTCCTTGAAATACGGTCTATAACACAAAGGATGCAAAGTAGCATGAAAACGCGCTATACTGCGCGGTCTTTCCCAGGGCTCACCCTGCACCCACCAGGGTTTTACAGCGCGGCCCATCCATCAATTCCAGCAGGTATTTTGCATGTCCCTTGATTCCGCCCCGGTAACGGCCTTCCGTGATATGTCCCTTGGTGAGCCGCTCCTCAAGGCGCTCGATGATGTCGGGTATGAAACCCCGTCGCCCATTCAGGCCCAGACCATTCCGGTGTTGTTGACCGGCCGGGATATGGTGGGTCAGGCCCAGACCGGAACCGGCAAGACGGCAGCCTTTGCCTTGCCGCTACTGGCGCGCGTCGATCTGCGCAATCACAAGACCCAGGTGCTGGTGTTGGCACCGACCCGTGAGCTGGCCATTCAGGTGGCCGAGGCCTTTCAGCGCTATGCGGCGCATATGAAGGGCTTTCATGTGCTGCCCATCTATGGTGGCCAGGATTACGGCACCCAGTTGCGCGCCCTCAAGCGTGGCGCGCATGTGGTGGTGGGCACCCCGGGGCGGGTCATGGATCACATGCGCAAGGGCACCCTGAATCTGGATGACCTCCAGGCTCTGGTGCTGGATGAGGCCGATGAAATGCTGCGTATGGGTTTCATCGATGATGTGGAGTGGGTGCTGAGCCAGACCCCGCCACAACGGCAGGTGGCGTTGTTTTCAGCCACCATGCCCGATGTCATCCGGCGCATTGCCAAGCAGCACCTGAACGATCCTGCGGAGATCACCATCAAGCAGGCACGTGCCACCGCGGACCTCATCCGCCAGCGTTTCTGGATGGTGAGCGGTGTCCACAAACTCGATGCCCTGACCCGCATCCTCGAGGTTGAACCCTTTGATGGCATGATCATCTTCGTGCGCACCAAGAATGCCACCGGGGAACTGTCCGAAAAACTGCAGGCCCGCGGCTATGCCGCCGAAGCGCTGAGTGGTGACATCACCCAGGCGCAGCGTGAGCGCACCGTCGATCGGCTGAAGACCGGCAAGATCGATATCCTGGTGGCTACGGACGTGGTGGCGCGCGGACTGGACGTGGAGCGCATCAGCCATATCATCAACTACGATATTCCCTACGACACCGAATCCTATGTGCACCGTATCGGTCGCACCGGCCGTGCCGGCCGTAAGGGCGATGCCATCCTGTTCGTGGCACCACGGGAGAAACGCCTGTTGTTCGCCATTGAAAAGGCGACTCGCCAGCGTATCGAACCCATGGAGCTGCCCTCCACGGAGATCATCAATGATCAGCGTATCGCCCGATTCAAACAGCGTATCAGCGATACCCTGGCAACCGAGGAGATCGGCTTTTTCTATCAGCTGATCGAGCAATTTCAACAGGAACACAACGTGCCAGCCATGGAGATTGCGGCTGCACTGGCCCTTCTGCTGCAGGGTGACCAGCCCTTGTTGCTGGAAAAGCCGCGCACCCGGGAACGGGAGCCACGCACATTTGAAGCGAAGCCGCGCCGTGACCGGAGTGAGCAGCAGGGCGAGCGCCCGCCGGCCAAGCGCAAGCGTCGTGAAGAGCCCGATGTGGATATGGAGCGCTTCCGTATCGAGGTCGGCCATGACCACGGGGTGCAGCCGGGTAACATTGTTGGCGCCATCGCCAACGAGGCCGGGCTCGACAGCCAGTTCATTGGCCGTATCGATATCCAGGACACCTTCAGTACCGTGGACCTGCCTGCTGGTATGCCCGACGATGTCTTTGCCACCCTGCAGAGCACCTGGGTTTCCGGGCGGCCCCTGCGCATCAGCAAGCTTGCGGGAGGGGATGCCGGCGACCGGCCGGTGAGCCGTCACCCGGGCAAGGCGGCGGACAAGCCCCGGCGTAGCGGTAAGGCCAAGCCGGCCAGCGCCGCCGCCGGGCCGCACGCGAAGGAGAAAGCCGGGTTCAAACCCAGGTCCAAACCGAAATCCAAGGTCAAGCCGAAATCCAAGGCCAAGCCGGCTCGCAAGCCGCGCGCTCAATAAGGTCGTGCCTGCGGCGCAGCTGCCTCGCTCTGGGGCATGTGCGCCGCACCTTGCACCATAGGGGTTCCATGGGGCCGCCTTCCCGTTTCTCCTGGAAGAGCGGATCGCCTGCCGATTCATGCGGTTATCCCTTCATCACCCAAGTGGCACTCCCCTTGCATTAGCCTTCCTGCACCGGTGGTGGTCCACCGGGAATTCGTCGGGCGTACTGTATGTGGTACAGGGGGGTAAAGATGCGCACATCCTATTCCAGACTGAGCTGTGCGTTGGCGGTAACCGCCACCGCGCTGCTGGCGAATATTGTCCTGGTGGTGAGTGGCACCGGTGCGGCGCTGAGGCTATACGGGGGGTAGTGCTGTACATGGGGTTCCTGGCCCCATGTACAGGTTCGTCATCGTGGACCGGCTGGTTTAGCTGGAACTCATGATGCTGAAACTCTTCACAAAGGGGGCGGCCATGCGTGGATCCTTGACCATGGCGCCATAGTCCCCAACCTTGAATTTGAGTTTGCGGGAAGTGTAGGCCATCCCCAGCCCCATCATGCCCGGGGGCTTCTGTGCCCATTTGTTCCAGTTATCGGGGCTGGCACGCAGATCCCAGTTCAGGGTTTCCCCATGGTAAGGGCCTGCATTGATCACGTGGCCGTTCATTACATTGATAATGCCGCGCGGCTGATCCTCGTCCTCGAAACCATAGCCGATGATGGAATTGAAGCCGATGTGCTCCAGGGCACCGGCCAGATCCGGGTCGGCATTCCAGCGATCCATGAAACCCTGCATCCATTCTTCCGAAAATAGTTCTGCCATGTTGTTATCCTCCTCGGGTCGTCCACAGTGGTGAAATTGCACCGACCATCCTAGGCCTGGCCCGCAGACCTTTCGCTGACACAGGTCAGTATTATGGCCGTGGTCCTGATGAGCATAGTCCATGCTGGATTCCAGATCGTGCAGTCGTCGCCGCTACCTTGCGTACTGACCCGCCAGCGTGGCGGAAAGTGACGAGGTAGATCAGTGAATTGCCAGGTGAATAGTCCGATTTCAATGGATACGGATGCGGCCACGGTCGGTCCGGGCAAGGTGGTGCGGTTGCGTTTCTGGGCGCGGGAGCAACAAAGCCAGGAGTTGCTTCAGTACGGGGATGAGTTGCGATACCTGCATGGCGGGAGCGATGGTATGTTCCCGCGGGTCGAGGCGACCCTGGCAGGCGCCCGCAGTGGAGACCGGCTGGAACTGGTGTTGGCTCCCGAAGAGGGTTACGGCGAACATGACCCGGGCAAGCTGATCGTGCAGCCCAGGGAAACCATTCCGGAAGAAGCCTGGATGCCGGGCTATATGCTGATGGGGGAATTGCCCGATGGTCAGGAGGTACCCTTCACTGTGGTGCAGGTGGATGAGGTTGGCATTACCCTGGATGGCAATCATCCCTGGGCTGGAAAATACCTGCATTTCACCTTTGAAGTAATGGATGTGCGGGACAGCACCGAGGGTGAGCGCCGCACCGGTTTCATACTCAACGAGTAGTTCATCAGCGGATTTCCCTGCTCAATTCCTGTCCAGTATCCGCGCCAGCAGTTCCCCGTCGGCCGGATTCAGGGCATGCCCGGTGGGTGTCACGTAGAGTTGCACACGCCCCGCCAGCGCCGGTACCTGATTCAGATCCTGGCTGACAGCCGGCACCAGTTCGTCCCCCGCATACACCGGCCCATTCCGTACCACGGCGTGATAGGCCATGTCGGGATGGGGTTGATGGTTGAGCCAGTCGATCAGGCTGCCGGGCGCCACCGGTACCAGGTCCACCAGCGCGCCCTGGGAATGCCGCAGATAGCGGTAGCGGTCACCCCCCACCATGGTTTTCAGAAACTCCATGCCAGGTCCGGGGCAGAAAAACGGTTCGTTATTGACGACTGCCAGCCCTTCCAGGGCACGGCTGGTGCCGAGGTTGGGGCTGGCGATGGTGATCAAAGCCGTTAGCGGTGGGGATCCCGGGCGTATCGCCACCAGGCGAGCCACCAGGCCGCCGGCGGAATGGCCGGCGAGGGACATGACCGCGTCGGGATTCTGGGCGCGAATCCATTCCAGTTCCGCAAACAGGTGAGCGGCCTGGATGACCAGGGGAGCTGCGGCCGGTAACTGCACACGGTAGACGCGGTTGGTGGCGGCATGACCATGGGCCGGGAAAAATCCGATCCCCGCCGCCGGTGTGGCGGACACCACGCCGGCATCCTGCCAGCCGTGCCGTTCCAGTCCGGCCATCACCCCGCTGTGCAGCCAGGTATCGGCATCGGCCGACCATCCATGCACCAGTACCAGTACGTCGGCTTGGGCGGCCAGCAGCCATAGCGAAAGTGAAATCGACAGCCAAAAGCGCAACAGGCGTGAACGCATGACGATCCCTCTTCTGACGTGATACTGAACAAAACCCATCATACCCCGATAGGCTCTGGGCCAGATTGATGGTGATCAACGGGAGTGTAATTAGGTGTCGATCCCCCTCCTATCGCAGGCACATATCGATTCGGAGGATGAGAAGATGAAAACGATGAAAAATCGTCATGGCCGCAGTCCTGTTGATGACGGCACTTCTCCAGGTGTCCTGTATCCCCGATCGTACGCAGGAACAGGCTGTGCTTGCGCCCTTTGGGACCCGGAAGAAGGGACGGCAATCCGGGGGTACCGGGCTTCACGTATGAGGCAGGTCCATCGAAATCCGGATTAGAGTCTGGTGACCATTGTTCCCTGGCGTTATTGAGTTTTCCGGGCGGATTTTCCGTTTGGCTGGTGCTGGCACGGACCGTGTCTGACTGGTGGTATGACACCGGGCGGCGTGTTACCCGGGTTCAGTTCCATTTCAGGGATGCTGTGCGATGCCGGAGCGGTTTTC
>CBDUHN010000032.1:0-41050 GCA_965367295.1 uncultured Gammaproteobacteria bacterium | reverse complement strand
GGCTGTTACCTACGTCACCAAGGCTGTTACCTACGTCACCAAGGCTGTTACCTACGTCACCAAGGCTGTTACCTACAGTGTTACCGACTGTTGCCAGTGACCCGGATGCAATACCGGCAGTGGTCTCGATCAACTGGGTACCGCTCAGGGAATCAAGGATGTCAGTCGGGGTATTGCGGATGATGGCTGCCAGGTCGAGGCCGGCTACCGCTTCCTGGGCCGTGGTAGTGCTGGTGACAATGCCGAGCTGGTCGGCCCAGGAAAAATGCTCGAGCTGAAACAGGCTGTCGGGAGACGACTCCAGGGTTGCGGTCATACCGGCGGTTCCGATGCGCTGCAGTGTGATCAGTTCTATCGTGGTTTGTTGGTTTCCGACCACTGCGGTCTGGCCGGGGCGTAGTAACAGGGTTTCACCACCTGCAGTGGCGTTAACGGCCAGCAATCCCTTGATCAGTGATACAGCGGTTTTGTCCGTCGTGGCGCTGATTTCGAACCGGGTGCCTTTCACCGTGCTGACCAGGTGTGGCGTGGTCACTTCGAAGCGTGGATCCGGGCGTGGCTCGACCTGGTAGAGGGCCACGCCCACGGCCTGGAAAATACGGGTGAAGATTCCGGGTTCCTGCGTTGCGGGAGCGGGGAAAAACAATTCCGTATTGGGAGAGGCTTTGATCACATCGCCGTTTGCGGCCAGTTCGATGCGGCTCTTGGCATGGGTACGCAGCTGGAATGGGGGATCGAGTTGTTGGCCCTGGGACAGGGTCTGCCACTGGGCGGTGGTGGTGGGCCGACTTTCAGCATGTCCCTGCAGGTGGGTGATCAGCCAGGGTGCCGCGAAGGCGGGACTCGAACCGAGCAGGTACAGGAAGGCGCAGCCCATGAGCATACGCAGAATGCCGTTCTGGTTGGCATGTTGCATGGCGTTAACCCCTTACATATCGGTCAAATGCGGTGCATCCTTGTGTGGCATCGCAACTCCATGTCCTGCGACCAGAAGAGTATCGGCCGGCATGATATTTCCTATACCCCTTGGATATTCATGAAATTATTCTCTTTCTCCGGGTATGGTATTGTCATGTAGCCCTGCTATCCGTATGCGCACGTCGCTCATGGCCGTGCTTGCACCGAGGAAACCCGATCTATGTTATATCCGCCAATCCATCCCTACGTTCGACATACCCTGGCGGTAGAGCCACCCCATGAATTGTACGTGGAAGAGTGTGGTAACCCCGGCGGTATACCGGTGCTGTTTCTGCATGGCGGTCCGGGCGGGGGGTGTGAACCCTATCATCGTCAATATTTCGATCCCGAACGGTATCGTATTGTCCTGTTTGATCAGCGCGGCTGTGGACGCTCGACCCCGCACGCGGAACTGGAGGGCAATCATACCCAGGCGCTGGTACAGGATATCGAGCATATTCGTAGCACCCTGGGCATCGAACGCTGGCTTGTATTCGGCGGTTCCTGGGGTTCGACTCTGGCGTTGGTATATGCCGAGGCCCACCCGGAACGGGTATCAGGGATGGTGCTGCGCGGTATTTTTCTGTGCCGTGATCGGGATATTCGCTGGTTCTATCAGGAGGGGGCCTCCCGTCTGTTTCCGGACTACTGGGAGGATTACCTTGCGCCGATCCCGGCCACCGAGCGTGATGACCTGGTTTCGGCATATTACCGTCAGTTGACCGGCAACGATGAGGTACACCGGCTGATGGCGGCCAGGGCCTGGTGTGTATGGGAAGGGCGCACCTCCTCGCTACTCCCCAAGCCCTCTCTTGCGGAGCATTTTGCCGAGTCTCACCGTGCGCTGGGCATGGCGCGCATCGAGTGCCATTACTTCATGCACAACAGTTTTCTAACCGACAACCAGATCCTGAATGACATCGATCGCATCCGCCACATCCCGGCGGTGATTGTGCATGGTCGCTATGACACGGTTTGCCCTGTGGAGCAGGCCTGGGACTTGCATCGGGCCTGGCCGGAAGCGGAACTGCACATTATCGATGGTGCCGGGCATTCCGCCGGTGAGCCGGCGATTGTCGATGCCCTGATCGGTGCCACACGACAGTTCGCGGAACGGCTGGCGTGATCGGGTTGCTGCAGCGGGTTACCCAGGCGCAGGTGGTGGTGGATGGTACGACGGTAGGCGCCATCGGCAATGGATTGCTGGTCCTGATTGGTGTGCAGCAGGGTGATGGCGCCGCGCAGGCGGATCGCCTGCTGGAGCGGCTATTGCACTATCGCGTATTTCCCGATGCCCAGGATCGCATGAACCGGAGTGTGCTGGAGGTGCAGGGGGGTCTTCTGCTGGTGCCGCAATTCACGCTGGCGGCGGATACCTGCAAGGGTAATCGTCCGAGTTTCACTCCGGCTGCGGCGCCGGAGCAGGCGCGCCGCTGGTTTGACTATCTGGTGGAGCAGGCGCGCCGGGAATATGGACAGGTGCAGACGGGTTCCTTCGGGGCGGATATGCAGGTGGCGCTGGTCAATAATGGACCGGTGACCTTCTGGCTGGAAGTATCACCGGGCTGACCCATGCCTACGGCTTATGGTCACAGGCACGTCGGAAATAGCAGGCCAGGGCGCAGGTGCTCGCGGTGAGTAGCCAGAACAGAAAGAAGCCAATGGTGTAGGCGCCGATACGACTGATCTCCAGGTTGCGGTTACTGAAAATCAGCTCGGCTGGATCAAAGGCGGTGAAGAACAATACCGTTGCCAGCCCCGACATCAGGAAGGATGGCCAGAGTACGGCGATGATGCGCTGGACTACCGGGATCTCGTTCACGCCATGGTCTTCCATTGTGTGGCTCCTGAGTAAATCAATGATCGGGGGTCAGTAGCAGTTGGGCATTTTCCGTCAATCGCATCCGCCCCTCCAGTCGCCAGTTGCCGTTTTCGGGTTCCAGGGCGACATGCCAGCGGCCGGTACCGAGTCCGGGAAGGTCGGTATGGTAGCGGCCATCTGCTGCAGGTGACAGGCTCAGGACCTGGTCCTGTCCTGCGAGGGTGGGGTGAATCAGGTATAGCCGCAGCTTGCCCAGCAGTTCGCTCGGCGCAATCATTTCGATCATCAGCTGATTCTTGCCGGCATCAAACCGTATCAGCGCCTGCGCACCCAGACTGGCAGCAGCCTGCTGTTTTTCCACTTGTCGATTGATCGCCAGGCCTTCCTTGTAATAATCGTCCACCACCATGGCATCGGGGTAGCGGATGGCGATCGCCAGGGTGGCCAGGCCGGCGAGTACGGCACTGGCGGGCAACGCGATAATGAACCAGGGCCAGAACTGACGGTACCAGGGCGTGATGGCGGGTTGTGCATGCATGTTTAACGGGCTCCCATGGCCGGGCCGAGGAAGCGGCCGGTCTGCGTGGTAGTGATTTCCGGTTCATCAATGGCGCGCAGGGTGAACTGGATTTCATTGCTGGTCTTGTCCAGATTGACCGGATCGACCCGGACACTCATCGGCAGGTTCAGTACTTCACCCGCTGGTACGGAGATCACGGGCTCACTGAGTACCAACTCCATGCCTTCGACACCGGACACCGAGAGCTGATAACGATGATCCTGTTCGTCCATGTTGATGAGTTTCAGCGTATAAACGTTTTCCACCAGGCCTTCGGTGGTCTGGCGATACAGGTTGTTACGGTCGCGAATGATATCCAGCTCGACAGGCACCCGCTGGGTGATGGAATAAATCAGTACTGTGCTGAGTACCAGCAGCAGGACTGCATAGATCAGCATGCGTGGACGGATGATGTGGGTGCCATGGTGTTCCAGGGCATTTTCCGTGGTGTAGCGGATCAGGCCCCGGGGATACTCCATCTTGTTCATGACATCATTGCAGACATCGATGCAGGCGGCACAGCCTATACACTGGTATTGCAGGCCGTTGCGGATATCGATGCCGGTGGGGCATACCTGTACGCACAGGGTGCAGTCGATGCAGTCGCCGAGGCCTTGTTCGCGGTGATCCACATTGCGCTTGCGTGAGCCGCGGGGTTCGCCACGTTCCGGATCATAGGATACGATCAGGGTGTTCTTGTCGAACATGGCACTCTGGAAGCGGGCATAGGGGCACATGTAGATGCACACCTGTTCGCGCATCCAGCCGGCATTGCCGTAGGTGGCAAAGCCGTAGAACAGGATCCAGAATATTTCCCACGGGCCCAGTGTGAAACTGCTGAGGGAAGCCCACAGGGTTTCAATGGGCGTGAAATAGCCCACGAAGGTGAAGCCGGTGAACAGTGAAAAGGCGATCCAGACAAAATGCTTGGTGCCCTTGATGCCGAGCTTGCGCGCATTCCAGGGAGATTTATCGAGCTTCATCTGCTTGCCGCGATCACCCTCGATGCGGCGTTCCATCCACAGGAAGATCTCCGTCCACACGGTTTGCGGACAGGCATAGCCGCACCACAGGCGGCCTGCGAGGGCGGTGAAGAAGAACAGCGCCAGTGCCGCGATCATCAGCAGCAGCGCCAGATAGAAAAAATCCTGGGGCCAGAAGGTCATCCCGAAGATGTAGAACTTGCGTGCCGGCAGATCGAACAGCACTGCCTGGCGGCTATCCCATTGCATCCAGGGGATACCGTAGTACAGGCCGAGCAGGGTAGCCACGCCCAGGGTACGGAGGCTGGCGAACCAGCCATGTACCTCGCGTGGGTAGATTTTCTTTCGCTTGGCATAAAGTACTTCCTCCACCGAATCGGTGGAGGAATTGTTGGTTGCCGGACGATGTTGGTCATTCATTGGATCAGTTTCCGTGTGATCGTCCATTCGATCTCATCAGGGTACGGCATCAGTTGGACAGGCTATACACATAGGCAGCCAGCAGGTGAGCCTTGTCTTCGCCCAGGAAATCGCGATGAGAGGGCATCTTGCCGTTGCGGCCCTGCGCGATGCTCTGACGAATGGCGCCGGGAGAGCCACCGTACAGCCAGATGTTGTCATTGAGGCGCGGGGCTCCCAGTGCCTGCTGACCACTGCCATCCGGCATGTGACAGGCGGCACACATGGTTTCGAAGCGGGCTTTACCGGCTTCCGCCAGCTTGGCATCGGCATCGCGCCCGGACAGGGTCAGTACATAGGCGGTTACCTCGTCCAGGCCTTGCTCACCCAGTGTGTCCTTCCAGGCGACCATCATGCCATTGCCGCCGCGGCCATCGAGAATCGATGTCTTGATGGCCTCGGCGGTACTGCCATACAACCAGTCGTTATCGCTCAGGTTGGGAAAGCCGGGGCCACCGCCCGCGTCGGAACCATGACAGGTCGCGCAATAGTTGGCGAACAGCCGCTGGCCAACCTTCACGGCTTCTCCGTCCCGGGCCAGATCCTCGACGCTGCGGCTGGCAAAGGCGGCGAATATCGGTCCGTAGGTGGCTTCCGCGCTGGCCATTTCCTGGTCGTACTGGCTGTTGTCGGTCCAGCCCAGCATACCCGGATATTTGCCCAGTCCGGGATAGAGGATGAGATACCCTATGCCGAACACCATGGTGAGATAGAACATCCACAGCCACCAGCGTGGCAAGGGGTTGTTGTACTCCTGCAGGGATTCATCCCAGGTATGCCCGGTCACATCGCCGCTGGCCGATTCTCCGGCCCGCTTCTTCATGGTCCAGACGATCAGCCACCAGCAGAAGGCGATATTGCCCAGGGTGAGCAGAATGACCCACCAGCTCCAGAAATCACTGCTGAATGCAAACTCATTGCTCATGACGCAACTCCTTATCCTGTACCGGGAGTTCGGGTTCCACGAAGGGCAGATTGGCCGCCTCGTCGAAAGCCTGTTTGCGCTTGCTGCTCCAGGCCCAGATCCAAACACCGATGAATGTGACGAATACCAATACGGTAAACAGCGAACGTAAGAATGTAAGTTCCATTGCATCCGCCTCCATTACTTGAGTACCGTACCGAGCCGTTGCAGGTACGCGACCAGGGCATCCTGTTCGGTCTTGCCCTGGACTGCCGCGGTGGCGTTGGCGATGTCGTCATCGGTATAGGGGACGCCGAGGGTGCGCATGGTTTCCAGTTTCCTGGGCGTCAGCTCACCATCCAGCACGTTTTCCGCCAGCCAGGGGAAGCCCGGCATATTGGATTCCGGCACTACGTCCCGGGGGTTGTTGAGATGGGCGCGGTGCCAGTCGTCGGAGTAACGACCACCCACACGCGCCAGGTCAGGGCCGGTGCGCTTGGAGCCCCACTGGAACGGATGATCATAGACAAATTCACCCGCCACCGAGTAGTGGCCATAGCGTTCGGTCTCGGCCCGGAACGGACGCACCATCTGTGAATGACACAGATAGCAGCCTTCGCGGACGTAGACATCACGGCCTTCGAGTTGCAGTGCGGTGTAGGGGGTCAGCCCCTGTACCGGCTCCGTGGTGCTCTTCAGGAAGAACAATGGCACGATTTCCACCAGGCCACCGATACTGATCACGAGAATGACCAGCAACGCCATCAGTCCAATATTTTTCTCTACGACTTCATGACTCATGATCGATTCTCCTCGTTAGGCGGCCTGCGGGATCGGTGCGTCTTCAGCGCGCTGTCCCGAAACGGTCTTGCTGACGTTGTACGCCATAACGAACATGCCGCTGAGGAACAGAAGGCCACCGAGGAAGCGCACGAAGTAGAAGGGATACATGGCTTCCAGGGATTCAACGAAGCTGTAGGTCAGCGTGCCGTCGCTATTGACCGCGCGCCACATCAGGCCCTGCATGACTCCGGCAATCCACATGGCGACGATGTACAGCACAACACCGATCGTGGACATCCAGAAATGCCATTCAATAAGCTTCACACTGTGCATCTGTTCCCGGCCGAACAGCTTGGGGATCAGGAAGTACAGGGCACCGATCGATACCATGGCCACCCAGCCCAGGGCGCCGGAATGCACGTGGCCGATGGTCCAGTCGGTGTAATGAGACAGTGAGTTCACGGTCTTGATGGACATCATCGGGCCTTCGAAGGTGGACATACCGTAGAAGGACAGGGATACGATCAGGAACTTCAGGATCGGGTCGGTGCGCAGTTTATGCCAGGCGCCGGACATGGTCATGATGCCGTTGATCATGCCACCCCAGGAAGGGGCCAGCAGGATCAGCGAGAACACCATACCCAGCGACTGGGTCCAGTCAGGCAGCGCGGTGTAGTGCAGGTGATGAGGGCCGGCCCACATGTAGGTGGAAATCAGTGCCCAGAAATGCACCACGGACAGGCGATAGGAATACACCGGTCGATTGGCCTGCTTGGGTACGAAGTAATACATCATGCCCAGGAAGCCGGCGGTCAGGAAGAAGCCCACCGCGTTGTGGCCGTACCACCATTGCACCATGGCGTCGATGGCACCGGGGTACACCGAGTAGGACTTGGTCAGGCTCACGGGCAGTGCCGCGCTGTTGACCAGGTGCAGTACCGCCACTGTCAGGATGAAGGCACCATAGAACCAGTTGGCCACATAGATGTGCTTCACCTTGCGCTTCATGATGGTGCCGAAGAACACAATGGCATATGACACCCACACCAGGGTGATCAGGATATCGATGGGCCATTCCAGCTCGGCGTATTCCTTGCTGGTGGTCATGCCCAGGGGCAGGGTGACGGCGGCCAGTAGAATGACCAGCGTCCAGCCCCAGAAGGTGAACGCAGCGAGTCCATCGCTGAATAACCGCGTCTGGCAGGTGCGTTGCACCACATAATAGGAAGTTGCAAAGAGCGCCGATCCGCCAAAGGCGAAGATAACGGCATTGGTGTGCAGTGGCCGTAGACGGCTGAAGGTCAGCCATGGCGTGTCGAAGTTCAGCTCCGGCCAGACCAGCTGGGCTGCAATCAAAACGCCCACCAGCATGCCGACGATACCCCACACGACCGTCATAATGGCGAACTGGCGCACGACCTTGTAGTTGTAAGTGGTCTGCGTGTTCATACCTACCCTCGGGTTATGAGTACAAGATTTGAATCAGGGATGGGCGGCATTCGAACGAATGCCGCCCGCGGACTGCTTATCAATTAAAAAGTAGTACCGATGCTGAGCATTACAACCCAGGGGTCGATCTGCACATCCGCCGTATCGGTAATATCGCCGGTCAGCTTTGCCTTGGTGTCGATATCCATGTAGTAGACCTGGCCACTTACGAACCACTTGTCATTGATGTCGATATCAACGCCGGCCTCGGCGGCCAGGCCCCAGGAATCATCCAGCTTGAGATCGGTTGCACCCAGGCCCACGGTCTTCTCGCTGAAGAAGGTGGTGTAGTTGATGCCGGCGCCTACGAATGGACGCACATTGGACTTCGGTGCGAAGTGATACTGGAAGGTCAGGGTTGGTGGCAGGTGCTTGGTTTCCGCGATCTTGCCGAGGCCGGCGATATCGCCGGCGCCCTTGATGTCGTGCTTGAAGGGGGTTGCGGCAAGCAGTTCGATACCGATGTTGTCGGTATACATATAGGTAAAGTTGATACCCAGTTGAGTATCGCTATCCACATCGAGGGTGGCATTCGCGGCTACGGTGGTCAGCGGGTCGCTGCTGGCATCGGGGCTTACGTGGGCGGCGCCCACGCGCACGATCCAGTCGCCTTGCTCGACCGCAAGGGCGCTGCTGGCGGAAAGGGCGATGGCGGCTGCCACCAGGGATTTCATCATTGTATTTTGCATTTGGGTTTCTCCTCGCTGCGGGCAGTGACAGCCATGGACATCTCTGCCCGACGATTACATCAGGATTGAAAAATCAGTACGGCAAGTACTTTGTGCGCACAGCTGGATGCGGACAATGACGTGTGTCAACAAAGCGCAGTATTGGTGCGGGGGAGAGGTGGGAGGCGTGCGAATCCTATTCGCTGGGGGGGATGCGGTTGGTACCTGCCAGTGCTGACAGGCGTGCCAGATCGAGGATCTGTACGTGCTTGCGCTGGGCGTCGAGGATGCCCTCTTCCTGGAAGCGGGTGAACAGGCGGCTGACGGTTTCCACCGCCAGACCCAGATAGTTGCCAATGTCGTTGCGCGACATGCTGAGATTGAATTCCTTGGCTGAGAAGCCGCGTTGCTTGAGGCGGTTGGAGATGCTCAGCAGCAGCGCAGCCAGGCGTTCATCAGCGGCCTTGCGGCCGAGCAGCATCATCATGTGCTCGTCCTGCAGGATTTCCTTGCTCATCACACGCAACAGCTGGCGCTGCAGACTTGGTACTTCGGCGCTGAGCTCTTCCAGTCGAGAGTATGGAATCTCGCACACACTGGTGGTCTCCAGTGCGCGCGCCGTGCAGTTGTGGGAATCGGAGCTGATGGCATCGAGTCCTACCAGTTCCCCCGGAAGATGGAAGCCGGTCACCTGTTCCTGACCGTCTTCAGTGGCGGAAAAGGTTTTCACCGAGCCGGAACGAATCGCATAGATGGCATGAAAGGGGCTACCGGCCTGAAACAGGTATTCACCACGCGCGAGCGGACGCTTGCGGTTGATGATGTCATCGAGGCGATCGATGTCATGGCTATCGATGCCCAGCGGCAGGCACAGGTTGTGTAGATTGCAGTTGGCGCAGGCCACCTTCATTGTGGCCAGGTCCAGTGTCTTGCCTGAGTTTGCATTCGCCATGATGTCGCCGCGAAATTCTTCCTGTAAACGAATCTATTGGAACAGATACAAGGAGTGGAATCAATGATTTGGATAGCTTTGCCCGGTTCTGGGGCGGGTGCGCCCCGTCTCCCCTTGTAAGCACAGCCAAGGGTTGGAAAAACCGAGGGTTTTTACTTTAAATGGTTCTCTATTGGGCGGATTTCCGCTAGGATTCCCCTTTCGCCTGTCTGCGGGCGGTGGTTTCGTTACAAACAGGTAACAATTGTCATGTCACAACGTCAGGCGTCCGTCCGTCGGGATACCCTGGAAACCCAGATCACGGTATCGGTAAACCTGGATGGCAGCGGGGTCTGTCGCCAGGAGACCGGGGTGCCCTTCCTGGAGCACATGCTGGACCAGGTGGCCCGGCACGGGCTGGTGGATCTGGACATCAAGGCCAATGGCGATCTGCACATCGATGCCCATCACACGGTGGAAGACATCGGCATCACCATTGGGCAGGCCTTTGCCGAGGCGCTGGGCGACAAGCAGGGTATTCGCCGCTACGGCCATGCTTATGTACCGCTGGATGAGGCCCTGTCGCGGGTGGTGGTGGATTTCTCCGGCCGCCCCGGGCTGGAATACGGAGTGGAGTTCCCCCGGGCCCGCATCGGCGATTTCGATGTGGACCTGTTTCACGAATTCTTCCAGGGCTTCGTGAATCATGCCAAGGTGACCCTGCATATCGACTGCCTGCGCGGCAGCAATGCCCACCATGTGGCGGAGACGGTATTCAAGGCCTTTGGCCGTGCCCTGCGTATGGCCCTGGAACCGGACCCGCGCATGGCCGGCATGATGCCGTCCACCAAGGGGAGTCTGTAACCAGGACTCGGGGCGCTGCCGTGCCAGGACGTACTAGCAACCAGATTTCATTATTCCCATGGCTTCCATAGCAATCATCGATTACGGCATGGGCAACCTGCACTCCATCGCCAAGGCCGTCGAACACGTGGCCGGCGACGATCGGGTGTGGGTCAGCACCGAGGCCGATACCATCCTGCGTGCCGACCGGGTGATCTTCCCCGGTGTAGGCGCCATCCGCGACTGTATGGCGGAGCTGCAACGGCTCGGCCTCGATGATGTGTTGCGGGAGGTGGCGAACACCAAGCCGTTACTCGGAGTCTGCCTTGGCATGCAGGCCATGCTGGATTTTAGCGAGGAAAATGATGGGGTTGACTGCCTGGGGCTGATCCATGGGCGGGTGCGCCGGTTCCCGGAGGAGCTGGCTGATCCGGTAACCGGCGAGCGTCTCAAGGTACCGCATATGGGCTGGAACCAGATTCACGCCGCCAGTGAGCATCCGCTCTGGAAAGGCATCCCCGACGGCAGCCGCTTCTATTTCGTACACAGCTATTTTGCCGAGCCGGCCGACCCGCTCCACATGGCCGGCCGTACCGAATACGGGCTGGGTTTCGCCTCCGCGGTGGCCCGGGAAAACCTGTTTGCGGTACAGTGTCATCCCGAAAAGAGCCAGCATACCGGTTTGCAACTGCTGGCCAATTTTGTGCGATGGAATGGCCAGGCGTGAACTTCCGGTACCCAGGATGCACTGGAACCCGCACCCCTGGTTTTCCTGAATGCTTGCGTATGCTTACCCGACCCGATGATGAGGAATTGAGCAATGTTGCTGATCCCGGCCATTGACCTGAAAGATGGCAAATGCGTGCGGCTGCGCCAGGGGCGCATGGAGGATGAAACCGTCTTTGCCGACGACCCCCTGGACATGGCACGGAAATGGGTGGAGGCCGGCGCGCGGCGACTCCATCTGGTGGACCTCAACGGTGCCTTTGCCGGCAAGCCGGTCAATGCCGAGGTGATCCATCGCATCGCCGATGCCTTTCCCGACCTGCCCATTCAGGTGGGGGGCGGTATCCGTGACGAAGACACAGTGCAGGCCTACCTCAATGCGGGCGTGCAGTATGTGATTATCGGCACCAAGGCGGTCAGCACCCCGCATTTCGTCAATGATCTGTGCCTGGAGTTTCCCGGCCACATTATCGTCGGCCTGGATGCGAAGGATGGCAAGGTGGCCATCGACGGCTGGTCCAAGCTGTCCCACCACAGTGTCATCGACCTGGCCCAGCGCTTTGAGGATGACGGCGTCGAGGCCATTGTCTACACCGACATCGGCCGCGACGGCATGATGAAAGGTGTGAGCCTGGAGTCCACCGTGGAACTGGCCAATGCCATCAGTATCCCCGTCATTGCCTCCGGCGGGGTCAGCACCCTCGACGATGTGAAGTCCCTCAAGGGACAGGAGGATACGGGCATCATGGGTGCCATCATCGGCCGCGCTCTCTATGAGGGCACCATTGATCTGGCCGAAGCCCAGAAGCTGGTTGATGGAGCCTAGCACGCCGTGGGTCTAGCCAAACGCATCATTCCCTGCCTCGACGTGGACGCTGGTCGCGTGGTCAAGGGCGTCAAGTTCGTGGATATCCGCGACGCCGGTGATCCGGTTGAGGTGGCGCGTCGTTACGACCAGGAAGGTGCCGATGAAATCACCTTTCTCGACATCACTGCCAGCTCCGACGAACGTGAAACCATGGTGCACGTGGTGGAGCAGGTGGCCGGCGAGGTGTTCATCCCGCTGACGGTTGGCGGCGGGATCCGCGAATTACCCGATATCCGCCGTATGCTCAATGCCGGTGCCGACAAGGTGGCCATCAATACCGCCGCGGTGTCCCGCCCGGAGTTCGTGCGCGAGGCCGCGGAACGTTTTGGTTCCCAGTGCATCGTGGTGGCCATCGATGCCAAGCGGGTGAGCGGGGAAGGCGAGCCGCCGCGCTGGGAGATCTTCACCCACGGTGGCCGCAAGTCCACCGGTATCGATGCCATCGAGTGGGCGCAGCGCATGGTGGATTACGGCGCCGGCGAGATATTGCTCACCAGCATGGATCGTGACGGCACCAAAAACGGCTTCGATCTGGAGTTGACACGCGCCATTAGCGAGGCCGTGAAGGTGCCGGTGATCGCCTCCGGCGGCGTTGGCAACCTGGATCACCTGGTGGAGGGTGTGGTGCAGGGCAAGGCCGATGCCGTGCTGGCCGCCAGCATCTTCCATTTCGGTGAATTCACCATTCACCAGGCCAAGGAGCATATGGCCGCGGCCGGCGTGGAAATGAGGCTGTGAACGGGGAAGCCTGGCTCGACGAGATCACCTGGACCGACGATGGCCTGGTGCCGGCCATCGCCCAGGATGCCGAAACCGGCGAGATTCTCATGTTTGCCTGGATGAATCGGGAGGCGCTGGCCATGACCGTGCGCGAGGGACGCGCCGTATACTGGTCCCGTTCGCGTGGCAAGCTGTGGCCCAAGGGTGAGGAGTCCGGCCATGTGCAGCAGGTAAAGGAGCTCCGCCTCGATTGTGACAAGGACGTTGTGCTGCTGAAGATTGAACAGGTGGGTGGCATCGCCTGCCATACCGGGCGGCGCAGTTGCTTTTTCCATCGCCTCGAAAACGGCCGATGGCAGGCGGTTGAGCCGGTGCTGAAAGACCCGAAGGATATTTACCGGTAATCCGCATCGCGGATAGAAGCGTATAATGAACGATACACTGGAAAAACTGGCGCAGGTACTGGAAGCGCGCAAACAGGCGGACCCGGATAGTTCGTATGTGGCCAAGCTCTATAGCAAGGGGCTGGACGCGATCCTGAAAAAGGTGGGTGAAGAGGCCACCGAGACCATCCTGGCGGCCAAGGGCGATTCGGCGGAGCACCTGATCTATGAAACCGCCGATCTCTGGTTTCATACCCTGGTGATGCTGGCCGAGCGTGGCCTCGGGCCGGAGCAGGTGCTGGCGGAACTGGATCGTCGGTTCGGACTGTCGGGGCTGGAGGAAAAGGCCTCGCGCAGCAAATAAATTCCCCGCTCGCGCGTCTTTACTGAACATGCGCAAGCTCATTTCGAGGAGATAACCCATGGGTGGCATTAGTATTTGGCAGTTGTTGATTATCCTGGCGATCGTGCTGGTCCTGTTTGGCGCCAAGCGAATCAAGACCCTGGGTTCCGACCTGGGTGGCGCGGTGAAGGGCTTCAAGCAGGCGGTGAAAGAAGGCGGAGACGAGGATAAATCCTCTGATGCCAAGCTGGAAGACCAGAAGGAAAGTCGTGTCATCGACGGTGAAGTGACCAAGAAAGAACAGGACAAGGTCTGAGTCCGCGGTTTTCGCTAGCGGATAATCCCCATGTTCGATGTCGGCTTTTTCGAGCTGCTGCTGATCGGTGTAGTGACGCTGCTGGTGGTTGGTCCCGAGCGCCTGCCGAAACTGGCCCGTACCGCCGGCCTGTGGCTCGGCAAGGCGCGTTCCATGGTGGCGTCGGTGAAGGCGGACATCGACCGCGAACTGGCAGCGGAGGAGTTGAAGAAGGTGATGAGCAAACAGGCCGAGTTGCCCGGCCTGCACGACATCATGGAGGAAACCCAGTCGGCAGTGGACGAACTGGAACGCGTGAGTACCGACACCGGCAAGATTGCAGTAAAGCCCGCACCCGACTCCTCCCCTGCAGATTCAGCCACGCAATCCGAGTCCCATGACACCCACCGGTAAACAGGACCCGCCGCCAGAGGAGCTCGACGAGCAGCCCTTCCTCTCACATCTGGTGGAACTGCGTGATCGCGTCATGCGCATGGTGCTCGCAATCATCGTGGTGTTCCTGGTCCTCACCCCGTTCGCCAACAAACTGTTTTCCGCGCTGGCCGGACCGCTTACCAAACATCTGCCGGAAGGCAGCTCCATGATTGCCATCGAGGTGGCGTCGCCGTTCCTGATTCCCTTCAAGCTGACCCTGGTGCTGGCGATTTTCATCGCCATGCCGGTGATCCTCTACCAGGTATGGGGCTTCGTGGCGCCGGGCCTGTATCAGCACGAACGCAAGAAGGTATTTCCGCTGCTGGTGTCGAGCACCCTGCTGTTCTATGGCGGTGCGGCATTCGCCTATTTTGTCGTGTTTCCGCTGATCTTTGCTTTTCTTACCGGCACTGCACCAGAGGGCGTGTCGGTGATGACCGACATCGGCAAGTACCTGGATTTCGTGCTGACGCTGTTCTTTGCTTTCGGGGTGGCTTTCGAAGTGCCCATTGCCACCATCCTGCTGGTCTGGGGTGGGGTGGTGACGCCGGCCGCACTGCGGGAAAAGC
This sequence comes from uncultured Gammaproteobacteria bacterium, assembly GCA_965367295.1. Classification (GTDB taxonomy): domain Bacteria; phylum Pseudomonadota; class Gammaproteobacteria; order DSM-19610; family DSM-19610; genus JAIVHA01. The sequence continues at coordinate 26,314 of CBDUHN010000032.1, read as the reverse complement.
GCCCGTATGTCATCGTTGGCACCTTTGTGATCGGCATGCTGCTCACGCCGCCCGATATCATTTCCCAGACCCTGCTTGCGGTACCCATGTGGTTACTGTTTGAGCTGGGGATCTTCTTCTCGAAGCATTTTGTCGCACCAGCGTCTGACGCCGATGAACCGTCTGGCTATCAGCCCATGTCGGAGGATGAGATGGATGCGGAGCTCGATCGCATCGAGGCGGAAGAGGATCGTCCGTCGGGTTCCCACCCCGAAAACAAGTAACCCGGCTCCCCGTTGTGGGGGTATCTTTTTCTATCCGCGCGAGGTTTCCTATGCGCCTGCGATCCCGCTTTTTTCTGCTCTTGTGCGCATGTCTCACGCTGCACCCGGGGTGGGCCGGGGAGCTGACGGATCATCCCTCACCTTATCTGGCACAGCATGCGGACGACCCCGTTCAGTGGCGCAGCTGGCGTCCGCAATTGCTGGCGCAGGCGCAGCAGGAAGGCAAGCTGCTGTTTATCTCCAGCGGCTATTTCGCCTGTCACTGGTGCCATGTGATGCAGCGCGAGAGTTTTCGTAACCCGGGCATTGCCGCACTGCTCAATCGCTTCACCATACCGGTCAAACTGGACCGTGAACTGCAGCCCGCGCTGGATGCGCAGCTGCTCGCCTTTGTCCGCAAAACCCGCGGTCATGCCGGCTGGCCGTTGAATGTGTTTTTGACGCCGGAAGGCTATCCATTACTGGGGCTGGTCTACGCGCAACCGGAAGCGTTTCATACCCTGCTCGTGAATCTTGAGCAGGCCTGGAAGGAAGACCCCGGGGAGCTGAGGCGGCTGGCCGTGGAGGCGGCCGCAAGCGAGCGCAAAGCCGCTGCTGCAACGGCATCTCCGCAGGTATCAACGGCGACACTCCTGCAGTTGTTCGATCAACGGCTATGGGCGGTCGCCGATGAGCTGGAGGGCGGTTTCGGCAATCAAAGTAAATTCCCCAACGTACCTTTGTTGCAGACCCTGCTATTCCTGCAGCAGGCACAACCCGATGCGCGACGCAGGGAATTTGTTCAGCTGACACTGCGGCAAATGGCTGGCCTGGGTCTGCGGGATCATTTGGGCGGTGGCTTTTTTCGCTACACCACCGATCCCGGTTGGCGCAGTCCGCATTTTGAAAAGATGTTGTACGACAACGCGCAGTTGCTGGGCCTGTACGCGCAATCCGCCCGGCTGTTTCAGGATAAGGCCTGGCTGCAGGTGGCCGAGCAGACCTTTGCTTTCCTGCAGCGTGAGATGCGTGCTGTCGGTGGCGGCTATATCGCCAGCCTCTCGGCGGTGGATGGCGAAGGCGCGGAGGGCGGTTATTACCTTTGGTCGCAGGCACAGTTACGGGAGCTTCTTACCGAATCGCAATACCGGTTGGCCCGGCACTGGTATGGATTTTCCGAGGCGCAATCGACCTTGGTGGATGAGTTGCCGATGCGGATTCAGGCTGCGATGGATGTCCAGGAGTGGACTGGCTTGTCGCCGGCGGAGTTGCAGACCGCGGTACAGCATATGGATCACACTCTACTGCAGGCTCGTAAGCAACGTCGTCTGCCGCGCGATGAAAAGGTACTGGCGGCATGGAATGGCCTGCTGTTGAAAAGCCTGGTGCAACTCGCCGAGGCTACCGGCAATGATGAACACCGCCAGGCAGCAGCTGAATTACGCCGCTTTCTGGTCCGACATTTCTGGAACCAGGGGAATTTGTACCGACTGGTTGACGCCAAGGGGTATATGCGGGAAGGCGAACTGGAGGACTATGCCTATGTGGCCGCGGGCCTGATGGCCTGGTGCCGGTTTACGGGTGATGAAGAGGATGTCGAACTGCTGCAAACGCTGGTTGAGTCCGCGCGGCTGCGTTTTCACAGTGAGCAGGGCTGGCGTTTGAGCGAGGCGACCCCGCCGGGGTTTGCGTCGTGGCACCAGGTCATTGAAGATGGAGCACTGCCATCTCCCGCCGCCATCTTGCTGGAAGTATCCGGCTGGCTTTCCAGCAGAGCCGGCGAACAGCTACCCATGGATACCGCGCCGGCTATCACTGCCGGTGTTATTGCTGAAAACCCCCTGTCCTATGCCAGCTATGTGCCGCTGCTGCTTCAGGACAAAGACCTGGATTCTCAGCCGCCGGAGTAACGCATGCGGGTTCCATGCATCAGTGACAGGGTGATTTCTTCCGCACTCAGCTGGCGCGGGAACAGTGTGCCGGATACCTTGGAGCCATTGATGCTGGCGCCGTTTAGGTTGGCCTCTGAGAAATCGATGCCGCGCAGATCGGCCTGGCGGAAATAGCAGTTGCTCAGGTCCAGTTCTTTTGCCCGGAGTCCCTTGAGGTCCAGTCCGCGAAAATCGTAGCCGGAGAAGGCGGCCGCTTCACCTTTTTCACGGCGCTCATTGAATTCTTTTATTTTGCCTTCCCGCAACAGTTGGTACATCGGATCATCATTGATGATGGGCCGTTTGGCTTCGGACATGGAATCACCTCCTGTTTTGTTTCAGGCTAGTGTAGGTGTTTTCCGTATGCGTGCCAATGCAGCCATGGCGATGCCGGGTGACATGGGGGAAATGGCTGCACCCGATTTCAGCCGGGCATGATGTGATGGGTCAGAAAGCAGTGCTTATCCCCATGACGTAGGCAGCATCCGTGGTTAGCTGAATGCCATTGACATACTGATACAGGGGCAGCTGCACGAAACCATAGACGCGCGTTGTCCTGGCAAGGCTGTAACTGACGCCGGGACTGAGTGACAGGGTTTGCGCACCGCTGTCTTCCCGTTCCGCCTCGGCGCCAGTATCACGTCCCTTGATCTGAAGGTTCAACTGTAGCAGTGCGGCCAGTTGCCCGTTCAGGCCATACTGCAAGCCGCCATCGATGCTGAGCTGATAACCCGCACGATACCCCGCGCGCTTGTTAACGGGTTGCTGCAACTGCGCCTGGGCAAACCACTGCAGCGGACGATCGATGGCGGTGCGTTGGTAATAGGTGCCGAGTATCAGGTCGGTGGTGCCAGTGCCGGGCTGCAGCGTTCGCTCAGCGGGATCACCATCTTCGTTGGCGATATCATAGTCCCCGGTCGGCAGCTTCAGACCGAATTTCATGCCCAGCGATCCAGCCTGGAACGGTGGTTGGGTAGACTGATAACGACCAAGGATGCGGATATCACCCGGCTCGGTAAAATCCCATGCCTGGGGAATCGGGGTGCCATGGTGCTGGTGAATATGATCATGTTCACGATTGAGATAGGGCAGGCTCAGTGAGATCCCCCAGTTGGCATTGAAGCCATAGTCCAGGTTCAACAGCCAGTTCTGGTTGATTGTCCGTACTTCATCGTGATGCCGCGGAAGGGCACCGACGGCAACCTTGTCACTGCCATGTCGTGGTTGATCCTGATCGATATATTCATAACGCAGATCGACGCGCAGTCCCGGACTGTCCCACAGGCCCTGCGTATCCCACTGGGTATTCACGCCACAGAATGCACTTCCGCAACTGGCCCAGGCCGTAGCAGGGCCACCCAAACATGTAGCCATTACTACCGCCACGCCATAATGCAGTCGTGCTGCATCGCGTACCGTGCCTGTCGACATATCCATTCTCCTGCAGTTGTTTTTCATGGGGGCTCCCGAATCGGAGGGGTGTGTCATTCCCGGGTGTCAGGTCTGTCATGCAAGGCAGGTGCCATATGTAAGAATTGATTAATATCAATAAATTACGAGGTTGCTGGCAGGTGGCGGCCTACCGGGCTGTGTCATTTCACACAGTGGCTTACGCGCTCCGTGTTATCCAACCGCTATGGCAAGGCGATGGCGGCGCGGAGATGAAAAGAGTGAAGAAGCGGGGGGTATTGTGGAGTCAGGAGAAGACCAGTGGAGAAGGGGGCGCGTAGTTGAGCCACCATCGCTCGCTCAAGCTACAGGGGAGGTGCCATCTTGGAGTTTTGTCAATAACTGTACGTGAAAGGAGGTATTAATTTTTAATAATTGTTTCGAGCTGTAGGTGCGCATTACGGCCACTATCATCGGAAACAACGGCCATGAGGTAGAGACATTTGCCATCGCTCTTATCGGCCCACAGTTGGCCGATAGCGTTCTTTTCTCGCGAATCGTCATTGGTTCTATAAACCTCTCCCTTATATTCAACGACAAGCAGGCGTCCATCTTCCAGTTCGGCGACAAAATCTGGGTAGAACCAGCCATAAGCCAGCGGCAACCGGAATGAGGCTTCGGGGCGATCCACGAGGTTTCGAACCCAGTGCTTGACTTGTGGATGAGCATCGATGGCTTTGGCGCACTCGAATTCCTCGCCCTCAGACTTGAGGTCCTCTATAACTGGGAAGTAGTGTTTCCTGAACCTGTATCGCCCCCGGTAGTAGGGAGGGCATGCCGGATACAGGCCTGGTTTGAACGTATAGCAGTCATCAAAGTTGATCGTCAGCGACGCATTATCCTTAAACAACAACTGCTGAAAACCTTTGTCAGCAGCCTGTCTGCGCAGAGTAGTCAGCTTTTCACGGATGGCACGCACAAGCAGATGTTTTGTCCTTTCCAGTGCGGTCAAAGTTATACCGCGCTCCCGGGTGAGATGTGCGATTAGTTTGCTGACATAGGCGAGCATCTCACCCTGAGGTATATCGCTGTGACGAATCTGGCCATCAATCCAGCGGATGATATCCGTTTCAGTAAAGCCACCATCGATTAGATTGAGGTTGTACGCTTCTTTCTCTTCGGCGATGCGGTAACTGACCTGCCGCCCATCCATATCCACCTCAAAGGTATGCTCGGTCTCGTGCAAGGAAAAATTTGATAACTCAATGGGGAAGTCCAGGGGCGACCAGTGCCCATTGAGGAAAAGGAAGCTTTCCGGTTCCAGTAGGTCTAGCTCACCCTGCTCCAAAATACACAGTGATGGTAAAGGCGAAAAATCAACTCGGCGTTCAGAAGGCGCACTGCTTGCCTCAACGCGGGCGTTATGCTGCTCAATTTGTGTCTGTACTGCCTTCTTCTCTTGGCCACTGAACAGATGTAGCAAGGTTTTCGCCACGGCCTCATTGAGTAGCCCCTGGACTTCCATGCGAACACCACCCTCCGGAGTTTCGATGAAGTGGATGTTTTCCACTTTGTTATCACCGTCCTGTGGGAGCTCTGGTTTGCTGGGCAGGTCGAGGGTCAGCGGCGGTTCGGGCTGCGGCTTCAGGTCGAAGGGCTCATCGTCAGCAAATAAGTCGAAATGCGGACCGGCTTGCAGGTTGGCAGGCACCTCCATAGCCTCGAAGCCCATATCCACCAATTTATCGGTGAGTTGTTGTGCGGCCTGTGAGAAACTGCCTGAACACAGGTGAGCATAGGCGCTATTAAGTGCTTCCACCTTGCGGCGACGTGCAAAGGGCATGCGCAGCACACGACCCAGCAGTTGTTCGGCATCCTTGGCGGAGCGAACCTCTTTTACCGAGCAGAAGACATAGGCAAAGGAACAGTCCCAACCCTCCTTCAGAGCTTCAACTGTAATAATGAATTCGATAGGGCAGTCGCGCGCAAAAAGATTGATGCCCTCCAGTTCACGCTGAGTGCCAGTTGCGACCGCAATTTTCTCCTCTTCGATATGCAAATCATCCATTAGGTGTTGCTTCAGCGCTTCCCAGGTGACCTCGCCGTTCTTTGGTTCGGCTTGTAACAGTACAATGGGGCGGATGTAATCCCTCTCCTGCTGGGCCTCTATGGCTAGTTTCTTGCGCGTCAGCACGGCATCACGAACTGCCGCCTGCCAGTGGTCATGCTCAGTGAGCATGATCGGCAACTTGATCATCTCTTCCGCCTTTAATTCGGAAGCAGATACATGCGCCAGTACATTGGATGCCGAGGTAATGGAGGTGTCGGGTGTTGCCGTGAATTCAATAACGCAGCGGGGATGAATGCGCTTGAGAGTATCGAAGGTGAGTTTGGTGCGCGCATTATGCGCTTCGTCCATTATCACTATCGGCTGTTTCAATGCCAGAAGATTTGCGAACGAAAATTTAATTTTTCCTAGTGATGAAGGACCCAGGCCATTTTCCTTCAGGTCTTCCTCGCGTACCTTCTCCATACGCGCATCCTGTGGGTCGACACCGACAAAATGGGGCTCGAAATCTTCGTGGTAGGCGTACACCCGCCGGCCACTGGTGTCATTTACGCGCAGATTGGCAAGAGTACTCACCACGACGATACACTTGCTCCCTATATCCTGGGGCCGGATCTGGGTGACTTCATCGATATCAAACACCCGCACCTGGTTGTCGAAGGTGCGATCCAGTTCAGCACGATAGGGATGGCCGGGCTGCTTCAGTGCCTCCAGGGTCTGTTCGCGGATGGTCTTGGTCGGCACCAGCCAAAGTACAACGGGGTAATCCTGTTCAAGGTAATTATGTGTTGCGATGCGTACCGCATGGGAACCCAGCACCGTCTTGCCACCGCCAGTGGGTAAACGTAAGCAGACGTAGGGAATCTCGCCGAAATCGTAGTGTCGATAGGGCATAACTCGACCATCGTAACGTGGCGCATTTCTTTCAAATGCATCCGCTACCGGCATCAGTTTCGCATCTGCCATGAAACGTTCCAGCTTGGTCAGGGCATTCCGTTGATAGTTTTTCAGTGCAAACATCAGCGCATCCTTACGTCATAGGGGATTTGTTTGAAGGTGATGTCAGCTGTAGCCAGTCGCGCAGTACCGAGACGCGTGGTTTCACCATAGATCACCTTCGGTCCATCGAATGCGGGTAATGAAGCAAGCACCTTGCTGGTCAGTACATTACCACTATCGGGCTTGCGGTCACCGAGGATGCCGTTGTAGAGCAGGTAATAGGCTGTGCCATTGTGAATGCCGAGCAGAGGCGTGCGCGGCCGCTTGGGCAGTGGTGTCAATGTCTCGAGATACCAGACATGGGCCGCCAATTCTGTGAATTTGATGCCTGCGCGAATGGCGCCGAATTCATCGAATACATTACCGCCCAGGCGGTAGAAGTGGAACCCGCCGCCGCCCTGCCATCCCACTAATTTTGAAATACCTCCTTGCTCGCCATCGACAACTTTTTGCAGACGTGGCTGGCAATGGGTTTCTGCATGCTTACCCATTTCAATACCAATGTATTGACGGTTCATTTTGTGGGCTACGGCAGATGTAGTTCCAGAACCTAAAAAGGAGTCCAGCACCAAGTCACGCTCCTTGGTCGCAATATGTATGATCTGGCTGATCAACTTTTCCGGCTTTGGTGTCGCGAACGGGCTTTCTTCGTGAAAGAGCTCTAACACCTCTTTTTTTGAGTCTTCTGTAGTTCCTGCATCTTCCGACATCCATACGCTCATCGGTACCAGACCTTCATCCTCCCAAGGGTACTTCTTTATCCGTGGTTTGCCGTCGCCGTTTTTCGGAAAGTACACTTTGCCTTTACTGAGGAGTCGCTGGTATTCAGACTCCGTCGCCCCCCAGCAGCGTCCTTTCGGCGGGTCATGAATTACACCTGTTGGGGTTTTGATCGTGTACATTTGGTTTTTTCGATAGCCTTGGGCAGAAAATGGGATTGACCGCCATTTACCTAAGGGATCGTTATCAGGATTGCTATATCCTCTTTCATTTGGCGGCAAGAGATTCCGATGCTTCTTCCACCGTGAAGCCTCCATCTTCGCATATACGAAAATTGTGTCATGCGCGCTTCCTATTGCCGCTCGATTCTCTCTAGACGTCCTTTTTTGCCATACGATTTCGCTAATAAAGTTATTGCGTCCAAATATTTCATCGAGCATGACTTTCAGATAATGCCCTTCGCCTTTGTCCAGGTTGACCCAGATACTGCCATCCTCAGAAAGCAGTTCACGTAACAGCTCCAGTCGTGGGTACATCATGGAAAGCCACTGGCTGTGCTCCAGATTGTCGTCGTAATGTTCGAATGCGGACTTGGTGTTGTACGGCGGGTCGATATAGATGCACTTCACTTTGCCCGCATAGAGTGGGATCAATGCCTTGAGTGCATCCAGATTGTCGCCCTGAATAAGCAGGTTTTCACTGGCCGGGTCGCCGTGGCTCAGCTCGGGCACTGGCTCCAACAGTCGGTAGGGCACTTTAGCCGCGGCCTTGACCGCTTCGTCTTTATTCAACCAATCAAGAATGGGCATAGAGGTTAGTCACTAAACAGATCGATATAGGGGCTGTAACGGAACAGGCGATTGCGGGTCTGGCCAGTGATTTCGGTCAGCATCCCGTGTCCTACAAACTTGGCCATCAGGTTATTGGCGGCAGGAAAGCTGACGCCGGTCAGGTCAACGATATCCTGCACTTTTATGATGGGCGTGGCATACAGCTTTTCCAGCACCTTAAGGCCATTGGCCGCAACCCGGCCAAAGTGTTCTGTTATGAGGCTGCGATGTGTTTCACGAAGATCCACAATGGCACGCGCGGTGTTGGTGGCTTCCTTGGCAACTTCGCTGACGCCGGTGAGAAAGAACTTGAGCCAGCCTTCCCAGTCACCATTATCCCGGATGGCCTGAAGGTGCTCATAGTAGGATTGCCTGTACCGTTTGAAATAGTGCGAAAGATATAAAACCGGTGTCTGCAAGACTTCCCGCTGACAAAGCATGAAGGCAATGAGTAGACGGCCCATGCGGCCATTGCCGTCAAGAAAAGGGTGGATGGTTTCGAATTGGGCATGGGCCAGGCCCACTTCAATCAATACCGGTAGCTTGTCGGCGTGGAGAAAGGTTTCCAGCTCCGACAGGCAATCCGGGACTTTCAGTGGCGGCGGCGGAACGAAAGTGGCTTCGTTTATGGCACAACCATTCGGCCCGATCCAATTTTGAATCTGGCGTAACTCGCCCGGATCACGCTGGCCGCCTCGTACCCCTTGCATGAGTACGTCATGAATCTCTCTAATTAGACGGACAGAGAGCGGCAATTCACCTAGGCGGAGCAGGCCGTAGTTCATGGCCCGGACGTAATTCAAAACCTCGTTAACGTCCCTCGGGCGGTCCGGATCGAGGATCTCTGCCTCTGCCTCCAGCACATCATTCAGCGAGCTTTGGGTGCCTTCGATCTGGCTTGAGAGTACGGCCTCCTTGCGGACATACATGAACACGAACAGGTCGGCATTGGGAAGGGTTCGTATCGAGCCGTCCAGGCGTCCTAGGCACCGGTCTGCCGTGGACAGCAGGGCCTGGAGTTCGTCGTCAATAGAGAGCGGGGGCTCAGGTGGTAAAGGTTTTGGCAGAAATGCCTTATGCCCTCCCGGCTGAGGCACATAAGCGCCTGCGCGATCCGCATTATTCATTTATAGCTGCCTTTAATATCCCCCAAGACAGGGATGTATATTAAACGCAAACTTTAACAAAAGGGAGTCTTTACTTCCTTATTAAAGGTTAATGTGAGGTCTAAAAATGGACTGGGAATACGTGTGAAAGACTGGTTAGGTAGAGAGATTCATTTAATGGGGAGGGCTACATGGTGCCTACATGGGGGAATCGTGGTTAGCCGGAGCTTCTTTAACTATTTGATATTATTGGTGGGCCCACCAGGACTCGAACCTGGGACCAAGGGATTATGAGTCCCCTGCTCTAACCAACTGAGCTATAGGCCCATGAGGGAAGCGAAGTATAACCTTGCGTAATGAAGTGCGCCGCCCGACGGGGCGGCGCGGGTTTTCTTATTCGATTTCCAGGAAGCTGCGCAGCTGTTCCGAACGGCTCGGATGACGCAGTTTGCGCAGCGCCTTGGCTTCGATCTGGCGAATGCGTTCGCGGGTGACATCGAACTGTTTGCCCACTTCTTCCAGGGTGTGGTCGGTGTTCATGTCGATACCGAAACGCATGCGCAGTACCTTGGCTTCGCGCGGGGTCAGGCCGGCCAGCACCAGTTGGGTGGCTTCCTTGAGACCTTCCACGGAGGCGGAGTCCACTGGCGACATGATGTTCTGGTCTTCGATGAAGTCACCCAGGTGCGAATCTTCGTCGTCGCCGATGGGGGTTTCCATGGAGATCGGTTCCTTGGCGATCTTCAGCACCTTGCGCACCTTGTCTTCCGGCAGTTCCATGCGTTCGGCCAGCTCTTCCGGCGTGGGTTCACGCCCCATCTCCTGCAGCATCTGGCGGGAGATGCGGTTGAGCTTGTTGATGGTCTCGATCATGTGCACCGGGATACGGATGGTGCGGGCCTGGTCCGCGATGGAGCGGGTGATGGCCTGACGAATCCACCAGGTGGCATAGGTCGAGAACTTGTAGCCGCGACGGTATTCGAATTTGTCCACCGCCTTCATCAGGCCGATGTTGCCTTCCTGGATCAGGTCGAGGAACTGCAGGCCGCGGTTGGTGTATTTCTTGGCGATGGAGATCACCAGGCGCAGGTTGGCCTCCACCATTTCCTTCTTGGCGCGGCGGGCCTTGGCTTCGCCGATGGACATGCGGCGGTTGATGTCCTTGACCTCACCGATGGGCAGACCGCTTTCATTCTGGATGCTGACCAGTCGGTTCTGGGCACGCAGGATCTCGTCCTTGCACTCTTCCAGCACGGGAGAATACTTGTGGCCGGCCTTGATCTGGTTCTGCAGCCACTTGAGGTCGGTTTCATTGTCCGGGAAGGTGGTGATGAAATCCCGGCGCGGCATGTGTGCCTTGTGGACACAGATGTCCATGATGATCCGTTCCTGGGCGCGAATGCGCTCAACGGTGTCACGCAAGGACAGGGTCAGCAGTTCGACTACCCGGGGCACCAGCTTGAAGCTGAGCAGTACTTCGGATAGTTCGGCGCGCAGTTTCTCGATTCTGGCGGCGCTGGGTTTACCTTTGCCGGCCAGAGCGGCCTGCACTTTTTCATGGCCTTTGCGCAGGTCCATGAAACGGGCGCGTGCCTCTTCCGGATCCGGACCGGTGTCGACGGGGGAAGATGCGCTGTCATCGTCATCGTCGTCATCATCATCGTCATCATCGCTGGATTCCGCGCTGCTACTGGAATCGCTGGCCTCGGTATTCGCCCCGGGAGTGGGAATCGCCTCATCTACAGCATTAGGGTCGATGAAGCCGCTGATGACATCGGCCAGGCGGGTTTCGCCGGCTTCCACCTTGTCATATTCCGCCAGCAGCACGCTGGTGGAGGCGGGATAATTCGCGAGTGCTGACAGCACCTGGCCGAGGCCGTCCTCGATGCGCTTGGCAATTTCGATCTCGCCTTCGCGGGTGAGCAGCTCCACGGTTCCCATTTCGCGCATGTACATGCGCACGGGGTCGGTGGTGCGGCCAAATTCGCTGTCGACGCTGGCCAGTGCCGCGGCGGCTTCCTCGGCAGCATCTTCATCGGTGGTGACCTGGGAACCGGTCAGCAACAGGGTGTCGGCGTCGGGCGCCACCTCATGCACCTCGATGCCCATGTCGTTTATCATGCTGATGATGTCTTCGATCTGTTCCGGATCGACGATATCATCGGGCAGGTGGTCATTGACCTCGGCATAGGTCAGGAAACCCTGTTCCTTACCCTTGGCGATCAATAACTTTAATTGCGACTGTTGGTCTTGGTTCATGGTGTGTCCGGTTCTCCGTCGCGACGCGTTCTGCGCGCGGTGCGCGCCTGCATCACGGCGACAAAATTAAACTTTCAGTATAGACTAATGGAGGTGTCAAGGCTACAGGCAATGATCGTTGCGGTGCTGGGCCGGGTCTGACTCAGCCTTGTGTAAGTAACTGCTGTAACTTTGTTTTTTCATTGTCCGTGAGGCTGCGGATGCGCGATTCGTTGAGCAGCCGGTCCACTTCCCGTTTCCTGTGTTGTTGCGTTAGACGCTGCAGGGCGCCTTGTAGTTCCTGTCCCATGCCCTCTTCCGGAACCTGCAGGCGCAGACCGGCGAGCTTGTTCAAGTGTTGACCCTGTTCCGAATTTCGCCAGTGCTCGAGCAGGGCACCGGTAGTTAGATGCGGCTGCGCCCGGGTTATTTCAAGTAGCTCGCGCAACAGCGGGACGCCAGGACCATCATCATCGGCCAGATCCTCTGGAACCTGTACCGTCTGGCCGAGGGCCGGGTTGTGGATCAGCAGGGTGATGGCGTGGCGCACGGGGCTGGGGCCGCTGTCACCGGAGCCGCTGCGCGGCCGTGTAGCCGTGCCCGACGGCTGGCTGGTGGCGGGAGGGGCATCCCCGCGCAGCATGGCCTGCAGTTGTTGCGGGTCCATGTGCGTCAACTCGCCGAGGCGCTTCACCAGCAGGTGCCGGAACACCCCTTCGTGGATCTGCCGCAGCCGGGGGCGTGTCAACTCCACCAGCCGGGCGCGGCCGTCCAGGCTGCCCATGTCCACCTGGCCGGCCAGGTGCTCGAACAGGTATTCCGACAGTGGTGTGGCTGCCCGCACGCGGTTTTCGAAGGCCTCGCGACCCTCCTTGCGGATCAGGGTGTCCGGGTCCTCGCCGTCGGGCAGAAACAGGAAGCGCGCCTGGCGCCCGTCCTGCAGTACCGGCAGGGTATTTTCCAGTGCCCGCCAGGCAGCCTCGCGGCCGGCGCGGTCGCCGTCGAAACAGAACACTACTTCCGGTACCACCCGGAACAGGCGCTCCAGGTGTTCGTGGGTGGTGGCGGTGCCCAGGGTTGCCACGGCATAACCGATGCCGTACTGGGCCAGCGCCACCACGTCCATGTAGCCTTCCACCACCAGCAGCCGTTCCAGGCTGCGTTCCGATTTGCGCGCCTCGAACAGCCCGTAGAGTTCCTGGCCCTTGTGGAACACGGGGCTTTCCGGGCTGTTGAGGTACTTGGGTTTGTCATCGCCGAGCACACGGCCACCGAAGCCGATGACCCGGCCACGGCGATCGCGAATGGGGAAGATCACCCGGTCGCGAAAGCGGTCATAGGGGCTGCCGTCGTCACGGGTGAGGGTCAGCCCCAGGCGCAGGAGATCCTTGCGGGTCCCCGCATCGGTGCCCAGGGCGGCTTCCAGGTTTTCCCAGCCGGGTGGGGCATAGCCGATGCCGAAGCGGGCGGCGATATCACCGGTCAGGCCGCGCTGCTTCAGGTACTCCACGGCGCGCGGTGATTGCGGGTGGTCACGCAGCTGGCGGCGAAAGAATTCGGACGCACGTTCCAGCAACGGGTACAGGCGCTGGGTGTCGTCCTCCTGGCGTGGGGCAAACCCCGCCTCGCGCGGCACTTCCACGCCAGCTGTGCGGGCCAGTTCCTCGATGGCCTCCACAAACTCCATGTGTTCGTAGTCCATGAGAAAACCGATGGCGCTGCCATGGGCGCCGCAGCCGAAACAGTGATAGAACTGCTTGGTCTGGCTAACGGAAAAGGAGGGGGTCTTTTCGTTGTGGAAGGGGCAGCAGGCCATGAAGTCGCGACCGGCTTTTTTCAGGGGCACGCGGCCGTCGATGACCTCCACGATATCCACGCGGGCCAGGAGGTCGTCAATGAATTGCTGGGGAATTCTGCCGCTCATGGCAGAGCAGGATAGGGGGACAGGGTGTTGTTGTCAGCCGGGAGTTCAGGCACTCAGCTTGGCTTTGATCCGGGCGCTGACGGCGCTCATATCGGCACGGCCCTGCAGCTGCGGCTTCAGTACACCCATCACCTTGCCCATATCCTTGATGGAACTGGCGCCGGTGTCGCTCATGGCGGTTTCGATCATGCGGTTGATTTCGGTGTCGGACAGGGGTTCGGGCAGGAATTCCTGTAACACGCCAAGTTCGTAGGTTTCCTGGTCGGCGAGATCGTCGCGACCGGCCTTCTGATACTGTTCGAGGGATTCGCGGCGCTGCTTGGTCATCTTGTCGACGACCGCGGTGATCTGCTCGTCATCCAGCTCGATACGCTCGTCCACCTCGCGCTGCTTGATGGCAGCCGTGATCAGACGCAGCGTGCCGAGACGGCGCTTGTCGCCGCCACGCATGGCGTCTTTCACGGCTTGCTGGATACGGTCCTTGAGGGACATCCCGGTGCGCATTCGCCCGAAAGGGCGGGCTTAGTACAGGCGGGTGCGACGGGAAACGTCGCGGGATACCTTCTTCAGCTGGCGCTTCACCGCGGCCGCCTGCTTGCGCTTGCGTTCCTGGGTGGGCTTTTCGTAGAACTCGCGACGGCGGACTTCGGCCAGGGTGCCGGCCTTTTCGCAGGCGCGCTTAAAGCGGCGCATGGCGACTTCAAAGGGTTCGTTTTCTCGTACGCGTACGTTAGGCATGGAGCCTTTCACCTTCTGTTTGGATTGAATCAGACCCGCCATTCTATCAGCGAGCCGGCAAAAGGCAAAACTTCTTGTGTCCGCCGGGGGAGCGGCTACCATAGCCGCCATGCTGGTACTGGGTATCGAAACCTCCTGTGACGAAACCGGTGTCGCCCTCTACGATCAGGAGCGCGGCCTGCTTGGTCATGCCCTGCACAGCCAGATCGCCCTGCATGCCGAGTACGGCGGTGTGGTGCCGGAACTGGCTTCCCGGGACCATGTGCGCAAGGTTCTGCCCCTTATTAATCAAATGCTTGCAGAATCCGGCGTGGCGCCGGGCGAGATCCGGGGGGTGGCCTATACCGCCGGTCCCGGGCTGATCGGGGCGCTGCTGGTGGGCGCCAGCATCGGCCGCAGCCTGGCCTGGTCCTGGGGTGTGCCGGCGGTGGCGGTACATCATATGGAAGGACACCTGCTGGCGCCGATGCTGGAATCGGATCCGCCGAGTTTCCCTTTTATTGCCCTGCTGGTCTCCGGCGGGCACACCATGCTGGTGCGGGTGGAGGGCATCGGGCGTTACGAAATCCTCGGCGAATCCCTGGACGATGCCGCCGGCGAGGCCTTCGACAAGACCGCCAAGCTGCTCGGCCTGCCCTATCCGGGTGGTCCGGAACTGTCGCGACTGGCGGAGCAGGGTGACCCGGAGCGGTTCCGGTTTCCGCGCCCCATGACCGACCGGCCGGGCCTGGACTTCAGTTTCAGCGGTCTGAAGACCTTTGCCCTGAACACTGTACGCAGTCATGAGGACGACGAGCAGACCCGTGCCGATATCGCCCGCGCCTTTCAGGATGCCGTGGTGGATACGCTGGCCATCAAGTGTCGCCGGGCCCTGGAGCAGAGCGGCGTTGCGCGATTGGTGGTGGCCGGCGGGGTGGGCGCCAACCGGGCGCTGCGGCAAAGACTGGCCGAGGTCGCGGAACGGCAGGGTGGCGCGGTGTATTACCCGCGCCCGGAGTTCTGCACCGACAATGGCGCCATGATCGCCTACGCCGGCAGTTGCCGGCTGGCAGCGGGCATGTGCGAAGAACCGGTCATCCAGGCGCGGGCGCGCTGGTCGCTGGCAGAGCTGGAGGCAATCTGATGCAGGTGCGAATTTATTCGCATTACCCCGAATGCCGGTGACCGCCATGCCAATAAATTCGCACCTACAGGGGGCCCTGTAGCGTAGAGCGCTGCCCTATTTCTTCGAGCCGAACGAGATCCGGCTTTCGCTGCCATCAATCAGTTTGCGGATATTGCCGCGGTGGCGCCAGAACAGCATCGCTGTGATCAGTGCCATGGTGATCAGCAGCGGCGGTTGCCGGTCGAGCAGCCAGAAATAACCCGGGGTGAGCAGCATGGCGGTCAGGGCCGCCAGCGAGGAGATGCGGAACAGCAGGGCCATGATCAGCCAGGTAGCGATAGTGGCCAGTCCCACCAGCCAGTTCAGGCCCAGCAGCACGCCGAGGGCCGTGGCTACGCCTTTGCCACCCTGGAAACGAAAGAATACCGGATACAGATGGCCGAGGAAGGCGGCGAAGGCGACTGCAGCCTGGATTTCCACCGGGGTCCCCAGGGCCCTGGCCAGCAGTACCGGTAGCAGCCCCTTGAGCATGTCGAGCAGCAGGGTCGCGGCGGCGGCCTTTTTGCCGCCGATACGCAGCACATTGGTGGCGCCGGGGTTGCCGGAGCCCTGGGTGCGAGGATCGGGCAGGCCGAGCAGGCGGCACAGTACAATGGCGGCGGACAGGGAGCCGAACAGGTAGGCGATGAAGATCAACAGGGTGTGGGTCAACATGGCGCGTATTGGAGCCGTTTGGCGGGCGGTGGTCAACCGGGAACATGGGTTGGCCCGACGATCGCACCTCTGTCTGAATGAATTCGGACCTACAGAGAGAACCGGATTTGCTATAGTGACGCGGCACTGAAACAGCGAGTGGTTATGGACATCATCTTTTTGCGCGACCTGCGCATCGATACCATCATCGGCATCTACGACTGGGAGCGCAGCACCCGCCAGACGGTGAGCCTGGACCTGGAAATGGCCACCGACATCCGCAAGGCGGCGGCTACCGATCACATTGACGACACCCTGAATTACAAGGCGGTGGCCAAGCGGCTGATCGCCTTCGTCAGCGAAAGTGAATTCCAGCTGGTGGAGACCCTGGCGGAACGCATCTGCGACATCGTGCTGAGCGAATTCAACGTACCCTGGGTGCGCTTGACCCTGAACAAGGGCGGCGCGGTACGGGGTGCCAAAGGTGTGGGCATCCTCATCGAACGTGGCGCGAAGGATTAAGGCTTGGCGCGCGTCTACGTCAGTATTGGCAGCAACATCGATCGTGCGGCCAATATCCGTTCCTCGCTGGCAGCGCTGGCAGCGACCTTTCGTAACCTGGTGCAATCCAGGGTGTACGAAAGCGAGGCGGTCGGTTTTGCCGGCGACCCCTTTTACAATCTGGTGGTGGCCTTTGATGCCGATGAAAGCCCGCAGGGCGTGGCGGAACTTCTGCATCGTATCGAGGACGAGCATGGGCGCGTGCGCGGTGGCGACAAGTTCGCGGCGCGGACCCTGGATCTTGACCTGCTGCTCTATGATGACCTGGTATTGCACGAGGGCAAACTGAGCCTGCCGCGCGATGAGATCGAAAGGTACGCCTTTGTATTGCTGCCATTGGCGGAAATCGATCCGCAGGGACGGCACCCGGTGAATGGCCGGACCTATGCCGAGCTGTGGCAGTCCTTCGATGCCAGTCGGCAGCCATTATGGGCGGTGGAACTGGACTGAACGTTTGTCTGCATGTCGCGGCTGGACGTGGCCCGGTAGGCGCGAATCCATTCGCACCCACAACAACCATGGATGGGTTAATTGCGCAGACTGCGCCCCCCATCCAGCGTCAGCACCTGGCCGGTCATATAGCTGGCTTCCTTCACCAGGTAGACCACGGCCTTGGCAATGTCGTCGGGATGGCCGTGCCGTTTCAGGGCGGTGTCGGCGACGATCTGTTTTTTCACCCTGGGGCTCAGGCCCTGCTCCGGCCACAGGATGGCTCCTGGTGCCACCGCATTCACGCGCACCTCCGGCCCGAGTTCGCGGGCCAGGGATTTGGTCAGCATCACCAGCCCCGCCTTGGCGATGCTGTAGACGGTATGTTCCTTCATGGGTCGGTCGGCATGGATGTCCACCAGGTTGACGATGCAGCCGCGCTGTTCGCCCAGCGGCCCCGCGGCGGCCTGGGACAGGAACAGCGGGGCCTTCAGGTTGGTGCCGAGCAGGTCGTTCCAGTGGGCTTCCTCGATACTGCCCAGTGGGGTCGGGTAGAAGCTGGAGGCGTTGTTGATCAGCGCATCGAGCCGGCCCCAGGGCTTCAGGCTCTGGTGAATGATGCGTTGTGCCGCTCCCTTGCGCAGCAGGTCGGCCTGCACCAGCGCCACTGAACGCGGCCGCCGTTGTTCCAGCTCGGCCTTGAGTTGCCGGGCATCGGTGGCGGAGTGCCGGTAGTGGATCACCAGGTTCATGCCTTCGGCGTGCAGGGCGCGGGCGATGGCGGCCCCGATGCGATGGGCCGCGCCGGTGACCAGAGCCGTGCGCCCGGAGAGATTACCTGTATCATGTGACGCCACGTTGTACCCCGGGTGAAACCCTGTTCGCTGTACCGGCAGCCACTATACCAACAGACCATTTCCATGCCGAACCCAAACGCAAACCTGTCCGACTGGCCGGCGCCCTCGCCGGACATGCAGGCCGTACAGGCGGCGTTGGTTGAGCTGTTGCGTGGCCGTATGGCACAACAAGGAGGGGCGATTCCCTTCGTCGAGTTCATGGAACAGGCCTTGTATGCGCCGGGTCTTGGCTACTACAGCAACGGTCTGCGCAAGTTCGGCCCCGACGGGGATTTCATCACCGCACCCGAACTGACGTCGTTGTTCGGACGCAGTGTGGCGCGTTTCGTCATGGCGGTGCTGCAGGAACTCGACGGTGGCGATGTGCTGGAGTTCGGCGCCGGCAGTGGCGCCCTGGCCATCGACCTGCTGCGGGAGCTCGAACAAGAGGGCTGTCTGCCGGAACGCTACTACATCCTGGAGCGCAGCTCCGCGCTGGTGCAACGGCAGCGCGAGGCCATCGGTGTCGCTGTGCCGCAGTTGCTGGATCGGGTCCATTGGCTGGATACGCTGCCGGATTCCTTGTGTGGCGTGATGCTGGGTAACGAGGTGCTGGATGCCAGTGCGGTGCAGCGCTTTCAGTGGACCGGTGTGGACACGCAGGAGTACTGGGTAACGGAAGCTGAAGCCGGGTTTGGCTGGTTGCTGCGGGAACCAAACGATGATCAATTATCCAGTGTGGTGGCTGCCCTGGCACAGGCATACCGTTGGGCGCCCGGTTATCGTTCCGAGCGCGACCCGACGCTGCAACCCTGGGTGCGCAGTGTGGCGGAGGTGCTGGAGGCGGGCACGTTGCTGCTGATCGACTATGGTTCGCCGCGTAGCGAGCGCTACCATCCGCAGCGTGCCGACGGCACACTGATGTGCCATTATCGCCACCGCGCCCATGGTGACCCGCTGATCCTGCCCGGTCTGCAGGACATCACCAGTTGGGTGGATTTCACCTCGGTGGCGGAAGCGGGGGCAGAAGCCGGGCTCACCCTCGAAGGCTTTACCACCCAGGCGCATTTCCTGCTGGATTGTGGGCTGGACCGGCTATTGATGGCACAGGAGCCGGATGGTTCGCCACGTTACCTCGCCCGGGTGCAGCAGGCCAAGCAACTGCTGATGCCGGGCGAGATGGGTGAGCGCTTCAAATGCATGGCGCTGCGGCGTGGTATTGCGGCGGGACTGCCGGGCTTTCGCCAGCAGGATCTGCGCGGCCGGCTGTAGTTGGCATAGCGCCAGGTTCATGGCGGGCGCAGTGAATAACCCCCTCTCCCTCATTTCAGGGGAGAGGGTTGGGGAGGGGGGGGTGGTTGGCGTTACCGCGCCCTTCTTCCTGAGGAAAAGGGGCGTGATCTTTCCATTTCGGGGAAGCGGATCGCGCCTTCCCGTATAACCCAACAAGAAAAAACATTGATGGACCTCATACAGATACTGGTACTGGCCCTGGTGCAGGGGCTGACGGAATTCCTGCCCATTTCCAGTTCCGCGCACCTGATCCTGGTGCCGGTGCTCACCGGCTGGCAGGACCAGGGGCTGGCCTTCGACGTGGCGGTGCACATGGGCACCCTGAGTGCGGTGGTCTGGTATTTCCGCCGTGAAGTACAGCAGATGTCCATCGCCTGGTTCGGTTCCCTGCGTGGACAGGGTGTGAGCGCCGATGGCCGACTGGCCTGGGCGGTGCTGTTCGGCACCATTCCCGCCGGACTGGCCGGACTACTGTTCAGCGACTATGTGGAGCTCTACCTGCGCTCGCCGCTGGTGATCGCCAGCACCACCCTGCTGTTCGGCCTGCTGCTGGGGGTGGCGGACAAGCAGGGTGCCCGCCGCCGCGATGAATACAGCATCAACTGGCTGGACGTATTGCTCATCGGTAGCGCCCAGGCATTGGCATTGATTCCCGGCACCTCGCGTTCCGGTATTACCATGACCGTGGCGTTGCTGGTGGGGCTGACGCGGGCCGGCTCGGCGCGGTTTTCCTTCTTGTTGTCGATCCCGGTGATCGTGCTGGCGGGCGGCTATGAAAGCCTGAAACTCATCAAGCTGGGGGAGGGAGTGGACTGGATCTCGCTGCTGCTCGGTGCGCTGGCTTCCGGCATCAGTGCCTATCTGTGTATTCACGTCTTTTTGAAACTGCTGGATCGCATCAGCTTTATGCCGTTCGTGTACTACCGGCTGGCGTTGGGTGCCGTATTGCTGGTGATGTTCTGGTAGCGAGTCGTAGGTCCGAATTCATTCGGACCTGCAGGAGGGTGTCTTCGTCGCGGGGCGTTCCTAGGGTTTGGCTACCGCAGCAATGGCCTGGATGCGCAGCTGGGCGAGGGCACGGCCCACTTCCGGTCCCTGTAATCCCTGCTCCACCAGTGTTGCGGCACTGATCCCGCTGGCCGCTTCCAGGCATTGCTTCAGCCAGGGTTCCTGCGGGTAGGGCAGGCCGTGGGCAGTGCGGCAGGCCAATAGTGCCTGGCTGAAACGTTCCGGGCGGCGCAGGGCGTCGCTGGCCTCCAGTAACGCCATGATCTCCTCCGGGGTCTGATCCAGGCTGTCCTGGAATGCCTGACCCTGGCGCGCTGCCAGCAGCGCCAGCTCACGGTATTCGGTGGGTGCCTTGCAACGCTGGCACAGTGCCTCCATTGCCGCGGCGGCTGCTTCGCCACCCATCGTTTCAGCCAGGGCACGGGCGAGCAGGGCAAAGCGGATCTCGGTGGGGCCCGTCAGGTCTCCAGCCCGGTTGAGGGTCTTGAAGGCGGCGGGTTCCTGCGGGCCGTTGCCGTGGGCCGAGGTATCGGTGGTATACAGGTGCTCGATCTCCGGGAACAGTACGGCCAGTGCACCGCAGCCATGCAATACCTTGAAGAACTGCGCTGGCCGGTCGGCCTGCAGGGCCTTGACCAGTTCCGCCCAGACCCGCTCCGGTACCAGGTAATCCACCTCCCCATCCCGTACCATTTTGCGCATCAGGGCGTTGGTACCGTGGGCGACATGAAACCCCCAGATGCTGAAGCGGGCGGCAAAGCGGGCGACGCGCAGGATGCGTACCGGGTCTTCCGCGAAGGCCGGTGATACGTGGCGCAGCACGCCATCGTTCAGGTCCTCTGCGCCGCCGTAGGGGTCGATGAGCCGGCCCTGTGCATCCCGGGCCATGGCGTTGATGGTGAGATCGCGGCGTAACAGGTCCTGTTCCAGGGTGACATCGGGGCTGGCGTGCACCTGAAAGCCCTTGTAGCCATGGCCGCTCTTGCGCTCGGTGCGTGCCAGGGCATATTCCTCCCGGGTTTCGGGGTGCAGGAAGACCGGGAAATCCTTGCCTACCGGACGATAGCCTAGCGCGATCATTTGTTCTGGTGTGGCACCGACCACTACCCAGTCGCGTTCCACGACGGGTAGATCCAGCATCTGGTCGCGCACCGCACCGCCTACAAGATAAATGTCCATAGTACCGATCCGGGTAGGGTTGTCGGGTTCAGGAGCGCCGTGCCTGGCTGCGGTATTGCTGGTAGAGGTCGCGGCTGCGCTGGCGTCCCAGGTAGCCGGGAACCACGGCTTCCAGGGAGCGTGGCGCAATGCCCAGCTGGGCAAAACCGTTGTCCTTGCAGACACTGTCGGTCTGTAGCGACCAGTAGTTATCCATGGAAAAAGGCTTGCCGGGCAGCAGCTGCAGCGCTCGGGCCTGCAGGCGTGATGCAAGATCAGGCAGGCCGATGATCATGCGCGACAGCCCCAGTTGTGCGGCGGTGTACTGTACCAGTTGGCGCAGGCTGTATTCCCTGGGTCCGCAGAGATCGAGCTGCAGGCCGGCAGTATGTTCATTCTCCAGACAGTGGCTAAAGGCCTCCACCACGTCGCCCACATAGACCGGCGCAAACCGTGCATCGGGGCAGGCCAGGGGGAAGGCGATGGGCGTGAGCTGCAGCAGCCCGGCGAAGCGGTTGAAGAAGCTATCGTCGGGGCCGAAGATCACCGAGGGCCGCAGGCTGGTCACCTGGAAATGCGCATTGGCTTCAGCATGCACCAGGGCCTCCGCTTCGCCCTTGGTGCGCAGGTACCGGCTGCGGGTTTGGGCGGCATCCGCATTCAGCGCGCTCATATGCAGCAGCCGTGGTACGCCTGCCTGTTTGCATGCCTGCACCAGGTCGCGGGTCAGTTCCACGTGGACGCGCTGAAAATCGCCGGCGCGGTGTTCGTTGAGAATGCCCACCAGGTTGACGGCGGCGGTACAGCCTGTGAGCAGTGCTGTCAGGTTACCGGACTGGCGCACGTCGGTTTCAGTCACTTCGATCAACGGATTCACCAACAGGTGCCGGGCGCGGGCGCGGCGCCGCACGGGAATGCGCACCCGCCAGCCCTGTTCGGTGAGCCGGTTAGCCAGGTGGCCGCCGACAAAACCACTGCCGCCGAGTATCAAGATACTGTTCTGTTTTGCCATGGGGTTCGCTGCTTCGGGCGGTTGAAGTCGTCGGAGATAGTGGCGTCAGCCTCCGGCAAGGTCAAGGTGTCTGCTGGTGTTGCACCGCCGGCAGGCGATCCTTCAGGCGGGTGACCGGGCGCTGCAGGCGATATTCAAAGATCGCCGAGTAGGCCAGCACATTGCGTACGTAGTTGCGGGTTTCATTGAAGGGGATGCGGTCAATCCACACCGCGGCATCCTGCTCCTCTTCGGGTCGCCAGCGCTTCACGCGGTGCGGTCCGGCGTTGTAGGCGGCGGTGGCCAGTGCGGCATTGTGATCGAACTCGTCGAGCATGCGACGCAGGTAGGCACTGCCGATGAGGATGTTCTTGTCCGATTCCAGTAGTGCCTGGGTATTGGGCAGGCGGATACGTTCCTGGCGGGCGGTGGTGCGGCCGGTGCTGGGCATCAGCTGCATCAGGCCCAGCGCGCCGGCGGAGGAGCGGGCGTCGCGCATGAAGGCGCTTTCCTGGCGAATGACGCCGAAGATCAGCGCCGGATCGAGATGCTGTTGGTGGGCGGTGTTGAGCACCTGTTTTTCGTACAGCAGCGGGAAGCGCAGGTCGAGGTCGGAGTAGTGATCCGCCTTGGCGACGGTGATGATGGCGCGGTCATGCCAGCCCCAGCGCTGGGCCAGGCGGGCGGCCAGCAGTAACTCGCGCTGGCTCAGGGTTTTGGTGAGTGCATACCACTCGCGCCGGGCGTCGGTGTTGAGCCCGGCGCGGTAGAGTTCGCGGGCGCGCAGGATTGCCGGTTGCTGTTCGATCTGGTCGAGTTCGTCCTCGCTTGCCTGGATGGCTTCGTGATTCATGGCGTACTGCCAGCCGAGAAAATCCGCCGCCAGGAAGCCGTGATAATCCCGTTCCCTGGCCAGCTCCCCGAACAGCTGCATGGCCTCGAGACGGTCACCCTGGGCATACAGGGCCTGGGCGCGCCAGTAGCGCCATTCGGATTTGTTGCGCTCCGTCTCGGACAGTGCGGCGGTGGCGTCGAGGATGTCCTGCCATGCCCCGCCCGGCAGCGCGGAACGGATGCGCCATTGCAGTACCCGGTCATCGGCGGCGATTTCCGGTACCCGTGCCAGCCATTCCAGGGCCTTGGGGTGATGGTCATAGGCGGCGGACAGGGCCATGTTGCGCAGGGCCTGTGCCGCCTGCGTGGCATCAAAGGCATAGCGGTCATGCAGTTGATCCCACCGCTCCCAGGCCTGGTCGGGGTGGTGGCGCGCCAGGCGCACCAGACCGTGCAGGATGATTTCGCGCACAATGGGCGCATCGGCCCGCAGGGCATCGTCGGCCAGCATCTGGGCCGGACGCCGGTACATGTCGCTCCAGTACTGCACCCACTGACGGTCTTCGGCGGAGAGTTTTTTGGCGAGGAAGGCGGCCAGGTCAAGCTTGCCGTTATCGATGGCCAGTCGTATGCGCTCCCAGATCAGGCTGCTGGTCATGCGCGGGCTGGCATACAGCACGTCGAACACGGGGTCGCAGGCGGCGGGTTGGGAATGACCGACGCGCCACAGCAGCCGGGCCTGATCCAGCAGGCCTTCGGGGTGTGCCGTCTTGAGTTGGGCCTGCAGGGCATAACATTGCAGTTCGATGTTCTGGGGCGCCTGGTAGAATTCAAGGAAGCTCTTCCAGTGTTTTTGCTGCGCCAGCTGGTAGAGCCAGGCGGTACGCAGACGGTCACTCAGAGGGGTGTTGGGGTAGGCCCGTAGAAAATTACGGATGGCATCGTTGTCCTGGGTGCTGAGATAACGGCGCAGCTCCCAGTATTGCAGGTAGGGTTGTAGCGGGTAGTCGGGAATCCTGGCTGCCAACTGGCGGAACTGCTCGCGTTTGCCGCGATTGAGTGCGCTGCGCGCCTCGATAAAGAGGTCGCGCTGGTGGGCAAGGGGATCCTGTGTCGAACCGTAGCCGGCGACGGGTGCGGTGGTGACGCAGATGGCCATACCGAGTAACAGGATGCGCAGCAATTCGGGCATTGCAATACGGGTGGGGAACACCTTGATGATCACTTCGCCAGTATACATGTCATGATGTGAGCAGGTGATGGGCGCCCTACCGGCAGTCCAAATATTTTTGTTGCGGTCATCCTGAATAAACGTGGTACTCATTTCCGGATCGTCAGCGCTGGAACGAGATTTGCCCTGTAGATACCGGGTTTTCGTGGGCCGGGTATTGTTTCACTGCTGGCTACGACGGGTCTGAATCATGTGGGAATATCTTCCGTATTACCTGGGGCTGGGTGCCATAGCGGGTGTGCTGGCCGGTCTGCTGGGGATTGGTGGCGGGCTGGTGATCGTGCCGGCATTGGCCTGGTTGTTTGTGCAGCAGGGCTTGCCGGTCGAATACCAGATGCAACTGGCGGTGGGTAGTTCCCTGGCGACCATTGTGCCGACATCGCTTGCCTCGATCCGCGCCCATCATCTGCGGGGCGGTGTGCGCTGGGATCTGGTGCGGAGAATGACGCCGGGCATATTGCTGGGTGCGGCTGCGGGTGTGTGGCTGGCGCAGAGCCTGGAAAACCAGCAATTACGCACCCTGTTTGGCCTGTTTGCCTGTGGTGTGGCGTTGCAGCTGTTATTTGGCCTGCGTGCCCTGGCGCAGGCCCGGCGGCCGGGGCGGCTACGGTTGTGGTGTGCGGGCGGGGTCATTGGCGGATTTTCCGCGTTGCTGGGCATTGGCGGCGGCACGCTTACGGTGCCTTTCCTGCGCTGGCACGGTGTTGAGATCCGCCAGGCGGTGGGTACGGCCGCGGCCGCAGGGTTTCCCATTGCACTGGCCGGTGCAATGGGGTTCCTGGTGGCGGGATGGGGTCTTGCCTCCCTGCCGCCGGGGTCAGCCGGTTTTTTGTACTGGCCTCCGGTGATCGGCATTGTCGTCACCAGCGTACTGGCGGCTCCGTTGGGGGCGGCCTGGGCGCACTCCCTGCCGCGCGCCGGGCTGCAGCGACTCTTTGGCGTGATATTGCTCGTGACCGGGTTGCGGATGTTGGTTGTATGACGGAGGTGTCGATAAAGTTTACGGTTCGATGGCTGGGGCAGAAGTGCGATGGTGGATGGTAGGTGGCTGACTTTATTAATAAAGTTATTGAGTCCGAATGTCCAGGGATAGTCGATATTTTTTACTAATTTCGACAATATTACGATCATGGCATTAAAGATCAATCAATTAGCAAGACGGGCGCGATTCTTGCAGTAAATAAACAAAACTAATGAAGAAAAGCCGGGTCGTTCAAGTCGCGCCCGCACAGCACAAACAACAAGACAAAAGCCAGAATTGGTGTTGGAGGAGAATAATGAGTGTGCAACGCAAAGTCTGGGCTCTCCCGGCGGGCCTTGGCGTATTCGGGTTGTTGCTGTCCATGGGGGCACCCGCAGCGCTGGTGACGGTTTCCGGCGCCACGGTGGATTTCATTTATGATGACGCAGATCCCGGTTTACAAGAATACGGTTCGCTGACGGTAGTGGGTGACAGCATCTTTGCCGTGCCCACTGGAATCCGGGCGGAATCCACCAACACCCAGGGCTCTGTGCTGTTCAATGCTACGGGCAGCATCCAGGTGCGGGCCAAGGCCGGTTTCGAGTTGGCCTCCATTGACGTGAGTGAGCGCGGTGATTACCAGATGAGCGCCGGCGCCGATCGGGTGGGCATCAGTGGCTGGCTGTCTGCATTCAATCTATATGATATCAACCAATTTGAAATTCAGAATATGGCGGTTTCCGGTGATCTGACCATCAAGGGCAGTGCGACCGCCAACAACTGGTTTGGAACCGCCGGTTTCGACTTCCTTTCCGGGATGTGGTCGGCAACCCAGCTTACCCATATCAATCTTACACTGCAGAATAATCTCGAGGCGGTCAGCACGACGCAGGGTGAAAGCGCCTGGATCCAGAAAAAATTTACCGGCGGTAATACGGTGGGAGTGGTTATTCAAACCATCCCCACTGTACCCGTGCCGGCAGCGGTATGGCTGTTCGGTTCCGGTCTGCTGGGCCTGGTGGCCGTTGC
>CBDUHN010000031.1:0-41370 GCA_965367295.1 uncultured Gammaproteobacteria bacterium | reverse complement strand
CCCATAAAACCCACCCCCTGCGCATCCGCCGCCAAAATATGGGACAATACCGCCTCGATTGTCGACCCCCATATCCCGTATCGCATCCATGTCCCAAACCAGCAAGTCCGCCAACGCCCAGGACCAGACCATCAGCCCCATGAGCCCTGCCCTGCCCGCGGGCAGGCAGGCCATCACCTGGGGCCGCCTGTATGGCGACAGCTTTGCATTGGCGCTGGAAAACGCTGCACGCAAGGCCAACGCACCACTGGTAGTCATCGCCCCGGACATGCGTGCCGCGGAAGGCTTGCAGGAGCAGATTCGCTATTTCGCACGCCACACGGAACTGCCGGTATTCTGTTTCCCGGACTGGGAAACCCTGCCCTACGATACCTTCTCGCCGCACCAGGACATTATCTCGGAGCGACTCACCGCCCTGTACCGCCTGCCGAGCCTGAAGCACGGTATCGTCATCGTGCCGGTGGCCACCCTGTTGCAACGGCTGGCACCGCGCGCCTATCTCGAACAACATAGCCTTTTGCTGGACAAGGGCAGCCGGCTGGATATCGAGGCGCTGCGTAAACGTCTCGACCAGGCCGGTTATGCCTGTGTATCGCAGGTGATGGAGCATGGCGAGTTCGCCGTGCGCGGTTCCCTGTTGGACCTGTTCCCCATGGGCAGCCCCATGCCGTTCCGCATCGATCTGTTCGATGACGAAGTGGAATCCAT
This sequence comes from uncultured Gammaproteobacteria bacterium, assembly GCA_965367295.1. Taxonomy (GTDB): domain Bacteria; phylum Pseudomonadota; class Gammaproteobacteria; order DSM-19610; family DSM-19610; genus JAIVHA01. Next base: position 40,662 of record CBDUHN010000031.1, on the reverse strand, counting down.
TCGCACCTTCGACCCGGATACCCAGATATCCGTTGAACAGGTGGACAGCATCCGCATGCTGCCGGCCCGGGAGTTCCCCCTCGATGAAGCGGCCATCACCCGTTTCCGCAAGGCATTTCGCCAGCAGTTCGAGGGTGACCCCCAGGGCAGCCTGATCTATCGCGATGTCAGCCAGGGACTGCCGCCTGCCGGCGTCGAGTATTACCTGCCACTGTTCTTCGAAGAGACCGCCACCCTGTTCGACTATCTGCCCGATACCGCCCTGATGGTGCAGATGCCCGACACCGAGGTGGCCGCGGAACGCTTCTGGACCCAGACCGAAGAACGCTACGAGTCGCGCCGCCATGACCGTGAACGGCCGCTTCTGCCCCCGCACCAGTTGTTCCTCACCGCCGATGAGTTGCAACAGGCGGAAACCGGCTACGCCCGTATCCGCATGCAGCGCTTTGAACAGGCACAACCCGGTAGCGACAGCGTCAACTTCGCTACCTCTGCCCTGCAGGAGTTGCGCATCAAACCGCGGGCCGAGCACCCAGCCCAGTCACTGCAGCTGTTCCTGCAACAGTATACCGGGCGCGTGCTGTTCACCGTCGAATCAGCCGGCCGCAGGGAAACACTGCGCGAACAGTTACGGGATTTCGGCATACAGGTTTCCCAGGTGGAAGACTGGCATGCCTTCCTCGAAGGCGACGCGAACCCGGCCATCTGCGTGGCGCCGCTGGAAAACGGCATGCTACTGGAAGATCCGGCGCTGGCCATCATTGCCGAGCCGTTATTGTTCGGTGAACGGGTCGCACAGAAACGCGCCCGTAAACCGAGCCGCGATTCCGACGCCATCATCCAGAATCTCACCGACCTGCACATCGGCGCACCGGTGGTACACGAGGATCACGGCGTCGGCCGTTACCTCGGCCTGCAGAAACTCAACGTCGGCGTCATTGAAACCGAATTCCTGACCCTGGAGTACGCCGGCAACGACAAGCTCTACGTGCCCGTTTCCTCGTTGCACCTGATCAGCCGCTATACCGGTTCCGCGCCGGAGTCCGCCCCGTTGCACAAGCTTGGCAGCGACCAGTGGTCCAAGGCGCGCCGCAAGGCAGCCGAACGGGTGCGTGATGTGGCTGCGGAACTGCTCGACATCTATGCCCGCCGCGCCGCCCGCAAGGGTCACAGTTTCACCCTGCACCCGGAGGAATACGCTGCCTTTGTCGCCAGTTTCCCCTTCGAGGAAACCCCGGACCAGGAGCGCACCATCGAGGCGGTCATGAACGACATGGCCGGACCGCAGCCGATGGACCGCGTGGTGTGCGGCGATGTGGGCTTCGGCAAGACCGAGGTGGCCATGCGTGCCGCCTTCATCGCCGCCCAGGGGGGCAAGCAGGTGGCCCTGCTGGTACCCACCACCCTGCTCGCCCAGCAGCATTACCAGAATTTCCTTGACCGTTTTGCCGACTGGCCCATGCGCATCGAGGTGCTATCGCGTTTTCGCAACAAAAAGGAAACCGACACCGTCATCCAGGGCCTGCGGGACGGCACCGTGGACATTGTGATCGGTACCCACAAACTGCTGCAGGAGGCCGTCAAGTTCAGGAATCTCGGCCTGGTGATCATCGACGAGGAGCACCGTTTCGGTGTACGGCAGAAGGAAGCCATGAAGGCACTGCGCGCGGAAGTGGACATGCTCACCCTGACCGCCACGCCGATCCCACGCACCCTCAACATGTCACTCACCGGCCTGCGTGACCTGTCCATCATCGCCACTCCGCCGGTGCAGCGCCTGGCGGTGAAGACCTTCGTTGGGGAATGGGATAACACCACCATTCGTGAGGCCTGCCTGCGCGAGATCAAGCGCGGTGGCCAGGTGTACTTCCTGCACAACGATGTGGAGAGCATCGGGAAAATTGCCCGTGAACTGGGTGAACTGGTGCCCGAGGCCAATATCGCCATCGGTCATGGCCAGATGCGTGAGCGCGACCTGGAACAGGTGATGCTGGATTTCTACCATCGTCGTTTCAACCTGCTGGTGTGCACCACCATTATCGAAAGCGGCATCGATGTACCCACCGCCAACACTATTCTCATGAACCGGGCCGACAAGCTCGGCCTGGCGCAGTTGCATCAGTTGCGTGGTCGTGTGGGGCGATCCCATCACCGTGCCTATGCATACCTGCTGGTGCCCGACCGCAAGGCCATGACCGCCGATGCCATCAAGCGCCTGGAAGCAGTAGAGTCGCTGGAGAATCTGGGCGCCGGTTTCACTCTGGCCACTCACGATCTGGAGATTCGCGGTGCCGGCGAGTTGCTCGGCGACGAGCAGAGTGGCCAGATTCACGAAATCGGTTTCACGCTCTACACCGAGTTGCTGGAACGCGCCGTGAAGGCGCTCAAGGCGGGCAAACAACCGGAACTGGACAAACCGCTGGAACATGGCGCGGAAGTCGATCTGCAGACCCCGGCGCTCATTCCCGACGATTACCTGCCCGATGTGCATAGCCGTCTGATTCTCTACAAGCGTATTGCCAGCGCCACCAGCGAGGCGGACCTGCGCGAACTGCAGGTGGAGATGATCGACCGCTTCGGCCTGCTGCCGGAACCGGCCAAGCAACTGTTCCGCATCACTGAACTGAAACTACTGGCAGTCCCGCTCGGTATTCGGAAGATCGAGGCCGGCCCGCAGGGCGGACGCCTGGTATTCGGTTCCGAACCGCAGGTCGACCCCATGCAGATCGTGCAACTGATCCAGACCCGACCCCAGCAGTACAAACTCGATGGCAACGAGAAATTGCGCTTCTATGGCGATTTCACCGACAATGAAGCGCGTCTGCAGGCCGTACGCGATCTGCTGGGCACCCTGACTGCCAAAGCCGCCTGAGTTATACGCACCACGAAGGAAACCGTAAGCTGATGCAAAAGAAATGGCTGATCTGCCTGCTACTTTCGACACTGCTGGCGCCCCAGGTGCGCGCTGCAACCGGGGAATCTGCGCGCCAGTTTGATATTGAGATGATCCTGTTTACCAATCTCAACGCCTATGATGGTGGCGAAGAGTGGAAGCTGGAGCAACTGCCTGAGCGGTCATTCCGGGAGTCCAGCGGTAATCCGGAATCCAGTATATTGGATGGCTCTCGGCCGGACAGCATGGCGACCCTGGACCATGGCTGGATTGCGCTACCGGCCAGCGCACAAAAACTGAATGCCATCGAAGGGTCACTGAGCCGCAGCAGTGGTTACCGGCCTCTGGCACACCTGTTGTGGCGCCAGACGGTGCAGGACCCGAAAGCGGCATTACCGGTGGATGTGTTGGCGTTGCAGGGGTATAGCGCCGGTGGATCTCTGCCGGTACCGCATCTGGAAGGTACGATCCTGGTGTCCGTCTCTCGTTATCTGCATGTGGCGACTGACCTGCGGCTGGTTGAAGCAACTCAGTCCTACGTCTCATCCACGATGAACGGCACTGCGCCCGGTATTGGCGCTGCACCGGTATACCGCATGCAACAACAACGCCGCATGCGCAGCGGTGAGCTTCATTATATCGATCACCCACGCTTCGGCCTGCTGGTGCAGATCACTCCCTACACTCCGCCGGAGCAGGAGCCGATGCCGGTATCCGGACCGGAAAATATCCCCTCTGCCGGGCCGGTGAGCCTCACACCTGATTCTGTACAGTAATACGCAAACTGCCATCACCCGGGTCTGAATAACTGGAAAATCCGGGAAATCACACAATAACCAGAGGGAATCGCCGTTCTGGTTTAGTCCACAGGTGGACGAAGCCTGGTTGAATTGTTACCCTAATCGGCCTGAAATTTCCGTAAACTTCAATAAATACCGGGCATTCCGCAAAAGTGGAGCCTACTACCTGCTTCCGTAACAGCATCGGATGGCAGCTTCATCGGGTATGCACGCATACCCCGTTCACGATAGCTGGGGCTTGAGTTGATGCAGTGTCATCAACCAGATCACCCAGGCGATATGTGCGGCCGCAGGCCCATCGTCTAGTAATGAAATAAGCCGCAGTTACTACGCCAGTCAGCGGGAGTAACCGTAATGAGCAAGATTTTGCAATTTTATCGAAGCCGCGAAGAATACGTTGACCTGTTCAGCGAACCGCAGCGCTTCAAGGTCTACACAGAACGTCATCTCGATCAGATCAGCCAGATCCAGCGCCTGCCTGAAGAGCAGCGTTTTGCCATGCATGTGGTGGCGAACGTGCTGCCATTCAGGGTTAACCAGTATGTGATTGACGAACTGATCGACTGGACCAATATCCCGGACGACCCGATTTTCCGGCTCACCTTTCCTCAGCCCGGCATGCTGGAAACCGCCGACTTCGAGCGCATGGCCGCCATATTGAAGTCTGGCGCTGACAGCGCGGAAGTGAAACGGGTCGCCAAAGAGATTCGCGACAAACTGAATCCGCATCCGGCGGGCCAAAAAAACCTCAACGTACCTACGCTGAACAATGAAGAGCTGCCGGGCATGCAGCATAAATACCGGGAAACGCTTTTATTCTTCCCAAGCCAGGGGCAGACCTGCCACAGCTACTGCACCTTCTGTTTCCGATGGGCCCAGTTTATCGGCGATAAAGAGCTGCGTATCTCCAGCAAGGAGACACACCAGCTGCACCAATACCTGCGTACCCATAAACATATCAGCGACCTGTTGATCACCGGCGGTGATCCCATGGTGATGAAGACCAAGCATCTGCAGGAATACCTGGAGCCCTTGCTCGGAAATGAATTTGAGCACGTCCAGAATATTCGCATTGGCACCAAGGCCATCTCATTCTGGCCCCAGCGTTTCGTCAGTGATGGAGATGCCGATGAATTGCTGAACCTGATCACAAAAATGGTCAAGGCCGGCAAGCATGTATCCATCATGACCCACTTCAATCACTGGCGTGAAATGGAAACTCCCATGTCGGTTGAAGCGATCCGGCGTTTGCGGGCCACTGGCGCGGTATTGCGCAGCCAGTCCCCACTGATCAAAAACATCAACGACGATCCGGATGTATGGGGCAAGATGTGGCGTATGCAGACCCGTCTGGGCATCATTCCCTACTACATGTTTGTGGAACGGGATACGGGCGCCAAGCATTATTTCGAAGTGCCGCTGGCCCGGGCCTGGGAAATCTATCGTGAAGCAGTGAAACAGGTATCCGGGCTATCCCGCACCGTGCGCGGTCCTTCCATGTCCGCCACGCCCGGCAAGGTTGAAATCCAGGGTGTCGCCGAGGTGGCGGGTGAAAAAGTGTTTGTCTGCCGCTTCATCCAGGGTCGCAACCCGGACTGGGTACAACGCCCCTTCTTCGCCCGTTACGATGAAAGTGCCACCTGGCTGCCGGATCTGAAACCGGCCTTTGGAGAGGAAAAGTTCTTCTTTGAGGATCAGGGCTGAGTTAATCAATCCGCCAAATCAAAAGGCCCCTGTGTAGTTGTACAGGGGCCTTTTTTTTCAAACCGGAAACAGCCTTTGCCGGGCCTGCAATCAGATTCCCGGAATGGCGTGTTCCAGCAAGGTACGTACCTTGGCCATGCCGTTTTTGAGATTGGTATCGATCATCTCAAGGTTAATCGGACCATCGCCGCGACCGGCGGCCCAGTTGGCGACAACCGAGCAGGCGCAATAGCAGAGTTCCAGTTCACGGGCCAGCGATGCTTCCGGCATGCCGGTCATGCCAACCAGGCCGCAGCCATCCCGTTCCATACGGTCGATCTCCGCCGCAGTCTCCAGGCGCGGTCCCTGGGTTGCACCGTAAGTGCCATCCTCCAGCGCCTCCAGCCCCAGTTCACGGGCCACTTCAATGAGATGATTGCGCAATTCCGTGCAGTAGGGTTCAGTGAAATCGATGTGCGTGACCTCCACCAGATCGGTCTCGAAAAAGGTCTGGGCACGGCCATAGGTGTAGTCGATGATCTGGTCGGGAAAGGCAATGCGGCCCGGCGCCATGTCCTTGCGAATACCGCCAACTGCGGCCACGGCGATCACCCTGGTAACCCCCATATCCTTCAGGGCCCACAGGTTTGCCTGGTAGTTCACGCGGTGGGGCGGGATGGTATGCCCGGAACCATGCCGGGCCAGAAACACCACTTCCTTGCCTCCAAATTCACCATGAATGAAGGGACCGGAAGGTTCCCCAAAGGGTGTGCGCCTCACTTCGCGCCGCGAGATATTCAGACCCTTCAGGGTGGTCAGGCCGGTACCGCCGATAATGGCTAGTTCAGACATAGCATGCTTTCCTGTGGTTGCGCCGGGCGCAGATCAATGACCATGCACAGCATAGATACCGGGCAGGTTACGGTGGAATCCCTTGTAGTCCATGCCCTGGCCAAATACGTAGCGGTCTTCCACCACCAGGCCGTGAAAATCTGCGGTAAGTCCCGCCACACGACGGTCATGGATCTTGTCTACCAGTACCGCGCTATACACCGCTTCGGCACCTTCCTCACGACAGTATTCGAGGATGGAGGCCAGGGTGTGTCCTTCATCGAGAATATCATCAATCACCACCACTACCCGCCCCCGCAATGGCGTGGTCGGGCGGGCGATCCATTGCAGGTCACGGCCACGGGTTTCCCCCCGGTAGCGGGTGGCATGCAGGTAGTCCAGTTCCAGCGGGAAGTGCAGGCGCGTGAGTAGTTGGCCGGCGGGAATGATGCCGCCAGTGAGCACGCAGAGGAACAGCGGGTTGCGACCGGACATTGCCGTAGTAATGCGCTGTGCCAGTTCATCAAAGGCGACACTGACCTGCTCCGCGCTGTAGAGTTGATCGGCCTCGCGTAATACCTGTTGTGCCTGCTCGATGTTGTTGGTCATATGCCTGCTACGTCAATAGGTGAAGGTGACGGTGTTGTTATCCATGGCTTCACTGATGAGATAGGCACCACCAACGGTTTCCTCGATCTCGGGTATAAGGTCATCGCCCCAGAGTTCCAGAGTCGGGGTGCAGACCTTGAACTTCACGCCTGCTTCGTGGGCGGCGGTGATGTAGTCATATACGGTACGGGGGTCTCCGCCCTGGACCATGATCCCCTCGGCAACCCCTTTTTTCGCCAGTTCGCCGGCGCGCCCCGTGAGGATAACCTCCACCTCGTACTCCATGGCCGCGGCCACCGTTGCCTGAAAGAACGGCGCCCCCAGTTCCGTGGCATTGCGCGGGTCGGTATTGACCATAATGATCAACAATTTATCGGCCATGGCTGCGTTCTCCTCATGGAGCATTCGGAAAAGTCCGGGAATTATAGAGGTCTGCCCTGCCCAGTACCACCACTCGCTGGGCCATTCAGTTTCCGGGATTGGCGCCAGGGGCAATCCATGGCAATCCGTCCGGCTGGTCACCGAAATGCACCGTCGAGGTCGGGAAGGCAATCTCTGCGCCATGACGGCTGATAATGTCATGAATGCGCAGCAGCACATCATGTTTGATTCCGTGAAACTCGGTCCATACCGTGGTGTGAGTAAAGGTGTAGATGAAAAAATCCAGTGAAGAAGCCGCGAACTTGTTGAAATTCACCATCAGGGTCTGGGAGCTATCGATGGCCGGGTGTTCACGCAGCATCTGTTTCACGTCCTTGATGATAGGATCCATCTTATCGGCATCCTCGTAGCGAATGCCGATGGTTTCGTAAATGCGTCGATGTGACATCCGCGAGGGATTCTCCACCGTGATATTGGCAAACACGGAGTTGGGGATATAGAGCGGCCGCTTGTCGAATGTGCGGATGCAGGTCAGGCGCCAGCCGATCCCTTCCACTGTGCCCTCAATTTCGCGATCCGGGGAACGTACCCAGTCGCCAACGGCAAAGGGGCGATCGAGGTAAATCATCAATCCACCGAAGAAATTCGCCAGCAGATCCTTGGCGGCAAAACCCACCGCAATACCACCGATGCCACCAAAGGCCAGTACACCGGAGATGCTGAATCCCAGGGTCTGCAAACCTACCAGTACCGCCGTAATGATGATGGACAGGCGTATCAGCTTGCTGATGGCGTCTACCGTGGTGCGGTCATAGACCTTGCCGTCACGTTCGCCCTGGATGACAAAGTTTTCCTGGGCATTATTGGTGAATCGCACCAGAAACCAGGCCATCGCCGTCACCACACCGACATCCCGGATCGGGGTTATCGCTGCGAAGATGGCCGCATCCGTTTCCAGGTAGATGATCTCGGCGGCAAAGGTCAGCCCGACGATCCAGATCAGCAGGGACAGCGGGCGCTGCAAGGCAGCTACCAGGGCATCGTCCCAGAGGGTTTTAGTTGCCATAAGGCGCTTGTAAATATGCACCAGCAGCTTGCGCTGCACATAATCAAGCAGCAGGGCGAAGAACACCACCAGGAACACCTGTACTATCCAGGTGTTCGTTTCGGTCCAGTCACGAAGCTGCTGTAACAGGGCTTGATAATCCATTGTGGTCACTTCCTCACTGCACTATTCATCTGGTTTGACCCAATCCACTTCCGGTGCTATCAATTTCAACGCGGCTGTGAATGTATTCGTATTACCCTCAGGGCCTGATTTTTTGGCCATGCAAACAAATTCGCGCCCACAAGCCATCCGTGATACTGGTTTTCGCCAGGCCTATCCGTGCCCTGCTGCCTATAAATCCATATCCAGCAATGGTTCACTGTCATAGGAGCGCACCTCGGCCACGGCAGTGCGCCATGCCTCGCCTGCCTGCAGGCTTTGCAGCCCTACATCATTACCGCTGCCGTGCAGGCGCACCAGCCGCATCATCGTGGCGGGGTCGTGATAGTCGCGCAGTTTGCGTACCACTCGCCGCGCCTGCTCCGGCGCATTGCAGACCAGCACCATATCGCAGCCGGCCGCCAGTGCGGCCTGCGCCCGTTCAGGGTAATCACCGCCGCATTCCGCAGCGGCCATGCTGAGATCATCGCTGAAGATCATGCCCTGAAAACCGATCCGCTCGCGCAGTATGCGCTTCAGCCAGAAACGGGAAAAACCCGCCGCCTCGGCATCGCAATCGCGGTAAATCACATGCGCTGCCATCATCGCCTTCATACCCTGATGCGCCAGGCGCTCAAAGGGTACCAGATCCGCAAAGGCAAGTTCTTCGAAGCCGCGCTCATCCACCGGCAGTTCATGATGCGAATCGGCCACCACAGCGCCATGACCCGGGAAATGTTTTCCGGTAGCGGCCATGCCGGCGCGCAGCATGCCTTTCTGGTATGCCTGGGCCAGTTCCACCACGGCTTCCGGTTTGCGATGGAAGGCCCGGTCACCGATCACCGTCGAAACCCCGTAATCCAGGTCGAGCACCGGTGCGAAACTGATATCCACACCCACCGCGCGCAACTCCGCCGCCATCAACCAGCCGCTGGTTTCGGCCAGCTGTTTCGCCTGGCGCGGGTCACGGTCATACACTTCGCCAAGATGTCGTACCGCCGGCAGACGGGTAAATCCATCGCGGAAACGCTGCACCCGACCACCCTCCTGGTCCACCGCCACCAGCAGCCGCGGTGAACGCAGGGCGTGAATATCCATTACCAGCTCATGCACCTGTTCTGGTGAGGCAAAATTGCGGCCGAACAGGATCACCCCGCCCACGGCCGGCTGGCGCAGGAATTCGCGCTCCTCATCGGTGAGAGATGTGCCCGCCACATCCACCATCACGGGGCCAAGACTCAATTCGTTCTCCTTATGTTGTCAGCAAAATCCGGGGACCACCCAGGCATAACCACCTACAGGTAAGCCAACCACATATTTTGCCTTTATTCACCGGATATGCGAACCCATTTACGCCCATCAGCACCCACGGCCACGCACATCCAGGTAATCCCGTAACCGGTCACCGAGCAGATTGATGCTCATCACCACCAGCCACAGGGTGATACCCGGCACCAACACCATGTGCGGCGCCACCAGCATGTAGCGGGTTCCGTCGCGGATCATGCTGCCCCAGGAAGCCTCCGGCGGCTGTACACCTAGGCCCAGAAATGACAGCCCCGCCTCGGCGATCACCACCGCGGCCACGCCGAACGTAGCCTCGATGATCAACGGCGCGCTCATCAATGGCAGCAGGTGTCGCAGCAGGATTCTGAAGGTACCGGTACCCAGCGCCTGTGCCGCCTGTACATGCTCCCGGTGCTTGAGAGATAACACCTGTGCCCGGGTCAGCCGCGCATACCCCACCCAGCCCACGCTACTCAGGGCCACTACCACATTGTCCATGCCCGGGCCGAGCATGCCCGCCAGCGCAATGGCCAGTAGAATACCCGGGAAGGCCAAAACAACATCAATGACCTGCACCAGCACGCGTTCCACCCAGCCCCCGGCGTAGGCGGCAAAGGTGCCGATTATCGAACCCAGGGTTGCGGACAACAGCACCACCCAGGCGGCCACCCAGAAGGAAGTGCGCGCCCCGGCCAGCAGGCGATCCAGCAGGGAACGGCCGAGGTCGTCGTAGCCAAGCCATTCCCCGATACCGGGTGGTTGCAGAATCCGCTGCAATTCCATGGCATCGGGGTGCAGTGGCAACAGGGGAACGGCCAGTGCCAGCAGCGCCCAGGCGAATATGATCAGCATCGACAGGCGCACCAGCATTCAGCCCCCCTCGCCCAGTCGAATGCGCGGATCGATCCAGGCATAGGCCAGATCGGTCAGCAGATTCACCAGCACGTAGGTCAAGCTGATCAGCAGCACGCAGGCCTGTACCAGCGGGTAGTCACGGCGCTGAATGGCCTCGATGGTCAGTGAGCCGATGCCGGGCCAGGAGAATACCGTCTCAGTGATCACCGCGCCTCCCAGCAGGGCACCGAGTTGCAGCCCCAGCAGGGTGATCACCGGCAGTAGCGCATTGCGCAGGCCATGTACCCATACCACTCGCATCGGTGACAACCCCTTGGCCTGCGCGGTGCGCATGTAATCCTCCTGCAGCACTTCGAGCAGGCTACTGCGGATCATACGCGACAGGATGGCTGCCAGTGCCGTACCCAGGGTCAGGGCCGGTAATATCCAGGCACCATTACCTTGTGCCCCGCTGACCGGAAACCAGCCCAGCCATAGTGAGAACACCAGGATCAGTAGTGGTCCCAGCCAGAAATTGGGAATCGAGATGCCGAACAGGGCAAAGCCCATGGCACCGGTATCCCAGGCGGTATTGCGGCGCAACGCGGCCAGCATCCCGAGCGGGAGAGCAAGTAGCAGCGCAAACCCCAGTGCTGCCGCGCTGAGTTGCAGGGTGGCGGGAATCCGCTCCCACAGGAGTTCCCCGATTGGTCGTTGGGAAAACAGCGACCGGCCGAAATCCCCCTGTACCAGGTGCTGAAGATACTGCGCCAATTGAATCAGTACCGGTTGGTTCAGGCCAAGTTGCTCCCGCAATGCCTCGCGGTCCGCGAGGGAGGCGGATTCCCCCAGCATGACTTCGACGGGATCACCCGGCACAAGCTGTATCAGCAGGAATACCAGGCAGGTAACCCCGGTAATTACGATACAGGCACCGATCAGGCGCCGAACCAGGTAGCTCAGCATAGGCTCATATCGTACATTGCCATGCGCCTGTCAGGGAACCGTGAAGCAGTTGGAATGCACCTGGTAGGGTAACTCCTGTTCCGCAGCCAAACCGTTGAAGGCATCATCGAAGACCTTGCGCACCCTCTTGTTGCGAATCGCATCCCCCTCGAAATAGGCATGGGAAATGCCAACATGGGTGGCGGCGCTGAAATTCAGGTAGGTGGCATTGCCGGCATTCAGTTCATAGGGGAAATGTCCCAGTCGTGCCTTTTGCTTTGCGCCCACCTTGGCGCGGGAGGCGAACAGGCAATGGTCGTCCTCGTTTATGGTGATCAGCAGCCGTTTGCGGAAGGAAATCCTTTCCACCCATTCGGCATGCCCCTCGTTGTTGACGTCCGCCGCGGCCATGATGATGTTGTCGAAAATCACTGTCTCCGCCTGGTAGATGGAAGATTTCAGCAGGTTCTTGAACAGGTAGTTGCCCATGCTGTGCAGCAGCATGCTGACCCGCACCGTACAGTCCTCGCTACCGTACTTGCGCAGATAGCCGTCGAGTTTCGCCAGCGCCCGATCCAGGGCGTTCACCGACAGCACGGCATCCTGCTTGTCGCTCTTGTAATCCAGCACACCGCGAATCCCCCCGCCATTGGCCGGCCAGGAAAACAGGATCACCTCGACGTTATACAACTGTTCCAGCGTGTGTCCTCGTTCCAGAACCTCTTCGAAATTATTGTTGTAGCCATGCACGAAAAACAGGCAGTTTTTCTTGTAACGTCGCGCCCGCTTCAACAGGGTCAGGAAGGCCATTTCGCTGGCGTAGATCGCCTCCCCGTCATGGATGACCTGATCATCCAGAATAGTCAGCCGCCAGCCGCGACTGGTCTTTTTCGCCTCGCCGAGGCGCAGCTCCTTGGGACCGAGCTCATTAAAGCCCTCTCCAAAACGTTCGACCGGGGGGTTATCCGGTTGCAGGTTGCGGTTGGTGATTACAAACATGTCGCCTCCTTGGACTATGTGCAATAGACAGGGAAATTCGTCAGTGTGGCAGGCCGGAATACACGGATCAGGATTGACGGGCGTGACTGGTCTCGGGATCCGATACGGAATCATCTTCCCTTGCATGATAGCTACAGGTCAGGCGCTGCCCGGAATGGCGGGTGAAGGTGAATAGTTCCATGGAGGCATGATCAGTGTCGACCTGTTCGCAGGTGACATCATAAGAGCCCAGCAGCTTCTCCAGCCTTTTCGGCGCTTCACAGGACACCTGGCCCGGCACCCGGCGTACCGCGGCACGCGACTCGATCCGGCGCGCCGGCATTTCCACCACCGGGCTGGATGACGGAATCGAATCGACGATACGGGTCAGCGCCGATTTATCGTCTGCGGACAAATCAAGTCCTTCGTCCAGGAGCTCTCGTATCTGGCGCAGTTCGTTGAATACCGCAATATTGGACTGCACCAGCTCGTTGAGCATGGGCATTACCTCCTCCCGCAGCGCCTCCACCTCCGAGCGCATCGACCGTTCGGTGTCGGTGGCTGTATCCGCCAACACCGGTTCCACCTGGTGATGCCCGGACGCTGCATCCGGTGCAGGCGCCGCTGTCGACGTCTCTGCCATAACTGGTGCTGAGGGCCTGGCGACGCCAGCACCACCTCCACTGCGCATGCATTTCAGATAGGCCGCCCAGTAGGCGTCCAGGCTGTGCACCCCACCTTCCGGTGCCGGTAGTTGCAGGAGTTCCGCCGCCAGTTGGTGCAGCCGTTTGGCAGCCCGTGCATCGGGGTCCCGCATGACCAGGGCGCGCTGTGCCGTTACCGATTCGGGCATACCGGAGTCCTGTGGCACCACGCCCAGCAAGGGGATATCCCGCTGCAGGTAGAACTGCACCGCTTTGCGGAATTTCTCGTAGGTCTGTTCACCGGCGGCCAGGGATTTGCTCTGGTTGACCACCACCCGCACGGCGCCACCATACCCGTTGTGGAACAGGATCTTCAGCAGTGCGTAGGCATCCGTCAGCGAGGTAGGCTCGGTGTTGACCACCAGCAGCATTTCCGGAGCGGCGAGGGAGAATGAAACGACATTGCGCGAGATACCCGAGGAGGTATCGAGCAGGATCCAGTCATATTCATCGAGTTCCGCAAAAGAACAGACCAGGTCCTGCATCTGGTCCGGCTCGAGGTCGGCCATCATCCGGATCCCGGAACTGCCGGGGATGATATCGATACCATCCTGGTTGCGGATCACCACATCCCGCAACGGAACACCATCACGGATCACATCGGCGAGGGTGTGTTGCGGTTGCATTCCAAGGAGGATATTGACGTTGGCAAGCCCGAGATCGGCATCGAAGAGACAAACCCGCTGGCCCTGCCGGGCCAGCTGCAGTGCCAGATTGACGCTGATACTGGTCTTGCCGACCCCGCCTTTACCACTGCCGATGCTGATAATCCTGGCCATAATTCCGCGTTATGTTTGTTGTGTGCGGTAGCGCATTTGGATTCCCCCCATCTCCGCATGCAATAGGTACAGGATCCATTCTGTCCAGATAGGGCTATGGTACCCTATTTGAGCCCCCATTTCGGTGTTCACCGCAAAATAATTCCATCGGTATTCAAATACCTGTGAATTTCATTATGCCTAAAGGAAGCCCCGGCGCAGGCGATACATCAAAGATCGTATGTACTGGCGGCACCAGGCTTGCCCACTGCGCACCACAAAACCGAAAATACTTAAAAACTTATTATAAAATAGGTAGTTATATGTGGATTATGATTATTACAACAAGCCCGAGCACAATCGGGAACCCAGGCAGGCATCCTCACCGGCGATCATCATGGAGCCTTCCGTTATGAGCCTGCGTATGCGCCTGATGATGGCCTTTTCCGCCGTCGCGCTCTGTACCTTGCTGTTGTTTGGCACCATTTCCCATCAGCTGGCCACCGATGCCGGTGATCAGCGCGAAATCGCCCTGATACGAGACCATACCCAGCATCTGGCGGGGCGCTTTTCCACGCTGATCCGGGAAGGGGTTCCCGCCTCTGAGGCCCTGCTGGAACTTGGTGATTATCTGGAACCGGACTGGATTGCCCAGGTCCAGCAGCTCGGCGGTGTGATTCTCAATAGTGATAATCTCGCGCCGACGTTACCGCGGCAACTGCCCCATCTCACCAACAACCGGGCACCGGACGGCCATGTATTCTTTAATGATCAGGATTACCTCTGGAGCACACTACGGGCGCCAGAAACGGATTATTACCTGCGGGTACTCTACCCTTCCTCACGCAACAGCAATGCCTTTCTGAGTACGCTGTCCACCCGGCTGCTGATTACCGCCAGCCTGGTACTGGTCATTGCCCTCATTGCCGCACTGCTGTTGTCTAAGCGTATCGCCAGACATTTCCTGGCCCAGAACGAGGCCCTGTCCCACAAGGCACTGCACGACAGCCTCACCGGCCTGCCCAACCGGACCCTGTTGTTCGAACGTCTCACCCACACCCTGGAAGAAGCGCACCGGCACGGTAATCCGGTGGGCCTGTTTATCATGGATCTGGATCGCTTCAAGGAAGTCAATGACACCCTGGGGCACCACAGTGGTGACATGTTGCTGCAGACCGTAGGCAACCGGGTGCGCAACCTGCTGCGCAAGAGCGATACCATTGCCCGCCTCGGCGGCGACGAATTCGCCATCCTGTTACCCCTTACCCCTGTCGGCCGCGCCCAGCGCTGTGCAGAAAAAATCATCGATTGCCTGGAAACCCCGATCCCGACCGCGGGCGTGGATCTCGATATCGACATCAGCATCGGTATCGCGATGTACCCGGATCACGGCACGGATGCCGAGACACTGATCCAGCATGCCGATGTGGCCATGTACAAAGCCAAGGAGAAAAATCTTGGCTTTGCCATCTATGAACCGCGCGAGGATCGGCACAGCGTGCGTAGACTGACATTGATGGCAGAATTGCGTGCTGCCATCGAAAAACACCAACTGGAACTGCATTATCAGCCCAAGGTCAGCCTGAAAACCCGCCGGGTCGTGGGCGTGGAGGCGCTGGTGCGCTGGAATCACCCGACCTATGGCTATGTGCCTCCCGATGAATTCATTCCGCTCACGGAACAGAGTGGACTGATTTTTCCGCTCACGGAATGGGTGTTGCGTGAAGCCCTGCTTCAGTGCGACAACTGGCGTAAATACGGCCTGCGCCTGCAGATGTCGGTCAACCTGTCCACCTGCAGCCTGCAGGACGCCCTGTGTGCCAGCAAGATTGCCAACCTGTTCAGCAGCCTGTTTGCATCACCGGATCAACTGATCCTGGAAATCACCGAAAGCGCGATGATGACCGATGTAAACCGGGCCCTTGACGTGGTGACAGCCCTCGATGCCATCGGTGTGTGCCTGTCCATTGATGATTTCGGCACCGGGTTTTCATCCCTGTCTCACCTCAAGCGCCTGCCGGTGGATGAACTCAAGATCGATCGCTCATTCGTGTTCAACATGGACCGCGATGAAGGAGATGCCATTATTGTGCGTTCCATTATCGATCTGGCCCATAACATGGGGCTGAAAGTGGTGGCCGAAGGCGTGGAAAGTGACAAGGTCATTGAACTGCTGGACAGGCTGGGCTGCGACATCATCCAGGGTTATCACATCAGCCCGCCTCTCCCGGCAGCGGAATTCCAACGCTGGCTGGAGCACTCAGAATGGCAACAGGGGGTAATGGAACACGTGCCACAGGTCGATACCGCCCTGGCTATGTAGTTCAGGCAGGCGGAACCCGCCAGCGAGGCAAGTTGTCCGCCGCCTCCTGAATCCAGACCCGCGTACCCGGCTGCACCTGCCGGAACAGCGCCAGCACATCCGGATCACGCATGCGGATACATCCATGGGAATCCGGAACCCCCATGGAGCAGTGCGCGGGACAACCATGTATGTAGATATAGCGGCGCATGGTATCCACCTGGCCAAGGCGGTTCTTCCCGGGCTCCAGGCCACTGAGCCAGAGGATACGGGTCAGAATCCAGTCCCGTTGCGGGTACTGTTCACCCAGTTCCGGCGTATAGCATTCCCCGGTCGGCCGACGCCCCACGAACACCGTGCCCGCCTCGCAACCGGCACCGATCATGGCACGGATACTGTGCCAGCCCCGTGGCGTACCTTCGCTGCCGTATACTTCCCCTGCCCCGTTACGCGCCGTCGAGACCGGCCATTCCGCCACAACTCCTTCTGGATTGAGCAGCCGCAGTTGCTGATCGGCAAGACTGATCTGGATCTGTGTATGGGTCATCGTGGTTTCATTGGGGGTACTTGTATCGACATCTATTGTACGGCTTCCCGCCGTACCCATTGCAAGCCGTCGTAGTTGCCGTCGGCCGCCAGCCGATAGTCGACAAGCTCCCGTCGCGCCGCTACCACATGATCCTCGTACCAGAGCGGTACATAGGGCAATATTTCCAGCAGACGGGCCTGCAGCTCACGCCAGGACTGCGCCTGGATCTCCAGATCACCGGCTGCTTCCGCCCGTTCGATCAGCGCATCCACGCGCGCATCCGCCAGCCGGCCACGATTGGCCCCTTCCGGCGGCAGTGAATCACTGTGAAAGGCGTATCGAAAGATGTCGGGGGTCCTGATACCCACCCAGGCCAGACTGTAGAGCTGAAAACGGCCTGCCTTGATATCACCATAAAAGGTACCCCAGTCGTAACTTTGCAACGTCACCTCGATGCCCACCTCGGCCAGCTGACGCTGGAAGACCGTAGCGATACGCAGGCGCAGGGGATCGGCGGAGGTCTTATAGGTCAGCCGCAGGGGGTGCTGTGGGCCGTAGCCTGCTCTTGCCAGCCAGGCCCGGGCCTGTTCCGGATCATACTCCAGGGGAACCAGCCCCGGATTACCGGCCCAGTGTCCCGTTGCCAACAGGGCCGCGGCCGGTTGCGCACCCTCACCCAGCACATAGCGGATGACCGCAGTGCGATCGATGGCATGGGCAATGGCACGACGCACGTTGAGGTCACCGGTAGCCGCGTCCTGCAGGTTGAAGCCGATGTAGGCAAAATTGCTACCGGGACGGCGTTGCACCCGCAGTTCCGGCTGGGCGGCGAGATAACGTACCAGTTCCGCCGGCAGGTCGTTCTGAACCAGGTCAAGTTCACCACGCAGCAATTTCAGCACGCGCACAGTGGGATCCTTCACCTCCAGAAATTCCAGCACCTGTTGATCCGTATCACGCAGCAATTGCAGGCGTCCTGTTTCCGGCCAGGCCAGCAGGCGAAACGGACCACTGCCGAGCGGGTGATCATGCAGGGGAAGCTGTCGGGCAATGGCCTGCGCCGGTGCAATGCCAATGACCAGGTAACCTGGAAACAGGGGGTCGGCACGCCGCAGGAAAAAATCCAGCCGATCATCGTCCAGCACCTCGATGCGCTGGATCAGTTCCAGGATACCGCGGTGCGGAGAGCCGGTGGCAGGATCGAGTATGGAGCGGTAGGTGGCGGCCACGTCGTCGGCCGTCAGCCACGTGCCATCATGAAACCGTCGGCCCTCTTCGCCGAGTGTGAATCGGTAATGCAACGGGTCGAGGCGCTCCCAGCGGGCCAGTGCGGGTATCGGCCGGGAGCTCTCGTCGAAATCCACCAGGCGTCGGTACAGGAGGCGATTGATACGCGCGGAACCGGCATCGGTGGCGAAACGCGGGTCCAGGTTCGTGGGCGCCGAGGCCAGACCGAAACGGATCAGGTCATCCTGCGGCTGAGTGCAGGCAGACAATAGCCACAGCAGTACCGGCAACCACCACAGACGAGCCACCATCACCAGTCCTTGTAGGGGTGATGCACCAGGGAGACGTTGTAGTAACGGGGGTCGTGCGAAACCTCTTCACCCAGCCAGTCCGGTCGGATGAATTGTTCCTGTTCATCAGCCAGTTCAATCTCGGCCACCACCAGCCCGGCATTGTCACCGCCAAACACATCGATTTCCCACAGGTGATCACCTTCAGCCAGCCGGTAACGGGTTTTCTCGATCAGAGGCTGGACACACAGGGTATCGAGCATTTCCCGGGCATCGGCCAGTGGGATCTCGTATTCGTATTCCTGGCGCCGCACGCCCAGGGTGGCACTTTTGATATTCAGATTGGCACGGTTGCCTTCGATGCGAACCCGCACCGAACTGTGTTCGCTACCGAGCAGATAGCCCTGGCGAAATACCGTGCCGGTGTCGGCCTGCTGCCGCCAGCGATCATCATTCACCAGGAATTTGCGTTCGATTTCGGTGGCCATGAAGAAGTTTGCACCTGTCGGGAGTCGCAATGGTAAGGCAGTATTCCCGGGAAAGGTAGCATCATTGCACTGGCTGTGAATCCACGTTGGGCAATTGCCCGGCAACAAACAGTCGCAGCCGTACCCGTAAGCGACGCAGATCAGCGGATGCAAGCATCCCGGGCAGAAGCAACAATGACTGCGAGCGACCATCCTCTGTCTGCAGGTGCAATTGCAGCAGGGGTCCTGCCGAAAACAGCCGCGGTGATAAGCTGGCCGCAACCATCCGATCATCAGTGAAATACAGCTGCCAATGCTCCGCATCGCCCCAGCATGCACGCTCGATGCGCGCCCTTTTCTGCGGATACAGCAAGGGGGCAAGGCTGGAAAACGCGCCTGCCAGCCAAAGCACCAGCAACAGCCCCAGCCAGTACCAGGCCAGTGGCAGCAGCAGAATCAGCAGTAGTGCGCTTGCATATGACAGACCGAGCAACAGCACCCACCAGCGGGGCACACGCAACTCAAGCCACAGGGGTGTTGCGAATCCTTTGGACAAGTTGCGCGACCTCCCTGTCGCTGGGAATCTGCCGGCCCAGCAGCCATTCCAGCAGCACGGCATCGGGGTAGTTCAGCAGGGTTTCGAAGGTCTTCTGCATCGAAGCATCAAAGGTTGCAAAGCTATGCTCCAGGAACCCTTGCAGCAGCAGGTCCAGTTCTCGCATGCCGCGACGACATTGCCAGTGAAGACGGTTGTATTCGCTCATACAGGACAGGGCAACCTCTGGTTCATCATTCCACTAGTGCGGCAAACCCGATTACAGCGAACGTTTCACCATCAGGTTACGGATATTACCGATGGCCCGGGTGGGATTGAGTCCCTTGGGGCAGACCTCGACGCAGTTCATGATGGTGTGGCAACGAAACAGCCGGAATGGGTCCTGCAATTGATCAAGCCGTTCCTCGGTGGCCTGATCGCGGGAATCCGCCAGGAAGCGCCAGGATTGCAGCAGGGCCGCGGGACCCAGAAATTTCTCCGGATTCCACCAGAATGACGGGCAGGAGGTGGAGCAACAGGCACACAGGATGCATTCGTACAGGCCATCGAGCTTGTCCCGCTCCTCGGGAGATTGGCATCGTTCCACTTCCGGTACCGGATCTTCGTTGATGAGATAGGGCTTCACGGCACGATACTGTTGGTAAAACTGCTCCAGATCGACCACCAGGTCACGGATCACCGGCATACCGGGCAGCGGTCGAATCTCCACAGGCTGCTTCAGACTGGCCAGTGGCGTGATGCAGGCCAGTCCATTGCGGCCGTTGATGTTCATACCATCGGAACCGCATACCCCTTCCTGGCAGGAGCGGCGAAAGCTCAACGTTTCATCCTGTGCCTTCAGCAATAACAAGGCATCGAGGAGCATCATGCCCGATTCAAGCTGCTCCTCGGGCAGTTCGAAATCCTGCATATAGGGTTTGGTATCGCTATCAGGATTATATCGGTAGAGTGAAAATCGCATAGGGCTGCCCTCGTGGTTCAGTAGGTGCGTGCCTTGGGTGGGAAGGTGTGTACCGTGATGGGCTTGATGCGCACCGGTTTATAGTCCATACGCATTCCATCCTTGTAGAACAGGCTGTGGCGCAGCCAGTGCACATCATCCCGATCGGGATAATCAATGCGCGAATGGGCCCCGCGACTTTCCGTGCGCTCCAAGGCGGAGGTCACGGTTGCCAGGGCGATATCCATCAGGTTTTCCAGTTCCAGTGCCTCGATGCGTGCGGTATTGAACACCTGGCTGTGATCGGTAATGCGTGCATGTTGCAGCCGTTGTTCCAGTGCAATCAGTTTCTGCTGGCCTTCGCGCATGACTTCCTCATTGCGAAACACGCTGCAATGATCTTCCATGATTTTGGTCAGTTCACGACGTAGCCCGTCAACGGACTCACCGTCACCCCGTTGTTCCCAGCGTGCAAGTCGTGCCATGGCCTGTTCGGTGGCGCTGTCCGGCAACGGTCGGTGATAACGGGTTTCCTGCAGATGACCGATGATGTGGTTGGCCGCGGCACGGCCAAATACCAGGATATCCAGCAGTGAATTGCCGCCCAGGCGGTTGGCACCATGCACCGAAACGCAGGCGCATTCACCGGCCGCGTACAGCCCCGGCACCGGTTCCTCGGCACCCTGCTGTTCCGGCACCACCACCCGACCATAGCGGTCCGTGGGAATGCCACCCATGGTGTAATGCGCGGTGGGATAAACCGGGATCGGTGTTTCCGCCGGATCGATGTGGAGGAAGGTCTGTACGGTATCGCGAATCCCCGGCAGGCGCTTGGCGACAATATCGACGCCAAGGTGATCCAGTTTCAGCAGTACATGATCCTTGTGCTTGCCGCAACCGCGCCCCTCACGCACCTCGGTGGCGATGGCACGGCTCACCACATCGCGGCTGGCGAGATCCTTGGCGTTGGGTGCATAGCGCTCCATGAAACGCTCCCCCTCGCTGTTGAGCAGGTAACCGCCCTCCCCGCGCACCCCTTCGGTAATCAACATGCCCTTCCCGGCGATACCGGTGGGATGGAACTGGAAGAACTCCATGTCCTGTAGTGGGATGCCGGCCCGCAGCGCCATGGCCATACCGTCACCGGTGTTGATCAGGGCATTGGTGTTGGTACGGAACAACTGGCCGGCGCCACCGGTAGCCAGTAGCGTGGTCTTGGCCTCGATGATCAACGGCTTGCCGGTGGCAATCTCCAGCACCAGCGCGCCAAGGAAATACCCCTGTTCGTCGTGCAGCAGGTCAATGGCAAAATATTCATCGAAAAAATGGGTTTTCGCGCGGATATTCTGCTGGTACAGCGAATGCAGAATGGCGTGGCCGGTGCGGTCCGCGGCCGCGCAGGTGCGCGCTGCCTGTGCGCCGCCGAAGTTACGGCTCTGGCCACCAAAGGCACGCTGGTAGATCTTGCCATCGTCGAGGCGTGAAAACGGTACCCCGAAATGTTCCAGTTCGTACACGACATGCGGTGCCGCACGACACATGTATTCAATGGCATCCTGGTCACCCAGGTAATCGCTGCCCTTGACGGTATCAAACATGTGCCAGTGCCAGTTATCGGGCAATACATTGGCCAGCGCCGCGTTGACGCCCCCCTGTGCCGCTACAGTATGGGAACGGGTCGGAAACACCTTCGATACCACCGCCACCCGTGCCTCGGCCTGGGACAGTTGCAGGGCAGCGCGCAGCCCACCACCACCAGCACCAATGATCAGGGCATCAAAACGACGGTGTGGCAGTTCCATAGAATTCCTTTTTTGCCAGGCCTATAACGTGGAATTGAGCAGCAGCGCACGCAAGGCCCACAAGCCGCAACCCAACAGCAGAAAGGCCATTGCCCCGAGCAGTGGCAGACGTACACTGACAGGGTGTACATAATCGATCAGTACATCGCGTATCCCTACCCAGGCATGCATCAACATGGCGATGATATACATCGCCATTCCGATGGCAACCAGCGGGCAGCCCATCCAGGCGCTCCATTGCGTGAAATCGGCGGGCGCCGAGGTGAGCATGTGAAACAGCAGATAGAGGGTAAACAGGCCGAGATAGACCGCGGTGACACGCTGAACCAGCCAGGCACGCAGGCCCTGGGCCCCCCGGCTCACAGCAGGCGTCCCACGATATAGAGCAGCAAGAGGATCAGTGCCGCCACATTGACCAGCCAGGCAGAGCGGCGGGCCTGCACCCTTTCCACCCCGATATGCAGGTCCAGCAGCAAGTGGCGAATGCCGGCCAGCAGGTGATGGAACAGCGACCAGGCCAGCAGCGCCAGCACCAGCTGCGCGAGCGGGTGCACAAGCCAGTCGCGGGCACGCGCATACCCCGCCGCATCCTGCAGCGACAGACCAAGCAGATAGACCAGAAACGGGATGGAAAGGAACAGCAGGACACCGGAAAGACGATGTGCAATGGAAAGAACCGCGCCGACCGGCATCTGAATGCGCAGTAGATTGAGGTACTTCGGTGCGGTGCTTTGCCTCGCCATGGTTCCGTGTACGTGCGCCAGATATGATACTTTTATACCATTGTGGTGCTGTAAACACCAGATGCCAGAAACCACAGTTTTCAGCGGCTGACAGGCCCGTGCTTTTTGTCTAAGCTTGCGCTGCTTACACAGGGGTATCGATAGTATGAAAGCAGAATGGAAAAGTTTCCTTGCGAACGCCGGCGCCGAATGCAGCGAAGACGGCAAGGTGATCAGCTTCGGTAATCCGGAGCGTGAACGCGAGGTTGCCCTGACCGGAAACGTTTTCGCCGACCTGTCCCACTACAGCCTCGTGGCGGTTCACGGTGAAGATGCCGAGGAATTTCTTCAAGGCCAGCTCAGCAACGACCTGCGCAAAGTAGACGCCAGCCACAGTCTGCTCAATGCCTACTGTTCACCCAAGGGGCGGATGCTGGCCAATTTCCGCATCTTCAAGCACGGTGGCAGCTTCTACCTGCGCATGCCCACCGCCATCGTCGAAACGACGGTCAAGCGTCTGCGCATGTTTGTCCTGCGCTCCAAGGTCACCTTCGAAGACACCGTCGACACCTTTATCCCCATCGGCATTTCCGGCCCCGATGCGGGGGACGAACTTGCCAGGGCCAGCGGCCTGACGCCGCCTGCTGCCGCCAATGAGGTGGTGCAGAATGAACGCATGGTGATTATCCGGGTGCCCGGCATATTCCCCCGTTTCGAGATCTATGCCAATTTCGATGCCGCCTGCACACTCTGGGCGAAGCTCAACGTGCAATGCGCCCCCATCGGCGAAAGCCCCTGGAACCTGCTGGAGATTCATGCCGGCCTGCCCACCATCTACCCGGAAACCGTTGAAGCCTTTGTCCCGCAAATGGCCAATATGCAGTTGGTGGACGGCGTCAGTTTCAAGAAGGGCTGTTATCCCGGACAGGAAGTGGTAGCCCGTATGCAATACCTGGGCAAACTGAAGCGCCGCATGTACCTGTGCCACGTGGACAGCAACGAACAGCCGCAGGTCGGCGTGGATCTGTTCGATGCCAGTGGAGATGACCAGAGTGTTGGCAAGGTGGTGGACGCGGAACCCCATCCCGATGGCGGCTATTCCCTGCTGTCCGTGATCCAGATCGCCAGCGCCGAGGACGGGGATGTGCGGCTGGGCGCCAAGGATGGTCCGGCTCTGGAATACCAGGAACTGCCCTATGCCTTCGCCGAGGCGGAAAGCGCCTAGCTGGCTGATCCGGAGTAGCGAATCCTGTAGCCTGCTGGCCCGGATTCATTCGGGCCCTTGTCTATATGGCGCGACATTGACCGAATAAATCCGGATCTATTGGGGACAAGTTACGGGGTTTGGGTACAGGGGGCTGTTGTAGGCCTGAATTGATCAGGACACACGGACAGTCCATCTATTCCGGCCGCATGTGCGGGAACAGCAGCACATCCCGGATAGAGGCAGAATCAGTAAACAGCATCACCAGCCGATCGATACCAATCCCCTCGCCTGCGGTCGGCGGCAGGCCATGTTCCAGGGCACGCACGAAATCGGCATCGTAATGCATGGCCTCCTCGTCACCCGCCTCCTTGTCCTGCACCTGCTTGCGGAAACGCTCGGCCTGATCCTCCGCATCATTGAGCTCGGAGAAACCATTGGCGATTTCACGACCACCGACAAAGAATTCAAAACGATCGGTCACGAAGGGATCGAGATCATTGCAACGTGCCAGCGGTGACACCTCGGTGGGATAGGCGGTGATGAAGGTCGGATCCTTGAGACGGTGCTCCGCAGTCTTTTCAAAAATCTCGATCTGGATCTTGCCGAGTCCGTAACTGTCCTTGATATGAATATCCAGGCCTTCTGCCAATGCACGGGCCGCAGCGAGATCCTCCAGCTGTGACGCCTGAATATCCGGATTGAAATGCAAAATCGCCTCTTTCACCGACATGCGGGCGAAAGGTTTGCCAAAATCGTACACCTCGCCCTGACAACTGACCTGAGTATCCCCGATCACGTCCAGCGCCAGCTTGCGCAGCAATTCCTCGGTGAGATCCATCAGATCGTTGTAGTCGGCATAGGCCTCGTAGAATTCCAGCATGGTGAATTCGGGGTTATGCCGCGTGGACAGCCCCTCATTGCGGAAGTTGCGGTTGATCTCATAGACCTTCTCGAATCCTCCCACCACCAGGCGTTTCAGATACAACTCCGGTGCGATGCGCAGGAACAGATCCATATCCAGTGCATTATGAAAGGTGACAAAGGGCCGCGCTGCTGCGCCACCGGGGATCACCTGCATCATGGGGGTTTCCACTTCGAGGAAATTGCGCTCGTTGAGGAAGTTGCGAATGAACTGCACGATACGACTGCGCGTGGCGAAGGTCTTGCGCGACACCTCGTTCATGATCAGATCCACATAGCGCTGACGATAGCGGGTTTCCTGGTCACTGAGACCATGGAATTTCTCCGGTAGCGGGCGCAGGGATTTGGTCAGCAGGCGCAGACCATCGACCTTGATGGAAAGTTCGCCGGTCTTGGTCTTGAACATAACACCTTCCGCACCGACGATGTCGCCGATATCCCAGCCCTTGAACTGCTGATACACACCCTCGGGCAGGGCATCGCGTTGCAGGAACAGCTGGATGCGCCCGGACATATCCTGAAGGGTGGCAAAGCTGGCCTTGCCCATCACCCGTTTGGCCATCATGCGCCCGGCCACACACACCCGACGCGGATTGGCCTCAATGGATTCGGCATCATGCTCATCGTATTCCGCATGCAGCTCGCCTGCGGTGACATTGCGACGGAAATCATTGGGAAATGGGATATCGGTGCTGGCCCGCAGCTCTTTCAGCTTCTCGCGCCGTTGGGCAATGAGTTTGTTTTCGTCCAGCTGCTGTTCGTCGCTCATGATCGTGATCTTTACCGGTTAATAAGATGTAGGGAAGCGGAAAAATTCCGCTCCACGTCAGGCCCATTCAAAAAACGTTATAGACCGCTCTTCAGGCTTGCCTCGATGAATTGATCCAGATCGCCGTCCAGCACGGCCTGGGTGTTACCGACCTCGACGCCGGTGCGCAGATCCTTGATGCGCGATTGATCCAGTACGTAGGAACGGATCTGACTACCCCAGCCGATATCCGATTTACTGTCTTCGACGGTCTGTTGATCGGCACGACGTTTCTGCATTTCAAGCTCATAGAGCTTGGCCTTCAACTGCTTCATCGCCGTGGCTCGGTTCTTGTGCTGGGAGCGGTCGTTCTGGCACTGCACCACGATACCCGTTGGCTCATGGGTGATGCGCACCGCCGATTCGGTCCGGTTGACGTGCTGCCCACCGGCACCGCTGGCGCGGTATACATCGACCCGCAGATCGGCCGGGTTGATCTCGATTTCGAAATCATCATCGATTTCCGGCGAGATAAATACCGAGGCGAACGAGGTATGGCGGCGGTTGCCGGAATCGAAGGGCGATTTGCGTACCAGGCGATGCACGCCGGTTTCAGTACGCAGCCAGCCATAGGCATACGCACCTTCGACACGCACCGTGGCACTCTTGATGCCCGCCACTTCTCCCGCAGACGCCTCGATGATCTCGGTTTTGAAGCCGCGTCGTTCCGCCCAGCGCAGGAACATGCGCAGCAGCATTTCCGCCCAGTCCTGGGCTTCGGTGCCGCCGGAACCGGCCTGGATATCCAGAAAGGCATTGGCCTCGTCCATTTCGCCTGAGAACATGCGACGAAATTCCAGGCCTTCCACATCCCGTGTCATGCGGGCGAGATCGTCGATCACCGATTCCAGGGTGTCTTCATCCTGTTCCTCGGCGGCCAGGGTCAGCAGCTCACTGGCATCGGCCAGCCCCTGGGAAAGACTGGCCAGGGTTTCCACCACTTCCTCCAGGCGCGCCCGTTCGCGCCCCAGTTCCTGGGCCCGTTCCGGTTGATTCCAGATAGCGGGGTCTTCCAGCTCGCGGCTGACCTCGATCAGGCGTTCCTGCTTGGTTTCGAAGTCAAAGATACCCCCTCAGGGACTCGGAACGCCCTTGGAGGTCTTTGATCTGATTCTGAATGGGATTGATTTCCAGCATGATTCACGTCGTTGGGAAAGGGCTCGAAACAAGCGCGCCATGATACTACCGCAAGCGCCTTCACGCCACCCGAAGCCACTGGAATTTCTACAGGACTTCAACCGCTTATGCAGTGTATTCAGAAAACGCCTCAGAGCCTGCGCAGGTCCACCAGCTTGTGCTGATCGTTGATCATCAATACAAACTCACCTTCAATGCCATCGTGGGTCACGAAGGGGCGCAGCGCGGAGGCCGGAAACTGCACCCTTCGACCATCGCGGGTATGAACCAGGATTGCCCTGGCGTTTCCCTGATAGTAACGCAGGTAATCATGCCGGGAGAGTTTCAGATAAAAGCGAAATTCAGCCATATTTTTCCAGCATTATCGTTTTCGCCGTTATACAG
Organism: uncultured Gammaproteobacteria bacterium; assembly: GCA_965367295.1. Taxonomy (GTDB): domain Bacteria; phylum Pseudomonadota; class Gammaproteobacteria; order DSM-19610; family DSM-19610; genus JAIVHA01. Next base: position 13,460 of record CBDUHN010000031.1, on the reverse strand, counting down.
ACTGAATAAGAGAACCGCACCTGTCGGTAGTTATTACAGTTTAATGAAAACGAGACTAATATTAGTTTTTGTTTATATAATAATGAGTTGCCAATAAGCGTCAGGCGCCCTTGCTCTATTATACTAGGGGGCGTAATGCCTCTGATACGATTTAACCCGGATTCGCAAGGCTGATTATCAATCGGTTACAGCGGATTACCCACCTCCCCACAAGCAGATTGTCGGTTATTTTTACGTTTTCACGCATAACCCTCCCACCACCACCCATGAAATTCTCTAATACCCTGTTTTTTAAATTTATATTTTTTTTGGCCTGATATTTGCACATTAGATTTGGTATAGAACCCCGCGCCACCGCGATACCGGCATGGGCATAAATATAAATTCAAGTGCCGTGACAGATTCGATTGCTTATCACGGTAATACAACGCCACTGGGAGAAGTTCAAAATGAGACCGCTAACCGCAATAATTGTTAGCATTTTTATATCCGTTGCCGCAGGATTCCTGCCCGCGCACGCCACTACCATACGACCCGCTTCATCCAGTGAACCGAGTTTGGAAACCGGAGACGGAATCCTGGCCGACTTCTTCGGGTTGGGAAACCTGAGCCGGATCAGCGATGACCTGGATGGGCTGTGGCAGGCAAGTGGTACCCTCGATATTTTCTCGATCGGTAAACATGCCCGGTTTGTCCACAATTTTGGATATCTCGACAGCAACGACCTGTTCACTTCCATCATCGATCGGCCGGACAGCCAGTCCACCGGCAGCATCGACATCCCGGATCAGAACAACCCGTTCCGCTTCGCCCTGGCAACCAGCAATACCCCGACCTGGAGTTCGCTGGCTTCCGATAACTTCGGTGACGACCACCTGGTTTCCTGGCTGGTCACCGGCGGCGAATTTACCGGCAGCTATGTGCTTGCCTGGGAAGACTATATGGGCCTGGGTGATCGTGACTATAACGACCTGGTGATGGTGATCTCCGGTGTTCGATTGTTCGATGGCGTTACCGGCGGTGGCCTGGACAATGTACAGGTGGTTCCGGTGCCCGCCGCCCTGTGGCTGTTCGGTTCCGGTCTGCTGGCCCTGGTCGGCCTGCTGCGCCGCCGCTAGTCATTACCTTGAAAACACCCATGCCCGGTCCCGGGCATGGGCTTCGTTCCTCATCACGGGGTTGTCGTACGCTCCACGTACGTCACCATCAATTGCGCGGAGCGCACGCCGCGAAACTCGTTGACGTCCAGCCGATAGGCCAGCCGTACCCGTTCACCCGGTACCAGATCCGCATGTTCTGCCTGAAAAAAGGCAATGGCATCCAGGGAGCGGCGCCCCTGTGCCAGCCGTACCCGCATTTTCAAATGCTTCTCGCCGACAATGCGCTGTTCCAGCACTTCAAACTGCCCGTCGAACAAAGGCTCGGGGAATCCCTGTCCCCATGGCCCGCCACTGCGCAGGGCCTCGGCCAGTTCAAGATCCAGTTCCTGTTCCGAAAGCTCCCCGTCGCTCTGTAGTACTCCATGCAGATCGTCCTCACTCAAGTGGGCCGCCACCTCTGCGGCAAAGGCCTGTTGAAAATCGGCATAGTGAGCCAGTGGCAATGACAATCCTGCCGCCATGGCATGACCGCCGAATTTACTGATCATGCCCGGGTGGCGGGTGGCCACCGAGTCGAGCACATCGCGAATATGCACCCCCGGTACCGAACGGGCCGACCCTTTGATGTCACCATTACCCGCATCGGCAAAGGCGATCACGGGGCGATGCACCTGTTCCTTGATGCGGGAGGCCAGAATACCGATCACGCCCTGATGCCATTCGGGATCAAACAGGCACAAGCCAATCGGCAAACTTTCCTCATCGAGCTGAAGCTGTTCCAGGCTGGTCATTGCCTGCGCCTGCATATCCGCCTCGATCTCGCGTCGTTCACGATTCAGGGCATCCAGTTCCTCGGCCATCTGGCGGGCCACGGCAGGATCATCCGTCAGCAGGCATTCGATACCGCGCGCCATGTCCTCCAGACGCCCTGCCGCATTGAGACGCGGTCCCACGGCAAAGCCGAGATCACTGGCCACCAGTCGTGCCGGGTTGCGGCCCGCGACCTCGATCAGCGCCTTGATACCTGGCACACATTGGCCGGCACAGATACGCGCCAGTCCCTGCTGTACGAGAATGCGGTTGTTGTGATCCAGCGGTACCACATCGGCCACGGTGCCAAGCGCCACGATGTCCAGCAACCGGGCCAGGTTCGGTTCCGCGATGCCCTGTTCCGCAAACCAGTTGCGTTCGCGCAGACGGGCGCGCAATGCCAGCAGCACATAAAAGGCCACACCGACACCGGCAAGATTTTTACTGGGAAAGGCATCGCCGGGCAGGTTGGGATTGACCATGGCATCCGCGGCCGGCAGTTCGTTACCCGCCAGGTGATGATCCGTCACCAGCACCCGGATGCCCCGTGCCCTGGCCGCTGCCACCCCCTGGATGCTGGAAATCCCGTTATCCACGGTCATGATGAGATCCGGTGTCCGCTGCGCCGCCACCTCGACGATTTCCGGTGTCAGGCCATACCCGTATTCAAACCGGTTCGGTACCAGGTAATCCACATGCCGTGCCCCGAGCATGCGCAGCGCACGTACCGACAGGGCGCTGCTGGTGGCACCGTCGGCATCGAAATCGCCGACGATGAGGATGCGTTGCTGATCCTGCAGCGCCTGTTCGAGCAGGTCCACGGCCTGCGGCAGACCACCCAGTTGATCGAGGGGAAGCAAACCCTGCAGACCGGTATCCAGTTCCTCGGCTGAGGCTATGCTGCGTCCTGCATAGACCCGCCGCAACACCGGATGAAGCACCGAAGGCAAGTGACTGATGTCGGTGCCGGTAACACGCCGCACGATGCGATGACCCATACAATAATCCTGGCCCGATATGGCTATCTGGTGAAGTCTGCATTATGCCGCATCCATCGCCAGCCATTCACCCTGATAGGTGGTCGGGAAATGCCGGGAGCGGGCGATCGACTCCCGCCACACGCAAAGCCGTTGCCCCCATGCGGCTCGCCGGTTACTCGGCCCTGAAATACTCCCAACCGCGTTTACGTCGCCAACCTTCCCGCCAATGCCGTTTGCCAAGCCGGTAGCTGTTTCCCGCCAGGGGATAAATCGTAAAAGACTGCAGCTGTTGCTGTTCACGCAGTCCGAGCAGGGGTTGCCACCATTGTCGTTCCATCTGTTCCTGCGCCTGCTGCCATTTTCCGAAATCGCCGTACTGCAGTGCTCGCTGGCAGGATTCGAGCATCACCAGTCCCGGGCCTCGCACAAGTTGCTCCGGCAACCAGTGTTCCAAAGCATCGCCGGGAGAGGATATCGCGGGCATGCCTGCCACCTGCATGAGCCCCTTGACCAGCACGTTATCACTGTATCCCCAGGATTCTGCAGGTGGCTGCACATCGGGCAGAAAACCACCGCCCCACAACCACAAACTATTGATGGCGGGCTGGCCCTGCGCCAGACGCTGTTCGTTCACGGTATGGCTGTGCAGCAGCATCTGGACTTCATTCAGCAGCCCATGCCAGCGTCGTGCCTCTGGCCCACTCGGCAGATGGGCATCAATGTCCCGGCCGATTACCTGTGACAATGGTGTGGTCTGAATATGGGGTGCATCCGGAATCCGCAGATACCAGCGATCAGGGGTCGGTGCAAACAGTTGCCAGCCATCAGCCTGGTAAAGTGCATTGAAGCTCTGCACCAGTGCATCGGCCTCTGCCTGCTGGATGGCCAGCGGTTCCGGACCGAACAGGATCAGGTGGCTGCGATCGGGCCGCAGGTGTACCGGATCGGCGCACAGCCAGTAACCCTCACGGGCGTTTCCCGTTTCGAGCTGGGCCGCGACCGGTCCGACCGGCCAGTCGCCCTGTTGAGATTTTGTGATCCCGAAACGGGAAAACAACCACTCGAAGGCATCGCGACTGGCGTTGTGAACAGGTACCGCGCGATTAAGCAAGCTGAGCAGTGCGGGGGCTGTCATTTCAGGAATGAGCGCATCACCGGCGAAGGGCCCCAGCAGACCGGGCACCACCAGGGTGAGTTGTGTCAGCGCCATGGGGTATCCCGCATCAGCTGTTCGTTGGTGAGGTGATGGTGAAGTAACGGGACATCATTCACCACCGGTGAATACGGATAAAACACCAGGGTTATTCTTTGGCGTTATCTGCATTCATCGGTGGCTCCCTTAGCCCTTTGAATCAGGGCAGCTGGTAAACGGCAGCCTGGCCGGTCGCCCCTATTGCATGTTGCGGAGAATCGCATCCTTGACCGGCCCCAGTGCCGCATCGATGGTGATGACACCCCCCTGGGACTGCTGGATAGCGGTGTCCGGATCCTTCAGGCCATGGCCCGTCAGGGTACAGACCACCGAACTGCCTTCCGCGATTTTACCGGACTTGATGTCCCGCAGTGCACCGGCCAGCGAGGTCGCAGAAGCGGGTTCACAGAACACACCTTCCTTCTGGGCCAGCAGTTTCTGGGCGGCAAGGATTTCCTCATCACTGCATTCGTCGAACCAGCCACCGGATTCCTTCTGCACCTTCCAGGCCTGGTCCCATGACTGAGGATGACCGATGCGGATGGCGGTGGCCACGGTATCGGGATCATCCACCATATGGCCACGCATGAAGGGGGCTGAACCCGCGGCCTGATAGCCGATCATCTTGGGTCGGTTGCCGACGATAGCGCCACCGGCATAGGTACAGTGACCATTGCAGAAGGAACAGGCCTCGGTGACACGATCGCCGGAAGCTGCCGAATATTCACAGTAGCCGATCCAGTGCGCGGTGATATTGCCGGCGTTGCCCACGGGCAAACAATGGTAGTCCGGGGCACGACCCAGCTCCTCGACAATCTCGAAGGCAGCGGTCTTCTGGCCCTGCAGGCGATACGGATTGATGGAGTTGACGATGGTGACCGGCGCCTCTTCCGCCACTTCTTTCACCAGCTGCATGCCAGCGTCGAAGTTGCCGCGGATCTGCAGCACCACGGATCCATGCATCATGGCCTGCGCCAGTTTACCCATGGCTATCTTGCCTTCCGGGATCAGCACGAAGGCGGTAATTCCGGCGCGGGCCGCATAGGCCGCCGCTGCCGCGGAGGTATTGCCGGTGGAGGCGCAGATCACGGCGCGACTGCCCTCTTCCACGGCTTTGGTCACGGCCATGGTCATGCCACGATCCTTGAAGGAGCCGGTGGGATTCAGGCCTTCATACTTGACGTAGATGTCGACCTCCTTGCCGATCACACGCGGAATGTTGTTCAGTCGGATCAGCGGCGTGTTGCCTTCACCGAGGCTGATAATGCGTGTGTCATCATGAATGGGCAGGCGATCGCGGTACCTGTCGATAAGGCCGGTATAACGTGGACGAAAAGGCATAACGGTATTCCTGATACGTGGTGATTAATGCGCGTCGAGATGTTCGACACGAATACGGGTGATCTTGCCATGCAGGGCATCAAGGGCCTCGATGCGGGCGATGGCCTGATTCATCTGACCTTCCCTGACCATGCGGGTCAGCATGATGACCGGCACATCGGTGGCATCCTCGGCCGGTTCCTTCTGGATGATGGCCTCGATGCTGATGCCGGCATCACCCAGGATCCGGGTCACATCAGCCAGCACGCCGGGACGGTCCACTGCGCACATGCGTAGATAATACGCCGTTTCCACCTCTTCCATAGGCAGGATGGGCAAATCCGCCAGCGAACCCGGCTGAAAGGCCAGATGCGGGACGCGGTTTTCCGGATCGGCGGTCAGGGTGCGGACTACGTCGACGATATCCGCCACCACGGCAGACGCCGTCGGTTCGGCACCCGCACCGGCGCCGTAATACAGGGTCGGGCCGACGGCATCACCCTTAACCAGTACCGCATTCATGACCCCGTCCACATTGGCGATCAGGCGCCGCTCGGGGATCAGGGTCGGATGCACGCGCAGTTCCACGCCCTGTTCGGTTCGGCGCGAGAAACCGAGATGCTTGATGCGGTAACCCAGTTCTTCGGCATAGGCCACGTCGTCACGGGTGATATTGCTGATGCCTTCGGTGTAGGTCTTTTCGAACTGCAGCGGGATGCCAAAGGCGAGCGATGCCAGGATAGTCAGCTTGTGGGCCGCATCGATGCCTTCCACATCAAAGGTGGGATCGGCTTCGGCATATCCCAGTGCCTGCGCCTCCTTGAGCACATCATTGAAATCACGGCCCTTGTCGCGCATCTCGGTGAGGATGAAATTACCGGTGCCGTTGATGATGCCACACAGCCATTCAATCTGGTTGGCGGCCAACCCTTCGCGGATGGCCTTGATGATCGGGATACCACCGGCCACGGCGGCCTCAAAGGCCACCATTACGCCCTTTGCCTGGGCCGCGGCGAAGATCTCGTTGCCGTGCAGGGCAATGAGCGCCTTGTTGGCGGTGACCACGTGCTTGCCGTTTTCGATGGCCTTCAGTACCAGTTCCTTGGCCGGGCTGTAGCCACCGATCAGTTCCACGACGATATCGATGTTCGGATCATCGACGACCTTGAAGGCATCGTCGCTGACGGTAATATTCCCGATCCCCGGCAACCGGGCAGGATCGTATTCACGCGCTGCCGCATGCGTGATCTGGATGCCACGGCCAGCGCGGCGGGTGATTTCCTCGGCGTTGCGGGCCAGCACATTGAAGGTACCGCCACCGACGGTACCCAGGCCCAGCAGACCAACGTTGACAGGTTTCAAAGTCATTCTCCCCCGGAGGCTTTTGCCTGTTTTTCGTCCCTGCGGAACATTTCGCGGATGCAACGCACCGCCTGGCGGGTGCGATGCTCGTTTTCAATCAGTCCGAAACGCACATGGGTATCCCCGTAATCGCCGAACCCGATACCCGGTGCCACCGCCACCTTGGCCTCGGCCAGCAGGCGTTTGGAAAATTCCAGTGAGCCCAGGTGCCGGTATTGTTCCGGAATGGGCGCCCAAACGAACATGGTTGCCCTGGGTTTTTCGACCTTCCAGCCCAGGGCATTCAGGCCATCACACAGCACATCGCGGCGGCTTTCATAGGTGGCCGCGATTTCCCGTACGCAGTCCTGCGGACCTTCCAGCGCCGTGATGGCCGCCACCTGGATGGGTGTGAACATGCCGTAGTCGAGGTAGGACTTCATGCGCGCCAGAGCTGCAACCAGGGTCTGGTTACCACACATGAAACCGACCCGCCAACCGGGCATGTTATAGCTCTTGGACAGGCTGTAGAACTCGACGGCCACATCGGTAGCGCCGGGCACCTGCAGAATGGACGGCGCCACGTAGCCATCGAACACCAGGTCGGCATAGGCGATGTCGTGTACCACCCAGATGTCGTGCTCGCGGGCGATGGCCACCACACGTTCGAAGAACTCCAGGTCCACGCACTGGGCGGTGGGGTTGCCCGGGAAATTCAGCACCAGCATCTTGGGCTTGGGCCAGGAATCCCGAATGGCCTTTTCCAGAGCCTCGAAGAAATCGACGCCGTCGATCATGGGCACATGACGGATATCCGCGCCGGCGATCACGAAGCCGTAGGGATGGATCGGGTAAGCCGGGTTAGGCACCAGCACCGCGTCACCCGGCCCCATGGTGGCCAGCGCCAGGTGGGCCAGGCCCTCCTTGGAACCGATGGTGACAATGGCCTGGGTTTCCGGGTCAAGGTCCACATCAAAGCGGCGCTTGTACCAGCCGCAGATGGCGCGGCGCAGACGCGGGATGCCACGGGAAACCGAATAGCGATGGGTGTCACCACGCTGGGCCGCTTCCACCAGCTTATCGACGATATGCTGGGGGGTTGGGCGGTCGGGATTCCCCATCCCGAAGTCGATGATGTCCTCACCCCGCGCTCGTGCCTTCGCTTTCAACTCATTGACGATGTTGAATACATAGGGTGGAAGGCGCTTGATTCTGGCAAATTCGTCGTTCAATTTGGGACCCGGGGCTGCGTTTACAGAAGTCTAAACAATGACATAGAGATAAACTGACCACATTACTGAAAATGCCGCCATGACACAAGATGTGGTTGCAAAAATACCCCGGTTACGGCGCGTACCGGGGCAAAATGCCCACTTGCGTCCCGCCCTTGTAAATCGCCACCTCCCACCGGTATCGTGGACCCATGCGCTTCGCCCAGGACGACCTGCCCGACCAGAACAGTATCCGTGCCTACGACACCGGCCGGATCACCGTCAATGAACACATCATTGACCGCCATGTGGTAGTGGCCGCAGACCGCTTATTCCCTGACTGGGCCCCGGGCTTCGAACAACTGGAACCGGAGCATCTGCAGGCCCTGCTGGAATTCGAGCCGGAAATTCTGCTCCTTGGCACCGGGGCGATACTGCGTTTTCCACGACCTGCCTGCACGGCAGTATTCCTGGAACGGGGAATTGGAGTAGAGGTTATGGATACTGCGGCGGCCTGTCGCACCTACAACATTCTGCTGGCCGAAGGCCGCCGTGTGGTGGCGGCCCTGTTCATGATTTGAATGTGATTTCCTGTGGGTCCGAAGATATTCGGACCCACAGCTGATTTCAATTGAACAACGACTCTGAAGAAAATCCCTCGCCTTCGAGAATCTCCCGCAAACGCTTCAAAGCATCCATCTGGATCTGCCGTACCCGCTCGCGGGTAACCCCGATCTCCTTACCAACCTCCTCCAGCGTGGAGATCTTGTAGCCATGCAGCCCAAAGCGGCGCTCCACCACTTCACGCTGCTTGTCGCTGAGTTGCTCCACCCAGACATTGAGGTTCGCCATCACATCCTCATCCATCAGCAGTTCCGACGGATCAGGATTGTTTTCATCCGGCACGGAATCGATTACGGATTTATCTGAATCCCGGCCAATGGGGATATCCACCGAGGTAACCCGTTCATTGAGCCCCAGCATGCGCTTTACTTCATCGACGGGCTTGTCGAGTAAGGTGGCGATCTCTTCCGCATTGGGTTCATGATCCAGTTGTTGTGCCAGCTGGCGTGCCGCACGGAGATAGGAATTGAGTTCCTTTACGACGTGAATGGGCAAACGAATGGTGCGGGTCTGGTTCATGATGGCCCGCTCGATGGTTTGCCTGATCCACCAGGTGGCATAGGTGGAAAAGCGGAAACCGCGCTCGGGATCGAATTTTTCGACGGCCCGGATGAGGCCGAGATTGCCTTCCTCGATGAGATCCAGCAAGGCAAGACCACGATTCATATAACGCCTGGCAATCTTCACCACCAACCGCAAGTTGCTTTCAATCATGCGTCTGCGGCCCGACCCATCCCCCTTTTGTGCGAGCCGCGAGTAATAAACCTCTTCTTCCGCAGTCAGTAATGGAGAAAAGCCTATCTCGCTGAGATACAGACGAGTGGCATCCAGATGCCCATCGGAAAATTCCCCCGCTGTATAGACTTCACGTTTGCTATTGGTATCTTCTTCGGTCGACTCGATGGAATCATCCTCATCCATCTCGGACACGATCGGCAGAGGCCGATTGCGATATGAAGCTGCATCCTGTCGATCGGAGACCTTGCTTGTTTTTGGCATGGCCCACCTCGCTACTACCCTGTTGCGTGCATTACCGCCGATCTGAATCCGGGACCGGCGGACCTACTTCCTCCACTCCACAACAGATCTTTCGACCTGTGCTATTGCGACGAAGCGCTTACCCTTCCTTACTTCCTTGGCAGATACTGCAGTGGATCGACCGGCTTGCCATCTTTGCGAATTTCAAAATGAAGTTGCACCCGATTCGTACCACTATTGCCCATCTCCGCAATCACCTGTCCTGCGTGAACCTGGGCGCCCTCCTGGGCAAAAAGTTTTTGATTATGGCCATAGGCACTGAGAAAGTTTTTATTATGTTTGATGATAATAAGCCTACCGTAACCGACAAGTCCACTGCCCGCGTACACGACACGTCCCGGCGCCGCCGCGCGCACCGCGTGGCCAGCCACACCCGCAATATCGATGCCTTTTTTACCGGGGCTGTTGGCCTGATACGAGCGCAGCAATTTGCCCTGCGCCGGCCACTGCCAACGCACCGGCCCCGTTGATTCCAGCGGATTTATTGCAGGTCTGGACGCTGATTTGGGTAGGGTTTTTTTTGCCGTAACCGTAGTTTGTTTTTTAATTGAATTAGAAGATGCTGAAATACTTGGCTTGCTATGGGGAACCGCAGAGGCGCGGGTGCTGGCGGAGCGGGGATAGAGATACAGGGTCTGGCCGACGATTATGGTGTAAGGCGGGCGAATACCATTCCAGCTCGCAATCTGCGCATCATCCACACCGTACTGCCAGGCAATGGAATACAGGGTGTCACCGGGACGCACCTTATGCGTTTTCGGCACCCAGGCGGGGCGTTCACTGCGATCCCCCACCGGCGCACGCACAGCCGGCCCACAGCCCGACAATGCGGCAAGGCTCACGCCGATCATCCACAAGATGAATACACGTTGTACTGCAGTGATCCTGTTCAAACGGCAAACCTGTTCGCGGCAGGAAAAGATGTTTTAGCAGGAGCGCATCAGATGCGCTGTATGCTCGTCTATGGTCATGCGGTGCGCAATACCAGGTAGGCAAGCAGGGCGATTGCTACCAGCAACCAGCCAAGCCGCTCCACATACTTACGCAACATGGCTTCCATGCGCGGACCACCCCAGGCCAGCAATCCGGCCACGAGGAAAAATCGCGCACCGCGCCCGATGGCAGATGCAATGACAAATGGAAACAGTGCCATCGCCAGGGCACCGGCGCTGATGGTGAACACCTTGTAGGGGATAGGTGAAAACCCGGCCAGGAACACGGCCCAGAAACCCCACTGTGCAAACCATGCGGAAGCATGCTGGTAATGACCATACCAACGCCCGCCCTCGCCAATCAACGGTTGCAGCCAATCCAGGGCAAAATGTCCGATGGCATAACCGAGCAGACCACCCAACACGGAAGCCAATGTGGTGATGAGAGCGTAACGATAGGCACGCTGTGGTTGCGCCAGACTCATGGGTGCCAGCATCACATCGGGTGGGATGGGGAAGAAGGACGACTCGGAAAAGCTCAGACCCGCGAGATACCAGACGGCATGACGATGCCGCGCCCAGTGCATCACCCGATCATACATGGCGGTAAACAATTCCATCAGGCACTCCCACCGATCAGTGGTACGAAAATAACGGGCTCAAGCGACTCCTGCACGAAGCCCTCCACGCTGCGAGTCACCAGGGTTAGGGTCTGGCAGCTACGGCCACCCACGGGCATCACCAGGCGCCCACCCGGGCTCAGTTGATCCAGCAGTGCCTTGGGGATTTCATCACCTCCGGCGGTCACGATGATGGCATCATAGGGCGCGAATTCCGGCCAACCCCAGGTACCATCACTATGGGTCGCACGCACATTGCGCAGCCCCAACTGACGGAAGCGTTGCCGCGCCTGGATCGCCAGGGCATCAATGCGTTCGGTTGTGTAGACCTTCGGCACCAGCCGGGCCAGCACTGCAGACTGGTAACCCGACCCGGTACCAACCTCGAGCACCTTCTGCGGCCGGTTGGCAATCACCAGTTCCGTCATCCTCGCCACGATATAAGGCTGCGAAATGGTCTGACCATGACCAATGGGCAGCGCCGTATCCTCGTAGGCACGGCTGGCCAGCGCTTCATCCATGAACAGGTGACGCGGCGTGGCACGGATCACCTCCAGTACAGTGTTGTTGTTGATACCCTCTTCCCGCAAGCGCTCCACGAGCCGGTCGCGCGTGCGCTGGGATGTCATACCGATACCGCGAGTGGTGTGCTGCATACGTCCCCGTATCAAAGCCGGGTGCCCAGCCAACTGGCCACCGTATCAATGGCATCGTGGCGGGTCAGATCCACCTGGATCGGAGTGATAGAGACATAGCCGGTGCGAATGGCATGAAAATCCGTACCCGGCCCGGCATCCTGCTCCGGTCCGGCGGGGCCCACCCAGTAGATGGGGCGGCCACGGGGGTCCTCGTCACGCACCACCGGTTCCGATTTGTGCCGGTGACCGAGGCGCGTGGCCGCGAATCCCTTGAGTTCACTCCAGGGCACATCGGGCACATTCACATTGAGGATCGTATCCGCCGGCAGCGGGTCCACCAGCAGCCGGCTGACCAGTTCCACCACTACACGTGCTGCCGTCTTGTAGTGAGTGGGGGTGTGGGACGAGAGGGAAACGGCGATGGCCGGCAGGCCGAGAAAACGTCCTTCCATGGCGGCCGCGACGGTGCCGGAATACAGTACGTCATCGCCGAGATTCGCGCCGGCATTAATGCCGGAAACGACAATATCCGGCTCCTTCTCCAACAAGCCGGTGATGGCCAGGTGCACACAGTCGGTCGGTGTGCCATCGACCCGGTAGACCCTCTTACTCACCTCGGTGGCGCGAATGGGATTGATGAGGGTCAGGGAGTTGCTGGCGCCACTGCGATCCTGATCCGGTGCCACCACCGTCACGGTGCCCATGGTGGCCAGTGCCTCGGAGAGCGCACGAATGCCCGGGGCAAGATAACCATCATCGTTGCTGATCAGAATATTCATTCGACTGGGCCGGGTCTCTACGGCCCACCTGCTTTCTTTATGTTGCCCAGTACTATACGTGAACCCCGCTCCTTCTCACAGACCCTGAAACGGTTGGCAGGCAGTGGCTGCACCAGTATGCTCCACTCTGCTCCGGGGAATACCCGCCCTCCCCCTGGCCACACTGCACATGTCGCATAAAAAACCGCCTATCAGCCCGGATGACCGTGAACTGTTCCGCACCAGTGTCGGCCCGGTGACCCCGGTTACCAGTGACCGCATCCATCACCGGCGCAAACGACCCACCCCGCGCCCCCGCTTTGCCCTCGCCGACGAACGGGCCGTGTTGCAGGACGCCCTGTCGGATCTGTTTGAACCCTGGGAACTGGATACCGGCGAGGAACTGCTGTTCGTGCGGGCCGGCCTCCAGCACCGGTTACTGCAGAAACTCCGCCGTGGCCAGTATGCCGTGGGTGCGGAACTGGACCTGCACGGCATGACCGTACCCATCGCCCGCCAGGCTGTGGGGGAATTTCTCTATCAATGCAGGTTAAGGGGCATCCGCTGCATCCGCATCATCCACGGCAAGGGCCGCGGCTCCCGGCATACCGGCCCGGTGCTCAAGGGCAAGGTGGATCACTGGCTGCGCCAGCGCGATGAGGTACTGGCGTTCTGCACCGCACGGCCGGTGGATGGCGGCACCGGGGCGATCTATGTGTTGCTGAAACGGTTGTAAGGCTGGGGTTGTCCGGGAGTAGCGCGCATTTTGGCTGGAGGCATTGCCTGCTCATTGGCACACTGACACTTGCAGGAATCTTTTAATATGGGTGTTGAACCATGACCTTCCTTTCGCCCTGGCTGGGCGAGCCACTTTTCTTTGGCGGGACAAAGAAAAT
>CBDUHN010000030.1:0-41655 GCA_965367295.1 uncultured Gammaproteobacteria bacterium | reverse complement strand
CCGCCAAAGAAAACGAACCAAAAGAAAGGCGGCCCGACGGCTTGCCTGCTACGCGGGTACCCTGCGCTTCTCGGCAAAACCGGCGCGCGCAAAACTTGCCGCTGCGCGGCTCAGACAGTTGCGCGCTTGATCCCGGTTTTGCCTGCGATGCTCGGCTGCGCCAACGGGGCACGGGTGCCCCCGTCATGGGGGTAGCCACCATGAATGGTCTCATGGGACCTGTAGGTTCGAATAAATTCGAACGTCGTTCCTTTCGTCTCCCACGGTCCTTCGCGGGACCGGTACGGAAATTTTCGCTACCGATCAGCCGCCACACCCGAACAGGTTCTGCGCCTTGATCATCTGTACCACCTTGGGTGGCACCATGTCCTCCCAGCCGGCGCGGCAGCAGCGGATCATGTCCAGCACTTCGTGGGAATAGATGGCCAGATAGTCTTCGTTGATGGTGTCGAGTCCACGGATATAACCGTTGTCGTACAGGTAGGCGTACAGGTGTTTCAGGTGTGGTTCGGGTTGATAGTCATCGATGGTGACCAGTTTCCCGGTATCCGGGTCGCGGCTGGGGCAGACATACAGGCGCAGGTCGAATTTGAACAGCCGGCCGAAGGATTCGAGGATACCGCCCGGCAGCGCATCATAGTATTTTTCGTCGAACAGTTCCTGCAGATTGGGCATGCCCATGGCCACCCCGATGGGGCGCTGGGTGTGGCGGAACAGGTAGGCTGCCAGACGATAATATTCACCCAGGTTGGAAATCAGTACATTTTTGCCGAGCGCACAGAGGATTTCCACGCGATGCAGGAAATCCTGTGCATCGATGTCGCCGCCGTCACGCAGGTTGTGCAGCGTCATTTCCGACAGCACCAGCATCTCATCGGTACTGACGTTCGCCTCGGCAAGAAACCGCTGGTGGGCGCACTCCAGCATGTTCATGGTCAGGTGGGTCGGTGGACGGAAACGGCTGCGCTCGATCATGACCGCTTTCTTGTACAGCGCATCGGCGGGGTGCACCAGCCGTCCATCAGGGGTGAATAGAGCGGCGCTGGTCATGCCGCGCTGCACCAGGTACAGGGCCATGAGCCGGTTGTCCACCATGGAAAAGGCGGGGCCGGAGAAGTCGATCATGTCGATCTCCACCAGTTCCGGGTAGAGTCCGTCCATCATGGCTTCCAGGATCAGGCCTGGATCATCGTGGTGGTTGAGGGCTGCGTGGATCAGGTTGAGTCCGAGTAGTCCGAGGGACTCCTGGTCCTGCAGGCTTTTCTTGCCCAGCAGGTGCACATGTACATCGATGCGGGAGGGTTCGGCGAGCGGGGAATGCTGGAACAGGATGCCAATCCAGCCGTGGCCATCCATTTTACGGGAATAGCTGCGGGCGGCGACGGTGTTGGCGAAGGCGAAGAAGGTGCTGTCGTTGCCGCGTTTCCCGCCCAGTCGCTCGATGAGCAGCTGATATTCCAGTTGCAGCATGGCCTGCAGTCGCTCGCGGCTGACATAGCGCGGCGAAGTGCCATATATGGAGTCGCTGAACTGCATGTCGTAGGCCGAGATGGCTTTGGCAATGGTGCCGGCGGCGCCGCCGACGCGGAAGAACCAGCGGGCGGTTTCCTGTCCGGCACCGATTTCGGCGATGGTGCCGTATTGCCCCTTGTCCAGATTGATGGACAGTGCTTTCTGGTGTGCATCCTTGATTCGTTCCACGCAGTGCCTCCCGGTGTAATTATGTATGCGTCCATCCCCTAATGGCTGGGCGCTAGCCTAAACCGCCGGATGAGTATCTGTACAGGTGGTTTTAGACCCTGGGCGCCTTATAGAACAGTTCCGGCTTGGCGATGCCATAGCCCTGGGCGAAATCGACCTTGAGTTTCTGCAGGGTGTCCAGGATGGCATCATTCTCCACATATTCGGCAATGGACTTCATGCCCATGACATGGGTGACGTAGTTGATGGCATGCACCATGGCCTGGCTGACGCGGCTGGAATTCAGTTCCCGCACCAGCAGGCCGTCCAGTTTCACGAAATCCACCGGTAGATTCTTCAGGTAATCGAAAGTACTCAGGCCCGAGCCGAAATCGTCCAGCGCGAACTTGCAGCCCTTCTCCTTCAGCAGCGTGACGAATTTCTGGGCAAGTTCCATGTTGGCGATCACGGCGCTTTCGGTGATCTCGAAGCAGATGCGTTCGGCGGCGACACCGGAATGATGCAGTTCCTGTACCACGTGATCGTAAAGCGAGAGGTCGCTCAGTGACTGACCCGACAGGTTGATGGTGATGAAGGCGTTCCTGCCCAGGGGGGAGTCATTCGATGCCAGTGCCTTGAGTGCATGGGTGATTACCCAGCGATCGATCTGTGGCATCAGGTGATAGCGTTCCGCGGCGGGCATAAAGGCATTGGGAGGAATCAGCCGTTCCTGGTCAGTGCAGGGATCGTCGAGCATGCGTAGCAGTACTTCCGCGTACAGCACGGTGTTTTTGTCCATCGAGGTGATGGGTTGCGAGTAGAGTGCGAACTGGTCTTTCTCGATGGCATCCTGGATGCGCTGCATCCACTGCATCTGGCCGTGATGGGCCATCACGCCTTCGTCATCGGGCTTGTAGATATGCACGCGGTTGCGGCCATCCTCCTTGGCCACGTAGCAGGCGGAATCGGCGGCGCTGAGCAGTTCGGTCAGCGAGGTGACGGAATTGGTGATGGGAACCACGCCGATGCTGGCGCCGATGCGGAACGGTTTGCCCTCCCAGCCGAAACGGAAGTCCTCGACCAGCTTGCGTAATTTCTCGGCGATGTCACCCGCGATGTTCAGAGGGCAGCCTGTGAGCAGTACGCCGAATTCATCACCGCCCAGGCGCGCCAGGGTGTCGGCCTCGCGCAGACCGCCGCGTAGCAGGCGCGTCACCTGGCGCAGCAGTTCATCGCCGGCATGGTGGCCACAGGTATCGTTGACGATCTTGAACTGGTCCAGGTCGATATATAACAAGGCATGGACCTTTTCGCTCTGGTTGGCGTTGTGGATGGCCTGCTCGACGCGGTGGTCGAATTCAATCCGGTTGATCAGTCCGGTGAGTGAGTCATGGGTGGCCTGGTAGGCGAGCTGGGTGGCCAGCGCGCGCATCTTGGTGACGTCATGGAACACCAGTACGGAACCGATGATCTCGTCGTGGGAATCGCGGATCGGTGCGCCGGATAGTTCAATGACGGATTCGTTGTCTTCGCGGCGGTGGATCAATACCGCCGGGTTGGACAGCGTGGCCTTCCTGCCCTTGTGCAGCCATTCGTCCAGTGGCAGCCTGGCACGCTCGCGACTCTCTTCTTCTACCAGCCAGAAAGCCTCGGTGAGCAGCTTGCCCTGGGCTTCCTCACTCTGCCAGCCGGTCTTGGTTTCGGCCACTGGGTTGAGGTAGCGGATGCGGCCGTCCAGGTCGGTGGTGATGACGCCATCGGCGATGGATTCCAGGGTGACACGCCACCATTCCTTCTCGCGGAACAGGTTTTCCTTGGCTTCGCGGCTTTGGGTGGTATCGCGGGCCACCCCCTCGATGCCATCCGGCCGGCCGTCGCTGTCCTCGTGGAAATGCGCATTGAAGGATACCCAGATATCGTTGTCCTCCGCATTGCGCCACAGGGCCTCGTGGTTGCGCACCGTGCCGAAGCCCTTGTTGAGGGTATCCTGAAACTGCTGGAAGTCGGTGGATTCGGCGAAGAAGCTGATGAAGTTGCGATCGATGCATTCCTTGAATGATTCGCCGAGGACGCTGGCAATGGACGGGGAGAGCCGACGGATGTTGCCATCGAAGTCGACATGGAAATAAGTGTCCATCATGTCATCGAGGATGCGGGTCAGTTCCTGTTCTGATTCCCGCAGGCGGTTTTTCGCCGCTTCTCGCTCCTGGCTTTCCCGCTGCAGGTCCTGGTTCAGGCTTTCCAGGTTTTTTTGCTGTGAAATGGCGCTGTCCCGGGCATCGGCCAGTTTGGCGACCAGGTCGGTGTTGCTCTGGCTCAACAGCTGCAGGCGATCAATGCTGCGCTGCAGGTGGCGGCTGGCGCGGGTGGCCACAAGGACGATGAGCAGCAGCAGTCCCCAGAGCATGGCGGGGGTCCATAGGGATGCCTTTAGCAACCAGGCCAGGGGCACCAGGGTGGCAGGCAGGGCGATATACAGGAAGCGGAGGCTGTGGAATCCGCTGCCGATGAACGAGGCCAGCAGGCCGATCAACAGGGCCGCTGGCAGGTAAGGGTCGAGGTCGGCCTGGTGGTCGCTGTACCAGAGGGACAGCAAGGCGACACCGGCCCAGGCACAGCCATAGAGCAGCAGGCCCAGAGTGCCCAGTCGGCTGTCCGGTTGCGGGGGGATATCCTCCCCTCGCATGCTGACCTGCAGGAATTCGGTGAAGCGCAGCGAACTACCCGCCACGAAGCAGGCGATCAGTGCATATAAAGTTGTGGCTGGATAGGTGGCCAGTCCAATCTGCAGTACAAGCGCCGCCGCAAGGCCATGCAGGAGAATCTCAACCGGTATGAAGGCGGTTCCCAGCGTGCGGCCGGAGAGCGGTTTGTATGCCATGCAGTATCCAGGGATAGAAGGGTGGCGTTGATGCTACCGGGCCACCCGACAGGATAAGGGAGCCCGGTGCCTGTTAACACCGCCCGTGACGTGGATAGTAGTGCCAGGTTCTGGCTTGTATACGGTGTCTATAGTTCACCCCAGCTGGATTTCTTGCGCAGGCGGATGCGGGGAATGATGAGGCCGATGAGAATGCCGAGGATCACCACGCCGGCACCGACCATGAACCAGTCGCGCGCGGTACGGTCCTTGAGGCGTTCATTTTCCTGTTGCAGGGTATGAATATCGCGCTCGGCGCTGACGATGCGGCTTTTCAGTTCCTTGTTTTCGGCATCGATGGCCAGGGCACTGGAGGCGGTGCGGCGGATCTCTTCCAGCTCCTGGGACAGCTTGCGGCTGCTGCTGTCGAGTTCGGCGCGTTCTTTGGCTACGCCTTCTTTTTCATCGCGGAGTTCCTTGAGCGTGGTCTGCAGCTTGCGGTTTTCCAGATCCAGCTGGGCGAGTTTCTTTTCCGCTGTGGCAAGACGGTCGCGGGCGGCCGCTCCGCTCATCAGGAACCGGCTTAATACCCAGCCATCGGTGCCGCTGGGGGCGCGCACCCGGGTCCAGCCGCCTTCCTGGTCCACTTCCAGCACCTCCAGCGGGGTGCCGCTGGGCAGCATACGAATGATGCGGTGCTGGGTGGATTTGCCGGAACGCATCTGGATTTCCAGGTGATCACTGACGTACAGGGTTGCGGCCTGGGCACTGAAGCTCAGGCAGAGGCACAGAATGGCGAGGGCTTTTTTCATCATGAATGGGTGTTGTCGGCTTGAGTCACAGGAGTCTTCGGGTATTGTAACGGAATCGGGCGCCATTGCGGCCCAAGCCGCATCATTGCGTGGAAATACATCATAATCAAGTCGTTGTTATTCGGCGACAACTACGGGGGGAGGGAGGCGGCCAGCCGGTTACCCGGTGGGGTGGAGCATTTGGCCCGCAACATAAGCCCATCTGTCATGCTAGAAACGGATTGCCATAAATGAGTCTGCCCAGTCTGGATCAGTTCGGTTTCCACCACGTGCTCGCGGATACGCAGGGGCCGGTGCTGGTGCTGTTTACGGCGCCGCGCTGCGGGTCCTGTCGGCACTGGAAGCAGGTGCTGGAGGAATTCGGGCCCCGGGAGGGGCTGCAGGTGTTCGAGGTGGATGTGCAGCGGGACCCGGGGCTGGCGCAGGAATTTTCCCTGTTTCACCTGCCAGCCCTGTTTCTGTACCTCGATGGCGAGTTTCATGCCGAGTTGCAGGCCGAGGCCAGCCCGGCGGCGTTGCGCCGCGCCATCGCCGAACGGCTGACGGCCCCGGCGCAGGAGGCACCCTGATGCCGGTGCGGGATGGCTGGCTGTCCGGCGCCCGGCGGGTGGTTTCGCCGAATTGTGATGCGCGCCCGCGGGAAGCGGCCCTGGATCTGATCATCGTGCATGGCATCAGCCTGCCGCCGGGCGAGTTTGGAGGCCCCTGGATCGACGACCTGTTTCTCAACCGTCTCGATGCCTCGGCGCATCCCTATTTTGCGGAGATTGCCCACCTGCAGGTATCGAGTCATCTGTTGATCCGCCGCACCGGCGAGCTGGTGCAGTACGTGCCCTTTCATCTGCGGGCCTGGCATGCCGGGCGTTCCTGCTATGCGGGGCGCGAGGCCTGCAATGACTTCTCCATCGGTATCGAGCTCGAAGGGACAGATGAAACCCCGTATGCCGATGCGCAGTACACCCGGCTGGCGGAGGTAATCAAATCCCTGCAGCATGCCTATCCTTCCCTGTCCCCCACAGCCGTTACCGGGCACTCCGATGTGGCGCCGGGGCGCAAGACCGATCCCGGCCCCGCCTTCGAATGGCCGCGGCTGGCGGCGCTGCTGGAATCCAACGGCGTCGCTTGACCCCTATGAGGCAAGGCGGTAGCGTTGCCTGCCATTACCCCAACCTGGCGTTATCCCCATGACACTGATCTCTATCCTGATCGGTATTTTCCTCGATCGTTTCTACGAAGCCCTGCCGGACCTGCGTCGCTATGAGCGTTTCCATGACTACAGTGCCTGGATGCGTGCTCGTCTGCAGGGTGAGTCCTGGGAAGGGCCGCTCGGGGTGCTGGTCCTGCTCGCGCCCCTGCTGCTGGTGACGCTGCTGCTACAGGGCTGGCTGCATGGCGGGCTGTGGAGTCTGTTCGGTTTGCTGTTCGGCATCACGGTGCTGGTGTTCACCCTGGGGCCGCGTGACCTGCCGGTGGACGTGGATCATTACTGCGCGGTGCATGATGAAGAGGATGCGGCCACGCGCTGCCGGCTGGCGGCACATTTCCAGCCCGGGCTGGACGCCGGCCTGGATGTGCGCGCCTGCGACGAGGCGGTGCTGCGTGGCGTTCTGGTGGGTGCCCATGACCGCTGGTTCGGTGTGCTGTTCTGGTTTGCCCTGCTGGGGCCGGTGGGTGCGGTGCTGTTCCGTGCCGTGGAATTGCTGGACCGGGAGCGCGGCGAGGATGCCTTCGCCCTGGCCGTGCGCCAGGCATATGGTGTGCTGGGCTGGATTCCCGTCCGGTTGATGGTGTTCGCCTATGCACTGTCCGGACACTTTGAAAATGCCATTCATGCCTGGCGCGGAGTACCGTCCGGTGATGGTCATATCGCGCGTCAGTCCGCGGCGGTGTTGTTCGCGGCCGGCGAGGGCGCGTTGAGTACCCGCCTGGAAGAAGAGCTGGAACAGGACCCGGTGGCGCTGATTCGTTCCGCCATGGGCCTGGTCTGGCGTGCGCTGATTGTCTGGCTGGCGGTGTTCGCGCTCATGATCCTGGCCGGCTGGGTATCCTGACTGCGATCGAGTGGTGCGTATCGGGATTGATCTGGGGGGTACCAAGATCGAGGCGATCGCCTTGGGGGAGAGCGGCGCAGCATTGTGGCGCCGGCGTGTAGCCACACCGGCCGGCGATTACGCTGCCATCCTGCAGACCATTCAACAGCTGATCACACAACTGGAAACCGAACTGGGCCGGCGTGGCAGCATCGGGATCGGTACCCCCGGTGCCCTTTCCCCGGCCACCGGTCGCATCAAGAACGCCAATTCGGTCTGTCTCAACGGCCGTCCCCTTCTGCAGGATCTTCAGCAATGCCTCGATCGTCCGGTGCGGCTGGCCAATGATGCCGACTGCTTTGCCCTGTCCGAGGCGGTGGATGGTGCCGGTGCGGGAACAGCCGTGGTGTTCGGGGTCATTATCGGTACCGGGACCGGCGGCGGCATTGTGGTGAATGGCCGGCTGTTATCGGGCCCCAATGCCATTGCCGGTGAGTGGGGGCACAATCCACTGCCCTGGCCGCAGCCCCAGGAGTTGCCGGGACCGGAGTGTTATTGCGGCAAGCACGGCTGCATCGAGACCTGGCTGTCGGGGCCGGGGCTGGAGTGCAGCTATCGGCAACAGGCCGGGGTGTCACGGCCGGTGCCGGAGATTCTGCAGGCTGCGCAGCAGGGGGATAGGCGGGCGCAGGATGTGCTGGAGTCTTATGTTGATCGCATGGCGCGCGGGCTGGCCAGCGTCATCAATCTGCTGGACCCCGGTGTGATCGTGCTCGGTGGCGGGCTTTCCCGGCTGGATTTTCTGTATCGGCGGGTGCCGGAACAATGGGCGCGGTACGTGTTTTCCGACCGGGTCGATACGCGCCTGTTACCGGCACGGCATGGTGATTCCAGTGGCGTGCGGGGGGCGGCCTGGTTATGGCCTGCGCATCATGCGGATTCGTGACGCACGGTGCGCCAGGCAAACAGTCCTGCCACCAGGATCAGCACCACGCTGATGATCAGGGTGGCGATGACCAGTGGCTGCTGGCTGGGGTGGTTGTCCGGGGTCAGGATGCTGCGGGTTTCCAGTATCCAGTCCGTGTTGGGAACCGGCTGCGAATGTTCGAGTGCCGGGGCGTCGGCTGACAGTTTTCCGGCATGCGCCAGCAACCGTCCTGCACCGTCGCGAATACGCTGGAGCTGTCCGGGCCGGGTGAGGGATTCAAGGGTATTGTGGAGGATTTCCAGGGAAAAACTGGCAAACAGGGTGCCGATACTCTCATCATCATGACCGGCGACATTGGCGATGAGGTCGAAATGTGCCAACTCCCGGGTATCCAGATGCACAGGGGGGCGTGCGATCACCGCCCCTTCTTTCAACGCGTGGAGGTCCGCCATACAGGAAGGCGTGACACGTTGTAGCGCGGGGTTGCCCAGTAATTCCATACCCGGCCGAAGCAACGCCAGGCCAATGCTGTTGGGCAGCCGGGTCTGCGTGTCCAGGGCCCAGGCCATGGCTTCCTCATCATGGCCGACATTGAGCAGATCCTTGACCTGGGTGCGACGTGCCAGTTGATCGATGATCTCCTGATAGAAGGCGATCTGGTTGTAGAGGTAGTTGGCGTTGGTCTGTTGTTGCAGGGCCAGCGCCTCACGGGCGCTGGAAAGCGTGGACTGATATAGCAGCGCCAGCATGCTGGTGGCGCTGATCAGTACCAGCAGGATCACGACCATGGCCAGACGTACCGTGGTGTTGCGCATGCAGGAGCGGAACGTGGCCATGCGGCTGTCAGTTACCCGGGTTCCGGTCTGCGATGGATTGCAGGGTGGTCAGTGCCAGTCCGTTCTGGTTTGCCAGTACCAGTGCGCGCTGCAACCGGCCCGGTGCGCTGCGCCCCATGCACCGGTGTTCCCAGTCACCGGCAAAGGCCCGGACCATGCCGGCCTGCAGCGCCTCCCGGTCAAGGGCATGGCCCACCCGTTGTTCCTGCAGGGTAATGACATCGGCACTGACGGCGCTGGCCAGTTCCGGGTGCTGGTGCCACAGCCCATGTACCGTGCCGCCGCACTGCAGGCCGGCAATGTTGGTGGTAAGGATGTAGACATTCTTCAACACCAGTTCGAACTCCATCTCGGCGGGCGAGGCGATGATCCGGGAGGGAATGTCCACTGCGGCCAGTGCTTCCTGCAGTAATCCTGCATGGGGTCCGTATACCGGCGAGGGTAACAGCACTTTGACGTCCTGGCCTTTTTTCTTCTCGAACCAGACCGAGATGACCGTCGGATCGGTATAGCCATGTTGCTGCCAGTCACCGGGCAGCAATTCGTTTTGCAGTAATGCCAGCCGGTCACGCCAGGCGGTTGGAATCGCCGCGAGTTGTTCCTGCACTGCGTTTTCGGCCACGGCCAGCAATACCAGTGCAGGCTGCGGCAGCTTGCCCGCTTCCGATGCCATGTCCTGGGCGCGGGTGATGGGGTACACGGGATGGCCGCAACGCAGGAAACCGCGGGCGAATACGCCGCCGACTTCCCCGATGCCGATGATGACCACAGGTGGTTTCATGGTACTGGTTCTTCAGGTTGGTGATGGGGTGGGGATCAGGTTGACGGAATACCGCAGGTCGCGCGTGATGATCTCGAACAGGCGGTCGATGTTGGGATGCCGGCCGGGGTGCGCGCGGGCATCCGGTACATGTTCGGCGAACAGCGTCAGCGCCTGCTGCGCAGCGGCCGTGTCAAGTACGCCATGATCCAGAAACACCTGGTGATAGACCGCCAGCGAACCCTGTTGGCCGGGGCGGTTTTCGATCACGGCTACGGTGTGGCCGGCCGGGTCCTGCAACTCCAGACGGTCGATACCGTCAATGGCGGGCAGGGTGCTGAGGATGTCCTGAAAACGAGGCATGGGAATTCCCGGGTTGCAATGAGGCGCCATTATAGCGAGCCGGGCCGCGGAAAGTCCTTCCTGGCGGTGGGAGTATGCAGCAGTTCACCGATGCGGCACATGTCCAGTTCCTGCTCCAGCACATCGGCGAGCCGGTTGAGCGAGGTTTCGCGCAGGTCATGATAATCCAGGCTTGCGGCGCTGTGCAGTCCGGCCCAGCGCAATAGGGCGTTCAGTGCCTCGCGGCTTTCAAGCAGGCCATGGAGATAGGTGCCGATGATCTGGTTGTCTTCCGATATGGCACCGTCGCTGCGCCCCGCGAGTTGTATGGCGGGGCGGTCGAGTGCCGTTCCGGTGCTGTGTCCCATGTGGATTTCATATCCCTGCAGGGGCGCCTGCTCCAGATGAAAACAGCCCTGCACCCGGCGCAGCTGTTTTTCCGGCTGCAGTTCGGTGTGCAGGTCCAGCAGACCCAGTCCGGAGGTGGAACCGGGTTCACCCTCCAGGCCGAGCGGGTCGTGGATACTGCGGCCGAGCATCTGAAAGCCGCCGCAGATCCCCAGCAGTTTGCCGCCATAGCGCAAATGCCGTTGCAGGTAGGGTTCCCAGCCCTGGGTGCGCAGCCAGTCGAGATCGCCGCGCACCTGCTTGCTGCCGGGCAGGATCACCAGGTCCGCCGGTGGCGGTGAGCTGTCGGGGCCGATGAAGTGCAGATCCACATCGGGAGACAGGCGCAGCGGGTCGAAGTCGGTATGGTTGCTGATGCGCGGCAATACCGGCACCACTACCCGGATCGCCTTGCTGTGGAACGGGGCCTGCTGCACAGCGATGGCGTCCTCCGCCTCGATATGCAATTGGTGCAGATAGGGCAGGGTGCCAAGCACCGGTTTGTGGGTATGGTTTTCCAGCCAGTCGATGCCGGGTTGCAGCAGCGATCGGTCACCGCGGAAGCGGTTGATCACCATGCCGCGCACCCGTGCCTGTTCCGAGTCACTCAGCAGGGCCAGGGTGCCGGTGAGATGGGCGAAGACCCCGCCGCGGTCGATATCGGCAATCAGCAGCACCGGACAGTCCGCGGCTTCCGCAAAGCCCATGTTGGCGATGTCACCCTTGCGCAGGTTGATCTCTGCCGGGCTGCCGGCGCCTTCCACCAGGATGACGTCATACTGCGCGTGCAGGCGGGCATAGGATTCCATCACCGCTCGCATGGCGACGCGCTTGTAGTCATGGAAGGCCGCGGCATCCAGGTCGGTCACCACCTTGCCCTGCAATATCACCTGCGCACCGGTGTCGCTGGAAGGTTTCAACAGCACCGGATTCATATCGCTGTGCGGCGCCAGTCCCGCTGCCTGGGCCTGTACCGCCTGGGCGCGGCCGATCTCCCCCCCGTCTTCGGTCACCGCGCTGTTCAGTGCCATGTTCTGTGGCTTGAAGGGTGCGACCCGGATGCCGCGCCGATACAGTACCCGGCACAGGCCGGCCACCAGGGTGCTTTTGCCGGCATCGGAGGTGGTGCCCTGGATCATCAGGGTACCGCGGTGGCTGGGCGGGGGTGTGGTTCGGGTCATGGCATTACTGCGCGAGCGCAGTCCAGTACACTAGGGCGATGAAAGCGGCTTGCAGCATAAGACGGAGTGACCGGATGCGCATGGGATGCATTGGCCTGTGGTTGTGTATGGCTGGTGTGGCCAGTGGGATCGGTACGGCTGCAGCCGAAGTGCGCGTGCAGGACGATACCGGACACAGTTTGGTGCTGGAGATGCCGGCGCGCCGCATCGTGAGCCTGGCGCCGCATATCACCGAGCTGTTGTTTGCCGCCGGTGCCGGTGCGGCTGTAGTGGGGGTGGTGGCATACAGTGATTATCCGCCGGCGGCACAACCGTTGCCGCGTGTCGGCGGCTATGACCGTCTCGACCTTGAAAGGATACTGGCCCTGCAGCCGGACCTGGTGGTGGCCTGGAAGAGTGGCAATATCAGCGGCCCGGTGCAACGCCTGCAGGCACTGGGGGTGCCGGTGTACTACAGCGAACCACGCAGCCTGGTCGACATTCCCCATGACTTGATCCGGTTCGGGCAACTGGCGGGCACCGAGGCGGTGGCGCAGCAGGCCGCGGCGGAGTTTCAGGATGGGCTGCAGGTCTTGCGGGCACGCTATGCCGGTGCGCGACCGGTGCGGGTGTTCTACGAGATCTGGCATCAGCCGTTGATGACCGTGAATGGAACGCATCTCATCAGTGATGTGATCCGCCTGTGTGGTGGTGAAAATATCTTTGCCGACCTGTCCACGCTGGCGCCACAGGTGAGTGTGGAGGCGGTGCTGGCGGCGGACCCCGAGGTGATCATTGCCAGCGGTATGGCGACGGAACACCCTGAATGGCTCGATGAGTGGCGTGCCTGGCCACAACTGGCGGCGGTGCGTGGTGGTCATCTGTATGTGATTCCCCCTGATCTGATTCAACGCCACACGCCGCGTATCCTGCAGGGTGCCGAACAGTTGTGCACGCGGCTGGGGCAGGCGCGGGGTGCGCACTAGGAAAGTCTTTATCAAGTCCTGGAAATCCGGTTTCCTGCCGCAAAGACGCAAAGTGTGTTTTTTGCATAACCCTATGGCTGCGGATCAATCCGCACCTACCGCAACATCAGCAATGATTTTGATGTTATCCATGTGTGGCTGTGGCCATTGCAATCTTTATGCGCAGTGCGGTGGGACGACGCAATCCCCCCGCTGTCTGTTCAGTCGTTGCGACCGCGCTGCCACAACACATCCGGTTTGCCGGCGGCGCGATTGAGGCTGCGGGCCATCACGAACAGCAGGTCGGACAGCCGGTTCAGGTAGCGCAGGCCGGCGCCATTGAGACTGGCTTCCTTTGCCAGGCTGATGCAGCGGCGTTCCGCACGGCGGCACACGGTGCGGGCCAGGTGACAGAGGGCCGCCGCCTCGGTACCGCCGGGCAGAATGAATTCCTTCAGTGGTTCCAGGTCGGCGTTGAGGGCGTCGAGCCGTTGCTCCAGGCGCTCCACCTGCCGGTCGCTGATGGCGGCGTGACCGGGAATACACAGTTCGCCACCGAGATCGAAGAGGTCATGTTCGATCTCGACCAGTTCCGTCGTGATGTCATCGGGTAGTGGATGACAGGCGAGCATGCCGATCAGACTGTTCAGTTCGTCCACGGTACCGAAGGCCTCCACGCGCAGACAGTCCTTGTCCACCCGGGTTCCATCGCCGAGTCCGGTGGTGCCCTTGTCGCCGGTACGGGTGTAGATCCTGGAAAGGCGGTGTCCCATGTCGGTACCTCGTATGTTGTGGTCAGATGTCGGTGAGTCGATACTGCACCGGCAGTTCCAGGTGATTGTTTCCGGCGATATGCTGGCTGGCCAGTTGCAATCGTTCCACCCGGGCCAGCGATTGCCGGGCCGCCTGGTCGAGTAGCAGGAAGCCGGAACTCTTGAGTACCTTGATGGTGGTGATGCGACCATCGGCATTCAATATGAAACCCAGAATGACCTCACCTTCCCAGCCGCGCTGGCGGGCGATGCGTGGATAGTGGAAGTGCCGCGCCAGATTGGTCTTGATCTGCGCCAGCAAAGGGTTGCTGCTGGCAGCGTCGGGTGCTGCTGCCGATGCTGTATCCGGCGCAGGATATGTGGGTGCGGCGGCACGAGTAGGCGCTGCCTGTTCAATCGGCATCGGCTTTGAGACGAGCGATTCCGGTGTGGTGGCCGGCGCCGTGCGCTGTCTGGCAATGGTGTGATGGGCCACCGCCGGTGTCGGGTCAATGCCGGTGCGGGCGGCGGGCGCAGCGGCAGGGGAATGGGGTGTGTGAGGCGCAGGCTGGATGATCTCCAGGGCGATACCCTGTGTGGCCTGGTTGCCGGGGATGGGTTGCGGCGGGATAGGCTGCAGCAACAGCCCGCCGTGCACGCACAACGATAGCAGCACCGCGGCGCCCATGGTCAGCTGTCGATGTGGATGGCGGGTGAGCATACCCGGCTTACTGCGCCTGGTAGCGGACGCTCAGGTACGCGGTCCGGTCGAGGGTGTTGTAGGCGCTGGTGAAGGACTGGGCCAGCACATACTCCTTGTCCAGCAGGTTTTCGATACGTGCCTGCAGGGTCCAGTGCTTGTGCAGCGGCTGCTCGTAGGTGAGGTTGGTGAGTCCATAGCCAGCCAGCCTGACGCTGCCGTTGCGATCATTGCGTTCTGATGCCAGCAGGGTCTCGATGTCGAGATGTCCGGCCCCGATGGCCTTGCCGAGCTGCAGGCTGGCCGAGCGGCGTGGACGCCGGTCCAGCTGCTTGCCGCTGGTGTCGTCTTCCGCCCTTAGGAAAGTAACGGAGCCACCCAGCGACCAGTCGGCCAGGGCCCATTGCGCACCCAGTTCCAGTCCCTGGATGGTGGCGTCGTTGAGGTTGGTGGGCATCCATTGTTCCGTGTTTGCGGCCGGGTAGGTGACGCCCCAGTTGATCAGGTCTTCGATGCGGGTGTGATACAGGCTGGCAGTGAGCGCCAGGGTATCCGCTGCCTGCACCTCGATGCCGAGCTCTGCGGTGCGGGAGGTTTCCGGTTGCACGGCGGGATTGCCCTGGCTGATGGAGGTGATGAGGGTACCGGTGCCGTCATCGTAGTAACTCACGTTGTTGGGCCAGAACAGGTCATTGGCGCTCGGCGCCTTGTAGGCGGTGCCATAGGCGGCGCGGATATGGGTGCGGCTGCCGAGGTCATGGCCCCAGGCCAGGTTCCAGGTGTTTTCGTGGCCGAATGCCGATTGCCGGTCCTGGCGGGCACCGATGATCCACTGGCTGTCCAGTGCGTCGAACTGGTGTTGCAGGTACAGGGCGCTGTTGTAGATCCGTTCGTGGATGGCGCCGCTGTCGTTCTTGCTGACACGGTCGATCCAGTGATCGGCGCCCAGGGTCAGCAGGCCTTCCCCCACTACCAGGTCATGTTGCCAGGCGAAGCTGTTGCGCAGGGTGCTGATGGTGGACGGGATGTAGGGGCTGTGACTGATGTAGCGGTCCAGGGACTGGCCGAGTGTGAAATGGTGCGACCAGCCACTGGTCAGTTGCTGGTCGAAGCGGGCACTGGCTACCCGGTTCTCGAATTCGTCGTCGCCGGTGAAAACGGAGTTTTCGTTGTCACCGTTGCTGTAATTGAGCTTGAGCGCCAGTTGGGTGGTGGCGGAAGGTTTCCCGTTCAGGCCCATGCTCAGCTGGCGATTGCGATGACCGAAAGCCTCGGTGTCGGTGGTCAGTGCGGGGATGCCATCGGTATCCAGCAGGGAGGCCTGCAGGCTGTATTGCCAGTGACTGCCGCCGCCAATACCGGCGGACAGTTGCCGGGTGTTGTGTTCGCCATAGCTGACACTGGCATTGGCGCCGCCGGTCTTGCGGGTGAAGATCTGGATGACGCCGCCAATGGCATCGGAGCCATACAGGCTGGCGCGTGGACCCCGTACCACCTCGATACGCTCGATCTGGTCCGGGGTGAAATTCATCCAGGCAAAGGAGCCCACGGTAGCGGCGCTGGCGCGCACGCCATCGATCAGTACCAGTACATGGTCTGATTCGGTGCCGCGCAGGAACAACGAGGTGTTCTTGCCATAACCGCCGGAGCGGCTGACCTGGACGCCGGCGATACCACGCAGCAGTTCGTCCAGGCTGCGGGCCTGGCTGCGCTGGATTTCCTCGCGCGTGATCACCGTAACGGCGGCCAGGGTCTGGTCGGCGGTTTGTGCGGTGCGCGTGGCGGTCACCACAATGGGTGCCGGCTCGGCCTGTAGTACGCAAGGGAAGGGCAGGAATGCGGTAGTGGCCGCGATGGCCCGCAAGGGGGCAGAGAGAGTGGGTTTCATGCTGTCGTTTTCCTCTGGCGCACACCCGCGCGCACGTAAGACGTGATAATGGCTGGATGTGAAGGAAAACGATCTGGAATGCAGGTGATTATGCATCGACGTCGCCCTCCGCGACCTGGCCGTGATGCTCAGGCCGGTCTCCGGGCTCGCGAGTGAAAGATCCCTTTCCAGCGTATCGCCTTCCCATGGTGACCCACAGTGGCTTTTGGATACGCCTTTACTCGCTTACCGTTGCGGGGGCAGCGCCGGAATTGCACGCGTATGAACGCGGCGCACCGGCTTCCCGTTTCACCCGTTGGACTGAACGTCCTCCAGGCACCTGAAGCAGAGCGGACTCTACGACCCGGGCGCCCGGACTGTCAAGCGAGGCATGCCGGGCACTTGAAAAATACATACGTATGTATTATTTTTAAGACTGTCAGGGACGGGGGATGCGAAGGAGGCGATATGAAACGGGTGATGGTAACCGGCGCGAACGGTTTCGTGGGCAGTCATGTGCTGGTGGCGCTGGCCGAGCATGCCGTGGAGGATGGTATCCAGCCGGTGGCTGCCTGCCGGGACGCAACGCGGCTGCCGACCGGCTATGCCGGCGAGGTGTGCTGCGGCGACCTGCGGGATGCAGCCTATCGTGCCTCCCTGCTGGAAGGCGTCGACATGGTGGTCCATGCCGCTGCCTGGAGTTCCCTGTGGGGCCATGCCGAGGAATCGCACGACCTGTTCCTGCAGCCCAGCCTGGATTTGCTGCAGGCCTGTGTAGATAAGGGCGTCAAACGCTTCCTGTTTGTCAGTACCACCAGTGCCCCGGGGTCGCAGGCACAGGGTGATGCCCATGCTCCCGGCCTGCAGCCTGATTTCTGGCCTCACCTGGCCAACCTGAGCCGGATCGAATCCGCCATGCGGGAACGCGCCGGGACCACCTGCATGGTGAACCTGCGTTGTGGTCTGTTTGCCGGTGAGCGCTATGGTCTGGGGCTGTTGCCCATCCTGCTGCCAAGGTTGAAGACCCGCCTGGTGCCCTGGGTGAATGGCGGTCGGACCGGCATGCCGATTATTGATGGCCGCGATATCGGGCAGGCCTTCCGGCGGGCGGTGCTGGCGGACGGGCTCAGTGGCTATGAGAGTTTCAATATTGTCGGACCCGAGGTGCCGACCGTGCGCGAGGTCATCGGTTTTCTACAGACTGAGTTTGGCTATCCGCAACCCCATTTCAGTGTGCCGTTCCCCGCGGGCTATGTCTTCGCCCGATTGATGGAGTGGCTTGATCCAATGGTCCCCTGGGAGCCCTTGGTGGTACGTTCGATTATCCATCTGCTGGAAGAAACCCATGCAACGAACACAGCGGCAGGACAACGGTTGGGATACCGGCCGCAGGTCGATTGGCGCAGTACGATCCGCAATCAGATGCATGAAATGTCCTGGCGACAGCAGGGCCCGATGTCGATGGCGCGCCCCGTTGCCTGAATGGCCGGTTGCGCAGACAGCCTGAGGTTGCGATCGGGCATGCATACCACTCAGCCGGGTAGGCCGGTACAATGGTGGCCTCGCAGGTCAGGCCAGCACTATGGCACTCAAACGCAAAGGACAGGAGTTGCGGCAGCAGATCGTCGAGGCGGCGAACCAGCTGTTCTATCAGCGCGGCTACAACCAGACCTCCTTCAGCGATATCGCGGAGGTAGCCGGGGTACCGCGCGGCAATTTCTATTATTACTTCCGTTCCAAGGACGAGATCCTGGAAGCCGTGGTGGATTATCGCATGGCGGGCATTCGTGCCATGCTCGGGGAATGGGAGCAGACCATTCCCGAACCGCGTGATCGTCTCAAACGCTATGTGCAGATCCTGCACAACGAAGAGGCGGATATCCTGCGCTATGGCTGCCCCATGGGGTCGCTGAACGTGGAACTGGGCAAAACCCAGTTGCAGCAGCAGTCGCAGGCGCGGGAGATGTTCGCGCTGTTCCGTGACTGGCTGAAGAAGCAATTCCTGGCTCTGGGTTGCGGTCGCAGTGCGCAGGAATACGCATTGCACCTGCTGGCCGCCAGCCAGGGGGCCAGCCTGCTGGCCAACGCCATGGACGATACCAGCCTGTTGCGCAAGGAGGCCAACCGGCTGCGTGACTGGATCGACAGCCTGTAGAGGAAGATGGCGATGACTGCGGAGGCGGTGTGGGCAAATCCTGCGCTCCGGCCTGATGGGAAGTATCCACTTCGAGTGTGTGTCTGATGATGACTGAAACCGATTTTCGCACCGCGTTTCGCGGCAGTTTTTCCGGTGTGCTGCGCTGGCCGCAGCTGGATGCCCTGTGGGATACCCTGCGGGCCGACGCCGATGGTGGCTGGTATCTCTATGCCGTGGGCGAGGCGCCGCCGAGTGAGCCGGTGGGCGCGCAGGAACTGTTGCACTTCATCACCCAGGTGGATGAACTGCTGCGGCGCGAACATGATGAGGATTACTGCGGCATCGTCTACGCCGACAGCTTCGAGGCGCCTGGTTTCGTGAAGATCTTCGACCCCAATAACCTGGGGGTGTCCTGCGGCTTCAGTGACAACCCACCGCTGCCAGGCTGGATTCTATCCAAGATTCCGCCGGTGGATCTGCAGGTGGCCGCGCCCCTGCCGGGCAACCGCCGGCGCTGGTGGAAACGGCTGTTTGCCTCCTAGCGCGCTGCCTGGTTTCACCTGCAACCGCTGTCATTGCGCCCCCCCCCCCCGGGGGGGGCGAACGGTAAAGTGCCCCTGGGGTACAGGCCGGGATCCAGCATTACCTCTACTGCGAGCTTCCCGGTACTGCCTTCCCATCTATGTATTTGACGTACACCACCCGCTTGACAGCCCTGCTTTCGGGGATTATTGTAAATGAACGTTTACTTACATAAAGGAGAGGTGCCATGTCTGCATTCGACCAGGAACTCGACGCCCGTGGGCTGAACTGCCCGTTGCCCATTCTGCGGGCGAAGAAAAGTATCAACTCCCTTGGTGCCGGCCAGGTGCTTAAGATCATCGCCACCGATCCCGGTTCGGTGAAGGATTTTGAGGCCTTCTGCAAGCAGACCGGAAATGAGCTGATGTCTTCCCAGGAAGGTGCCGGCGAGTTCACCTTTTTCATCCGCAAGCACTGAGGCGGACGCCTCGCGGTGTGGGATAGTGACGCCAGGAACGCCTCCCATACCGCGGGGCTGAACAGAACCCCGGGAGCGGATGACCCGCACCCGCAGCTATGCCGGCTGATCAACCGGGAGTCTGTTACCCGACCATGACCAAGCGTCTCAAGGCTGCCGAACGCAAGGCCTCCATTCTCGCCGTCGCCAAGGTGCTGTTCGCCGACAAGGGCTATCACGGTGTATCGGTGGACGAGATCGCCGGGCGACTGGGCATCAGCCCGGCGATTCTTTACCGGCATTTCGATTCCAAGCAGGCCCTGTACGAGTCGGTACTGGGCGAGATAGCCTGTCGGCGCGAAAGCTACGTGGAGCTGGTGGTAAAGGGGCCCGATGATTTCACCGGCCTGCTGCTGCGCATGGCACGGCTCTATGTGAACAGCGTCAGCCGTGACCCTGACTACTTGCGCATGGAAATGCATGCCGCCCTGGAGGGCAGTGAGGCGGCGCGTTCCTTTTTCGAATACCGTTGGCGACCTTTCGCCGATTACATCGAATACGGGTTGAACAACCTGGTTCAGGAGGGGGCGCTGGCACCGGTCAATGCGCGGGTCTGCAGCCTGATGTTCCAGGGCATGGTGCGCGAGGCACTGTATGCCAAGTGCATCTACCAGGCGGAGCGCTACCGTGACTACAGCCTCGATGCGCTGGTGGAACACCTGGTGAAACTGTTCGTGCGTGCGGTGGGGCTGCCTGTGCCGTGAGCCATGGCAATAAATGACCTGTGGGTCCGAATTTATTCGGACAATATGGTTCGGTGTGCTGCAAAGGGAAAGACGTGCGAATAAATTCGCACCCCCAAAGGATCGCTAACTACCGGCAGCGATCGTGCGGAAATGCCAATGCTTTTGTATGCCCTGAAGGTAAACGGCTGCAGCACTGAAATCAGGGCCAGTGTTAATGGTGCCTACTCCGGTATCCAGATTCCTTGTGGCGGTTCCGCAAGCCGTCGCATCGGGTGTCCGTACAATCGACCCAGGTTGTGTTCATTGAACAGTTCAGTGGCACTGCCGACCAGCGACGGACCATCGTCAAACAGCAGCAGTGCATGGTCGCAGAAGCGGCTGGCCAGATTCACATCATGCAGCACCATCACCAGCGCCTTGTTGTGTTCACGGGCCAGGTTCACCAGCCCTTGCAGCACATCGATCTGATGGTGCAGGTCGAGATGATTGGTCGGTTCGTCGAGCAGCAGGAATTGCGGGTCCTGGCAAAGCAGGGTGGCGATGCCCAGGCGGCGGCGCTCGCCACCGGAGAGGGTGGTGACTTCGCGTTCCTGCAGTGCCTCCAGGCCGACCTGCTGTAATGCCTCGCGGGCCAGGGCGATATCGGTGTCACTTTCCCAGGCCCAGGGGGAAAGATGCGGGTGGCGGCCCATGAGTGCGGTCTGCAGCACGGTGGCGGGAAACACATCCTCGTGATCCTGGCTCAGCAGGCCGAGCTGGCGGGCAATCTGGTGACGCGACTGGCGGGCGATGGGGGCGTCATTCAATACCACATTGCCGCTGTCCGGGCTGCGCAGTCCGGCCAGGGTATGCAACAGGGTGGTTTTGCCGGAGCCGTTGCGGCCGAGGATGCACCAGCATTCGCCAGGCCGGATATCGAGGTCGAGTCCACTGACCAGGGTGCGACTCCCGATCTGCAGGGACAGCCGGCGGGCGGACAGTACCGTGCTGCTCATCGCAGCGTCCTGCCGCGTTGCAGCAGATAGAGGAACAGTGGCACACCGATCAGGGCCGTGACCACGCCGACGGGGAGTTGCCGAGGCGCGAACAGGCTGCGCGACAGGGTGTCGGCCACGGTCAGCAGGGTGCCGCCGAGCAGCACTGAGGCGGGCAGCAGCAGGCGGTGATCCCGTGCTCCGAGCAGGCGGACCAGGTGGGGGGTGACCAGGCCGATGAAGCCGATGCTGCCGGCCAGGGTCACGGCGCTACCGGCCAGCAGTGAGGCGAGCAGGTAGATCGCATAGCGCACGCGCCTGACTTCCACGCCGAGGGCAGCGGCCTGCAGTTCACCACCCGTCAGCAGGTTCAGCGGTCGGGCGAGCAGCAGGCTGGCCAGCAGGCCGAGCAGCAGGATACCGGTACTCATGAACGTGGGTCGGGCATTGCTGAGATCGCCCATCAGCCAGAAGAGCATGCCGCGCAGGGTGGCGTCGGGGCTCAGGCTCAGCAGCAGGCCGATCACCGCCCCCCAGCCGGCGGCTACCACCACACCAGTGAGCAGCAGGCGTGCCGGGGTCCAGCTGCCGCGGCCATGGGCGAGGGCGAACACCAGCAGCATGGTGCCGAAGGCGCCACCGAAGGCCGCCCCCTGCAGCCACAGGCCACCGAGCCCGAGCAGCATGGCGCCCAGCACCCCGGTCGCCGCGCCGCCGGAAATGCCCAGCACATAGGGATCGGCCAGCGGATTGCGCAGCAGTACCTGCATCAGGGCGCCGGCCAGCGCCAGCAGGCCGCCGGTGATAAAGGCCGCGAGCACCCGTGGCAGCCGTAACTCCCAGACCACCTGGGTCGCCAGTGTGTCCTGTTGCCGCAGACCGGCCAGCAGCGCCCGCCAGTCCAGTGCCAGGCTGCCGGTGGACAGCCCGTGCAGCAGGGCCAGCAATCCCAGCAGCCCCAGCAGGGATAGCAGCAGCCGGTTGCGGTTCATGGGCGAAGTTGCGTCCCGGCTTAGTCGCGCAGGCTGATGACAGGCCAGCCCCGGGTGTGGGCGTGCGCCTTCAGGGTATCGTCGGGATCGACGGCGACGGGGTGGGTGACCTGTTCCAGCAGCGGCAGGTCGTTATGGGAATCACTGTAGAACCAGCTGGCGGACAGGTTCTGCCGGTGGGCATCGAGCCACGCTTGCAGGCGCGTCACCTTGCCAGCCTGGAAGCAGGGTGTGTCGGTAACTGCGCCGGTATAGCGGCCGTCGCGCATCTCCGGCTCGGTGGCGATCAGGTGGGTGACCCCGTAGAGCTCGGCGATGGGGGCGGTGATGAAGCGGTTGGTGGCGGTGATGATCACCAGTTCGTGGCCCTGGGCGCGGTGCTCGTCGAGCAGGGCCTGCGCCCTGGTCTGCAGGATGGGCTGGATCTTTTCCTGCAGGTACTGGTCGCGCCAGCGGTACAACTGTTCCGGCTCATGGTCGGCCAGCGGCTTGAGCTGGAAGCGCAGGAACTCCAGGATGTCGAGGGTGCCGGCCTTGTACTGGTCATAGAAATGCTGGTTGCGGGCCTCGTACTGCTCGCCGTCGACAATGCCATGCTCGGCCAGAAACTGGCCCCAGAGATAATCGCTGTCGCCATTCAGCAGGGTATTGTCCAGGTCAAACAGGGCAAGGCTCACGGTGCATCTCCCGGTGGTGGTGCAAATGGCCGGACAGAATAGTGGGCGGGGCGGCAAAGGTAAACGCAGCCGCCGTGACAACCCTGTGGATATTTGCCCTCCTCCATGCCCTGTGCAACAATGAGACAACGTTCGAGATCCTCTGTTAGGTTGTTCCAAGTGATTGATACTGATGGATATCGCCCCAATGTCGGCATCATCCTGACCAATCAGGACGGGCAGCTATTGTGGGCGCGCCGCATTCGTCAGAATGCCTGGCAGTTCCCGCAGGGGGGCATTCAACGCCAGGAAACCCCCGAACAGGCGATGTACCGCGAGCTGGAAGAGGAGGTCGGCCTCTGCGCACAGCATGTGGCGGTGCTTGGTTCGACCCGTGGCTGGCTGCGTTATCAGCTGCCCGATCGACTCATTCGCCGTTACCGCAAGCCGGTCTGCATCGGTCAGAAGCAGGTCTGGTTCATGTTGCGCCTGCTGGGGAATGAAGCGGATGTCTGTCTCGACCGTACCGATAAGCCGGAATTTGACCACTGGCGCTGGGTGGACTACTGGCACCCCTTGCGGGAAGTGGTGTCCTTCAAGCGCGATGTCTACAAGCGTGCCCTGAATGAACTGGCGCCGCTGGTATTTCCGGAGGGTGTGCCGCTACCGCCCCGTCGTTCCGCCAGTCGTTGATTCCGCCCCCGTTTTTTTTACGCGCTCCTTTGTGCGCAGCCTAAGGGACCCCTTGTAATGCTGGATACGCTGCGTCGTATCATTCAGAAGGTGAATGCGGCGCCGAACCTGCAGGAGGCGTTGCGGATCATCGTCACCCAGATCAAGGCGGCCATGGGCGTGGACGTCTGTTCCGTTTACCTCACCGATTATGAACGCGAGCAGTATGTGCTCATGGCTACCGAGGGGTACCGGCAGAGCGCCGTGCGGCAAGTGAAGCTGGCTTTCGGCACGGGATTGGTGAGCGTAGTGGCCGAGCGCGAGGAACCCAAGAACCTGGAGAATGCCGCCGACCATCCCCGCTATGCACTTGCGCTGGGAACCGGAGAGGAGGTGTACCGGGGTTTTCTCGGGGTGCCGGTTATACAGCATCGCAAGGTGCTCGGTGTGCTGGTGGTGCGCAAGCGCGAGGCCTGCCGGTTTTCCGATGACGATGAAACTTTCCTGATGACGCTGGCGGCCCAGCTGTCCGGGGCCATCAGTCACGCCGATGCCAGCGGTGAGATCGACCAGCTACTGGAGGATCACGGCACCGA
This sequence comes from uncultured Gammaproteobacteria bacterium, assembly GCA_965367295.1. Lineage (GTDB taxonomy): Bacteria > Pseudomonadota > Gammaproteobacteria > DSM-19610 > DSM-19610 > JAIVHA01. Next base: position 17,824 of record CBDUHN010000030.1, on the reverse strand, counting down.
GCGTTTCAATCTCAAGGGCCTGCCAGGCGCGCCGGGGGTGGCATTGGGCCGGGCGCGGGTGGTGTATCCGCCGATGGATCTGAAATCCATCCCGGATCGGGATATCCAGGAACCAGCCACCGAAGTGACGCGGTTCCGTGCCGCGGTACAGGCGGTGCAGGACGAACTGCGGGCCCTGTCCGCTTCCATGGCTTCCAAGCTGCCGCGCGAGGACCTGGCCCTGTTCGATGCCCTGGCATTGATGCTGGGCAGTGACAGCCTGGTCAATAATACGGTGGCCCGCATTCACGCGGGTAACTGGGCGCAGGGTGCGCTGCGCGATACCATCATCGAGCACGTGCGCCTGTTCGAGAACATGGACGATGCCTACATGCGGGAGCGCGCTAGCGATGTCCGGGACCTCGGCCATCGCTTGCTGGCTCAGCTGCAGCCGCAGGAGCCGGAACCGGATATGGCGTATCCGCGCACCATCCTGGTGGGTGAGGAAATCAGCGCCGGACAGCTGGCCGAGGTTCCGGCGGAGGCGCTGGTCGGCGTGATCTCCGCGCGCGGTTCCAGCACCTCCCATGTGGCCATCCTGGCGCGGGCACTGGGAATTCCTGCGGTCATGGGCGTGGAGGACCTGCCGGTCGGTCGGCTGGAGGGTCAGGAACTGATCGCCGATGGCTACTGGGGCCGGGTGTTCGTCAAACCGTCCGAGACGGTGCGCGAGGAATTCCGGCGCCTGGAGGCGGAAGAAGCGGAGCTGACTGCCGAGCTGCGGGAACTGGTGGAACTGCCCTCGGAAACCCTCGACGGGGTGCGGGTGCCGCTGCTGGCCAACACCGGTCTGCGTTCTGATATCGCACCATCGTTGCGTAGCGGCGCGGAAGGCGTTGGGCTGTATCGCACCGAAGTCCCGTTCATGATCCGCGACCGCTTTCCCGGCGAGGAGGAGCAGCGGCGCATCTATCGCCATGTGCTGGAGGCCTTTGCACCGTGGCCGGTGACCCTGCGCACCCTGGACGTGGGTGGCGACAAGGCACTGCCCTATTTCCCCGTCATCGAGGACAACCCCTTTCTTGGCTGGCGTGGTATCCGCATTTCCCTCGACCACCCGGAAATTTTCCTCACCCAGTTGCGCGCCATCATGAAGGCCAGCCTGGGGCTCAATAACGCCAGGTTGCTGCTGCCGATGGTGAGCACGATCGCGGAAGTGGATGCTGCCATGGGCTTGATCCGGCGCGCCTATACGGAGATCGTTGAAGACGGCGAAACGACGCTGCAAATGCCTGAGATCGGGATCATGATCGAGGTGCCGTCAGTGGTATACCAGGTGGAGGCACTGGCCAAACGGGTGGATTTCTTTTCCGTTGGCACCAACGACCTGACCCAGTACCTGCTGGCGGTGGATCGTAATAACTCCCGCGTGGCTTCTCTCTACGACACCCTGCATCCCTCGGTACTCGGCGCGCTGCGCCAGGTACTGGATGGCGCGCGCAAATACGGCAAGCCGGTCAGTGTCTGTGGCGAAATGGCTGGTGATCCTGCCGCTGCACTGCTGCTGCTGGGGCTGGGGGTGGACAGTCTGAGTATGAGTGCCGCCAGTCTGCCACGGGTGAAATGGGTGATTCGCAGCTTCACCCAGGCCCGGGCCCGCGAACTGTATGAGGAACTGAAGGATTTCGAGGATCCGGCATCCATTCGCGCCCATCTTTCCGTGGCGCTGGAACAGGCGGGACTGGGTGGCCTGGTGCGGGCCGGCAAGTAGGCGGGGCCTGCCACGGTCGGCCGGTTCAGCGTCGGCGCCGGTACCACATCCAGATACCGCTACCGGCCAGCAGTAGTAACAGCAGGGCGGCAAAATCCATTAGCCAGATCCCGTAACGGCCGAATATGCGGCCACTGTGCAGATCCAGCAATACCCGTTCCATTGGCAGGATGTGGTTGCGGAATTCTGCTGCCATGCGCTGCTGCTGTGCGGCATCGGACGCTACCGTCCGGGCCCAGCGGATTTCCGTGTCCTGGCCCGCCCAGACTCGCCAGCGCAGCCAGTCACTGTCGGGTTGATAAACCTGATCGTTGATCATCACCAGTGGTTGGCCCCTGTCGTCGCGCCCCATGCGTTGCACCGTGCCGGGCAGGCCGGCACCGGCTTCGAGCCGATCGATCAGTTCACCCGTGCGAGTCAGCAGTAACAGGTACTGGTCGGCGGCGACGAGGATCATATCCGGGTTGGACAGCGCTCCCTGCAGTTGCCGGTATTCACCTTCGAGCCGGAGGTCATCGAGATAGAGATGCTGGCCATAGAGGAACAGCGTCTGCGGGCCCAGTGCAAATCCGCTGCCCGGCTTCGGGGCCTTGATTCCGTACCAGTCCAGCAGCCAGGGACTGGTGACGTATTTTCTGTCCCAGCTGAATTCCCTGGTGTGATTGAGTAATAGTCCGGTAGTGGCGAGGATCACGACCAGTGCCGCCGCCGTCAGCCCGATGTAGCGGTGCCAGATATGCAGGGAGCGGACTTTGCTGCGGTGTTTCCTATGGTGCTGGCGTGACATCGGTGGCACTCAGTTGCTGGGACAGGTACAGGGCCATGCGGGCCAGTTTGGTGAGCGCACGCACCGAGAGGGTGGCGCCGGAAATGTTGTCGATAGTACGGTCCAGTTGCTGATCTGCGTCCAGGCGGGCCTGCAGGAACTGGTCGGTGAAGAAGGGATAGCGTACTTCCCAGCCACGGCTTTCACGGAAAATCAGTACGCGGATCAGTTCGATTCTCCCATCCTCCACCACGATGCCGGTGGTAATAGGATGTTCCTTGCCGATTTCATCCAGTATCCAGGCGCTGCGGTGGGTATCGCCCCAGTAGCGTACGCGCAGGCTGCTGTACTCGTGCCCGAGGATGGTGCGGATCTGTTGTTTGCGTTCGCCGGACAACCACACGATGGCAGGTTCCGGTGGCTTGCCGGCGAAGACCTCGCTCAGGAAATCGGCGGGTTCCTGGTAGGTGGCGGTGGCGGATGCACTACCCAGCCAGAACAGGCCGAGCAGTGTGGAAAGCATTCGTATCATCATAATCGGTATACGCGAAAAATCCGGGGCCTCTGCACGAGGCCCCGGAGTGGCGGGGAATGGATGACTAGAATTGATAGCCGACACCGAGGTTGAAACCGTCCTGGTTACGGCCATCATCGTTATCCTGTTGCTGGTAATCGGCCTTGAGTACCACGTCGGGATGCGGCCAGTAGTTTACGCCGAAGTCGATCTGTGTTTTCTCGCTGTCGGCGCTGTCACCGGCCTGGTTGTCCCAGCGGTTGTAACGGGCGAACAGGCCGACTTTGTCGCTGAGCCTGTAAGCGGGTTCGATATACCAGCCCATCTGTTCGTCGGCTCCGATACTCGCTGGTCCGGTGCCATCCAGATCCCACAGGGCATACAGGGCGCGCAGGCTGAATGGGCCATGGTTGTATATGGCGTGCGCCTCGATCAGGTTGGCGCTGCCGGCGGTCGGGTCGTTGCTCTGCGTGACGTCGGCCTGATGCTGGAAGCTGGCAGCCAGTTCCAGTCCGGCCATGCCGGTCCATTTGATACGGCCGGTAAAGGCCAGGTCATCGGCAGCGGCCTCGCTGGTCTTCTGACGGCCGCTACGCACCCTGTAGTTATCCGCCAGTGACGTGTTCAGGCCTTCGTGGATGGCCGCATCATAGCTCCAGCCCGGGGCGATTTCACCGGACAGGCTGGCACCGCCTGCCCACCAGGTGGCGGGGATGATGTCTTTCTCGACCGGGTTGCGCTCCACACCGTAGAAAGTCGCCGGTTCATGGGTTTCGTTGATGATGCCTACTGGTAGCAGGAAGATACCGGCGCGGGCACGGTGCTGGTCGTTCAGGTCGAATTCCAGGTAGGCCTGTTCCAGTTCGATTTCACCGTTCTGGCCTTCCCCGGCAATGCTGTGTTCCACTTCCAGCTCGGATATGAGGCGCAGGTCGTCATTGAATTGATGATTGAAGAACAGAACGAAGCGATGGAAATCCAGTTCATTCTTGTCGCTTGCGCCCCCTTCACCATCGAGGTTGTTGTAGTGCAGTTCGCCATAGCCACCGATCTGGGTTTTCTCTGCCCAGGCGGCCGAATTGCCACTTGCTCCGCGGTTTTCTATCGCTTCCACGGCGGCTTCGGCCTTCTGGTCGGTTTCGTGCTGGGCACCCTTCAGGGCCTCGATCTCTTTTTGCTGGCTCTGGATAATCCGCCACATTTCTTCTGCGGACGGCATTTCGGCCGCCGACAGGCCGGGAGCGGCAAACAGGGCGGCAAGGGCCGCGAGCAGGGGGGGGTGGGTGTTCATCCGAATGGAGTCCTCGTGTTGTGAGTGGATCGGGAAAGCGTTTACAAGTCCGCAGGTATTGATGGCTGAATATTATATTCAAGATAAAACTAAATGCAAACGATTCGTATTAACAAATAAAGGCGGCTTTCATTGGGGCTGGAGGTGAGAGGACTCTGCAGGTGGAATGCCGGGGTTTGTAAGGCGGCGGGAATAGGCGCCGATGCTGTCTGGATGCATTGCGCTTGCGCAGTGGTAGACTGTGAAAATCAATGGGAACAACGGGTCGCAGTGCCCACGAGGTGAGTCATGAGTAATACAGCAGTATTTGCGCAGGTGATCGGGGATCAGGATATCCGGCTCACACCGGCCGCACGCAGCAAAATGGCGGAGCTGTTCCAGGATCTGGACGATGATCTGAATGCGATTCGCATCTTTGTGTCCGGTGGTGGCTGTGGCGGCATGGGCTACGGCATGACCTTTACCGACCAGAAATCCGAATACGACTGCGTGATGGAAGGCGAGGGATTCGATATCTACGTGGACGCCGTGGCGCTGAATTATCTGCGTGGCGTGGAAATCGATTTCGTGAATCGCCCCACCGGTGCCAGCTTCGTGTTCAATAATGTGTTTTCCGCCACGGGTGGTTCCGGTGCCTGTGGTGGTTGTGGTTCAGCAGGTGGTGGTTGCGCCTGATCCCGCTGTAACGGAGCCTGTTTCCATTATCCGCACCTTGGCGTTGGTTGTGGCCCCCAAGAATACCAGGCAATGCGCGGGGAGAGAGGTTTGGTAGTCCCGCGCGTCCTGCTCATCGCTCCGGCCAACAGTTATCGTACCGCTGCCTATATCGAAGCTGCGCGGTCGCTGGGCATCGAACTGTTGCTGGCCTCGGAAGGTGAGCATGCGCTGGTGAGCACATGGGCTGGTGGCGTGCAGATCAATCTGTACGACGAGGATGCCATGCCCCGTCTGCTGGCATTGGCAGAACAGCAGCCATTGCTGGGGGTGGTGGCTACCGATGATGCTTCGGTCACCCTGACCAGTCGTGTGGCGGAGGCGCTGGGGTTGTCCCACAACCCACCCGCCGCTGCACGGCGCTCGCGGCGCAAGGACCTGGCCCGCGATTGCCTTGCCGCGGCAGGGCTGCCGGTGCCACTGCACCGTGTGTTGGACCTTCGGCGCCCCCTTGCCGGGCAGTTGCACGGATTTCCCTTTCCCGCCGTTGTCAAACCACTCGCACTGTCCGGCAGTCGCGGGGTTATTCGTGTCGAGGATGCCGGGCAACTGCAGCAGGCGGCGCAGCGCATTCAACGCATACTGCAGGACGAACAACATCAGGATCGGGAAGAATCCTGTTGCCTGTTGCTGGAACAGTTCATCCCGGGGCCGGAGATTGCGGTGGAAGGCTTGTTACGGCGCGGCACGCTGGAGTTGCTGGCCATCTTCGATAAACCGGACCCTATGAATGGCCCCTTCTTTGAAGAAACCTATTACGTAACGCCGTCCCGTCATTCCGGGTTTCTGCAGTCATGTGCCGTACAGCGGGTGCAGGAGGCTTGTCGTGCCTATGGTCTGCGTGAAGGTCCGGTGCATGCCGAGCTGCGTTTGTATCAGAATGAGGCCTGGATCATGGAAGTGGCGTCGCGCACCATCGGTGGCCACTGTGGCCAGTTGTTGCGTTTCGGTACCGGCTACAGCCTGGAAGCGATGGTGCTGGCCCAGGCCATTGGTCGACCTCTGCCGGTCACGGCGGATCAGGGAGCGGCCGGTGTGCTGATGCTCCCGACGCCAAAGGCCGGCGTGCTGCGTCGGGTCGAAGGGTTGATGGCGGCTCAGCGCGTGCCCTATATCGAAGAGGTGGTCATCAGTGTGCGCGAAGGCTATGAACTGGTGCCACTGCCCGAGGGCAGTCGCTATCTGGGGTTTCTGTTTGCCCGTGCCCCCGGGGCGGATCAAGTGGAACAGGCACTGCGGGAGGCTCACGCGCAGCTGCAGATCGTGGTCGCGCCGCTCTGGAAGATGGAGGGCGCACGCGTCTGAGTCCGGCGTTATTTTTTGGCTCCCGGCGGGGTGAAGCCCTGCGGCAGACCACCCAGCCCGGAATTACCGAACAGGAAGCCTTCCATATGCTGTTCGATCACGGCCAGGCTGCCGGGGTCGGCGGTACTGAGGCCATTTTCGTTGATGATAATGGTGAGCCGTTCCAGCCATTTCTGCCAGCCTTCCCGGGAGACGCTTTCATAGATGCGTATCCCCAGTTCACCGGGGTGGGGTGGGGCCTCAAGGCCTTCGGCTTCGCGTTTGAGTACGATGCAGTGCACGGTGCGGGACATGGGAGCTCCTGTCAGTAAAACGGCTTGACGATTGCCAGGATAACCACGGCGATCAGAATCAGGGCCGGAAATTCGTTGAACCAGCGGTAGAACACGTGGCTGCGCCGGTTGGCGTCGTCACGGAATACCTTCACCAGTTTTCCACAATACAGATGGTAGGCAATCAGCGCCGTGACCAGGATCAGTTTGGCAATCAGCCAGCCAGCGGTTGGTGGCCACCAATAGGCGAACAGCAGCCACAGGCCGAATACCACCGTGATTACCGCGCCCATGGTCATGATGGCGTAGAGCTTGCGTTCCATGACCTTGAAGCGCTCGTTGCCAGGTTCGTCACTGCAGGCGGCGTGATAGACGAACAGCCGCGGCAGATAAAACAGTCCGGCGAACCAGGTCACCATGAACATGACGTGAACGGCCTTGATCCAGAGCATGGGTCAGGAACCTTCAGACCGGGCGCAGCATGGCGAGGATTTCCTGGCGCACCCGCTGCAGGTCCAGTTCACCGATCTTCTGCTGTACGATGCGGCCATCCGGCGCGATCAGGAAGGTCGTGGGAGTGAGGCGCACGTCGCCAAAGGCCTGTGCGGCCTGTTCCTTGAGATCCAGGGCAATGGTGTAGGGCACCTGGCGTTGTTCCACCACCGTGAGCACCTGGTTGGGAGGATCATAGGCCATGGCCACGCCGATGATCTCCAGTCCCTGCGGATGCAGTTCGTGGTACAGCTCGATGAGATGCGGCATCTCCTCCATACAGCCGGGGCAGGTGGTGGCCCAGAAGGTAACCAGCACCGGCCGGCCGCGCAGGCTGGCCAGGGGGATCGTTTCGCCTTCGATGCTGGTGAAGGTCAGTTCCGGGGCCTGCTTGAGGCCACCCGGAGACAGCCAGAGGTAGCTCAGCAGGCCGATCAATGCCACGGCAAAACCGGCAATCGCAATGTCTTTCGCTTTCATGGATGCGTCTGGTCGTCAGGCGTGTCAGGTGGTTCTTCGGGCTTGAAGCCCAGCAGGTGACCGAAGAAGGCAAACACGCGTTTGATGGAACGCCATAGTTTGGGCAGCAGCCAGATCATAAGCAAGATAAACAGGCCGAGCAAAACCAGAAAGATCGTCGGGTGATGAAGCGCGGTCCACAGGCCAGCGATCACCGCGGCATCCTCTGTGAGCGAGGCCCCCCAGTTGCTGAAGGGCTCCGGAGAGGTGTTGATGAGCACGCGGCTACCGGCCTTGGTGGCGTGGGTGCCGGCGGCCAGCGTGCCACCGAGCAGTCCGGCGGCGAGTTGCGCCGCGGCGTTCACGTCTCCCACCGCGCCGGCGGCGAGGATGGCCCCGGCAGGAATGCGGATGAAGGTGTGGATGCTGTCCCAGCCGGTATCCACGCCGGGGGTCTTGTCGGCGATGAACTCAACCAGGTACATGAAACCGGCGGCGAACAACACCAGCGGGTCACCGAGTACCGCTAGATCCGGTGGTAGTTCCATGTAGCCATTGGCGCCCATGAAACCGAGCATGAACACGGCTGCATACAGATTGATGCCACTGGCCCAGGCAACCCCCATGGTCAGTGCGATCGTGTGAATCGGGTCCATGCTGCTGTCCTCCGTCGGCCCCTCTTTATACTATCGCGTTCGCGATGGGAGGCGCAGGATTCCTGGCCCCTAATCTGTCAGGATTTTGTATCTTCTTCTGGTTTGGGGGCGGGTTTCGGGGGCAGGAACTGTTCGGCCAGGGCACGATAGATGGGGTCCGGGCACACCAGCCGCGAAGTGACATAGGCCAGCAGGGCGGTGGCCATGAGTGGCAACAGCAGTTCGTTGTTGTCGGTCATTTCGATCACGATCACAAAGGCGGTAATAGGGGTTTGCACTACGCCGGTGAAGTAGCCCACCATGCCGAGTATGACCACGGCGGTGACCGGTAGCCCCGGCAACAACCCTGCCAGCCCCTGTCCGACACCGGCACCGGCCGCCAGCGAGGGTGCGAACAGGCCACCAGGAATACCACTCAGGTAGGACACCCAGGTAGCAGCCATTTTCAGCAGCGGGTAGCTCTGCGGCAGTTCGCCCTCGCCGGTGATGATGAGCTGTGCCTCATGGTAACCGGTGCCATAGCTCAGTCCTCCTGACAACGCCCCGATGCCGGCGATCCCCAGGCCGCAGAGCAGGGCCAGCTGCATGGGGGTACGGCCGGCGAAGGTGCGAATGCGGCGGCTGCTCCATACCAGTCCCTGGGCAAAAAGCCCCCCCAGCAGGCCGCCCACCACACCGCAGACCAGAATCGGCAGCAGCATCTGCGAGGCTGCCAGCTGGGCGCTGCTGGTGCCGAAATAGGTGTAGTTGCCCTGAATGGCAACGGCGGTGATCCCGGCCAGGAACACAGCGGTAAGCAGGGTGCCACTGGTGCGCTCCTCGAAGGAACGGCCCATTTCCTCGATGGCGAACAGGATACCCGCCAGCGGGGTGTTGAAGGCGGCGGCGATACCGGCAGCCCCGCCTGCGAGGATCAGTCCACGGTCCATGTAATGGTAGGGAAACTTGGCGAAGCGTCCGAGTGCGAACATCACCGAGGCACCGATATGCACGGTCGGACCCTCGCGGCCGATGGAGGCGCCACTCATCAGTCCGAGCAGGCAGAGCAGGATCTTGCCCACCGCGATACGAAGGGACAGCAATCGCTTGCGCATACCGTGGTCGGTCATTTCCAGGGCGGCGATTGCCTGGGGAATGCCACTGCCCTGGGAGCCGGGAAAATAGCGCTGGGTCAGCCAGACCACCAGCATCAGCCCGGCCGGGCAGGCGATGAAGGGGAACCAGGGTGATGCGGTTGCCCGCTCGGCGAACAGATTGTTGGCAAACTCGGCGGTGATCGCAAAGCCGGTGGCCAGCAGGCCGACGATCACGGCGCCACACCAGAATACGACGCGGGTTTTCCACGCATCGGCGGAAAGCAGTTGTTGGCCGGACTGTCGCAGATGACGAAGCATGTACTACCCGTTTCGCCAGCGGTGGGCGGGTCGTGGGGAGGGTGCAGGGAAAATCAAACCATAATCAATCGCTTGCTGCTTAACAAGGGGGAGTGGGCAGAAAATTGCCCACGAATTGTGGCATAGCACTTTTTTCAATGCCGCCAAGCTTTTACTATTACTCGTCTATTCCAGGTTACGTGCGCGGGAAAACATATCATGATCAAGGTAGGAGTGGTCGGTGGTACCGGCTACACAGGTGTCGAACTCTTACGCCTGCTGGCCGGGCATCCGAAGGTGGAACTGCAGGTGATTACTTCCCGCAGCGAGGCGGGTACGCCGGTAGCGGATATGTTCCCCAACCTGCGTGGTCACCTCGATATCGCCTTCAGCGTGCCGGATATCGACACGCTCGGCCGCTGTGACCTGGTGTTCTTTGCCACGCCCAATGGCATCGCCATGGAGATGGTGCCGCAGCTGCTGGAAGCCGGCACCCGGGTGGTGGATCTTGCCGCGGACTTCCGGCTGCAGGATACGGCGCTGTGGGAGAAATGGTACGGGATGCCCCATGCCTGCCCTGATGTCCTCGCGGAAGCCGTGTACGGTCTGCCGGAAGTGAATCGGGCGGCGGTGGCCAGGGCGCGGGTGGTGGCCAATCCGGGGTGTTATCCCACTGCCGTACAACTCGGTTTTCTGCCGCTCATCGAGCAGGGGCTGATCGCCGCGGACCAACTGATTGCCGATGCCAAGTCCGGTGTCAGCGGTGCCGGGCGCAAGGCCAGTGTCGGTTCCCTGCTGTGCGAGGCGGGTGAAAATTTCAAGGCGTACGCGGTATCGGGCCACCGCCATCTACCCGAGATTCGCCAACAGCTTGAGCGGGCCGCCGGCAAGGGTATTGGCCTTACTTTCGTCCCTCATCTGACGCCGATGATCCGCGGTATTCATGTTACGCTCTATGGTCAGTTGCAAAGTAAAGAGGCTGATCTGCAGGGGCTGTTCGAGCAGCGCTATGCCGATGAACCGTTCGTTGATGTATTACCTGCTGGTGGTCATCCGGAGACCCGTAGTGTGAAGGGCGCCAACCACTGTCGCATCGCGGTGCACCGGCCCCAGGGTGGTGACACCGTGGTCGTGCTGTCCGTGATCGACAACCTGGTCAAGGGTGCCGCCGGGCAGGCGATACAGAATATGAACATCATGTTTGGCCTTGCCGAAACCACCGGTCTGGAAGGGATAGCCCTGTTACCCTGATACCCTTCATAAGTAACTGTGCGTTGTTGCGCAGTTTCACAAATCAAAGGCCACTATAGTTGGAAGCCGGAACACAACGGATACTGATCTATCGCGCCTGGCAGCTTTGGGCGCTGGTGGGGTTTCTGGTGGTCCTGTTGGCTGCTGGTGGCTGGTGGTTGTATGACCTCGGCATGCACAATGGCACCGGCGAGCTGGCGCGTCTGGAGCAGGAGCAGAGCCGCCTTCTGGATGAGACCGAAGCGCTACAGCAGGAAAGACGGCAGCTGGCCGATCAATTGGCAGTGCTGGAACGCTCCAGCCAGATTGATCGCCAGGCCAGCCAGGTAGTGCGGCAAAGCCTGGGCGACCTGCAGGACGAACTGGCCAACCTGCGTGAGGAGCTGGCGTTTTACCAGGGCATCATGTCGCCGGGTGACGTGGAGCCGGGGATTCGTATTCAGAATCTGCATTGGGAGCCGGTATCGGCCGACGGCACGTTTCGCTATGACCTGACGCTGGTGCAGGTCAAGCGCAACGATCGTGTCGTCAGGGGTGTGGTACGCCTGGTACTGGAGGGTGAGCAGGATGGTAAACCCGCGACGCTGTCGCTGGCCGAGGTAACGGAACCGGCAGTGGAAAAGCTCCTGTTCCGCTTTCGATATTTCCAGCATTTCGAGGGCGAAGTACGTATACCGGCCCATTTCCGGCCCCGCGCTGTGCAATTACAGGTGGAGCCATCGGGTAAATATGGTCCGCCCAAGGTGGAGCGGAGCTTCGATTGGCCGACATAACGTGGGTCAAGCACATTCAGGAGGAATGCCATGTGGGGCAATGCCAAAAAGCACAAGTCTGCCAAGATCGATACTATCATCGGGCAGCACACGGTCATGGAAGGAGACCTTCATTTCACGGGCGGCCTGCACGTGGATGGCAGGATCAAGGGTAATGTCATTGCCGACGCCGGTACCGATTCGGTGCTTACCCTCAGTGAGCAAGGCAGCATCGAGGGCGAGGTGCGGGTGCCTGATGTGATTCTGAACGGTACGGTAAAAGGGGATGTGCATGCCTACGAGCGCATCGAACTGGCGGCGCATGCCCGGGTGGCCGGTAATGTGTATTACCATTTAATCGAAATGGCCATGGGGGCCGAGGTTAATGGTAATCTGGTGCATAAGGGCCAGGAGGCCAGCAAGCCGGCACGCAAGGATGTGGCAGCCCCGGCCGTGACCGGTGCCAAGGTGCGGACGGCGGAGTAATTCTTGACTGGATTAGTCAGGAAATGCATACTGCCATGAGTGTATCCATGCATTTACCCTGTTTTGGAGATTGAAAATGAACGATAGCGCAGCTGCAACGACCGAAATGGAAGCTCCGCTGGTTTTTACGGAAGCCGCCGCGACCAAGGTCAAAAGCCTGATCGAGGAAGAGGGCAATCCCGAGCTGATGCTGCGGGTGTTCATCACCGGTGGTGGTTGTTCCGGTTTCCAGTATGGCTTTACGTTCGATGAAAGTATTAACGACGGTGATACTGCGGTGGAACAGTGCGGCGTGAAGCTGCTCGTGGACCCGATGAGCTTCCAGTATCTGACCGGCGCGGAAATTGATTACAAGGAAGATCTGGAAGGCGCGCAGTTCGTCATTCGTAACCCCAATGCCACCACTACCTGTGGCTGCGGTTCCTCCTTCTCCGCGTAGGTTTTTCGTCGCGAGAGCAAAAAGGGCGCCATAGGCGCCCTTTTTTGTGCCATTGGTTTGTTCTCTCAGACCGGATTGGCGGGATAGATGCCGCCCAGTACCGTGGGTGCCATGGCACCGGTAACTGCAGGTAGATTGCCGCTGTTACCCGTCAGGGTGCGCTGTGCCAGCCAGGCAAAGGCGATGGCTTCCACCCAGTCGGGTTCCAGGCCGTGGGCGGCGGTGGATTCAACGACCAGCTTCGGTAGCAGGGCAGCCAACCGCTGTTGAAGGTACTGATTATGCACGCCGCCGCCGCAGACCAGGAGGCGGCGGGTTTTAGGGGCGTGCTCCCGTATCGCGTCTGTCACAGTGCGGGCAGTGAATTCGCTTAGTGTGGACTGCACATCGACCGGCAAGATCGGCACGGTAAAATCCTTGAGCATGGCATCCAGCCATTCCAGGCAGAACTCCTCACGGCCGGTGCTTTTTGGGGGGGGCTGGCGCAGGTATTCGTGGGTCAGCAGTTGCTTTAGCAGTTTCGCATGGACCTTGCCTGACGCGGCCCATCCACCCTTATCATCATACTCCTGCCCCCGGTGGCGGTGGCACCAGCCATCCAGCAACACGCTGGCCGGCCCGGTGTCAAAGCCGGTAACGGACTGTGCGGGATCTTTCGGTAGTACTGTGATGTTGGCAATGCCGCCGAGGTTCAGTACTACCCGGTTTTCCTTGTCGCTGCGCAGGCTGGCGTTATGAAAGGCGGGTACCAGAGGTGCACCCTGCCCACCCAGGGCCATGTCACGGCGACGAAAATCAGCAACCGTGGTGATGCCGGTAAGTGCGGTAATGCGATTCGGGTCGCCGATCTGCAGGCTGAACGGGTTGGGGCCGGCGGGGCGGTGGCGCACGGTCTGTCCATGGCTGCCGATGGCTCGAATCTGCGTAGGTGGTAGTTTGGCCTTATCCAGCAGATCCAGTGCGGCACGGGCAAACTGGACACCGAGTTCGCTGTCGAGATGGCCGTAATCATCGAGTGAAAACGGGCCGCGATCCTCGGCCACGTTTAATAACCGCTCCCGCAGCAGGCCGGGATAGGGGTGGCGGTGGTGGGAGATGCAGGATGGTGGGTGCTGGCTACCGTCCACCAGCACGGCGTCAATGCCGTCCATGCTGGTGCCGGAAATAAGTCCGATGAAGTAGTCCGCCATGGCGGTTTGCTTATGCCGGCGTAGCAGGCAGCGGCATCACTCGCCCAGAGCGGCTACGGCCAGCTGCTTGCGGGTTTCCAGCTGGGCGATCAGGGTTTGTGCGGTGGCAGTGAAGTCCGCCTTGAACTCGGCGCGGATCGGTGCCGCATCGGGTAGGGCCACGGTAAGCGGATTGCGGTGTACGCCGTTGACAAGGAATTCGTAGTGCAGATGCGGGCCGGTGGCCAGGCCGCTGCTACCTACATAGCCGATGATATCACCCTGCTGTACCCGCGTTCCGCTGCGCGTACCCTTGGCGTAGCGTGACAGGTGCGCGTAGAGGGTCGAATACTGGGTGCCATGCTGGATGACCACGGTACGGCCGTAACCACCCTTGGTGCCAGCCCAGACGATCTTGCCGGAGCCAGTGGCCTTGATGGGGGTGCCGGTGGGGGCGGCATAATCCACCCCCTTGTGGGCGCGGATCTTGTTCAGCACCGGGTGTTTGCGGCCCAGGCTGAAGCCGGAACTGATGCGAGAGAATGAAACCGGTGTGCGCAGAAAGGCCTTGCGCAGGCTTTTTCCATCCGGACTGAAGTAGTCAGTGGCGCCTTTGGCATCGGTGTAGCGTACGGCCTGGTAGCGGTGATTCTGGTTGGTGAACTCCGCTGCCAGAATATTGCCATGGCCGACGTATTCGCCGTCCAGGTAGAGATCTTCATAAAGTACTGAAAAGGAGTCGCCTTCCCGAATGTCGAGAACGAAGTCGATGTCATAGCCGAAGATGTCGGCCAGTGCCATGGTCAGGTTGTCGTTCAGACCGGCCTTCTGGGCGGCCAGGAACAGAGAGCTGTCGATACTGCCGATGGCGTGTGAAAGGCGGCGCTCGGGAGTGTGGGAGATCGTTTCGGCCTGGAAGCCATCGTCGTTGCGGCTGACCAGGATCTGTTTCAAAGGGTCCAGCTGGTAGCGCAGGGCGAGCAGGTTCTGCTCGGCGTCCGTGCGATATTCCAGCGTGTCGCCAGGATGGATTTTGGTTAGTGGCCTGGTGGTGGCGCCCAGGCTCATGATGTCATGCAGGGCGCGGGCACTGAGGGATTCGCGCGAGAAAATTCGGGCCAAACTGTCACCGGGCTTTACCGTCACCGTATTCCACGCAGGTTCCGACGCGGTGGCGGGGGGCTCTTCTAAGGTTGGAGGCGCGGCTTCTGGTTCATCGGTGCCGATGGTGTTCGGTACCGGGTAGCCGTCTACGGGCAGGGCGAGGGCCAGGGTTTCCTGCGCCTGGACCACTGCAGCAGCCTCGGTATTGGCCGGAACGGTTTCCGGTGCCGGTTTTTTGTCGTTGGCGAAACTCAGGAAGGAAGCGATGACAATGGGAATTGCCGCCAGACCAAGCCAGTAATGATGGCGTGGACGCCGCTCGGGTTCCATGCGGTACGTGCGGAAGTCTCGTTGGGTGAGATTTTGATATTCCACGGAATTTCCTTATAAAACGTTTCGCGTACGTTACATTTGCCGATGCGCAAAATCAACTGGCAAGAACAGGGTGATGTCCTGAATCTACAAGCAGGAACCTTGCCAGCCCTGGAGATTGATGATGTCTGTGGATCCTGTATCGGCAGGTTGCTGTGGTAACCTTTGCGGGTTTTTGTGACGATGGCCGCATTTTTCCGGCTGTCCAGACCCTGAGGGTGCGGAGTGGAAAGCAATATGTCAGTTGAACAGGCCCTGGAAATCATCGCCCGTGGCGCCGACGAAATCCTGGTTGAGGCGGAGTTGGTGGAAAAACTGAAGCTGGGGCGGCCCCTGCGGGTCAAGGCCGGTTTTGACCCCACTGCGCCGGATCTGCACCTGGGTCATACCGTGCTCATCAATAAACTGCGCCAGTTCCAGGATCTGGGGCATGAGGTTATGTTTCTGATCGGTGATTTTACCGGCATGATCGGTGATCCCACTGGCAAGAATGTCACCCGCAAACCCCTGAGCCGGGATGAAGTGATCGAAAACGCCAGGACCTACGAGCAGCAGATCTTCAAGATTCTCGATCCGGAAAAGACGCTGGTGATGTTCAATTCCAGCTGGATGAACGAAATGAGTCCGGCCGATCTTATTCAGCTGGCGGCGAAACACACGGTGGCGCGTATGCTGGAACGGGATGATTTCCAGAAGCGCTACCGTTCCGGTCAGCCCATCGCCGTTCACGAATTCCTCTATCCATTGATCCAGGGTTACGATTCTGTGGCCATGAAGGCCGATGTGGAACTGGGTGGTACGGATCAGAAATTCAATCTGCTGGTGGGGCGGGAGTTGCAGAAGCACTATGACCAGCCTCAGCAGGTGGTGCTCACCATGCCGATTCTGGAAGGGCTGGATGGTGTGCAGAAAATGTCCAAATCATTGGGTAACTACATTGGTATCGACGAAGCACCCGGGGAGATGTTCGGCAAGCTGATGTCCATATCCGATGAGCTTATGTGGCGTTATTTCGAATTGCTGAGTTTCCGCAGCGGCGAGGAGGTGCGGGGCTTCCAGCAGCAGATCGAAGACGGCGCCAATCCGCGGGACATCAAATTCAGGCTGGGTGAGGAAATCGTTGCTCGCTTTCATAGCCAGGCAGCGGCACAGCAAGCCTTGGAGGCCTTCATCGCCCGTTTTCAGAAGGGGGCGATGCCCGACGATATTCCGGAGAAGCAGGTTCGGGCGGTCGAGGGGCGGTTGGCGCTGGCTAATTTGTTGAAGGAGGCGGGTTTGACTTCCAGTACATCCGAATCATTACGCATGGTCAAGCAGGGGGCTGTACGCATTGATGGTGAGCGTGTTGAGGATGCCGGGATGGAGTTTGTGGTGAATGCCCGCCATGTGTTTCAGGTTGGCAAGCGTCGGTTTGCCAGGGTCACAGTAGCGCCATGAGGCCGTTGGGAGTGCAGGCCTGTTCATTCTCCATGCTTGCATATCATGGTGTCGTTGATAATGACGTTCCTCTGTGCCGGTGATTTGCGTTTTATGGGCTGAAAAACCGCTATAGGCTTGCTGTGCCCCCCCCCCCCCTTTTTTTTTCAAGATGACTCATGGAGTTATTGTGGTTCAGCGGCGTCTCTCCTTGTTATGTGTGGTCTGGCGTCAGTTTTGCCGATGCCAATATCGAGTCCGGGCGTGATTTTCCGGCCTGCTTGGTGATTTCGTCGTGAACGATAGCTGTGTGAGCATCAAACTGCCTATGACGGACCCTATATTCTCGAGGTACCCTGATAGAAACACGCGCGTGGCCGTATGCTAGGCTAAACGATGGGTTCGGATGAATGGGCAGGCACAGTGCGTGTATAAAGGGGAGGCGATGGACAGCAAAATCATTTTGCTTGTTGAAGACAATCCGGATGATGAGGCGCTCACATTGCGGGCGCTCAAGAAGAACAATATTCTCAATAAGGTGGTTGTGGCTCGTGACGGAGCGGAGGCGCTGGATTATCTCTTCTGTCGTGGAATCTACGCAAATCGCGAGCCGCAACAAATGCCCGAACTAATCCTTCTGGACCTGAAGCTTCCCAAGGTGGATGGGTTGGAGGTTCTCCAGCAGCTTCGTGAAGCGGAGACTACCAGGCGTATACCGGTGGTGATCCTGACCTCCTCCAATGAACAGCGGGATATATGTGCCGGATATGGTTTGGGGGCAAATAGCTATATCCGAAAACCAGTGGACTTCACCCAGTTTACGGATGCCATTCGACAACTGAGCCTATATTGGTTGGTGTTGAACGTATCTCCCTTTCGGCAGCCGACCCTGTAACCGGGTAGGGTTGTATGGCGTATAGCCGCATGCGCCCGGTTCGTAATTATCCTCCGCTGCAAGATCCTTTAAAATCAGTTGGTTAATTTCCCGCCCCGGTTTTTTTCATTTTTTTTACGAAATCGGTTGACGGCTGCGAGTCGCCACGTATAATGCGCGCTTCCTCACCGGGGAGCAGCCAAGAAGTTCTGCGAAACCTGATGAGGTCGTCAACCAAAGTTGTTGACGAGTCGGATGGATCAGCTATAATGGTCCGTCTCAGCCGACGAGAAGTTGGCTTGCTCTTTAACAATCAAGATTAGGTAATTTGTGTGGGTGCTTGCGTCGAAGGATTGCTTCGCAATCAAT
>CBDUHN010000029.1:0-44949 GCA_965367295.1 uncultured Gammaproteobacteria bacterium | reverse complement strand
GCCACACCGCCTACCTGGCCCTGGCTGCGGAACATAAATCATCAACCTGAAGGGCGGGGGAGCAGGCGTCCGTAACCGCCGTCTTGCCGGGCTGAAGCGGCCCATCGGATCATCCCCTGGATCGGAAACGCCGGTTTCACCGGCCGGGTTTGCACCCGGCAACCACCCTGCATTTGCACCCTCATGGCCGCTGATGGACAATAGCGCGCAGTCATGCAACAGATTCAACGGAAACCAGCCCCTGTGGCCACCAGCATCTACTATGAGCAGCCGCTGAATGAGCGCATTCGCATTTTTTTGCGCCTGGAATTCCTGTTCAAACAGGCTGCCCAGCACCTCGCGGGCAGTGACCAGTGGGATAGCCGCAACACCCTGTCCAGTCTGCTGGAAATCATCAACATCTTCGGTCGCACCGACCTCAAGACCGAGGTCATGAAGGAACTGGATCGTCATATCCAGAGCCTGGCCCGCCTGGAACAGAATCCGAATGTGGACCGCAGCCTGCTGGAAGGGATACTGGACGATCTGGACTCGCTGATCGACCGCCTGCATAACATCAATGGCCAGATCACCGCCGGACTCAAGAAAAACGAATTTCTCACCGGCATCATGCAGCGTAGCGCCATTCCCGGCGGCACCTGCGACTTCGATCTTCCGGAATATCATTTCTGGCTGCAACAGCCGGCCGAACGCCGCATCCGCGACCTGTCCGGCTGGCTGCACAACTTCGATGCCATGGCCGAGGCGATTCAGCTCATCCTGCGCCTGACCCGCGAAAGCGCTGTCATGCGGCCGGAACTGGCCCCAGGTGGTTTCTTCCAGAAAAACCTCGATGCCAACCTGCCCTGCCAGCTGGTACGCGTTGCCGTTCCCGCCGGTGCGCCCTACTTTGCCGAGGTCAGCGGCGGCCGCCACCGTTTCACCGTGCGGTTCCTCGAGGTTCCTCAGCTTAACGAGCGACCGGTGCAGACCGAGCAGGATGTGAACTTCTCCATCGGCTGCTGCATCATCTGAATTTCGAAATGAAGCCCCCCGCCACAGTCTCCTGCCCCACCTGCGGCAAGCCAGTTGCCTGGAACCCGGAACAGAAATACCGGCCCTTCTGCAGCGAGCGCTGCCGCTTGATCGATCTGGGGGAGTGGTTCGAGGAACGCCACCGGATTCCTGACGAGCATATGCCGGTGGAAGAGAATGGCGACGACCTCTACCGGGACGAAGACCGGGGCTGAGCCAGTTACCTGTAGGTTCGGATTTATTCAAACGCCTTTGTCGCAGCGGCAATCAACGTGCCTGCATCGTGAACGGAAAGACCGCTTCCCAGCTATCCTCCTGCCCTGTAACGCGTACCGTCGCCAGCCAGTCACTGCGACCGGTAGTGCATACCGGCAGGGTCACCATTCCTACCCAGCCGTTGCCCTCGGGTAACAAACGATAACGATTCTGGCCCATATCCATACCGGCCATGGTGAACTCGATCTGCACCTCCCGAATCTCATGGCCGGCGGCCACCAGCTGTACACGAAAGGGCTGCAGACCGATTACCGGCCCACGGAACTGCAGGGCCATGCGCATCTGATCATCCGCAGCGGTACAGATTTCCCGTGCCGCATCACAGGCAGGTGACTGCACGGGAAGCGGGATGGGCGGCGCT
The DNA here is from genome assembly GCA_965367295.1 of uncultured Gammaproteobacteria bacterium. Classification (GTDB taxonomy): domain Bacteria; phylum Pseudomonadota; class Gammaproteobacteria; order DSM-19610; family DSM-19610; genus JAIVHA01. The sequence continues at coordinate 43,298 of CBDUHN010000029.1, read as the reverse complement.
GGATGCGCCGTGTCCCGCTGCAGCCAGTGCGGCAGTTGCACCACCAGCACCCCCGCGAGCAGCCCCACCGCCAGGATAACCAGACCACGCCCGGACATCGTCACCTCTCCCACAGGCCGCGGATCGCCGCGATGCCCTGCGCACCACGGGACCAGGCCCTTTCCAGATCCGCCTCCGCCATCCCGCCCAGTGCATACAGGGGCATGGCGCAGGTATCACTCAGCGCATGAAAACCATCCCAACCCAGCACCGGGGCATCGGGATGACTGGTGGTCGACTGTACCGGCGACAGCACGGCGAAATCCGCACCGATGGCCTGTGCCCGCGCGAGCTCGGCGACATTGTGGCAGGAGGCTCCCAGCCAGCGATTCGCCGGCAATGGGCGTGTCCCGTGCTGCTGCACCTGAAGTGCACTGAGATGCGCCCCATCGGCGCCCAGGCCATCCACCAGCTCCAGGTGGCCATTGAGCAACACAGGTACACCCCGCCGATGGGCCATGGCAATCACCTGTTCGGCGAGGCTTCGGTATGCTGCATCGCTCAATGATTTGGCCCGCAGCTGCAGCATGCCGACGCCTCTGGCAAGAACCGATTCCAGCTGCTGCAAAAAGGTCTCTATATCGTCACCGGGCTCGGGGGTAATGAGATAGCGATCCGGCAGACGTGCGGCACGCAGGATCGGGGCGTTGGCGGCGGGAAAAGTAAAATCAGGCAGGTGGTCGCGTTCGACCCAGAGCACCGGCTGGCCCTCGCGGCCGTGGGGAGTGCCAGCAAAAGCATCCACCTTCCACACGTCCAGCAGGACGGATTGTTCGCTGTAGTCGTGATGCACACAGATCAATGGCCGGGCCCGCTGCACCTCGATACCCAGCTCTTCCCGCAGCTCGCGCCGCAGCGCCGCCTGCACGTTTTCACCCGGCTCCAGCTTGCCGCCGGGAAATTCCCACAGGCCGCCCTGGTGGACATCATCGGGGCGACGGCTGATCAGGATACGGCCATCGGAACCGACGATCACCGCTACCGCCACCTGCACGACAGGTGGCGCCGGTTCAGGAACGGTAGTCCGCATTGATGCGCACATACTCCGCCGAAAAATCACAGGTCCACACGGTTTCCGTGATACTGCCGCGGCCCAGCCGGATATCGATGGTGAACTCTGCCTGCCCCATCACCCGCTGACCATCGGCCTCCGTGTAATCGGCAGCCCGTGCACCGTTGCGGACAATGCACACGTCATCCAGGTAGATCTCGATGGCTTCCAGCACCAGGTCGGCAAGACCGGCGCGCCCCACCGCAGCGAGTATGCGTCCCCAGTTGGGATCACTGGCCGACAGCGCGGTCTTCACCAGCGGTGAATGGGCCACGGCATAGGCCACCTGCAAGCATTCCTCACTATTGTCACCACCACTAACCTGCACGGTGACAAACTTGGTGGCTCCCTCGCCATCGCGGATCAGCAACTGGGCCAGGAAACGGCAAATGTCGGTAACCGCTGCGGTCAGGGCCTCCAGCTGGGCACCGGGTTCCGTGACGGACACCCCTGCGGCACCCGTCGCCACCAGTACACAGGCATCATTCGTAGAAGTATCGCCATCCACCGTCACCCGGTTAAAGGAACGGTTCACCGCCTGGTCCAGGATCGATTGCAGCAATACCCTGGGAACCGTCGCGTCGGTGGCGATATAGGACAGCATGGTGGCCATGTCGGGCCGGATCATGCCGGAACCCTTGGCAATACCGGTAATGGTCACGGTCGTCCCGTCGATCTCGATCTGTTTCGACAGCCCCTTGGCCACCGTGTCCGTGGTCATGATGCCGTGGGCCGCTTCCGACCAGCCCTCTTCATCCAGTGCGGCCAGCGCAGCCGGCAAGCCCTGGGCAATACGCTCTACCGGCAGTGGCTCGCCGATCACGCCGGTAGAAAACGGCAGGATCTGCTGTACGGCAACTCCGGTCTCCCGCGCCAGCTGCTCGCAACAGCGCCGCGCATCCACCAGCCCCTGGGTGCCGGTACCGGCGTTGGCATTGCCGGTGTTGACCAGCAGGTAACGGGGATTGCCGGCTACCAGGTGTTCACGGGCTACCGTCACCGGCGCGGCGCAAAAGGCATTGCGGGTGAAGACCGCTGCCACCTGGCTGTCCGGCGCCAGCTCCATCACCACCAGGTCGCGACGATTCTTATAGCGTACACCCGCCTGGGTGACCCCCCAGCGGATACCGGCGACAGGAAGTAATGGGGGAAGTTGGGAATAACCGACGGCCATGGCTTTACACCCGCTTAACACAAATTGAGGAAGGGAATCGAGCTGCAGACACTAACTCGCAGCCACACAAACCGTCACCGGCGCGGTGCTGGATTCAGCTGAGCTTCCCGTGGCACTGTTTGTATTTCTTGCCGGAACCGCAGGGGCAGGGTTCGTTGCGTCCCACCTTGCGGCCATCACGCACGAAGGGCGCCTGCTCATCGTCACCCGCTTGTGCTTCGGCACCTGCCTCTGCCGCACCCATGGCGCTGGCCTCTGCATGCTGAAACTCCATGGGGGCCTTGCTGCGACGCTGCTCTTCCACCGCTTCCACATCGGATTCGGCACGCACCTGCACCTTACTCAACACGCTGACCACATCGTGCTTGATGCGCTGCAGCATGTTGTTGAACATTTCAAAGGCTTCGCGCTTGTATTCCTGCTTGGGATTTTTCTGCGCATAGCTACGCAGGTAGATCCCCTGACGCAGGTAATCCATGGCGGCCAGGTGTTCCTTCCAGCTGGCATCCAGCACCTGCAACATGATTGCTTTTTCGAAGTGACGCAGTGTCTGTGCACCGGCCATGTTTTCCTTCTCGGTATAAACCCGCGTCAGCTCATCCAGCACCTTTTCGCGCAGGGTTTCCTCGTGCAGGTCATGATCCTCGTCGAGCCACTGTTGCACCGGCATTGGCTGGGCGAACTCTTCTTCCAGCGCCTTCTCCAGCCCCGGCACATCCCATTGCTCATCGAGACTGCCCGGTGGAATGTAGTGATCCATCACGCCATTGACCACATCGGCACGGATGGTCTGAATGGTTTCAGAAATGTCATCGCTGGCCATCAACTCGTTGCGTTGTTCATACACCACGCGGCGCTGATCGTTGGCCACATCATCGAATTCGAGCAGGTTCTTACGGATATCGAAGTTGTGCGCCTCCACCTTGCGCTGGGCATTCTCGATGGCCTTGGTCACCCAGGGGTGTTCGATGGCTTCACCTTCTTCCATGCCCAGTTTCTGCATCAACGAGGCCACGCGGCCGGACGCGAAGATACGCATCAGGTTATCTTCAAGAGACAGGTAGAAACGGCTGGAGCCCGGATCCCCCTGGCGACCGGAACGACCGCGCAACTGGTTGTCCACGCGCCGCGACTCGTGACGCTCAGTACCAATGATATGCAGGCCACCGGCATCCAGTACCTGCTGGTGACGCAACTGCCATTCCTCTTTCATCTTCAGACGGGTGGCGTCGTCGATCTCTTCACCCAGGGCGGCCAGTTCCGCCTCCAGGCTGCCACCCAGCACAATATCGGTACCACGACCAGCCATATTGGTAGCGATGGTCACGGTACCGGGGCGCCCTGCCTGGGCGACGACGTGCGCTTCCCGCTCATGCTGCTTGGCGTTCAATACCTGGTGCTCGATATTCCCCTGCTCAAGCAGTTTGGACAGGTATTCGGAGGTCTCGATGGAGGTGGTACCCACCAGCACCGGTTGGCCGCGCTGCTGGCAGTCCCGCACATCCTCCATGATGGCATTGAACTTTTCCTTGAAGGTCAGGAACACCAGGTCGCCCATGTCGTTGCGGATCATATCGCGATTGGTGGGGATCACGACCACTTCCAGCCCGTAGATCTGCTGGAACTCCGCCGCCTCGGTATCGGCGGTGCCGGTCATGCCGGCGAGCTTGTCGTAGAGACGGAAATAATTCTGGAAGGTGATCGAGGCAAGGGTCTGGTTTTCGTTCTGGATCGGCACCCCTTCCTTGGCTTCCACCGCCTGGTGCAGTCCCTCGGACCAGCGCCGGCCAGGCATGGTACGCCCCGTGAATTCGTCGACGATCACAACCTGATTGTCCTTGACGATATAGTCCACGTCCTTCTGATACAGCACCCGGGCGCGCAGAGCGGCATTGAGGTGATGCATCAGACCAAGGTTGGCCGCATCATACAGGCTCTGGCCTTCCGCCAGCAGTCCCGCCTCGGAGAGCAGCTCTTCCACGCGCTCGTGGCCGGCCTCGGTCAGGTGTACCTGTTTCTGTTTTTCGTCCACCGAGTAGTCGCCTGGCCCGTCTTCCTCCGCCTGTTTGACAAGCTTGGGCACGATGCTGTTCATGCGATTGTAGAGCTCGGAGTTGTCGTCGGTGGGGCCGGAGATGATCAGCGGGGTACGGGCTTCGTCGATGAGGATGGAGTCCACCTCGTCGACCACCGCCGCATACAGCTCACGCTGCACCTTCTCCTCCAGACTGAAGGCCATGTTGTCGCGCAGGTAATCGAAGCCGAACTCGTTGTTGGTGCCGTAGGTGATGTCGGCATTGTAAGCGGCACGTTTCTCCTCGTGGCTCAAACCGGCGACGCTGACACCCACGGTAAGACCAAGGAAATTATAGAGCCGGGACATCCATTCGGCATCGCGACGGGCGAGGTAGTCGTTTACCGTGACTACGTGCACACCCTTGCCCGGCAGCGCATTGAGATAGGCGAACAGGGTGGCGACCAGTGTCTTGCCTTCCCCGGTGCGCATCTCGGCAATACGGCCTTCGTTGAGCACCATGCCGCCGATGAGCTGTACATCGAAGTGGCGCATGCCCAGCACGCGCCGGCCGCCTTCACGAACTACGGCAAAGGCCTCAGGCAGCAGATCATCGAGGGAGGCGCCGTCGGTAAGGCGCTGGCGGAATTCCTGGGTCTTGGCTTGCAGCTGTTCGTCGGTCAGCGACTGGATACTCTCTTCAAAACCGTTGATCTTGTTGACCAGTTTGAAGAGGCGTTTGACGATGCGGTCGTTGCGGCTTCCGAACAGCTTGCGTAAAAGTTGACTTACCATAGGTACCAACGAATCAGGATTCCGGGCTCAAGACAAGCCCGCATCATACCTTAAGTGCCCACAAATGAGCAGCCGCGGGACAGAGGCATTTGAACCCTAGGAGACAAGGAGTGATACGGAGCGGCGCCGGGACACCGGCGCCAGCTCAGCGAGCGGCGATATATTTATTGGGATTGACCACTTTGTTGTTGCGCAGCACCTCGAAGTGCACATGGGGACCGGTGGAGCGGCCGCTGGAGCCCATACGCGCAATCACCTGACCCTTCTCAACCTTGTCACCCTCCTGGACAAGGTTCTGCTTGTTATGACCGTAGCGGGTTACATAGCCGTTACCGTGATTGATCTCCACCAGGTTGCCGTAACCGGAGCGCTTGCCGGACCAGGTCACCACACCGGCGGCCACCGCCACCACGCCGGACCCCTCCTTACCCGCGAAATCCATGCCATGATGGATGGCCGGCTTGCCGGTGAAAGGGTCGGTACGCTTGCCGAAGTAGGAGGAAATCCAGCCCTTTTCGATGGGCCGTCCGGCCGGCTGGACCTGGGCCTTGAGATTCTGGTCCATCACCAGACCTTCCAGCACCGTCAGCTTGCGCTGGCGATCGCTGAGGGCTTGCTGCAGTTCGTCCAGGGTCTGGAGGAAATCCGGCATTTCCGTGGCCGGCACGTCGAGCTCGGCATCGGTTTCCGGCCCCCCCTGGGCGGGCGGCTGGTCAAAATCAAATTCGGCATCGTCGAGATCGGCCATCTTGGCGAGGCGCTTGCCAAGGGCATCCACCCGCAGCATCTGGGCCTGCATCTGGCCGAGGCGGAGGGCAAGGGCATTGAGATGGGCGTCGGCTTCCTGACGGGCCATTTCAATGGCAGCCTGCTGTTGCTCCAGCTCAGCCTGCCAGGGCGGCGCCTCCACAGTGGCATCCGCCACCTGGGAAGGCTGTGCCGCACCGAGCCGATAGCCCCCGTACATCAGCGCCCCGCACAGGAATAGCAGCGTCAACAGCAAGGGCAGGTAGAATTGCGGTCGGCCCAGTGGGATACTGGCAGCACGTCCCCGGCTGTTGGTAAATAGAATGATGTTCATTTAGGGTATCCGTTCATTTCCCGCTCAGGGCCAGTTGCAAGCAAGCATTATGCCGACCTATAAACCCGTATCCGTCGCCAAACTCATTTCCGGCGGCACACTTCCGCGTCTGCTGGATCACAGCCGCGCCCTGGCACAACTGGACCAGGCGCTACGCAAAGCATTGCCGGAACCACTCAATGAACACTGCCATGTGATCAATCTGCGGGGCCAGACGCTGACCCTGGCGGCCGACTCACCGGCCTGGGCTACCCGGCTGCGCTACCAAAGCCGCACTGTACTACAGCATCTCACCCGACTGCAGTCTGTGACGGTACGCACAATTCAGGTCCGGATCGCCCCGGAGCAGCCCACCAAGCAGAAAAAACCCAAGCGGCATGCGCACTTATCCGCTACCAATGCCCAGCTACTGCAGCAGACCGCCAACTCCCTGTCGGATCCGCGCCTGCGTGCGGCGCTACTGAAGGTAGCGTCCCGTGGCGGGAAAGCTAAAGAATCCACCTGATCCTCTGCTGCCGTACCGGCAAACCCGGCGCGCAACTCGTCCATCCGGCCAGGGCAAATAAATCCGAACCTGAAAAACAAAAACCCCATACATCGCTGCATGGGGTTCAGGTTTTCACCGGGCCTGGTTCAAGACGCAGGTACCGGCTGGGTAAAGCAGATGGGCGCCCGGTCCGTGTCCTCGAAGGTCACCTCTTCCCACGCGTCCTTCTCCGCCATTAATGCCCGCAACAGGGTGTTGTTCAGAGCATGTCCGGATTTGTGCCCCCTGAAGGCACCGATCAGGCTGTGTCCCAGCAGATAGAGATCGCCGATGGCATCAAGAATCTTGTGTTTCACGAATTCGTCTTCGTAGCGCAGACCGTCGGCATTGAGCACCCGGTAATCATCCAGCACCACGGCGTTGTCGAGGCTGCCACCCAGTGCCAGATCACGAGCCCGCAGCTGTTCGATGTCGCGCATGAAACCGAAGGTCCGCGCGCGGCTCACCTCACGCACAAAGGATGTGGTGGAGAAATCCACTTCCGCACACTGGGAGTCTTCCTTGAACATGGGGTGATGGAAATCGATGGTAAAACCGACCTTGAAACCGTCGAAAGGATCGAAGCGGGCCCACTTGTCCCCATCTTCCACCAGCACCGGACGCTTGATACGGATGAACCGCTTGGCGGCATCCTGCTCTTCAATACCCGCTGACTGAATCAGGAATACAAAGGGACCCGCACTGCCATCCATGATGGGCACTTCCGGCGCACTGAGTTCCACGTATGCATTATCGATCCCCAGACCAGCCATGGCCGAGAGCAGGTGTTCCACGGTGGAAATGCGCACACTCCCCTTCACCAGCGTGGTGGACAGCATGGTATCGCCAACGTTCTCGGGGCGCGCCCTGATTTCGACCGGTGGCTCCAGATCGGTGCGTCGAAACACAATACCGGTATCGGGAACGGCCGGACGCAGGGTGAGGTACACCTTCTCGCCCGTGTGGAGCCCCACACCGGTAGCGCGAATCACATTTTTCAGCGTACGTTGGCGAATCATTCGTCGTTCCCTAAAAATTCTTGTCAATCTGAAACTTACATAAAGCCGGCGGGATGGTAACACAGCCGGATGGGCGGGAAAAGTGGATTCTGTCACATACCGAACACTAAGTCCCTGTTCTCCCACATGATTACGCACAGCAAATTACATACCAACCGGGCTGTTTAAACCTTGTTCACCGCACAGTCACCCCGCAACTGAGGAGGCAAACGCGATGACTCCACGGTGAACAAGAAACCTGTCACCCTGGCGCATCCACCGCCAGGGTATCATTCCCTAGTCCGCCTGGCGGCGCAGGAAAGCCGGGATATCGAGATAATCCAGATCCTCCTGACTGCTGAGCGGCGTCAGGGGATCGCCAACGGCGCGCTTACGCTTGATGGTCGGCTTTTCGTAATCCTTATAATCGACCTCGCCATCCTTGTTTCGTTCCACCAATTTCATGGGCGGCTCCTGTACCTGGGTAGCCTGGCCACCTAAACCGGTGGCCACCACCGTAACCCGCAGTTCATCGCGCATATCGGGGTCGATGACCGTGCCCACCACCACCGTGGCATTCTCAGAGGCGAATTCCTTCACAGTATTGCCTACTTCCTCGAACTCGCCGATGGACATATCCATGCCGGCGGTGACATTCACCAGAATACCGCGCGCGCCCATCAGGTTGATGTCTTCCAGCAGCGGGCTGTTGATGGCACTTTCCGCGGCTTCACGGGCCCGGTCCTCGCCACTGGCCACGCCGGAGCCCATCATCGCCATGCCCATTTCCGACATCACGGTGCGCACGTCGGCAAAGTCGACGTTGATCAGGCCGGGACGGGTGATCAGCTCGGCAATACCCTGCACCGCACCGAGCAGCACGTCGTTGGCGGCCTTGAAGGCATCCAGCAGGCTGACCTGCTTGCCCAGTACCGTCAGCAGCTTTTCATTGGGAATGGTGATCAGGGAATCCACATACTGGCTCAGCTCCTTGATACCGGAATCAGCCACATGCAGGCGCTTGCCACCCTCGAAGGGGAACGGCTTGGTCACCACCGCCACGGTGAGAATACCCAGCTCCTTGGCCACCTGCGCCACTACCGGGGCCGCGCCGGTACCGGTACCGCCACCCATGCCGGCGGTAATGAACAGCATGTCGGAGCCTTCGATCACTTCCATGATGCGCTCCCGGTCTTCCATCGCCGACTGGCGACCGATATCCGGATTGGCACCCGCACCCAGGCCCTTGGTGATGCCGCTGCCCAGTTGCAGGGTGGTACGCGACTCCATGTTCTTCAGCGCCTGCGCATCGGTATTGGCGCAGATGAAATCCACACCCTCGATATTGGCCTGCACCATGTGTTGTACGGCGTTACCACCGCCGCCACCGACCCCGATCACCTTGATGACCGCGTTCTGGCTGTATGCGTCCATTAATTCAAACATCTTCTTGCCTCCTCAGTTGTATATTCACTATGTTGCTCGCACCAAACCGGAAAACTGCATAACATCCGGCGTGGTTGTCCGAATGAATCCGGACCTACAAAATCATTTCACCCCCCGGATATGCCCGGGCACCTTTCCTGTCATCGATCAAAAATTTCCCTGAAACCAGCTCTTCATCCGATCCCACACACCCTTCATGCCACGTCCCAGATGCACATCCAGATTGCGATGCGTGCGATTCTGGTTACCGAACAACAGCAACCCGACGCCGGTGGCATAGATCGGATTGCGCACCACATCGGACAGGCCGGCGACGTACTGGGGCGAGCCCAGCCGCACCGGCATATGGAAGATTTCCTCCGCGAGCTCCACCAGCCCTTCGATCTTGGAACTGCCGCCGGTCAGCACCACGCCGGCGGCGATCAGATCCTCGAAACCGCTGCGACGCAGCTCTGCCTGTACCAGCGTGACCAGTTCCTCGTAGCGTGGTTCCACCACCTCCGCCAGGGTCTGCCGTGCCAACCGCCGTGCCGGACGATCACCAACACTGGGCACCTCGATACTTTCGTCACTGCTGGCCAGCTGGGTGAGTGCACAGGCGTACTTGATCTTGATCTCTTCCGCATTCTGGGTCGGGGTACGCAGCGCCACGGCAATATCATTGGTGACCTGGTCGCCGGCAATGGGGATCACCGCCGTGTGGCGAATCGAGCCCTCGGTAAATACCGCGATGTCGGTGGTACCGCCGCCGATGTCCACCAGGCAGACGCCAAGTTCCTTTTCGTCTTCCGTCAGCACCGAATAACTGGAGGCCAGCTGCTCTAGGATCACGTCATCCACTTCCAGGCCACAGCGCCGCACACACTTGATGATGTTCTGCGCCGCACTCACTGCGCCGGTCACCATGTGCACCTTGGCCTCCAGCCGCACCCCGGACATACCCACCGGTTCGCGGATGCCATCCTGGGCATCGATGATGAATTCCTGAGGCAGAATGTGAAGGATCTTCTGGTCAGCGGGAATCGCCACTGCGCGCGCGGCATCGATGACCCGCTCCACATCGCTGGGCGTGACCTCCTTGTCGCGAATGGCGACGATGCCATGGGAATTCAGGCTGCGGATGTGACTGCCGGCGATCCCGGCATAGACCGAATGGATCTGGCAACCGGCCATCAGCTCCGCCTCTTCCACCGCGCGCTGAATGGAATGCACCGTGGACTCGATGTTCACCACCACACCCTTCTTCAAACCACGGGATGGATGGGAACCGATACCAATGATCTCGATGCCACCTTCCGGCGTGATTTCGCCGACGATCGCCACCACCTTGGAGGTGCCGATGTCGAGTCCTACAATCATGTTTTTCTCAATCTTCTTGGACATGGGCAATCAGCTCTTTTGTTTCCCGTTTTCCGTCATCCAGCGCACGGCAAAGCCGTTGCTGTAGCGCAGATCCACTCGTTGCAGGGTTTCCTCCCGGCTCGCCATCAGGCTTGAGTAGGCACGCATGAAACGCCGTATCCGGGTCAATGCCTCATTACGACCCAACTGCACTTTCACTCCCGTATTCAATGTCAACTCCAGGGCCCGGCGTTGATCCTGGCTCAGCCGGACAATCCGTAACTGCGAGGCGGACAACACGTCTGCCAGCTTTTGATAGGTCACCAGCAGCGCCTGTTCGCGCCCTGCCGGCCCCTGCAACTGCACCAGATCTTCCTGCACCTCGTGACCTGCCGTAGCGAACACCTCACCACGCCCGTTCAATAAGTCCGCATCACCCCAGCGGGCCACCGGTTGCTGCTCGTAGACATGAATGCGTACTGTGTCCGGCCATACCCGGCGTACCGATACCCGGTCCACCCAACTCAGTTCCTGCGCCGCCTGCTGGATGGCCGCCACATCGACACTGAAGAAGCCACCCACTGCATAGGGCATCACCTGTGCCTGCAATTCGGAGCGGCTCAGGTGACGGAAGCTGCCTTCGATCTGCACCTGGCGCAGCGGCAGGGTGCGCGGGTCTTCGATCCAGCGCACCAGCCCGGCCATCACCACCATCAGCATCACCAGCAGTGCAGCCTTACCCAGCCGTGGCCACCAGGGCTGCAGGCGCTCCGTCATGCTGGTCGGGCGCGAGGCCTGGCCATTGCGGGTCCTGGCATTCTGCCTGCGCTCGGCCATCAGCCACGCCCCCGCTGCAGACTGGTTTCCAGAATGCGCAGCACCAGCGATTCGAAACTCAGGCCGGCCGCCTTCGCCGCCATCGGCACCAGGCTATGGTCGGTCATGCCCGGCACGGTGTTCACTTCGATCAACCAGGGTTGGCCCTGCGCATCGACCATGAAATCCACCCGGCCCCAGCCCTCGGCCACCGCGGCCTGAAACGCCGCCAGCGCCAGTTGCTGATAGGCCTTTTCCTGCGCCGCAGGCAGTCCGCAGGGACAGAGATAGCGGGTGGTACTGGCCTCGTACTTGGCCTGGTAGTCATAGAACTGGTTCGGGGTTTCCAGCCGGATCAGCGGCAGTGCCTCGTCACCGAGAATCGCCGCGGTGTACTCGGTGCCGGTGACCCAGCGTTCCGCCAGCACCCAGTGATCGAACTGTTCCGCCTGCCGCCAGGCCGCCGCCAATTGATCGGCTCGCTCCACCTTGCTCATGCCGATGCTGGAACCTTCATGAACCGGCTTGATCATCATGGGAAAGCCCACCGTATCCGCGGCAGTCGTCAGGTCCGCCTCACAGCCTAGCAAGGCAAATTCCGGGGTCGGCAAACCCAGCCCCCGCCACATCTGCTTGGTGCGCAGCTTGTCCATGCCCAGTGCCGAACCCAGCACACCACTGCCGGTATAGGGCAACCCCAGCTGGTCCAGGCAACCCTGCATCACGCCGTCTTCACCACCACGGCCATGCAGGGCGATGAACACGCGGTCGAAGCCGGCCTGTGCCAGATGGGTGAGCACCGTTTCATCACCGGCATCCACTGCCTCGGCATCCACACCGGAACGCAGCAGGGCCTCCAGCACTGCGTTGCCGCTGCGCAGAGAGATCTCCCGCTCGGCCGAGCGCCCGCCCATCAGGACCGCCACCTTGCCGAATGTCTTGCCGTCCGTTGCCACTAGTGCGCCTCACCCACCATGCGTACTTCCGTTTCCAGTTCCACGCCATGCACCGCGCGGACCGTCGCCTGCACCTCGCGCAGTAATGCCTCGATATCCGCGGCTGTTGCCTGGCCGTGATTGACAATGAAATTGGCGTGCTTTTCCGATACCTGGGCATCGCCCTTGCGCCGCCCTTTCAGTCCAGCCGCCTCGATCAACCGCGCCGCGTGATCACCGGGCGGGTTGCGAAACACCGAACCACAACTCGGCTGCTGGGTGGGCTGGGTCGCGCCGCGCCGCGCCAGCAACTCACGGATGCGGGCCTGGGCGGCAGCCACATCACCGGCCTGCATCTGCAACTCCGCACCAACAAACCATTCCTCGCGCGGAGAACGTACCGTGCGGTAGCCCACTGCAAAGGCCTCCGGGTCGCGACGATGCAGAGTGCCAAAACGATCGATGGTTTCCACCGCCAGCACCCGTGACCAGGTCTCGTCACCGAAGGCGCCGGCATTCATAGCCAGCGCGCCACCCAGGGTGCCGGGAATACCGGCCAGGAATTCCGCACCGGTCAGTCCCGCACGCGCCGCCGTTTTGGCCACCTTGGCGCAAGTCACACCGGCCCCTGCATACAACCGGGTGGCATTCACCCAACGCAGTTCGTCCAATGCACCGAGGGTGAACAACACCGTGCCGCGAATACCCCCGTCGCGCACCAGCAGGTTGCTGCCCAACCCCAGCCACAACAGCGGCTCATCCTCCGGCAACGAGGCCAGGAACACCGTCAGGTCATCGAGATCCGCTGGCCGGTAGAAACGCTCCGCCGGACCACCCACCCGCCAGCTGGTGTGGTCGGACATGGGTTCCTGCAGGCGCAGTTCACCCCGCAGGGCTGGCAGCTTCGGTACCGTCATCATTCCTTGCGCCCGCCTCGCGTCTTGCGGCGCGCCGGCACCGCCCTTACATGCTTGGTGGGACGCCCCTTGTGCAGCGCCTCAGCCGCCACTCCGGCGCTCCACCACTGGCTGCGCAAGGATTCACCACAACCCATATGAAACTGGTATTTGCTGTCCTGACTCATACCCCGTCCCCCTCAGCTGATTGCAGTTGTTGCGGCAGTTTCAGCGCCACCCCACCGACATCACCGGCGCCCATGGTCAGCACCAGGTCGCCTTCCTGCAGTACGTCCTGGAGGGCGGCCGGAAGTTGATCCACGGTTTCTACAAAGATCGGATCCACCTTGCCGCGGGTACGGATGGCCCGGCACAGGGCACGACCGTCGGCGCCCGGAACCGGGTCTTCGCCGGCGGCATAGACATCCATGACCAACAACACATCCACTTCCGACAGCACCTGGGTGAAGTCCTCGAACAGGTCCCGCGTGCGGCTGTAGCGGTGTGGCTGGAAGGCCAGCACCAGGCGCCGCTCGGGCCAGCCACCGCGCACCGCCTGCAGAGTCGCTGCCACTTCGCGCGGGTGATGACCGTAGTCGTCCACCAGCAATACCCTGCCCTGCGCTGTTGCCACCTCACCGTACACCTGGAAGCGCCGACCGATACCCTGAAAACCTTCCAGGGCACGCTGAATGGCCACGTCGGAAATATTCAGCTCAGTGGCGATCGCAATGGCCGCCAGGGCATTGAGCACGTTGTGATGCCCCGGCAGATTGAGCACCACCGGCAACGGTGCATGCCCTTCGCGCAACACCTCGAAATGCATCTGCATGCCCTGCTGACGCAGATTCACCGCGCGCACATCCGCCTCCTGGTCGATGGCATAGGTGCGCACCGGACGGGTGACCTGGTCCAGCAGGTCGCGCACCTCGACATCATCCACACATAGCACCGCCAGCCCGTAGAAAGGCAGGTGATGCAGGAATTCGATAAAGGTCTGGCGCAGGCGCTGAAAGTCACCGCCATAGGTGGCGAGATGGTCGGCATCCACATTGGTGACCACGGCCATCATCGGCTGCAGGTACAGGAACGAGGCATCGCTTTCGTCCGCCTCCGCCACCAGGTAGCGCCCGGTACCCAGTCGCGCATGGCTGGCGGAACTGTTCAGACGCCCACCGATGACATAGGTAGGGTCCAGACCATCCTCGGCCAACACACTCGCCACCAGACTGGTGGTGGTAGTCTTGCCATGGGTGCCCGCCACGGCGATGCCGTACCGGAAACGCATCAGTTCGGCGAGCATCTCGGCACGGGGCACCACCGGGATACGATGCTCATGGGCTGCTTGCACCTCCGGGTTGGCGGCATTGACGGCGGTGGATACCACCACTACATCACAGCCCTCGATATGTTCCGCGGCATGCCCGACCCAGCAGTGTGCACCCTGTTTACTGAGGCGCTGGGTGACAGCGTTGTCGCGCAGATCGGAGCCGCTCACGGCATAGCCAAGGTTGAGCAGCACCTCGGCGATCCCGCCCATACCGGCACCACCGATACCGACGAAATGCACCCGCCGCACGCGGCCCATACCTTCTCCGGGTACAGCGGGACTGTGCATCGCCTGGTTCATGCCGCCTCCCTCCAGCCCAGGCCTGCCGCCAGCAGGCATTCCTGCGCCACGCGCCGGGCCGCATCGGGCTGCGCCAGCGCACGCGCCTTGCAGGCCATGGCCTCGACCCGCGCCGGGTCTTCGATCAGTTCCTGCAGCATCTGCTCCAACCGCACCGCCGTCAGGTCACACTGCTGCACCAGCACCGCAGCCCCCTGGTTGGCGAGGTAGTGGGCATTACCGGTCTGGTGGTCATCCACGGCGTGGGGATAGGGCACCAGCAGCGCGCCGACCCCGGCCGCCGACAGCTCGGCAATGGTCAATGCACCGGCCCGGCAGATCACCAGGTCCGCCCAACCGTAGGCCTCCGCCATATCGTTCACAAAGGGTTCCACTCGTGCGACCACCCCCGCACCCGCATAGGCCTGCTGACCGTCTGCC
Source organism: uncultured Gammaproteobacteria bacterium (assembly GCA_965367295.1). Taxonomy (GTDB): domain Bacteria; phylum Pseudomonadota; class Gammaproteobacteria; order DSM-19610; family DSM-19610; genus JAIVHA01. Next base: position 28,136 of record CBDUHN010000029.1, on the reverse strand, counting down.
AGGTTACGTGGGCCGGTTTGATGCCAGACCTCCGGTCGCAGTGCCTCCGGTAAACGCGCCAGTGCTGCCGGTACGGTTGTGTTGAGCGCCTGCGCACCAAGGCTGCCGCCCAGCACCAGCAGACGGAAGGGTTTGCCGTGAGTCTTGAGGCGCTGCGCCGGTTCCGGCAACGCTGCAATATCGGCGCGCACCGGATTACCGGTCTGCAGGGCGTTGGGCAGGCTGCCGGGGAACGCCACCATCACCCGACTGGCCAGGGGTGCCAGCCAGCGATTGGTCAGGCCGGCCACGGAATTCTGTTCATGAATCAGCAAGGGCCGACGCAGCAGCCAGGCCATCAGGCCGCCGGGGCCGGTGACGAACCCCCCCATGCCCAGCACCGCCCGCGGCCGCAACTTCAACAGCAGGAAAAACGCCTGCAGCATGGCGTATCCAAGCATGAGCGGCGCCGACAGGCGGCGCAGCATCCCTTTGCCACGCAGACCACGCACGCGAATCCAGGCCATTGGGAACCCAGCCGCCGGCACCACCCGCGCCTCCAGCCCCTGGTGAGTGCCGAGCCACATCACCTCGGCACCCTGAGCGCGCAACTCCTGCGCCACCGCAAGGGCCGGGAACACGTGGCCACCGGTGCCGCCCGCCATGATCAGAATGGGCCGATTGCTCATGCGCGCACCCTCCGCCGTTGCGCCGACTCGCTACCGGTGGCCTTGAGGTTATGTACATTGCAGCGGGTTTCGTAATCGATGCGCAGCAGCAAGGCGATGGCCACACACATCACCAGCAGGCTGCTGCCGCCATAGCTCATCAGTGGCAGGGTCAACCCCTTGGTGGGCAACAGCCCCATGTTCACACCCATGTTGATAAAACTTTGCAGTCCCAGCCAGATACCGATCCCGTAGGCAAGATAGGCAGCGAAGGGCTGCTGGCCATGGCGGGCCACGGCGGCAATGGCAAAGGCGCGCCACACCATAAAGGCGTACAGGGCGATTACCGCGAATACCCCCACCAGCCCAAGTTCCTCGGCCAGCACTGCAAACACGAAATCGGTGTGCGCCTCGGGCAGATAGAACAGCTTCTGGATACTGGCCCCAAGCCCGACGCCGAACAGGTCGCCACGGCCGATCGCTATCAGTGACTGGGTCAACTGGAACCCACTGTTGAAAGGGTCGGCCCAGGGATTGAGGAATGCCGTCAGGCGCGCCATGCGATAGGGGGAGGTAATCGCCAGCGCCGCAAATGCCGAGGCTGCCAGCCCCATCAACACGGCGAACTGCCACAACCGTACCCCGGCCAGGAAGGTCATGCCCAGCACCGTGGACATCAGCACCACCATGGCGCCGAAATCCGGCTCCAGCAGCAACAGTACCGCCGCGACCACCAGTACCGCCATGGGTTTGAGGAAGCCGGTCACCTGTTCGCGCACCTCTTCACCGCGACGCACCAGATACCCCGCCAGGTATAGGATCAGCAGCAACTTGGCCGGTTCCGATACCTGCAGCCGCAGCGGCCCTAGCGCCAGCCAGCGAATACTGCCGTTCACTTCACGTCCGACACCCGGGATCAGCACCAGTGTCAACAGCGCCAGGGCCACCGCAAGCCAGACGAAGCTGCCGCGTTCCCACACCACCAGTTTCACCTGCAGCACCAGCAACGCCAGAATCAGCCCCAGGCCGATATACAGCGCCTGACGCAGCGCATAATAGAAAGGTTGATCCAGTTGCCGATCAGCGATGGTGATGGAGGCCGACGACACCATCACCAGCCCCAGCAGCAACAGCGTCCCGGCGGCCAGTGCCAGACCGAAATCGATGCGCGGACAACGGCCGGGGCGACTGAAACGAGCGGTGAGATTCAGCACGGCATTCATGACGGCAGTCGCTCCACGGCCTGGGTGAAGACCTGGCCACGATGTGCAAAGCCGTCGAACATATCAAAGCTGGCACAGGCCGGTGACAGCAGCACACAATCACCGAGGATGGACATCTCGTCGGCACAGGCCACCGCCTCTTCCATGCTGCGCGCGTGTACTACCGGAACCACTCCCGTCAGCACCGAGGCAATCAGGTGCGCATCGCGACCGATCAACACTGCACCACGGCCATGGGCCGCCATGGCCCGGGCCAGTGGCGCAAAATCCTGTTCCTTGCCTTCGCCACCGGCAATCAGCACCACAGGACCGGACATACCGGCAATAGCCGCTTCGGTGGCACCGACATTGGTACCCTTCGAATCGTTGTACCAGGTCACGCCCTGGCGTTCGCGCACCCACTGGGTTCGGTGCGGCAGGCCGGCAAAGGCACGCAGGGTATCGAGCATGACTTCGCGCTGCAGCCCCATACCCTCGCCAATGGCCAGGGCCGCCAGTGCATTGGCCAGGTTATGACGTCCCGCAATGCGTACCTCGGAGGCCGGCATCAACCATTCATCGCCGCGCGCAATCCATTCCTGACCATCGCGCAGCCGAATACCATACTCATTTGCCGCAGGTGTAAGCAGGGTAAAACCACGGGAAGGCCGATCCGGGTCAGCCAGCGCTGCGGCTGTCGCATCGTCCCGGTTCACCACCTGCAGCACCGCACCCTGAAAGATGCGCTGCTTGGCGGCGGCATAGGCGGCCAGGTCCGCGTAGCGATCCAGGTGATCCGGACTCAGGTTCAATACCGTGGCTACCTGGCCTTGCAGACTGAGAGTGGTTTCCAGCTGGAAGCTGGACAACTCCAGCACATAGAAATCCGGTACTGGCCCATCCAGCAGATCCAGCGCCGGTGTGCCAAGGTTGCCACCGACCTGCACCTGCCTGCCGTCGTTGCGCGCCATCTCGCCTACCAGCGTGGTCACCGTGCTCTTGCCATTGGAGCCGGTGATGGCCACGATGGGCGCCTGTGCGGCACGGGCGAACAGTTCGATGTCGCCGATCACCTCCACACCCTGCGCCTGGGCGCGTGCCATAAAGGGCTCCGCCAGCGATACGCCGGGGCTCACCACGATCTGGTCGGCACGGGCAAAAGCGGCCTCATTGAAACCGCCGATGAACAGGGGGATATCCGGCATCTCACTGCGAATGAGATCCAGTGACGGGGGTTTGGCACGGCTGTCCGTCATGGCAACCTCAATGCCATGACGGGTCAGATAACGGGCGCAGGAAAGCCCGGTCAATCCGAGACCGACAATCAATGTCCTGCTTGATCTGGCTTGCGGCTGTTCCATTAGCACGTTTCCCGCGACATACCCCATGTGAAATCCAAAAACCCCTATACCACCAGCAGGAACAGCGAAATCAGTGCCAGGGTGATACCTACGATTGCCATTTGACTACGTACGTCCATTGCCAACCTCCTACCGTATCTTCAGGGTCGCAAGACCCACCAGTACCAGGATTACCGTAACGATCCAGAAGCGCACAATGACCCGTGGTTCCGGCCAGCCCTTGAGCTCGAAATGATGATGCAGGGGCGCCATGCGAAAGATGCGTCGCCCGGTCAGCTTGAAGGACGCTACCTGCAGGATCACCGACACCGTTTCCATGACGAACACGCCGGCCATCACGAAGAACACCAGTTCCTGGCGCACCAGCACCGCCAGCATGCCCAGCGCCGCACCCAGCGCCAACGCCCCCACATCCCCCATGAATACCTGGGCGGGATAGGCGTTGAACCAGAGAAAGCCAAGCCCCGCACCCACCAGCGCGCCGGCGAACACCACCACCTCACCTGCATCACGGATGTAAGGAATGGAAAGGTAGTCCGCAAAACGCACATGACCGGTCACGTAGGCGAAGATGGCCAGTGCGCCGGCTACCATGACCGTGGGCAGGATCGCCAGGCCATCGAGGCCGTCGGTAAGATTCACGGCGTTGCTGGAACCGACCACCACGAAGTAGGTGAGCAGTACATAACCCCAACCGAGATCGAGGTAAAAATTCTTGAAGAAGGGCACCAGCAGCTGGGTTTCGGTTGGCGACTGTGCGGTGTTGTAAAGAAACAGCGCCGCCGCCAGGGCAATGGCCGACTGCCAGAAATACTTCGCCTTTGCCGACAGGCCCTTGCTGTTACGCTCCACCACTTTGCGGTAATCATCCACCCAGCCGATGGCGCCGAACAGCAGTGTCACCACCAGCACCACCCAGATATAGCGGTTGCTGAGGTCGGCCCACAACAGCGTGGCTACGGTCACCCCCACCAGGATCAAGGCACCGCCCATGGTGGGGGTGCCGGCCTTGGACAGGTGACTCTGTGGTCCATCGTTACGTACCGACTGGCCGATCTGATGGAAGCTCAGGCGGCGGATCATCACCGGCCCGATCACAAACGAAATCAGCAATGCAGTAAGCACGCCGAGAATGGCGCGCAGGGTCAGGTACTGGAATACGTTGAAGCCGCTGTAGTACTGGCTCAGGTAATCGGCGAGGTAGACCAGCATCAGTGGACCCTCCCCTGCGCGGCAGCCAGGGCCTGCACTGCACGCTCCATCGCCATGCGCCGCGAGCCCTTGATCAGCACCTGCACACCGGGCTGCCAGTCCTCCTGCAGCGATGCGATCAATGTCTCCATATCAGTGCAGCTCACCGCACGATCTCCGAATACCTTGGCCGCCGCACCGGCCAGTGCACCCAGCACAAACAGGCGGTCGATCCCCGCCTCACGGGCCAACTTGCCCATCTGCTGATGCAGCAACTCGCCCTTCTCACCCAGTTCACCCATATCGCCCAGCACCAGCCACCTGGGCCCGCTGCCGAGCGCCAGCACTTCAATACCGGCCCGCAGGGAACCAGGGTTGGCGTTGTAGGTGTCGTCGATGAGCACACTACCGTCAGCCAGGGCAATACGCTGCAGACGGCCACTGACTGGTTGTAACGACTGCAGCCCTTGCTGCACCTGTGCTAGTTCGGCGCCAGCCGCCAGGGCAGCAGCGGTGGCTGCCAGGGCATTCATCACGTTATGCCGCCCGGGCAGCGCCAGCCGCAGCGCCACCGCGCCGGACGGCGTGGAGATTTCCAGGTCACTGCCGGCAGCGTCACCGCGCCACGCAGCGGTCACATCGGTACGCCCCTCGATGCCGAAAGCCAGCTGATCGCGGGAGCCGGCCAGCTTGCGCCACAACGGCGCATAGCGGTCTTCGGCATTGATCACCGCGGTGGCCGATGCCGGCAGGTGGCTGAACAACTCGCCCTTGCCTTCCGCCACACCGGTCAGACTGCCAAAGCCCTCCAGGTGCGCCGGCCCGGCATTGTTCACCAGCCCCACGGTGGGCTGGGCGATGTCGGTGAGATAAGCGATTTCACCGGGATGATTGGCACCCATTTCAATAACGGCGGCATCATGCTCCACACCCAGCCGGAACAGGGTGAGTGGAACACCGATGTCGTTGTTGAGATTGCCGCGGGTCACCAGCGGGTGACCGCGCTGCGCGAGGATGGCGGCGATCATCTCCTTCACCGTAGTCTTGCCGTTGCTGCCGGTGATGCCCACCAGCGGGATAGCGAAACGGCTGCGCCAATAGGCTGCCAGCTGCCCCAGAGCAATACGGGTATCCGCCACCGCCAGCTGTGGCAGCACCGCTGAAGGTGTACGCGTAACAGCAGCCACGGCACCTTTTTCCCGTGCCTGATCGAGGTACTCCTCGCCGTTGAAATGCGGTCCTTGCAGGGCCACGAACAGATTACCCGGCTCCAGGGTTCGAGTGTCGGTGCTGACACCGGTAAAGTTCAGCTCGGCGCCGGACCATTGCGCGTGCAGCACCCGTGCGGCTTCGGCCAGTGGCATACTCATCATGCAGTGCCCTCCGCCAACAGCGCCATGACCTGCGCACGATCACTGAAAGACAGGCGCTGGTCACCGATCAGCTGATAGTCCTCGTGCCCCTTGCCGGCCACCAGCACCAGGTCGCCGGCCTGCGCCTGTGACAGCGCATAACGAATGGCTGCGCCACGATCGGGGATCACCGATGCAGCATCCGGGTGCTGCATGCCGGCCTGAATCTGTTCCAGGATTGCCTGCGGGTTTTCGCTGCGTGGGTTGTCATTGGTCAGCACCAGTCGATCAGCCAACTGCTCGGCCACCTCACCCATCAGTGGACGCTTGCCACTATCACGATCACCGCCGGCACCGAACACACACCAGAGCGTGCCGCGACAGTGGCCGCGCAAGGCCTCCAATACCTGCTCCAGGGCGCGTGGCGTATGGGCATAGTCCACCACCACCAGCGGCTGCCGGGCACCACCACCAAAGCGTTCCATGCGCCCCGGTACCGTGTGTACGCGGGACAGGCGCTGCAACGCATCGGGCAGCGGCATGCCTGCCACCCCCAGCACCGCCAATGCGGCCAGCAGGTTGCTGGCGTTGAACCCGCCCAGTAGTCCGGCCTGCAGTTCGCCCTCTCCCCAGGGCGTGACCACCTGTAGCCGCAAACCCCGATCATCCAGCTGCAGGTCGTGTCCGATCACGGTCTCCACTGCCGGCACGCCCGCCAGTTCCCACTCCATGCCATAGGCAATGGCGCGCACACCGGACGAGAGCTGGGGCAACAACTGCCGGCCAAAGGCATCGCCGCCGTTGATCACCGCCGCCTGCAACCCGGGAGACTGGAATAGAATGCGCTTGGCATCCCCGTAGGCGGCGACATCACCGTGATAATCCAGGTGATCGCGACTGAGATTGGTGAACACCGCAACATCGAAGTTCACACCGTTGACTCGCCCCTGATGCAAACCGTGCGAAGATACCTCCATCGCCACCCGGCGAAGACCGGCATCACGCAGTTCCGCCAGTTCACGCTGAATAACCAGTGCATCGGGCGTGGTATGGGTGGCCGGTTTGAGGTGACCGAAGGCACCGTAGCCCAATGTACCCAGCAAGGCGCCGGGCCTGCCCGGTTCGGAAAAGGCTTCTGCGAGAAAGTGGGTGCAGGAGGTCTTGCCGTCGGTTCCGGTAACCCCCACGACAAACAGATCGCGACTTGGCGCGACATAGAAGCGACTGGCGATATGACCCAGCTTCACACGCAGCCCGGCTACCGCCACCTGCGGCACCGGCAGGGATGCTGCGCACTCCTCCAGTTTCGGCTGACCCTGCACCGGCTCCCAGGCCACGGCCGCAGCACCGGCGGCAAGCGCAGTACTCACGTGATCCAGTCCATGCTGCTGCAACCCGGAGACGGCCAGGAACAGATCACCCGGCTGTACTGCGCGGGAATCCGTGGCCAGGCCCGTCACCGGCACATCGTCTGCGCCACCAAGACCGGCAAAGCCGTCCAACAGGACGGCCAGCGGGATACCGGGATGGAGCTGCTCAGCGGCCATCATGCCGGCTCCCTCGCGCCCGGGACGCGGGTCTGCAACAGGGGAATGTCATCCGGTGGAACATTCATCAGCCGCAGTGCACCCGCCATCACCTTGGCAAATACCGGTGCCGCCACCACGCCGCCATAGTAGTCTCCGCGGCTGGGTTCATTGACCACCACCACCATCACCAGCCGGGGATGACTGGCAGGCGCCATGCCAGCGAACACCGCCACGTAACGGTCATCGGAGTAACCACCCGCCACCGATTTTTTCACCGTGCCGGTCTTGCCGGCCACGCGATAACCGGCCACCTGCGCGCGCGGCGCAGTCCCCTCCGGGCTGACCACCTCTTCCATCATGGTGCGCACTTCACGGGCAATCTTAGCGGGCATCACCCGTTGCCCTTCCGGTACCTGGTCCTGATACAGAAACGACACCGGGCGCAACAGGCCATCATTGGCAATCACGCTATAGGCCTCGGCCAGCTGCAACGGTGTGACGGACAGGCCGTAACCAAAGGAAAGGGTCGCCAGTTCGATATCGCGCCAGCGATGATGATTGACCAGCAGGCCGGCCACCTCGCCGGGAAAACCGCTACCGGTACTGGCACCGAAACCCACTTCTGACAACAGTGACCAGAGGGTTTTCGGCGGCATCGACAGGGCGATCTTGCTGATGCCGACATTACTGGATTTACGAATCACCCCGGTCACATCCAGCAGACCGAAGTTACGCACATCCTTGACGGTGTTGACGCCCACCTGCATGTAGCCGGGACTGGTATCGATCGGGGTATGCGGCTGATATCGGCCGGTCGCCAGTGCTGCGGCAATAGTGAAGGGCTTCATGGTAGAGCCCGGTTCGAATACATCGGTCACGGCGCGGTTGCGGAAATGATCGCTGCGCCGCTGATCGCGGTTATTGGGGTTGTAAGATGGCTGGTTCACCATGGCCAGTACTTCACCGCGTTCAACGTCAAGGATGACCGCCGATGCAGAACGCGCACCATTGTGCTGAACCATCGCCTTCAGCTCGCGATAGGCGAGAAACTGGATGCGCCGATCGATGCTGATACGCAGATCCTTGCCGGGCCGCGGAGCACGAATACTTTCCACACTCTCCACGATGTGGCGACGACCATCCTTGATGACGCGTTTAGCACCCGGTTCGCCGCGCAACCAGTCGCTATAGGCCAGCTCAAGGCCTTCCTGCCCTTCATCATCGATATTGGTAAAACCCACCACGTGGGCCATTACCTCGCCGGCCGGGTAGTAACGGCGATATTCCCGCTGCAGGGACACACCAGGGATTTCCAGCGCCTCCACCTGCGCCGCCACATCGGGGCTGATATGACGTTTGAGATAGACAAACTCACGGGAGGATTTACCGGCCAGGGTGCGCTGGATTTCGTCCACATCCATCTTCAGCAACCGCGCCAGCGCCGGCAACTGTTCGCGTGCGGTAATCAATTCCTGGGGATTGGCCCATACTGATTTCACCGGCGCACTGATGGCCAGGGGCTCACCCTGACGATCCGTGATCATGCCGCGATGGGCTGGCATCGCCACCACACGCAGGTGACGGGCATCGCCCTGACCCTGCAGAAAATCGCGGTCCAGCACCTGCAGATCCACCGCCCGCCACACCAGCGCGGAAAAGGCGCAGGCCATCACGCCCAGCAACAGGTTGCGGCGACCACGGTATTCCTTGCTTTCGGCTTTACTGCTCATGGACGCACCATCACCACCTGATCTGGTTCGGGAATCAACATGCCAAGCCGTGTACGGGCGGCGTTTTCCACCTGGCCGTGAGTGGTCAGGGTGCTCTGCTCCAGCTGCAACTGTCCCCACTCGGTATTCATGCGATCCCGTTCCGCCTCCAACGCCTGTAGTTCACCGAACAACAGGCGGCTTTGATGTTTCGCGTACACAACACCCATCGATGACAGCACCACCAGCACCATCAGCAGCCCGTTCACCACCCAGGACGAGTTCATGCCGCACGCTCCGCAATCCGTAACACGGCACTGCGGGCGCGCGGATTTTCACGCACTTCCTGCTCGCCAGCCTGGATCGCCTTACCCACCGGACGCAGGCGCGGCTCATGACCGTAACCCATCACCGGCAATCCCGGCGGCGGTGGCTCACCCTGGAATTCACGACGGATAAAGCGTTTCACCATGCGGTCTTCCAGGGAGTGAAAGCTGATTACCGCCAGTCGCCCACCTGGCGCAAGCACTTCCACCGTCTGCGGCAACACGGTTTCGAGATCTTCGAGTTCGCGATTGATGAAAATCCGAATCGCCTGAAAGCTGCGGGTGGCCGGGTGCTTGTGTTTTTCGCGCTTGGGTACCGCCTGCTCGATCAGCCCGGCGAGTTGGCGGGTGGTCTCCAGCGGCGCCTCGGTGCGATGACGGACAATTGCCTGGGCGATGCGTTTGGCGAAACGCTCTTCACCATAGACCCTCAACACCCGGACAATGTCATACGCCTCCGCCTGCGCCAGCCATTGCGCAGCACTCATGCCGGTATCGGGATCCATACGCATATCGAGGGGGCCGTCCTGCATGAAACTGAAACCACGCCGGGCATCATCGAGTTGCGGCGAGGAAACCCCCAGATCGAGCAGAATGCCATCGACCTTCCCCTTCAGCTCCAGCCCGGCTGCCAGCTGCCCCAACATGGCGAACGTACCCCGTTGAATTTGGAAGCGCGCATCACGCGCCGCGGTTTGCTCCGCTATCGCGACCGCATGCGGGTCCTTGTCGATAGCGATCAGTCGGCCGTCCCTGCCAAGACGCTCCAGGATGGCGTGACTGTGTCCTCCACGCCCAAAAGTCCCATCCAGATACACGCCATCGGGGCGGATATTCAGCCCCACCAGCACCTCCTCAAGTAGTACGGGGCGGTGCGCATACGTCTCGGCCATGGAACTAGAGCGTCAGGGATTCGAGTGCGTCAGGCAGATCCGCGTCCCCATCAGGACCCGTTACCCAGTCACCGCAATTCTTCTCCCACGCCTCCTCGTTCCAAATTTCAAATTTATTGCCCACACCGGCCAGCGCAACGCGCTTGTCCAGCTTGGCGAAGTCCCGCAGCCGCGGGGAGATCAGAATGCGGCCGTTACCGTCCATATCCACTTCGGCGGCATAGCCAAGCATCATGCGTTGCAGGGCGCGGGTGCGCTTGTTCTGGTTGGGCAGGCGTACGAGCTTGCGCTGGATCTCTTCCCATTCAGTCATGGGGTAGAGCAACAGGCAGCCGTCATCGTGAACGGTGAGCACAAGACGGGACTCAAAGCGGTCCGCAATGAACCCCCGATAGCGGGTAGGCAGTGCCAGACGCCCCTTGGCATCCAGGTTGACCGTGCTACCACCAATGAACACTCATCCCCCCTTAACCATCCCTTTTATCCACTTTATGCCACTTCATCCCACATTTCGACACTATAGGAACGGCTAACCCACCTTGTCAAGGGAAATTCGGAAATTCCTTCTTTAGGGACAGATACTTAGGTGACTTCCAGGTGGCCAAAAAAGCACCAGATCCTGAGCAACGAAGGAATTAGAAATCAGTGGCTTGGTGAAGGTAATTCGAATGGTTTATGAACAGTGGTTCACGGGAGCCAGGGGTATCTCAAGCCGGGCAGCCCCTTGAAGATCATCGCCACCACCCCACCAGGGACAGCCCCAGGAGCCGCCTTACCCCCCTCTAAAGGGGCGGAATCAATAAGCGGATCCCTTGGGCAAACATAAATTTTCTTGATCCTGATCAATAAGCAAATTACTATATACGCAAATAACGGCGTACAAAGAAAAAGAACAAGCCACTGAATTTATTATTTTTTTACTTCTGGAGAGATCATCATGTCGTTTAACGACCGCTACATCTTCGTGGAGGGTGCATCCTCTGACGATGTTCACGTGCGCCCCCACAACTGGGCCGAACGTTTCGCCGGCAATCTGGCCAGCTACGATCACCGCCTGCGCCTGTCCTTTTCCAATGAACTGGTGCCCGTCATGATCAATAATGCCAAGTGCCTGCGCATGGATCGCAACCTGCGCAATTCCCACCCCGAGATCTTCAAGGACGTGCTGGGCTTTGCACAGGCGCACGGTCTGAAGGTGCGTGGCCTGGAAGCACCGCTGGAACTGCCGATGGCATCCTGATCAACGGAATAGCCACGGACCAAAAAAGGGAGCCTGGGCTCCCTTTTTCACGCCTGGAAATCAGCCCCCCATGAAACACAAACAAGAAAAAGCCCAGCAGAAACAATATCTACTGGGCTTATGCCTGCAATATCAAGGCGGGAATATTCTAGAACGGAATATCGTCGTCGAAACCCACATCGGCGCCTGAGGAAGACGCGGCCGAGGAAGAGGATGGCGCACCGGCATCCTGATTGAAGCTGCTGCTACTACCACCACCGGCACGGCCACCCAACATCTGCATTTCATTGGCGACGATTTCCGTGGTGTAGCGGTCATTACCGCTCTTGTCCTGCCACTTGCGGGTACGCAGGCTGCCTTCCACGTAAATCTGCGAGCCCTTCTTCAGGTATTCCCCCACGATTTCAGCCAGCCGTCCGAAGAACACGATGTTGTGCCACTCGGTACGATCCTTCTGTTCGCCGGTTTGCTTGTCCTTCCAGGATTCGCTGGTGGCCAGTGTCACGTTGGCGGCGGCACTCCCGCTTGGCATGTACCGTACTTCCGGGTCTTTACCCAGATTGCCCACCAGAATTACCTTGTTCACTCCCCGCGCCATAATGTTCTCCCGATACTGATTCGATGTGCTTGCTTGTTGAACGGTGTGCGACCAGCCGCCGCAAAGGGCCATCATACCCGCAGGCCAAAGACATTGTCAGTCCTCGGTCGGGGCCGCAAAGGCCTCCAGCGCCACTTCGTCCAGGGCGTGACGATCCACCTTCAGATAGGCCACGCCTTCACCGGCCAGCACCACGGCCTCGGCCACTCCCCGCACGGCGGTCAGCCGGCTTACCAGCTGTCGGGCCTCGCGCTCGTTCACCGGCGCGATCTGCAGCAGGTAGCTGGCCAGGTAGCGGGGATTTTTCATGGTTACCGCCACCAGCAACCAGACACCGGCCGCAAGGGCATCGAACAGAAACACACTGTGCAGTCCGAACCGGGCATGCAACCAGCCGCCCATGGCACCACCGATGAACGCCCCCAGGAACTGGGAGCTGGAATAGAAACCCATGGCCGTGCCCTTGCTGTCCGGCGGCGCCACCTTGGCCACCAGCGAAGGCAGGCTGGCCTCCAGCAGATTGAAGGCGGCATAAAAGATGAACAGCCAGAAGGCCAGCATTCCCATCCCGTTGCCAGCCCAGAACAGGCCCAGTTCCGCCAGCCCCAGCACGCCGATCGCGAATACGAATACCGCCTTCATGCGACGTTTCTTTTCCGCCAGGATGATAAACGGCACCACCGCTACCATGGAGCCCACCAGCACCGGGGCATACAGCTTCCAGTGGTCGGCCGCCAGCATGCCGACCTCGTCGCGCAGCACCAGCGGCAACACCACGAAGGTGGCGGTGAGGATCATGTGCAGGGTGAGGATGCCGAAATCCAGCCGTAGCAGCTGACCGTCGCGCAGCACCCCGGCGAACTGCGCCGGGATTGGCTCGGCGTCGCGGTGCACGCGACTGATCACAGGCTGGGGCACCAAGTAGAACAGTATGCCGATCCCGCCCAGCGCCAGCCCGGCCGTCAGCCAGAAGATACCCGGTACTCCGATCCAGTGATTGAGCACCGGCCCCGCCACCATGGCCACCGCGAAGGACAGGCCGATACTCATACCGATCACCGCCATGGCCTTGGTGCGATGTTCCTCGCGGGTAAGATCCGCCGTCAGCGCCATCAGTGCGGCGGCGATGGCACCGGCCCCCTGCAGGGCGCGCCCCCCGATCACACCCCAGATGCTGTCGGCATTCGCCGCCACCACACTGCCCAGCGCGAAGATCAGCAGACCGGCCACAATGACCGGCTTGCGCCCCAACCGGTCGGACAGCAGCCCAAAGGGGATCTGCAACAATGCCTGGGTCATGCCGTAGGCGCCGATGGCCAGCCCCGTGAGCTGTGGCGTGACCCCGTCCAGATGCTCGGCATACAGCGCGAACACCGGCAGGATCATGAACAACCCCAGCATACGCAGGGAATAGATGCCGGCCAGCGAAAATGCCGCGCGGGCCTCGGTCACACTCATCCCTTCATGGGACTGCAGCCTACCTTTCATGAAACCGGGTTTCCTTTGCTGCCGGACATCGAAACGCCGTATAGTAACAGGTTCGATTTGCAGCAGAAATTCGGCATGGACATCATTCGCCTTCGCGGTGCCCGCACCCACAACCTCCAGAACGTCGATCTCGAACTCCCGCGCGACAAACTGATCGTGTTCACGGGACTGTCGGGCTCCGGCAAGTCCTCATTGGCCTTCGATACCATCTATGCCGAAGGCCAGCGCCGCTACGTGGAATCGCTCTCTGCCTATGCACGCCAGTTTCTGTCGATGATGGAAAAACCGGACATCGATCATATCGAAGGCCTGTCGCCGGCCATTTCCATCGAACAGAAGTCCACCTCCCATAATCCGCGCTCGACCGTCGGCACCATCACCGAGATCTACGATTACCTGCGCCTGCTGTTTGCCCGGGTCGGCACGCCGCGCTGCCCCGAACACGACACCACCCTGGAGGCCCAGACCGTCAGCCAGATGGTGGACCTGGTGATGGCACAACCGGAGGGTACCCGGCTCATGCTGCTGGCCCCGGTGGTACAGGACCGCAAGGGCGAGCATGTACATATCCTTGAGGAGCTGCGCGCCCAGGGATTCATCCGCGCCCGCATCGACGGCGAGGTGGTGGACCTGGACCAGCCGCCAACCCTGGACCTGCGCAAGAAACACAGCATCGAGGCCGTGGTGGACCGGCTCAAGGTACGCGACGACATCCAGGTGCGCCTGGCGGAATCCTTCGAAACCGCCCTGCGCCTGTCCGACGGCCTGGCCAAGGTCGGCTTCATGGACGAGCCGGCGCGCGCGGAACTGGTGTTCTCCGCCAAATTTGCCTGTCCGCAATGCGGCTATTCGCTATCGGAACTGGAACCCCGCCTGTTCTCATTCAACAACCCGGTCGGCGCCTGTCCCAGCTGTGACGGCCTCGGCGTGCGCCAGTCCTTCGATCCGGCGCGGGTGGTGGCCCATCCGCACCTGAGCCTGGCCGGGGGTGCCGTACGTGGCTGGGATCGCCGCAATGCCTATTATTTCCAACTCATCAGTTCACTGGCGGATCATTACAGCTTCGACATCGACACCCCCTTCGATGAACTGCCGGAGAAGGTACAGACGGTGATCCTGCGCGGCAGCGGCAAGGAGGTCATCGAGTTCCAGTACCTCAACGAACGCAGTGGCTTTACCACCCGCAGCCATCCCTTTGAAGGCATCATCCCCAACCTGGAACGCCGCTACCGGGAAACCGAGTCCAATGTCGTACGCGAGGAACTGTCCAAATACCTCAGCACCCATCCCTGCGCCGATTGTGGCGGCACCCGACTGAACCTTGCGGCCCGCCATGTGTTCGTGGCCGACAAGCGTATTCCGGACATCACCGCCATGCCCGTCGGCGAGGCCCGCCAGTTTTTCACCGGACTGTCACTGCCCGGACGGCGCGGCGAGATCGCCACCAAAATCCTCAAGGAAATCGGTGAGCGGCTGGATTTCCTGGTCAACGTGGGACTGGACTACCTGTCCCTGGAACGCAGTGCCGACACCCTGTCCGGTGGTGAAGCACAGCGCATCCGCCTGGCCAGCCAGATCGGCGCCGGGCTGGTAGGGGTGATGTACATCCTCGACGAACCCTCCATCGGGCTGCACCAGCGCGACAATGAGCGTCTGCTCAACACGCTGCATTACCTACGGGACCTCGGCAACACGGTAATCGTGGTGGAGCACGACGAGGACGCCATCCGGACTGCAGACTATGTGGTCGACATGGGACCGGGTGCCGGCGTACATGGCGGCAAGGTAGTGGCCCAGGGCACACCCACCGAGATCATGGCCAACCCACAGTCACTCACCGGCCAGTACCTGTCAGGGCAGCGCGCCATCGAAATACCCGGGCAACGCACCCCGCGTGATCCCACCCGCCTGCTGTCCATCCTCGGTGCCAGCGGTAATAACCTGAAGGGCGTAGACGCGCATATACCGGCCGGACTGATGACCTGTGTCACCGGCGTGTCCGGCTCCGGCAAGTCCACCCTCATCAACGACACCCTGTACCTGCATGCCGCCCGCGAACTCAACGGCGCCGCCACCGACCCGGCACCCTGCCGACAGGTCGAGGGACTGGATCAGTTCGACAAGGTGGT
The DNA here is from genome assembly GCA_965367295.1 of uncultured Gammaproteobacteria bacterium. Taxonomy (GTDB): domain Bacteria; phylum Pseudomonadota; class Gammaproteobacteria; order DSM-19610; family DSM-19610; genus JAIVHA01. The sequence goes on along the minus strand of CBDUHN010000029.1, from coordinate 12,471 downwards.
GGACATCGACCAGAGCCCCATCGGCCGTACACCACGCTCCAACCCCGCCACCTACACCGGTCTGTTCACGCCGATCCGGGAACTCTTCTCCGGCACCCAGGAGGCGCGCTCACGCGGCTACAAGCCAGGGCGCTTCAGCTTCAACGTCAAGGGTGGACGCTGTGAGGCTTGCCAGGGCGATGGTGTGATCAAGGTGGAAATGCATTTCCTGCCGGACATCTACGTGCCCTGCGACGTCTGTCACGGCAAGCGCTACAACCGCGAGACCCTGGAGATCCGCTACAAGGGCAAAACCATCCACGAGGTGCTCGAACTCACTGTCGAGGATGCGGTGGAATTCTTTCAGGCGGTACCGGTCATCAAGCGCAAGCTGCAGACCCTCATGGATGTCGGCCTGTCCTACATCCGTCTGGGCCAGAACGCCACCACCCTGTCCGGCGGCGAGGCACAACGCGTCAAGCTGGCCAAGGAACTGTCCAAGCGCGACACCGGCAACACGCTGTATATCCTCGACGAGCCCACCACCGGACTGCATTTCTACGATATCGAGCAGTTGCTGAAGGTGCTGCACCGGTTACGCGACCATGGCAACACCATCGTCATCATCGAGCACAATCTCGATGTAATCAAAACCGCCGACTGGATTATCGATCTGGGCCCCGAGGGCGGCAACGGCGGAGGACGCATCATCGGCGAGGGCACACCGGAGGAAATCGCCCTGCATCCCGATTCCCATACGGGGCGCTTCCTCAAGCCAATGCTGGAACGCGCACCTGACGGAAAGTCAGGTCGTACAAAAAAGGTCCACGCCTGACCCACCAGTGACTTAATCGGGTGTCACCTGCACCTCGATCGGATCGCCCACCGCCAAGCCCAGTTGCCTCGCCGCACTGCCTTGATTGACTGCAAGTTCCACCAGGCCACAGGAATTCTCGTACCAGAAACATGCACCATGCCCAACCTCGCTATAGGTAGAGGCATGAGTCATCGTCGCGCCACCCGCCCGCAGTCGAGCCCCCCGGGACAAGCTGCTGGCACGGATTCCGGTCATGGCATTCCCGAAGCCATCCAGGTATATCACCTCCGCAAGATCCGTTGCCCAGCGGCTGTCAACCCGCTCGCGCGTATCCACCAGATCCCCGGGCACCCCGTCTCCACGGGCGATACAGGCCGCCACCGGCGCGAACAGGTCACGCCCGTGGAAGGTCCGCGACAGGCGTGCCGGTTGATAATTGATATCCCGCCAGCATACCTCCGCGCCCTGTAGCGCAACGATATTGAACAAGCCATTGTCAGGTCCGATAAACCAGCGACCATCGACTGCGAGGATTACGCCGCGACGTGCGCTGCCAACCCCCGGGTCCACCACGCCCACGATTACCGAGCCCTTCGGAAACTCCCGGCACAGCGCAGCCAGCAGATAAGCCGCCGGGCGCGGGGCACAGGCAGGCGCATCATGCATCAGGTCAATTACCGGAATCCCCGGGGCTTCACGCTGCAGAACGGCATGCATTTGCCCGACATAGGGTCCCGCCAGGCCAAAATCTGTGAACAGAACAATCATGCTGATCGCCTATGGATGCAATCCCGGATAGATCAAAGTCTAGCCGCTGCGCGATGAGATCAATAAATTCGCCACCGGGATTTTGCACAACCAGCGACCAAAAGCTATGGAGGTGCCCACCGGGCACCTGATTTTACCTGGCTAAAGCTGCGGACATCCGTAGCCATCCCCTTTTTAACAACAAAAAAAACCGGGCTGATGCCCGGTCTTTTTCAATCGAGGAAAAAGTCGCTTACTCTGCAGCGGCTTCCTCGGCAGGACGATCCACCAGTTCCACCAACGCCATCGGCGCGCTATCACCGGCACGGAAGCCCATCTTGAGAATACGCAAATAGCCGCCGGGACGATCCTTGTAGCGGGGACCCAGCTCATTGAAGAGCTTGGTGACCACATCACGATCACGCAGACGGGCAAATGCCAGTCGGCGTGAATGGACGGAATCGGTCTTGGCCATGGTGATCAGCGGCTCGGCGACCCGGCGCAGTTCCTTTGCCTTGGGCACGGTCGTCTTGATGACTTCGTGCTGCAGCAAAGAAGCAGCCATGTTGCGGAACATCGCCTTGCGGTGACTGCTATTGCGGTTTAACTGCCGCCCAGAATTACGGTGACGCATTGCTATAACCCTTCACTACCGCGTTTTACGCGGACTGCTGTTCTTTATCTTTCAAACCGGCCGGAGGCCAGTTTTCCAGACGCATACCCAGGGACAGGCCACGGGAGGCCAGGACATCCTTGATTTCAGTCAGGGATTTCTTGCCCAGGTTCGGCGTCTTAAGCAGCTCCACTTCCGTGCGCTGAATCAGATCGCCAATGAAATAAATACTTTCTGCCTTAAGACAGTTGGCCGAACGGACGGTCAATTCTAGATCATCCACAGGACGCAACAGGATCGGATCGACATCGGACTGCTCCTTGGCAGACTCGACGACTTCCTTGCCCTTCAGATCCACGAATACCGACAGCTGGTCCTGGAGGATAGTGGCAGCGCGACGAATAGCCTCTTCCGGATCAATGGTGCCGTTGGTTTCGATATCAATAATCAGCTTGTCCAGGTCGGTACGCTGTTCCACACGGGCACGTTCAACGGCGTAGGACACGCGCAGCACTGGGCTGAAAGAAGCATCCAGCTGCAGGCTGCCAATGGGGCGACTACTTTCCTCGGACTCGGTCCGCACGGTAGCAGGCTCGTAGCCGCGACCCATGGCCAGCTTCAGGCTCATGTTCAGCTCGCCAGACTTGGTCAGGTTGGCAATCACATGATCCGGATTGACGATTTCAACGTCATGATCCAGGGTGATATCCGCTGCAGTGACCGAACCAGGTCCCTTCTTGCTAAGGGACAAGGTCGCTTCCTCGCGGTTGTGCATCTTCAGCGCCAGCCCTTTGAGGTTGAGCATGATGTCGATGACATCTTCCTGCACGCCCTCAATGGCGGAATATTCATGCAGCACACCATCGATTTCCACGCCGGTCACGGAACAGCCGGGCATGGAAGAAAGCAGAATGCGCCGCAGGGCGTTGCCCAGGGTGTGCCCAAAACCGCGTTCCAGCGGTTCCAGCGTCACTTTGGCGTGCGTATCGTTGACGAATTTGACGTCGACAATACGCGGCTTCAGGAACTCGTTGACCTTGCCCTGCATGAAAAGCCCTCTTTCCTGTTGACTTACTTGGAGTACAGTTCGACGACGAGATGCTCGTTGATCTCAGCCGGCAACTCGGTGCGCTCGGGACGGGATTTGAAGACCCCTTCCATCTTCTTCGCATCGACGTCGATCCACTCGGCGAAACCACGCTGCTGCGCCACTTCGAGTGCAGACTGAATCCGCATCTGTGCGCGTGCCTTTTCGTTCACTGCAACATTGTCGTTGGGCTGCACCTGATAAGAGGGGATGTTCACCCGCTGACCATTTACGGTAATGCCGTTGTGACGTACCAGCTGACGCGCTTCGGAGCGGGAGCTGGAGAAGCCCATGCGATAGACCACATTATCCAGACGACTTTCCAGCAGCTGCAACAGGTTTTCACCCGTGGAGCCTTTAACCTGCGCTGCCTTCCTGTAGTAATTACGGAACTGGTCTTCCAGCACACCGTAGGTACGACGCAGTTTCTGCTTCTCACGCAACTGGAGGGCATAATCAGACAAGCGGGTGCGTCGCTGACCATGCTGACCAGGCGGGAAGGGCCGATTCTCCACCGCGCACTTGCTGGTGTAGCACTTCTCACCTTTCAAAAACAGCTTGGTGCCTTCACGACGGCACTGGCGGCATTTGGAACCTACATACTTTGCCATGTTCTTTCCCCGACCTTAGACGCGTCGTTTCTTGGGCGGACGGCAACCATTGTGCGGAATGGGCGTCACGTCCGTGATATTGGTAATACGGAAGCCGGCGTTGTTGAGCGCACGCACAGCGGACTCGCGACCGGGACCAGGACCCTTGATTTCGACTTCCAGATTCTTCATGCCGAATTCTGCCACCACGGCACCGGCACGCTCCGCTGCCACCTGGGCTGCAAACGGGGTACTTTTACGCGAGCCACGGAAACCGGATCCACCCGCCGTAGCCCAGGCCAGCGCGTTACCCTGACGGTCAGTGATGGTGATGATGGTGTTATTGAAGGATGCATGCACGTGGACAATGCCATCGACAACATTCTTCTTGACCTTTTTACGGGCCGTGGATTTCGCAGCTTTAGCCATTCTGGTGTATTCCTAAATACCTGATTCCATTCACTATCGTCCGAAGATGTAGTGAAACAGTTTTATTTACGGATCGGCCGACGCGGACCCTTGCGGGTGCGGGCATTGGTCTTGGTGCGCTGACCACGGACCGGCAAACCACGGCGGTGACGCATGCCACGGTAGCAACCAAGATCCATCAAGCGCTTGATATTCATGGAAACAGTACGGCGCAGATCGCCTTCCACGGTGAACTTGGCGACTTCGTTACGGACCGTTTCGACTTCAGGCTCACTGAGATCCTTGATCTTGGTATCGTACTTCACGCCTGCAGCATCGCAGATCTTCTGCGCAGTGGTCTTGCCAATGCCGTAAATCGCGGTCAACGCGATTACTGCGTGTTTATGGGGCGGGATGTTAATCCCTGCAATACGGGCCATGCGACCTATCTCCTAACCAACGCCAGGACAGCTATCCGGTGAAACGCGCAAGGATAGCGGCTGGCGCCTGAAAAATCAATCCAGAACTTGAAAATGGCTGGACGGGCCAGCCGGTATTTCAGCCTTGACGCTGCTTGTGGCGGGCGTCTTTGCAAATCACGCGCACCACACCCTTGCGGCGCACCACTTTGCAATTGCGGCAGATTCGTTTTACAGAAGCGCGGACTTTCATTTTTCCACCTGCTCAAACAGTCGTTATATACAGTTACCGAATCAGGCCAGCACGGCCATGACTCTTCAAATTTGCCTTTTTCATGAGGCCTTCGTACTGGTGGGACATCAGGAGAGCCTGCACCTGAGCCATGAAGTCCATAACCACTACCACGATAATCAGCAGCGAGGTCCCGCCAAAATAAAACGGCACGTTCCAGTATAGAATCAGAAACTCCGGCATCAGACACACAGCGGTGATGTAGATCGCACCCGCCGTGGTCAAGCGCGTCATCACAGCATCGATGAATCGCGCGGTCTGCTCACCAGGACGAATCCCAGGAATGAACGCACCGGACTTCTTCAGGTTGTCGGCCGTCTCCTTCGAATCAAACACCAGCGCGGTGTAGAAGAAACAGAAGAACACGATCGCCAACGCGTAAAACAAAACATACAGCGGCTGGCCCGGGGACAGGGTAGATGAAATATCCCTCAACCAACCCATACCTTCCGCACTCCCGAACCAGCTCCCGAGGGTAGCTGGAAACAGGATAATGCTGCTGGCAAAAATCGGCGGAATTACGCCCGCCATGTTCAGCTTCAACGGCAGATGGGTGCTTTGTGCCGCATACATCTTGCGGCCCTGCTGACGCTTGGCATAGTTCACGGTAATACGCCGTTGCCCACGCTCAACAAACACCACAAAAGCAGTCACCGCCAGCGCCAGCACAAACAGGAACAGAATGCTCAGCACATTCATTTCGCCCGTACGCGCCAGCTCCAGGGTCCCACCAACCGCTGCCGGCAGACCCGCCACTATCCCGGAAAAGATAATGATGGAGATACCGTTACCGATACCCCGTTCGGTGACCTGCTCACCCAGCCACATCAGAAATAGCGTACCGGTCACCAGGCTTGCCACCGCCGAAACCACGAAGGCTGGGCCAGGATTGGTCACCAGGGCAGAACCACCGGCTGACTGCCCTTCTAATGCTACCGCAATACCAATGGCCTGAAAGGTGGCCAGCACCACCGTACCGTAGCGGGTGTACTGGGTCACCTTGCGGCGACCAGCCTCACCTTCCTTTTTCAGCTCCTTGAGCGCAGGAACGGTATACGACATCAGCTGCATAATGATGGATGCAGAGATGTACGGCATGATACCCAATGCAAACAGGGATAAACGTTCCAGCGCACCACCTGAAAACATGTTGAACATGTCCAGAATGGTGCCCTTCTGCTGCTCAGCAATGGTAGCCAGCACGTGCGGATCAATACCCGGCAGCGGGATAAAGGTGCCGATACGGAACACAATGATCGCACCCACTACGAACAGCAACCGCTGACGCAGCTCTTTCAGTTTGCCAAGGTCGCCTACTGCGCCGGCAAATGTCGACCCTGCTGTGGCCACCTATTCCTCGACCTTGCCACCAGCTGCTTCAATGGCAGCACGTGCACCCTTGGTGACACCCAGGCCACGCACGGTAACGGCTTTTTCCAGCGCACCGGAAGCGATAATCTTGGCACGCAGCATATCCTGGCGGATGATATTGGCGGCCTTCAGTGCAACCAGGTCCACCACATCACCTTCCACTTCTGCCAGTTCGTGCAGCCGCACTTCCGCGGTCGTCATTGCCAGACGGGAGGTAAAACCCACCTTCGGCAGGCGACGCTGAATCGGCATCTGACCACCTTCAAAACCGGTCTTGTGGTAACCGCCATTACGGGACTTTTGGCCCTTGTGACCGCGACCACCGGTCTTGCCCAGACCAGAACCGATTCCACGTCCAACGCGCTTGCGAGGTGACTTGGTGCCCGGTGCGGATTTCAGTGTATTCAGGCGCATCTTATGCTTCCTCAATCTTCAGCATGTACGACACTTTATTGATCATGCCGCGATTTTCGGGAGTGTCGACCACTTCCACCGTATGATGCATGCGACGGATTCCCAGGCCGGAAACACAAGCCTTGTGCGCCGCCAGGCGACCATTCATGCTTTTAACCAGCGTAACTTTCAGTGTCTTGTCAGCCATGGTTTATCCCGTGATATCGTCTACGGATTTACCACGCTTGGCAGCGATCTCCTTGGGAGAACGCATGGCAGCCAAGCCCTTCATGGTGGCACGCACCACGTTAATTGGGTTGTTGGAACCAATACATTTGGCCAGCACGTTACGCACGCCTACCACTTCCAGCACAGCACGCATCGCACCACCCGCAATGATCCCAGTACCTTCGGATGCCGGCTGCATGTGGATTTTGGCAGCACCATGGCGAGCCGTAATCGGATATTGCAACGTTCCATCCTTGAGCTTGATGGATTTCATGTTCTTGCGGGCATTTTCCATGGCTTTCTGGATCGCCACCGGCACTTCACGCGCCTTGCCGCGACCAAAGCCGACACGGCCTTCACCATCACCCACTACGGTCAGAGCCGCAAAACCGAACTGGCGGCCACCCTTCACTACCTTGGCAACGCGATTGATGCCAATCAGCTTTTCGTGGAGGCCATCACCGGTCGCTTGTGCTTCTACACTCGCCATAACTCAACCCTTACCCTTAGAATTCCAGACCGCTTTCGCGCGCGGCATCCGCCAGCGCCTTCACGCGACCGTGATATTTAAAACCGGAGCGATCAAACGCAACACTGGTCACACCCGCCGCCTTAGCACGTTCAGCAATCGACTTACCAACCGCGGCGGCTGCACCAGCATTACCGGTACCCTTGAGGCTGGCACGCAGATCCTTGTCAACGGTAGATGCGCTGGCCAGCACCTTTTCACCACTGGCATCAATCACCTGCGCATAGATATGACGGGGTGTACGATGTACACACAGACGCACTACGCCCAGTTCACGCAGTTTCGCGCGGGTACGGCGAGCACGACGGAGACGAGAAGCTTTTTTATCCATTACAATACCTGCTCTAGCTATGGGGACGATCCCGACCGTCTCCCGCTTTATGATCCTGCGATTATTTCTTCTTGGCTTCCTTACGCACGATGATTTCATCGGCGTATTTCACACCCTTGCCCTTGTAAGGCTCCGGCGGACGGTAACCACGAATCTTGGCAGCCACCTGGCCAACCTGTTGCTTGTCGGCGCCTTTCACCAGTATTTCTGTCTGGGTCGGGGTCTCAATAGTCACGCCTTCAGGCACTTCGAAATTAACCGGATGAGAGAAACCCAGCGTCAGGTTGAGAACTTTCCCCTGTGCCTGTGCACGGTAACCAACACCGACCAGCTCCAGCTTGCGCTCGAACCCCTGGCTCACACCGACCACCATGTTATTCAACAGGGCGCGAGTGGTGCCCGCCAGCGCATTGGCTGCCTTGGATTCATCATTGGCACTGAAGGTCAATTCACTGCCTTCCTGCTTCATGGTCACCAGGTCGTGCACGCGGTGAACCAGCGCACCCTTGGAACCCTTGACCGTAACCTGCTTACCGTCGGCCTTAACCTCAACACCAGATGGCAGCGCAACCGGATTTTTTGCAACTCGAGACATAGTCTTCTACTCGCTTAGGAGACGTAGCACAGCACTTCGCCACCTTCACCGGCAGCGCGTGCAGCACGATCGCTCATAACACCCTTGGAGGTCGACACAATCGCCACACCCAGGCCACCCTGAACTGACGGCAACTCATCCTTACCCTTGTAGATACGCAGACCAGGACGACTGACGCGTTTGATCATGTCGATGACCGGCTTGCCTTCGTAGTACTTCAGGGTCACGGAGAGCTCAGCCTTGCCGGCAGCATCTTCAACCTTATAATCGCTGATATAGCCTTCGCTCTTGAGCACATCAGCGATCGCCTGCTTCTTCCTGGAAGCGGGCATTGACACCTGTGCCTTATTAGCGGACTGACCGTTGCGAATACGGGTCAGCATGTCGGCAATGGGATCCGTCATCATGTGGCGGTTACCTCTGTAAAATTCCTAAATCGTTCGACCCCGGAAACCGGAACCGTTACCAGCTGGCCTTTACCAGGCCGGGGATATCACCACGCATGGCGGACTCACGCAGCTTGTTGCGTGCAAGGCCAAACTTGCGATAGAAACCATGTGGGCGGCCAGTAATGCGGCAGCGGTTACGCTGACGGGATGCACTGGAATCCCGCGGCAATGCCTGCAGCTTCAACTGCGCGCTGAAACGGTCTTCATCCGTGCTGTTCGGATTCTGAACAATCGCCTTCAGGGCAGCACGCTTGGCTGCGTATTTCTTAACCAGACGCGCACGCTTGCGTTCGCGCTCCAACATGGAAGTCTTAGCCATGCTTACCTATCCTCAGTTACGGAACGGGAAGCTGAAGGCGGCCAGTAATGCACGCCCCTCTTCATCCGTTTTTGCAGTCGTGGTAATCGTAATATCCATGCCCCGAAGTGCATCGATCTTGTCGTAATCGATTTCCGGGAAAATAATCTGCTCTTTCACACCCATGTTGTAATTACCACGACCATCAAAGGCCTTGGCATTCACGCCACGAAAATCGCGAATACGCGGCATGGCAATGGTGATCAGGCGATCCAGGAACTCGTACATCTGGGCACGGCGCAGGGTCACCTTGCAGCCAATGGGCCAGCCTTCACGCACCTTGAAACCTGCAACCGATTTCCGAGCCTTCGTGATCACCGGCTTCTGACCCGCGATTTTGGTCATATCGCCCACGGCGTGATCAAGAATCTTCTTGTCGCCGGTCGCCTCACCCACACCCATATTGAGGGTGATCTTGGTGATTTTGGGCACTTCCATGACATTACCGTAGCTGAATTGCTCCATGAGCTTCTTCACTACGATGTCACGATAATGTTGTTCCAATCTTGCCATGACTTCGACCTGTCTCTCAGGCGTCCACGACTTCATTCGTGGACTTGAAATAACGTACCTTCTTGCCGTCTTCCAGCGTACGGACACCGACCCGATCACCTTTCTTGGTTTGCGGATTATACAGCATCACATTGGACACGTGGATGGCCATTTCCTTTTCCACGATTCCGCCGGCCACACCCGCATTCGGGTTCGGCTTCTGGTGCTTTTTTACCACGTTGACGTTTTCAACGACCACGCGATCCAGTTCGGATACAACCTTCAGCACGGTACCGCGCTTACCATTGTCCTTGCCGGTAATGACGATCACGTCGTCACCCTTTTTAATCTTTTGCATGACCTTATCTCCCGCCTTACAACACTTCAGGCGCCAGCGAGATGATCTTCATGAACTTCTCGCTACGCAATTCGCGGGTCACCGGCCCAAAGATACGAGTACCGATCGGCTGATGCTGATTATTCAGCAGCACGGCGGCATTACCATCGAAGCGGATCAGCGATCCGTCCGGACGGCGCACACCCTTGGCGGTACGCACAACAACGGCGTTATACACTTCGCCCTTCTTGACCTTGCCGCGAGGAATCGCTTCCTTCACGCTGACCTTGATGATGTCGCCAATATTGGCATAACGGCGATGCGAGCCACCCAGTACTTTAATGCACTGCAGGCGGCGCGCCCCACTGTTGTCGGCGACATCCAGGATGGTTTGCATCTGGATCATGGCTCTATCCCACCAAAAACCGTATAAATTCCAAAACAGCGGCCGGCTTAAACAGCCGCAGCCCGCTCCACAACCTTCACCAGGATCCAGGACTTGGTCTTGGACATGGGACGGCACTCTTCAATCGTGACCAGATCACCTTCCTGACATTCATTATTCTCATCATGAATGTGCAGCTTGGTGGAACGGCGAATGTACTTACCATACAACGGATGAGGCACCTTGCGCTCCACCAGCACAGTGGCACTCTTGTCCATCTTGTTGCTGACTACGCGACCGGTGATTGTCCGGACTACCTTGGCTTCGTCACTCATGACGCATCACCTGCATTTGCCTTTTCGTTCATTATGGTCTTTACGCGCGCGATATTGCGACGCACCTTCTTTACCTGGTCGGGACGTGACAACTGACCGGTCCCCTTCTGCATACGCAGGTTGAATTGTTCACGCAACAGACCATCCAGCTCCTGCTTGAGATCGTCTACGGATTTTTCACGCAATGCGTTCGCATTCATCACATCACCTGCCGATTCACAAAGGCGACCTTGAAGGGCAGCTTGGCAGCCGCGAGCTTGAAGGCCTCACGTGCCACATCTTCACCAACACCTTCCATTTCATACAGCACGCGGCCTGGCTGGATCTTGGCAACCCAGTATTCCACGTTACCCTTACCCTTACCCATACGTACTTCGATGGGTTTCTTGGTAATTGGCACATCCGGAAACACGCGGATCCAGATCTTGCCACCACGTTTCACGTGACGGGTAATGGCACGACGAGCAGCTTCGATCTGGCGTGCAGTCAGCTGGCCACGGGAAACGGCCTTGAGACCGAACTCACCGAAACTCACCTTGTCGCCACGATTGGCCAGGCCACGGTTGCGCGCCTTCTGCTGCTTGCGGAACTTCGTTCTTTTGGGCTGTAACATGCTCTACCGCTCCGTTACTTGGCCGCCGCTTTCTTGGCGGGCTCGGCTTCTGCAACCTGTTCATCGCGGCCCAGAACTTCACCTTTGAAGATCCAGACCTTGACACCAATGACACCATAGGTGGTATTGGCTTCGTAGAATCCATAGTCAATATCGGCACGCAGAGTGTGCAGCGGCACACGACCTTCGCGGTACCACTCGCTACGTGCGATTTCCGCACCGTTCAGACGCCCGGCAACATTGATCTTGATACCTTCGGCGCCCAGACGCATGGCATTGGTCACCGAACGCTTCATGGCGCGACGGAACATGATGCGGCGTTCCAACTGCTGGGCGACACCTTCCGCCACCAGTTGTGCATCGATTTCCGGCTTGCGAATCTCCTCGATGCTGATATGCACCGGAATGCCCATCAGCTTGGAAACTTCGCCACGCAGCTTTTCAATGTCTTCGCCTTTCTTGCCAATCACGATGCCGGGACGGGCCGTGTGAATGGTAATCATGGCGTTGCTGGCCGGCCGTTCGATCTGCACGCGGCTCACGGACGCACGAGAAAGGCGCTTGCGGATAAAATCGCGCACCTTCAGATCCACGTTCAGGTAGTCCGCGAAGTCCTTGGAATCCGCGTACCACTTGGAGGTCCAGTCCTTGACGATGCCAAGGCGGATGCCGGTCGGATGTACTTTTTGACCCATGCCGTTGTCTCTACGTTACATTCGTTCGTTTATTCAGGGGTGAGCGCTCAGCGCCCACCGACCGTCACGGTGATGTGACTGGTCCGCTTCAGGATGCGGTTTCCACGGCCTTTGGCGCGTGCTTCAAAGCGCTTCAAGACAGGACCTTCATCCACATAAATTTTCGCGACCTTCAGTTCATCCACATCGGCGCCTTCGTTATGCTCGGCGTTGGCGATGGCGGATTCCAGCACCTTGCGCACAATATGCGCGGCTTTCTTGGTGCTGAAGGTCAGGGTTTCCAGCGCTCGCTCCACCGGCATGCCGCGCACCAAATCGGCGACCAGGCGAGCTTTCTGCGGCGAAATACGGGTATGACTGAGTTTTGCACTGACTTCCATCATGGCTCTCCTTACTTCGCCTTCTTGT
>CBDUHN010000028.1:0-46771 GCA_965367295.1 uncultured Gammaproteobacteria bacterium | reverse complement strand
GCACCCGGATCCCCGTTGGCGCCGCCGAGCATCGCAGCCGGTTTGCGGGAAAGCGAGCCCCCTGTTTGAGTAGTATTTCCGGGAATGGACGATTTCCCCGTTCCCGGAAATGCTGCGAGTTGGGCGAGCGCGCAAAGCGGCGAGAAGCGCAGGGAACGGGCGCAGCCCGCAAGCCGTCGGGCCGCCTTTCTTTTGGTTCGTTTTCTTTGGCGGGGCAAAGAAAATGAACCCGCCCAGCCAGGGGCGGAAAAAAAGCTATGGAATGGCAGACAAACGAAAAAGAACACCATATGCATGAATCCGGACCTGCCAAAATCCGGCACCCCTGCTCCCCGCTGGCGCGGCCGAGAAGCACAGGGCACCCGCGCAGCGGGCAAGCCGTCGGGGACAGCCTTCTCTTTGATTGCATTCTCTTGGCCGGATAAAAGGAAGTAACCCGCCCAGCAAAGGGCGGAAGGAAGGTGATGGTATGGCAGGCAAACTGAAAAGACTGATGTTCAAGTAGTAGCAGGACAAAAAAAACCCCGCAGGGGGCGGGGCGTTCCAGAGTCGGAGGAGAGCTGGAGAAAATCACACTTTGATATAGACCCAGCCTTCACGCAGCCGGTCCAGGATCTGGTCCAGCGCGGAGGGGGTGACCCCCACGCCCGGCAGTAGCTCCTTGGATACATCGATACCCTGTTCACGTTTCACACGGTCCATGGCGGTCTGGCAGGCCAGGAAGGTCAGGTTCACGTAACGCTGTTGCAGTTCGCGCACCCGCGCGGCATAGGGAGAGTGGCCCGCGCGCAAGAGGTCCAGCCCGCCCGAGTTGGCGACGATCTCCATTTCCGCAGCCTGGTCGGTCTGGGCATAGGTCTGCAGCAGCTCCTCGGCGGTGTCCAGTGCCTCCTTGATCTTGTCGAGGTTGGAGGTGTTTACATGCACCAGCACCTTCTTGTAGCCCTGGTCCTCGGAGGCCTGCACGATGCTGGCATTCTGGAAACTGCTCTGTTCATCCCAGAACATGGCCTGCAGCTTGGATTCGGTGCTCTGCTCGTGGCTGAGCCAGCCGAGCATGCCGCCACAGGCCAGCAGCAGGGAGGCGGCGATGGCCTTGCCCCAGCTGCCGAGTGCGGGTGGGCAGCGGCGCTGTTCTTCCTGGTCCGGGTAGTCATAGGCGTTCCGCACCAGTTCCTGCACCGTGCGCAGTTCGCAGGCGGCGGCCTTCAGGCCGGCATCCCCCTGGATGGCCTCCAGCACGCGGCTGCGGTCTTCGCTGCCCAGCTCGCCGTCGATAAAGGCATTCAGCTGTTCTTCGGAAATAGAGTCTTCGTACTTCATTTCACTCTCCTGATATGGGCCCCCGCCTCCTTGGGCGGTGCCTCCGCTGCCAGCAGCGCGTCCTTGAGCGCCCGCCGTGCCCGGCACAGGCGGCTCATGACGGTGCCGATTGGCACGTCCAGGATCTCGGCCACTTCGATATAGGAGCAGCCTTCAAGATCGACCAGGGTCAGCACCTGCCGTTGCCCCACGGGCAGGGTGGCGATGCCGGCCCGTACCTTTTCGACCACTTCCATGCGCTGGTGATGGTCCTCGGGTGTGTGCTCTTCCACGAGCACCACGTCGTCGATATCCACCGTTTCGCGGCTGCGCCGGAAATGATCGCGCCAGCAGTTGGTCAGAATCTTGTAGAGCCAGGACTTGATCGTATTGGGATCCCGCAGCTGGTCACTGTATTTCAAGGCCTTGGTGAGGGTTTCCTGCACCAGGTCGTCGGCCAGCGCGGCGTTATGGCACCAGGAGTACGCAATGCGGTACAACCGGCCCCGGCTCTCCTCCAGCGTTATACGCAACTCTCGATTTTTATAAATTCTGGTAATAACACCCATGGATTTACCTGCAGGGTTTCGGGTTCAGGTATTAGGACGATTGTGCCACGGGCATTATTCCCCTGCGCGCTGATTTTCCCAGCGGGGAATAGGACTGGCCGCCAAGTCGTCGTTACGGGCTGGAGTCCGGGATTGGCTGTGGAGCGGTTGTCGTGGGAACGTATTGTAAAATAGCGATTTTTTTCATCTGGGCACTGGTGTTGGCAGTGTGGTCCCAGATCCCGTCGGGTTGAAACCCTGCGGGTGAGTCCCTGTGTTACAGGGCTGCTTCCTCGCTGGCTTCGTCCTCGACGGGCGCCAGCGACAGGCCACCGAGACTGATGTCGGCCGGTTTGGATTCGGTGGCGGGGGCCTCCGGTTTCGCCGCCGGGGTGGCGGGTGCCGAAGCCTTGTCGCCGAGGCTGATCTTCAGGCGCAGGTTGTTGGCGGAATCGGCATTGCGCAACGCCTCTTCCAGGGAAATACGGCCTTCCTGATGGAGTTTCAGCAGGGCGCTATCGAAGGTCTGCATGCCGATGTTTTCCGACTTCTGCATCACTTCCTTGATTTCATGCACGTCACCACGGCGGATCATATCCTGCACCAGCGGGGTGCCGATCAGGATTTCCACGGCAGCGGCACGCTTGCCGTCCACGGTGGGGATCAGCCGCTGGGACACGAAGGCGCGCAGGTTCAGTGACAGGTCCAGCAGCAGCTGGTTGCGACGCTCCTCGGGAAAGAAGTTGATAATGCGGTCCAGGGCCTGGTTGGCGTTGTTGGCATGCAGGGTGGAGATGGCCAGGTGACCGGTTTCGGCGAAGGCGATGGCGTGTTCCATGGTTTCGCGGTCGCGGATCTCGCCGATCAGGATCACGTCAGGAGCCTGGCGCAGGGTGTTTTTCAGGGCATCCTCGTAGCTGTCGGTATCCATGCCCACTTCACGCTGGTTAACGATGGATTTCTTGTGCGAGTGCACGAATTCCACCGGGTCTTCGATGGTGATGATGTGGCCGGCGGCATTGGTGTTGCGGTAATCGATCAGCGAGGCCAGGGAGGTGGACTTGCCGGACCCGGTGGCGCCCACGAACAACACCAGGCCACGCTTGGACATGATGATGTCCCGGAGGATGGGGGGCAGACCCAGGGTTTCCATTTTGGGGATATTGGTGACGATGTTGCGGATCACTATGGAGATGGTGTTGCGTTGCTTGAAGATGTTGACGCGGAAGCGGCCGATGCCGGATTCCGAAATGGCCAGGTTCATCTCCGGCTTGGCTTCGAACTGGGCGATCTGCTCGGCATCCATGATTTCGTAGGCGATCTCTTTCACCCGTGCGGCGGTCAGGGGCTCCTGTTCCAGGGCCTTGAGCTGGCCATGGAATTTGGCGCACACTGGCGCACCGGTGCTCAGGTACAGGTCCGAACCTTCCTTTGCCACCAGGATCTTGAGATAGTCACGAAATTCCATGCTTGCTCCTCGAGGGTTACCGCCTGCTGATTCCTGAAGGTTTCGGCGTTTTCCCGAAAGCCTTAAACTGCGGAACCCGAAAACCGGTACCTGTTCACATGTTGAAGACAAAACCTGCGGCACCCACGCGCACCGCCATACCGGAAGGCCTTCTGGAGGCTGTGCAGGCCCAGTACGCCCGCTATTGCGAGGCCGCGGAGGAGGAAGGGGTCCGCGCGGTGCGACAGGCGGACCTGGTGGCGGTGCTGCTGCGGGTGTTCGCCGGGAGTGAATTCGTTGCGGAGAGCTGCATCCGCCACCCGGAACTGCTGGCGGAGCTGCTGGCAACCGGCGATCTGCTGGCGGACTACGCACCCGATGAACTACCGGCCAGGCTGGCCCGGCAGCTGGCGGGCGTGGAGGACGAGTACGCGCTGGCGGAGCGACTGCGAATCATTCGCCGCCGCGAGATGGTGCGCATTGCCTGGCGCGACCTGGCTGGCTGGGCAGGGCTCGACGAGGTGCTGCGCGACCTGTCCGGCCTGGCCGATGCCTGCGTGCAGAACGCCCTGCAGATCCTGCAGGGCTGGGCGGTGAAACAGTATGGCCAGCCCAAAGGCAGTGATGGTCGGCCGCTGTCGCTGGTAGTGCTGGGTATGGGCAAGCTGGGCGCCCGTGAACTGAATTTCTCGTCGGACATCGACCTCATCTTCGCCTACCGTGAGGCCGGCGAGACCCGGCGTCGCAACGGTATCAGCCATGAGGAATTCTTTTCCCGTCTCGGCCAGCAATTGATCCAGGCGCTGGATGATGCCACTGCCGACGGCATGGTGTTCCGGGTCGACATGCGCTTGCGCCCGTTCGGTGGCAGCGGTCCGCTGGCCATGAGCTTCAGTGCCATGGAGGACTACTACCAGTCCCAGGGCCGGGAATGGGAACGCTATGCCATGATCAAGGCGCGGCCGATGGCGGGTGATCCCGCCGAGGGTGAGGAGCTGATGGCGCTGTTGCGGCCCTTTGTCTATCGCCGTTATCTGGATTTCAGTGCCTTCGAATCCCTGCGTGATCTCAAGGTGCAGATCGAACGTGAGATCGAGCGCAAGGGCCACCAGGACAACATCAAGCTGGGGCCCGGCGGCATCCGCGAAGTGGAGTTCATCGCCCAGGCCTTCCAGTTGGTACGCGGGGGGCGCGAAGTACGCCTGCGGCAGCGGGAATTGCAGCCCATCCTGCGCACGCTGGCCGAAATGGAGCTGCTGCCGGCCTTTATTGCTCAGCAATTGATCAAGGCCTACGGGTTTCTGCGCCGCACTGAAAACCGGCTGCAGGAAGTGCGTGACGAACAGGCCCACCGGTTGCCCGCCGATGCTGACGAGCGGGCGCGGCTGGCTTTCAGCATGGGTTATGCGGACTGGCCGGGATTTCAGCGTGATTTGCAGCGGCACCGGCGGCTGGTGCACGAGCATTTCCAGCAGGTATTCGCCGCGCCGCAGCTTGGCGAGACGGCGGATGATGTCAGTCGCAGGGACGAGCTGGATGCCCTGTGTGCCGGGGAGGTGGCGGCGGATGCCATCGAAGACCTGTTGCAACGACACGGTTTTGACGAGCCGGCGGAAACGGCACGCTGGCTCGAAGATCTGCGCACCGGCAGTGCCATGCGGTTTGCCGGCACGCGGGGGCGCGCCCAGTTGCGACGCCTGTTGCCGTTGCTGCTGCATGCCGCTGCGGAACAGGAATCTCCCAGCGAAACCTTCACCCGGCTGGCACGCCTGCTGGAAGAGATCGCCGGCCGCACCACCTACCTGACCCTGCTGGTGGAAAGCCCGATGGTGCTGTCCCAGCTGGTGCGACTGTGTTCCGCCAGCCCCTGGCTGGCGGAGCAACTGGCGCAGCACCCGCTGTTGCTGGACGAGTTGCTGGATCCGCGCACCCTGTACCAGCCCATGACCCGCGAGGCCCTGGAGCGGGAACTGGTGGACCAGTTCGCGGCGGTTGCACCCGATGACCTGGAGCAGCAGATGGAGGCGTTGCGCCATTTCCAGCAGATGACTGTGCTGCGGGTGGCGGCCGCGGATATCACCGGTGCGCTGCCGCTGATGGTGGTCAGCGATGAATTGACGGAGATCGCCGAGGTGGTGCTGCGCAAGGTGCTGCAGATCGCCTGGGACCTGATGGTCGGCAAGCACGGTGAACCCGGTTACCTGCGTGGCAAGCGCTGGCTGCGAGCCGGTTTCGGCATCATTGCCTATGGCAAGCTGGGGGGTATCGAACTGGGATACGGATCCGATCTGGACCTGGTGTTCCTGCACGACGGCGAAGGCGATGCGCAGTTCACCAATGGTGAGAAGCGCATCCATAACGAAACCTTTTTTGCCCGTCTGGGCCAGCGCATCATTCACATGCTGGAGACCCTCACGCCTTCCGGTGTGCTCTACGAGGTGGACATGCGGCTGCGGCCCAGCGGGGCCGCCGGGCAACTGGTGCCCAATGTGCAGGCCTTCGATGAATACCAGCAGCAGGATGCCTGGACCTGGGAACACCAGGCGCTGGTGCGTGCCCGTCCCGTCGCCGGGGACCCGGCCATTGCCGAACGTTTCGAGACCATCCGTCGTGCCGTGCTGGCGCGGCCGCGCAAGACGGCGGAATTGCGCACGGCGGTGCGCGATATGCGTGAGCGCATGCGCCAGGAACTCGGTTCCCGTACGGCTGGCCGTTTCGGCCTCAAGCAGGACCCGGGAGGTATCGCCGATATTGAATTTGTGGTCCAATATGGACTTTTGGCGTGGTCCCATAAGCGCCCGGATTTGCTTGATTACACGGATAACATGCGCCTGCTGGATAGCTTCGCGCGCGAAGGCCTGCTCCCCCTGAAGGACGTCACCTGTCTGCAGGAAGCCTATAAGGCCTACCGGGCCCGTGTGCATCGTCTGAGCCTGCAGGGTACTTCAGCGGATGTGGATGATAGCGAGTTCACCGCGGAACGCGCCTGTGTGACCCGTGTCTGGCAGCGATTGCTGGAGGCCTGACGGCCGTGCCCCGCCGCCGCTGGAAACTGAAATCCCGCAGGTCCGGATTGATTCGGGCCACTGAATTGTTTTAGGAGATGTAACTATGTCGATGGCTGACCGTGACGGCGTCATCTGGATGGACGGCAAACTGGTGCCCTGGCGTGAGGCCACCACCCATGTGCTGACCCATACCCTGCATTACGGCATGGGTGTGTTCGAGGGCGTGCGCGCCTACAAGGCCGAACAGGGTACCGCCATCTTTCGTCTGGCCGATCACACCCGGCGCCTGTTCCGGTCCGCGCATATCCTCAAGATGGACATGCCCTACGACCAGGACACCCTCAACGAGGCGCAACGCACCGTGGTGCGCGAGAACAACCTCGAAAGCGCCTACCTGCGCCCCATGTGCTTCTATGGTTCCGAAGGCATGGGCCTGCGCGCCGACAATCTCAAGACCCATGTCATCGTGGCGGCCTGGAACTGGGGCGCCTATCTGGGTGAAGAGAACATGACCAAGGGCATCCGCATCCGTACCTCGTCCTTCAGTCGTCATCATGTGAACATCACCATGTGCAAGGCCAAGGCCAACGGCAATTACATGAACTCCATGCTGGCGCTCAACGAGGCGCTTACCGATGGTTATGATGAGGCGCTGTTGCTGGACGTGGACGGTTTCGTGGCCGAAGGCAGCGGCGAGAATATCTTCATCGTGCGCGACGGCGTGCTGTACACGCCGGATCTCACCTCGGCGCTGGAAGGCATCACCCGTGACACCCTGATGCATATCGCCAGGGAAGAAGGGCTGGAGGTGCGGGAAAAACGCATCACCCGCGACGAGGTCTACGTGGCCGACGAAGCCTTCTTCACCGGCACGGCGGCGGAAGTCACGCCGATACGCGAACTGGACAACCGCGCCATCGGTAGCGGCAGCCGCGGCCCCATTACCGAAAAACTGCAGGCGAAGTATTTCGATTACGTGCATGGGCGTTGTGTGTCCCACCCGGACTGGCTGACGCTGGTGAAGTAAGCTTTTGGCTGGCCGCCCGAATGAATTCGGACGATTTTCCTGCGGGTACCGCCAAGCCTGTATTCGCCACAGCCGGCTTGGATTACACAATAAAGGAGGGCTCCAACATGCCAAATCCGAATACCGCCGCCGAGGCGGGAAGTGGCCAGTACATCCAGGCCAATGCGGAAAATCGCTACGAAGTGACGGCAGCGGACCTGCCGCTGCACTGTCCGCTGGACGGCATGAGCCTGTGGAATTCCCATCCACGGGTCTACCTGCCCATCGAGAAGACCGGCCAGGCCAAGTGTCCTTACTGCGGCGCCGATTATGTGTTGAAAGGTTGATGGCCCGAGCGGCGCTGTCGGTATCGATCAACCGAAGCATCGGGAACGCGTGTTCCTCCTCTCCCTGGAACAGGCAGAGGGAAACCCACTCACCACAAGGTCGGTCCTCGCTCCCCGGGTGAGGGGGTAGAGGGAGTCGCATGGCGGAGCGGAGCACAACGCCCCTGGTGATCTGGCGTTTCCGGGATGGCAAGCCCGGCCATGAAAATCAAAGCGCCGGCCTGGTTCAGGCACTGGCGGAGCTGTTTCCCCTTGAGGTCCATGAGCTGGCGGCGGAGTCCAGGCTGGCCGCCCTTGGGCATTGGCTGGGCAGGCGTTTCCCCGCCGGCACCGGCTTGCCCGACCCGCAATTTATCATCGGTGCGGGGCATGCCACGCACCTGCCCATGCTGGCGGCACGCCGGGCGCGGGGGGGACGTATCCTGGTGCTGATGCAGCCCAGTCTGCCGCTGCGCTGGTTCGACCTGTGCCTGATTCCGCAGCATGACAACCCCGTGGCTGCACCCAATGTGCTGGTCACGCAGGGGGTCCTGAATCGTGTTCGGCCCGCTGGTGAGAAACAGCCCGGGTTGGGGCTGATCCTGGTTGGCGGACCCTCGAAGCACCACCGCTGGCAGGAAGAACCCCTGCGGCGCTGTGTGCAGACGTTGCTGGAGCGGGAGTCGCAGCGCCACTGGCGCATGACGACTTCGCGACGTACGCCGGCATCCTGGGGTGCCGGGTTGGCGCCGTTACTGGCGCAGGCGCAGGGCCGGCTGGAACTGGTGCCCTGGGAACAGACCGATGCGGACTGGCTGCCGGAACAACTGGCGCAGGCGGCGGTGGTGTGGGTGACGGCGGACAGTGTGTCCATGGTGTATGAAGCGCTCACTGCGGGTGGGGCCGTGGGCATACTGCCAGTACAGGAAAAAAAAGCGGGGCGGGTGAGCCGTGGCCTGCAGCAATTGATCGAAGGGAAGCGTGTAGTGGATTTCGCGACGTGGCAACAGCAGGGACAGTATCCGCTGCCGCAGTCTTTCAATGAGGCGCAGCGTTGCGCCGCCTGGATTCGGGAACAATGGCTGAACGACCGCTCACGGTAGTGCAGGTGCTACCCGCCCTGGAGGGCGGTGGTGTGGAGCGCGGCACGCTGGAGGTGGCGCAGGAGCTGGTGCGGCGCGGGCATCAGTCCTGGGTGATCTCCGCCGGCGGACAACTGGAGTCGCGGCTGACGGGGCAGGGCAGCCGTCATCTGCAATGGCCCATTGGCCAAAAATCGCTGTGGACCCTGCGTTATGTGCGCCGGCTGCGCCGATTCCTGCAGGAGCAGCAGGTGGACATCCTGCACGCACGTTCACGTATGCCGGCCTGGATTGCCTGGCTGGCCTGGAAGGGGATGCCCGAGGCCAGTCGCCCACGCTTTGTCACCACCGTGCACGGCCTGTATTCGGTGAGCCGCTACAGCGCGGTGATGACCAAAGGCGAGAAAGTGATCGCCGTCTCCGAAACCGCGCGTAACTATATCCTGCAGCACTATCCACGGGTGGACCCGGGCCGCATCGAACTGATCTACCGGGGGGTGGATCCGGCGGTGTTTCCACATCACTACCGGCCGGCTGATTCCTGGTACCAGCGCTGGTTTGATCAGTACCCCTTCCTGCTGGAGCGTTTTGTCATCACCCTGCCCGGGCGGCTGACCCGGCTCAAGGGGCATCGGGAATTCATCCAGCTGATGGAACGGTTACTGGCGGACGGCCTGCCGGTGCACGGCCTGATCGTCGGTGGCGAAGACCCGCGCCGCAAACGCTATGCGCAGGAGCTGCGCGACGAGATCACCCGGCGCGGCCTTGACGAGCGCATCACCTTCACCGGTCATCGCATGGACGTGCGCGATATCTACGCCGCCTCCAACGTGGTGTTGTCCCTGTCCGGCAAGCCGGAGTCCTTTGGCCGCACCGTGCTGGAGGCCCTGCATATGGGTGTACCGGTGCTGGGCTATGACCATGGCGGGGTGGGCGAGATCCTGGCCGACCTGTTTCCCCAGGGCCGGGTACCGCTGGGTGATATGGCGGCCTTGCAGGCGGCCGTGATGGCGATTTATGAACAGCGCCCGGAGGTGCCGCCGACCCATGCCTATGACCTGCAGGGGATGCTGGACGGGACCCTGGGGCTGTACCAGGGGCTGGCGGATGCAGGCAGTGCGCGTGGATAAGGCTGATGGTTTGCCTGGAGCGCACGCGATGAATGATGGTGTGGTGATCGCCATTGTGAAGGGTGGCCTCGGTAACCAGTTGTTCATATATGCTGCCGCCCGGGCCATGGCAGTACGCATGGGACGGCAGCTTTATCTGGATACCGTTCGTGGTTATACCGCGGATGCCTATGGGCGTTGTTATCGATTGAACCGGTTTCCTATCCAGGTACAGGAGATGCCGGAGGCATGGCGCATTGCGCCTGATCTGCGTCACCTTAGGCACAAGTGGATTCGTGCGCTTAACAAGTTTCTGCCGCAGCCATGGCAATCCTATGTGGCGGAGCGTGCGGATTCGAGTCCCGCACAAATTCGGCAGTTCCGTTCCCGGCGTGCGCGGGTGACCCTGCTCGGATACTGGCAGAATGAGGCCTATTTTGCCGATATGGCAGAGCAGCTGCGCCTGGAACTGGCACCGCCCGCACCCGCTGATCCGGCCCTGTGCCAGAGAGGTGCGGCACTGGCGGAGTGTAACTCGGTATTCGTGCATATCCGCCGGATCGACTATGCGGCCCTGCTGGGGGTGGACTACTACCAGAAGGCCATTGATGCTGCGCGAAGCGTAATTGATGCGCCGGTTTTCGTGCTGTTCGGAGATGACCTTCGCTGGGCACAGGATCAGCTGGATTTCGGTGGTGCGACTGTGGAATCCCAGCATTACAATGCCACCGATGAAATGACGGATCTCTGGCTGATGTCCCGCTGCCGCCACGCCATCATTGCGAACAGTTCGTTCAGCTGGTGGGGAGCATGGCTGGGTGGCCCGGCGAATGGAACACGGAAAGTATGGGCGCCGGACCCTACCGGTCTGCCATTGGTCAGGGCTCCAGGCTGGCATGGGGTGCCCGCCAGTCTCGAATACCCTGACAGGAAATAGCGGGTCATGTCTGAAAGCCAGCAAGGTGAACGGGCACTCATGATCCGGCTGAATATGGATATCGCCCCGCAAGGCATGGAGTTGCTTACGCCGGGAGGTGGGATGGGCTGGAATGGCTGTACCTTCGCGCTCAATCCACCGGCAGGGGGTAAGGCTGATTTTTATGTGGTGCTGGCCAATGCAAGACCAGTGGATCGCTTTGTCGCAGCATACGGCAACACATTATTTATTGCCGGCGAGCCACCCGAGAAAAAAGTATATCCACGAAAATTTTACGAACAGTTTCGGCATATCGTCGATACCCATGCGCTATCGCGGCATCCCGGTGTGATACTGGATGCGCCGGGCCTGAACTGGCATGTGGGTCTTGATATGTCATCAAGAACCTATCGCTATGGTTATGACTACCTTGCTGCACTGGAATATCCATCAAAGCAGAATCGGATTGCGGTGGTATGTTCGGATGCAGCCTTTACACCTGGGCAACGGAAAAGACTGGCGCTGCTCGAATACCTGAAGCAGCGGCTTGGTGATCGCATCGTGCACTTCGGTCGCGGGTTTCAGCCTATTGATGACAAGATGGAAGCCATCCTGCCGTATCGTTACCATCTGGTGCTGGAGAATAGCCAGTCACCGAATTACTGGACGGAAAAACTGGCCGATGCCTATCTCGGCTGGGCCTTCCCGGTGTACCTGGGCTGTCCGAATATCGAGGAATACTTCCCGGCCGATTCCCTGGCACGGCTCGATGGTGATGATTTTGCAGCTGCCGAACGGAAGATCCGCAGCCTGCTGGATTCCCCCGTGGAGCAAAATCTCGAAGCCAGGATTGTGCAGGCGCGGCAGCTTGTCCTGGATAAATACAATATCTTCGCCTGGAGTGCTCACTGGGCCCGGAGGCTCTATCAGCCCGGCCGGGAGGAAGCGCTTACGATACGTACGCACAAGGCTTTCCGGCCATTTCCCAGGGGTGCGTTGTACCGCTTACGCCAGTGGGTGAGCGGGCGCACCGGCTGTTGAGTCCTGCTGTTCTGTCAGCGGCGATGGATGTCGCCGATCGACTGGCGACCGCGAACATAGAATTTTTCCAGTACATAACGAATCCCGGCCAGGGACCCGCCCTGTATCCTGCGGCGGCTGCTGATTTTGCTATCCGTTGTACGATGTGATTCACGCGCGCCATGTTTCTGGTTGACGATGCGGCAGATCGTTGCGATGGGACCGTATTGTTCCAGCACCAGGCGGCGGCTTTCCAGGATGGCGTCCAGGTTTTTTTCATAAACCTTGTCGCGGATGGCACGCTGGATGGTTTCAGTCGCCTCTTCGATATCCCATACATTGATGTGGAGAAAACTTTCCGCCGGGAAGTAATCCGTGACATTGGGGCAGCCATAGTAGAGCGGCATGCAGGCACCGAGAAAAGGGTCAGCGAGCTTTTCGGTCCAGTGGTGCGGGCCTTCGAAATTCTCGATGGCAATATGGTAACGGTAAGGATCCAGTGCATCGGCCTTGTCGGCCAGGGGGCGCACGCCATGGCCGAAGATATCCAGTTCCGGAATGCGCGCCTTGAGGTCCTGGGTGAATTCATAACGCCGGCGATGCAGGGTATTGCCCTGCCGCTTTGAAGAGCAGACGGTAGAGATTTCCCGCGACTTGTTGAGCGGGATATTGCGGACGATGCTGTTGTAGTCACCCCGTGGTGAACTGTCTGCATAGAACCAGATCAAGCCGGGCTGCTCGAAGATTCGTCCCGGGTGTCTGCCGGTAGCCCATTCCGCCTGGGTGGTGAGTAACCAGCGGAACTGCTTCAGGTAGGATGAGCCGTAGACCTTGATCGTGGAAGGCTCGGTGGTGATCAGCAGGGTGTGTGCCGGTGTACAGGCGAGGCTTTCCTCCCACAGGGGATGGCGCTCGCCAGCCACCGACGGCAGGTCATCGTACACGACGAGCCAGTCGTATTCCCGGCAGTTGCGGTCGAAGATGAAGCGGCAGTTGCCCCAGACCGGTTCATTATTCGGAAACATCCGCAGCCAGCCATCACCATCATGCCCCGGCTTGTATTTCCCGAGGAACTTGATGCGGATCTCTTGCTGGGAGCTGGAGGTGTTCTGATTCGGCATGCCGGGCTACTGCTGCTGGCGGTGCTGTGACGTTATCGCAGGCGAGGTTTTCATCAAAATCCCTTGTTGCGCTTGATGAGCCCGCGCAGTGCATCATAGAGGCTCGAAATGCCGAACGCCATACGACGCAGACCACAGGCGAGACCGTATGGCAGCACTGTGGTGCTTTCGGGCGGGATCTCGGTAGCGTGATCGTCTTCAAGGTTCCGGCCGGTGATATCCGACACCCCGGTTCTTTGGTTGACGATCGAGGGATTGACCGCCAGTACTCTGAAGTGCCGCGCAAGTGTGCGTGCATACCAGCGGTCGATGGCGCGGTAGCGCGTCAGCCAGTCCCAGACGTTTTCGCGGGTGGGCAGCTGTTCCAGGAGTAGATCGTATGCCGTATCCCGAATCAGGTATGCATGGCAGGTGTTGCAGCCATAGATCTGGTAGAGGCGGTGTGTGGAGCTAAGGGTTGCTGTTTTACGAAACGGCCCGATAGGGTCAGTGAAGCCCAGGTAGCAGATGTCCCACGGTTGGGTATCGAGGCTCTCCACAAGGGCGGGCTCGACCGCCCCGAAAGGTTCGGAGAGCTGAACGTCATCTTCGAGAATCAAAACGTTTCGCCATCCCGCCTGGGCCGCAAAGCTGATGGCTTCCCGGTGTGACAGGGCGCAGCCGGCCCTGCCGGCCCAGGTTTTATCCCGGTTACGCCCTCTGAACAGCGGGGGCTCGCCAAAGCCATCAAGTGCGGTACCTTTTACGGCGGATATTCGCTGGATATGCTGGATATCGAAATGAGATCCGAGTTCTTCTGTAAATGCCTGCCAGCGGTCCGGTCGATCATCGAGATTGATCGCCAGAATACCGCCAGCCAGTTGTTCCAGTCTGTCCATCACCATTGCCAGTAATCGGCGATCCAGGGAGCCGGGAGCATATGATGATGCGGTTTTCTGCCCCGGTATCCACGCAGGGCCTCGTCGGGGTCTGGTCGTCCGTGGAACACCAGGATCCGGCAGCCGTGTGGTAATTTCGGGGTCCGCAAGAAATTCAGGGGGAACATCGGACGACAGTTCCATTTATAACTGCGGACCCATTCTTCCGGCCACCAGTTGACCTTGCCCATCGCGTGGGTGAGAAAAGCCTGCTCGGTATTGAAAATGCTGCGATCTTCCGCCTGGGCCATTTCCCGCAGGAAGGTGGTGTGGATTTCATGAGAGCTTCCGGCGTCGAAGCGGAACACCGATGAGTTGCCCACTGCGGGGCGGCGCCCAAGCAGTGCCTTCCGGCGACTGACCCAGTTGTGGATGATGCAGTACTCGCCCGGTTTGTAATCGAAGAAGCAATCGATATCGTCGATGATGAGCACATCGAGATCCAGGAACAGGGTGGGTCCCTGCAGGTTGCCAAAACCATCCCGGGTGAGCATCAGCTTGACCAGTACATCGGGCCATCCGCGCTGGATGCCCGGGTTGTCGGGGAACGGAATGATATGGATGTCCTGTTGCAGCCCGGACGCATCGTCCGTGCAGCAATGAAAGATGAACGGGCGCTTCAGGTGTTTCAGCACCCCGTTATGCAGTGCATTCACATAGTGTGCGCCGTACCGGTCACCCCATTTCACACACACAACATTAACCGGTGACCGGCTTTCGTTATTACCCGTGGCATTCATCGGTAATCAGGCCTCCCCTATGTGGTGATGCTTCAATCCGGCCTGGGATCTGAAGGTGTGCTACCCGGCGCATGACGGTGGCCGTCATGGCTGCCATTGGCAGTTTCCAGCGACCAGCATGCCAGTGCCGTGATCAGCATCCATATTCCCTGGAAATGAGTGGAGTTGAGGATGGAATACTCCAGGGTTCCGGAAACAATGGCGGTGGTCAGGAGTGCGAACATGATCCGGCAGTTGCTGTTATGGCTGAATGCCAGCGCCAGGGCCAGCCTGCCCGTTGACCATAACCAGCCAAGTACCGCCACCACGCCGCTGGTGACTGCAAGGTCCAGTATCATATTGTGAGGAGCCGACACGCCTGTACGGCCCGGCAGGTCTGCGAACGAATTCAATCCCCACCCATGGAATGGTGACTCCATGATTTTCTCGATGGCGTATCCCGCAATATCTATCCGTAAGAGGTCGCTGTTATGGGATGCGATGAATTGCATGCCGGTCAATACGAACACGGTAGCCAGTATGCCGATTGTAATCACCAGGGCGATGAAAGTCATTCGGCTGCGGGGTGGGTAGAGGGCAAGCAGGCCCAGCGTGGCGGCCAGCACGGCACCCCGTGAGCCGGAACCCCAGATTGCAATAACTGATATCAGTAACACCATCCAAAGCAACAGGTTGCGTGGCCTGGATCGTAGCAGTCCCGCGCTGACAATCGTGGCAAGTGCCATGAAGGTTCCAAAGGGATTCGGGTTCCCGGCAAGTCCTTCCATGCGGAAACTGCGCCAGACCCCGAGGGCGTGATTTTTGAGGGGAATGATCTCCGCATAGCCTGTGGCTGCGTTGATGACCAGTACACCCAGGGTGGCGATCGTCACGGTGCGTAGCGTAAGCCATCCCCGTTGCAGTAGCAGGATGATTCCCATTCCGATGGCGAGCATACGGAGGATCAGCTTGAGCAGGCTGCCCCAATGGGTTGCCGTTTCCAGTCCGATCAGGTTCTGCCATGTGCTGGCGATGATCACAGGTACCAGCCACGAACAGGTAATGATCATGTAGGTGCGCATGGCCGGAGCCCGCCAGGTATCGCGCCGTGCCAGAAAGAGCACAAGTACCAGCAACAGGCCGCTGATGTGCAGGGTCGCCCATTTCGGGGGCAGGCTTGCCAGGTAGATCACCAGCACACTGAGTGCGGCAAGAGAGGGCCAGGAAAAAAAATTCTCACGCATGAGATGAGAGTTGTCCGGGGCGCTATGCATAGTGAGCCATGATGCGCTCGATGACGGTATTTTCCATGCCGGATTACCGTTCTGTTCCCTTGCCGGTATAGAGTGCCGGGGCACCCTCCGGCCGGGTCTTGAAGCGACGATGCACCCAGAGATACTGCTCCGGCATGCTCCGGATCTGCTCTTCAATAATCTGGTTGACCCGGCGCGCATCCTCCTGCAGGTCGTCACTCGGGAAGCCCTCCAGGGCCGGATACAGCCGGAGCGCATAACCGCTACCATCCGGCAGTCGGCGCTGGAAGAATGGCACCACGGCCGCACCACTGCTTTTCGCCAGCCGCGAAGTGGCGGTGATGGTGGCGGCGGGTATACCGAAGAAGGGTGCGAACACACTTTTCTCCCGGCCATAGTCCTGGTCCGGGGCGTACCATACCGGCATATTGTCCTTCAGGCTGCGGATCATACCGCGCATGTCGTCGCGGGGTATGGCCTTGTCGAAGTGGCGTTCCCTGGCCTGTTTCATGGTGCTTTCGAACAGCGGGTTCTTGTGCTTGCGGTACAGTACATGGAACGGAGCGAACATCGCCAGCAGCCGGCCGCCGATCTCCAGGCTGGTGAAATGGCCGCTCATCAGGATTACGCCTTTACCTTGCTCCAGGGCCCGGGTGAGGTTTTCCAGGCCTTCGATGCGGACCCGCCGTTTGAGCCGGGTTTCCGGTGTCCACCAGCTCATGGCGGTTTCCACCGAACCTATGCCCAGGGAACGGAAGTGCGCCTTGAGCAGGGCCTTTCTTTCCGCCTCACCCAGATCGGGGAAACAGAGTTTCAGGTTGGTCTCGGCAATCTGCCGGCGGCGAGGTGCCAGATACCGCATGGTATTTCCCAGCAGGGCGCCGATGAGCATCTGGATGCGAAAGGGTAGCTGGGCCAGCAACCACATTGTCACCAGGGCCAGCCAGGTGGGCAGGTACCGAGGTGAGAGGAATCGCTGCGGTGCTGAAGAGTCGGAGGCTGAAGCCACGGTCCGGACTGTCTTGTGGGCCAGGGCGGTATTGTACCCGATGCGGTAGGTGTGTGTGGTGCCTATGATATGATCTCCGGGTTTTTGCGGCCCGGGGCAAGCCCGGTCTGCCGCTTTCATGCATAGTCGGGCCGATGATGCGCGTACTCTACAGCATTCTCCTCTACCTGCTGACCCCTGTGGTACTGCTGCGGCTGGCCTACCGTGGCATCCGGGCGCCGGCCTACTGGCAGCGCTGGCCGGAACGGTTCGGCTGGCTGCCGGCGTTTATGCCGGTGCCCCGGATCTGGATCCATGCCGTATCGGTGGGTGAGACCCAGGCGGCGCAACCGCTGGTGCAGGCATTGCGGGAACGCTATCCGACCCACCGTATCCTCCTTACCACCACTACCCCCACCGGGTCGGAGCGGGTGCGTGCACTGTTTGGCGATACGGTGGAGCATGTCTATCTGCCCTATGATCTGCCGGGCGCGGTATCCCGTTTTCTGGCGGCGGTGCAGCCGGATATTGCGCTGATTATGGAAACCGAGCTGTGGCCGAACCTGTTTCGTGGCTGCGCCCGGCGCAGGATTCCCCTGCTGGTGATGAATGCGCGTCTGTCGCAACGTTCCTTTGTCGGCTATCAACGCTTCCGTGGACTGGTACGCAGTACCCTGCATGATGTCACCCGCCTGGCTGTGCAGGGACCAAAAGACGCGCAGCGTTTCCTGGCGCTGGGTGCCGGTGCGCAGCGGGTTTCGGTCTGCGGCAGCATCAAGTTTGATCTCTATCTTCCGCCCAGTCTCAGGGAGCAGGCTGCTGTGCTACGGCGCGATTTCGGGGTTGATCGCCCGGTGTGGATTGCGGCCAGCACGCACGAAGGTGAGGACGCGCTGGTGCTGGATGCCTTCCGGCAGATTCGCGCACAGTTCCCCGATGCGTTGCTGGTACTGGTGCCACGGCATCCGGAGCGCTTCACCTCGGTGGCGAACCTGTGCCGCAGCCAGGGTTTCAACCTGGTGCTGCGCAGTGAGATGCGCCCCTGCCCGGCGGATATGGATGTGTTTCTGGGTGACACCATGGGCGAGTTGCCGGTGCTCATGGCGGCGGCGGACCTGGTGTTCATGGGTGGGAGCCTGGTTAACACCGGTGGGCATAATATGCTGGAACCGGCGGCGCTGGGATTGCCGGTGGTGTTCGGGCCCCATGTGTTCAATTTCGAAGAGATCAGCGAGCGATTGCTGGAAGCGGACGCCGCGCGCCAGGTGCAGGACGTCTGTGAACTGGCCGGCGTGGTAGTGGATTGGTTGCGCGATGCCAATGTCCGTCATGAAGTGGGTGAGCGCGGGCGCGCGTTTGTGGAGCAGAACCGTGGTGCGCGGGAACGGATGCTGGAGCTGATTGAGCCGTTATTGAATCAGGTGGGGAAATAGGGGGGGGCGGTCCGGTCGGGGTTCAACCCTGTCCCCGGCCCTCTCCCGTTCATGGGGGAGGGAGGGTGTCTTTCCTCAGCTTGTGCGGCGGCGCTTTTCCATCGATTGACCGATCTCCTGTAACTGTTTGGTGCTCAGGCTGTGCTGGGCCAGTGGCAGGAATTCACGGTTTTCTTTTTGCACATGTTCGCGGGTGAGCTGACAGAATTCCGCGGCCTGTCGAGCAAAGGCCTCGTTGCCCTCGATATCCTGTACCTTGCGCAGTACTGGCCCGATTGCGTCCCAAAGCGCATCCAGCTGCTGGTGGTCCTTGCGCAGGCTGAATGCCAGGTCGGCGATCTTCATGCTTTGCTGGGACAGTTTGGGAAACAGATCCTGTTCCTCGTCCTGGTGATGATGCTTGGCCGCCGTGGAAAAATAACGGTAGACCCTGGCGGCGGCGCTGCTGGCTTCCATGTCCGGGCCCTTCTCGGCAACGTGGGCGATAAGGCGTTCCAGCAGGCCGCAATGTTCCAGCATGCGCTCATGGCAGGCGCGCAATACGGCGATGGGGTCGTCAAAGCCGGGAAGTTCGGGTATCAGGGGTGGGTTCATGGCAACGTCCAGGGTGATGGGGTCATCCGTTTTTCAGCAGGGCGGACAGCGTCCGGAACTGTTCGTGGCGGGCGTCGCGCAGCCATTCGAATAATACGGATTCGCTATTGGTGACAATGATGCCGGCCTGGCGCATACGTGCCACGGCATTGTGTTTATGCGCATCGTTGCGGGAACAGATGGCATCCTCCGCCACGAATACCTGTTTGCCCAGAGTCTGCAGTTCCAGGGCGGTCTGCAACAGGCAGACATGGGCCTCGATGCCGAACAGGATGACCTGGGGCCGGTTGGCATCGAGGGCGGTGGTGAAACCGTCGGCGCCGCAGCAGGAAAAACAGGTCTTGTCGAAGATGCGGCCGGTGTCGGGCAGGGTTTCGCGCAGGCCGGCATCAGTCGGCCCCAGGCCCTGCGGGTACTGTTCCGTGGCGATGACCGGCACACCCAGCTGGCTGGCGGCGCGTAGCAGCAGCTTGCCTTGCCGGAGCACATGAACCCGGTCATCGGCGGACATGGCGCCCAGCAGTTTCTCCTGCATATCCACCATGACCAGCAGGGAGCGGTCACGGTCGCAGAGGGTTGGGTTTGTGGCCGTCATATCGGGATCATGGGTCATATTCAAACTGGCAGTTCACCATGTTATTCCACCCTGCGGGTGCGAATGAATTCGCACCCGCAGGCTGTCGGTCTCATTGCAGCCGCGTATTGATCTGGGCCAGGTCGTCGGGGCCGAGGATACCGGCCGCCTGCTTCAGGCGCAGGCCGTTGAGCAGGTAGGTATAGCGGGCCTGGGCGCGGTCGCGCTCTGAACCATACAGGGTGCGTTGGGCGTTGAGCACATCGACGATGGTGCGGGTGCCCACTTCCAGTCCGGCTTCCTGGGCACGCAGTGCGGTGCGGCTGGATTGCAGGGCCTGGTTCAGTGCCTTCACCTGGCTGATGTCGGTGGTGACGCCACGATAGGCATCGCGCACCTGGCGTTCAGCGTTGCGCCGTGCGGCATCCACCTGTGCCTGGGCCTGCTGGAAGCGTTCCCGTGCCTCGCGGGTGCGCGAGCTGGTGAGGCCGCCCTGGTAGATGGGCAGGTTCAGCTCCAGGCCGATGCTGGCATCATCCCGTTCGATGGTGGCGATGCCACCGAAGTTCTGGTCCTGGTAGCCATAGTCTGCGGTGAGGTCGAGGGTCGGCAGGTGGCCGGCACGCTGCACCTTCACTTCCTCCTGGCTCACCGCCAGCGCGGCCATGGCGGACACCAGGCTGAGGTTCTGCTGCAGGGCGGTATCGACCCACTGGTCCGGTGCTTCCGGGTCGGGCTTGACCAGCGGCAGCTCCCCAACCAGCGGGGCGATGGTCTTGGGCTTGCTGCCGGTCAGTTCGCGCAGCGCCTCGTAGGCGTTATCGACCTGGGCCTGGGCGTCGATTTCCCGGCTCACGGCCAGGTCATAGGCCGCCTGCGCCTCGTGCACGTCGGTGATGGCGGTGAGGCCCACGTCGAAACGCTGTTGGGCCTGGTCGAGCTGACGGGTAATGGCGTTCTTCTCGGCCACGGCGAACTGTAACGTGTCCTGGGCGGCCAGGGTGGCGAAGTAGGCATCGGCCACGCGCAGGATCAGGTCCTGGCTGGCGATGGCGTAGTCGGCCTGGGCCTGGGCAATCAGGCTGTCGGCCTGGCCGAGCTGCAGGTACTGGTCATAGCGGAACAGGCTCTGGCGCAGCTGCAGGGTATAGGACTGGTTGGTGGAATAGTTGGTGCTGGAGTCACGCGGATCGAAACGCTCCCGGCTGTAGGCACCGACAATCCCTACATTGGGCAACAGAACGCTGCGGCTCTGGGGCTTGGCCTCCATGCGGGCACGCAGATCAGCGGCCGCGGCGCGGAACGTGGGATCGCTCTGCACGGCCTGCTGGTAGAGCTCCAGCAGGTTTTCGGCGGATGCACTGGGCGCACCAAAGGTCAGCGTGGAGGCAAGGAGCAAGGCAATGGATCGTTTCATGTTACTGGACTCAATCAATAAGTAGGCATATGGGGGTCAACCTCTCTGGCCCAGGCTGCGACGCCGCCACTGAGGTTGATCAGGTTGGTAAAGCCCATGCTCTCCAGAAACATGGCGACGTGACGGCTGCGAATCCCGTGGTGACAGATCACCACGGTCTCGCGGTCGAAGTCCAGTTCCTGGTGGGCGGTGGGGATCTGGCCCATGGGCACCAGCTCGGAGCCCTCGATATGACAATGCTGGAATTCCCAGGGTTCCCGTACATCCAGCAACAGGGGTTTTTCGTTCGCCTGCTGCAGATAGGCATATAGTTCCGAAGCGGTCATGTGACGCATTCCCTGCTGCTCCGCGTGGACTACAGGGCAAAGGCGCGTGGGGCGGCCGCATTGATCAGGGGCGGCAACGAGGTCTCAAACAGGCTTTCGGTGACCCACTCCCGCTCGGAGATGCGGGTGATGAGCAGGGCTTCCATGATCGGTGGTTTCCCGACGATCACGAACAGCCGCCCACCGATGTTCAGGCTCTCGTGGAACCCGTCGTGCAGCTGTGGCAGCGAACCGGTTACGGCGATGACATCGAAACGGTCGCTCATGTCCCAGCCACGGGCGGCATCGCGGGTACTCAGTGCAACGTCGCCGATCCCGTGGCTGGCCAGTTTGGCCTGGGCCTGCTCGATGAATTCACCGTGCAGGTCCACGCTGGTGACCGGGCCGCCGAGGCGCGCCAGACAGGCGGTGACGTACCCGCTGCCGGTACCGATCTCCAGAACGCGGTCGGCGGGCTGGATGCGCAGGGCCTGCAGCATACGACCCTCGAGCCGGGGCGGCATCATGAACTCATTGTGTCCAAGGGGGATACTGATATCGGAAAAGGCCAGCGCCCGGTGGGCCTGCGGCACGAAATCCTCGCGCGGGGTGTCCGTCATCACCTGCAGGACGCGGGAATCGAGCACGTCCCAGGGACGCACCTGCTGCTCGATCATGTTGAAACGGGCCTGTTCGACGTTCAGTTGGTTCATCTTGTTCCCCGTGTTGCCGGTATGGCCGAATGGGGCCGGGAGGCCACACCTATATATAGATAGGCGGTCTAGGGTACGGTCTTTGCCAAAATCAGGCAAGTTCCGCTATTTCCCGGCGAATCAAAGTCTTCGGGCGAAACGTGGGGTTTTTCGCCTTGCAAAGCGCCAACCCTTCCTATACCTTCTCGCCATTGGCTAGGGGTGCCTGCCGTTCAACCCGGCGGGCTGAGAAACACCCTTTGAACCTGATCCGGGTCATACCGGCGCAGGGAAGCTCATCTCCACTGCCTTCCCCGCGCCCGTCCTGTCAGCAACCGCAACCCGAGGGGGGCGAGGCAATGAGCGCAATTCCAGAATCCTTTATCCAGAAAACGGCCAAACTGTCCGAAGAGGTCACCCGCCCGTTTACCGGTTCCCGCAAGATCTATGTCGAAGGCTCGCGCCCCGATATCCGCGTCGGCATGCGCGAAGTGGCACAAACCCCCACCCACACCGATGCCGGCATCGAGGAAAATCCGCCCATCGTCGTCTACGACACCTCCGGTCCCTACACCGACCCGGATGTGCAGATCGACCTCATGCAGGGGCTCACGCCGCTGCGCGAAAACTGGATTCTCGAACGCGGCGATACCGAGGAACTGGCCGGCCCCACCTCCGCCTTCGGCAGCGAACGCCAGAACGACCCTGAACTGGCCCACCTGCGCTTCGAGCATCTGCACAAGCCGCGCCGTGCCCGGGCCGGCAGGAATGTCACACAGATGCATTACGCCAGACAGGGCATCATCACCCCGGAAATGGAATACGTCGCCATCCGCGAAAACCTCAAGCTGGATGCGTTGCGCCAGGATGCCCGCTACGAAAAACTGCTGCGCCAGCACCAGGGTGAAGCCTTCGGTGCCAGCATCCCCGCGCAGGTCACGCCCGAGTTCGTGCGCGACGAGATCGCCCGTGGCCGCGCCATCATCCCCGCCAACATCAACCACCCGGAACTGGAGCCGATGATCATCGGCCGCAACTTCCTGGTGAAGATCAACACCAACATCGGCAACTCCGCCGTCACCTCCTCCATCGAAGAGGAAGTGGAAAAGATGGTGTGGTCGGCGCGCTGGGGCGGCGACACCCTGATGGATCTCTCCACCGGCAAGAACATTCACGAAACCCGCGAATGGATCCTGCGTAACGCGCCCATGCCCATCGGTACCGTGCCCATCTACCAGGCGCTGGAAAAGGTCAACGGCAAGTCCGAAGACCTCACCTGGGAAATGTTCCGCGACACCCTCATCGAGCAGGCCGAGCAGGGCGTGGACTACTTCACCATCCACGCCGGAGTGCGCCTGAAGCACGTGCCGCTCACCGCCCACCGCGTCACCGGCATCGTCTCACGCGGCGGTTCCATCATGGCCAAGTGGTGCCTCGCGCATCACCAGGAAAACTTCCTCTACACCCACTTCGAAGATATCTGCGAAATCATGAAGGCCTATGACGTGAGCTTCTCGCTCGGCGACGGCCTGCGTCCCGGCTGCCTGGCCGACGCCAACGACGCCGCCCAGTTCGGTGAACTGGAAACCCTCGGCGAACTGACAAAGATCGCCTGGGAACACGATGTGCAGGTGATGATCGAAGGCCCCGGCCACGTGCCGCTGCAGATGGTCAAGGAGAACATGGACAAGGAACTGGAGGACTGCTTCGAGGCACCCTTCTACACCCTCGGCCCGCTGGTCACCGATATCGCCCCCGGCTACGACCACATCACCTCCGGCATCGGCGCCGCCAACATCGGCTGGTACGGCACCGCCATGCTCTGTTACGTCACCCCCAAGGAACACCTCGGCCTTCCCAACAAGCAGGACGTGCGCGATGGCATCATCACCTACAAGATCGCCGCCCATGCCGCCGACCTCGCCAAGGGCCTGCCCGGTGCCCAGTTGCGTGACAACGCGCTCTCCAAGGCACGCTTCGAATTCCGCTGGGAAGACCAGTTCAACCTCGGTCTCGATCCGGAAAAGGCACGCGGCATGCACGACGAAACCATGCCCAAGGAAGCCCACAAGGTGGCCCATTTCTGCTCCATGTGCGGCCCCAATTTCTGCTCCATGAAGATCACCCAGGACGTGCGCGACTACGCCGCCAAGCAGGGCATCACCGAAGAAGATGCGCTGAAGAAGGGAATGGAAGAGAAGGCGGTTGAATTCGTGAAGACGGGTGCGGAGATCTATAAGGAAGTGTAACCCGGTAAAATCATGACCCGTCATTCCGGGGCGCTCGCTTGTAACGGCGAGTGTCCCTGGGGGCAGACTGTAACCGGACTGCATTACGCTCTCATCACCCTCCGGGGAAGAAGAGCGCCGGTGCAGTGGAACAAGGAATTTTCCGCTATCAGTCACCGCCTGGTCGCTTCGCGCCACTCATTCGAAGTGGTGCAGGATGAAAGCAGACACATGGGATCAGGGAAGATCATCCATGCAAGCGCGCACCGTACGAAAACCCGGTGAAAAAGGGACACACAAACGGGTCGAGCGCTTCGGTGATCGGCTGGTATGCGTTCGCTACCGATACGACCCCGGAAAACAACGCCGATTCAAAACCTCCGAACTCATTATCGAATCCCAGGCCTGGGTGCCTTCCTTTGAGCAGGAATGTGCCGAATCGTCCTGGGCAGGAGGGTCGGTTGGTGAGGAAATGAGGAAATGAGGAAAGGCGATAGTTGTTTCGGTGGGGTCCTGTATTCAGTGTCAAGGTACCGAGTCCAGGCACTATAAAGAATGACAGAGCTGACAAGGGCTGAGCATGTTTGCAGGCATACCTCGTGAGCATCGCTAATGGCACCTGACAAGGCAAACCAGCGCGGACGGACACCAGGCAGGAAAATAATTATAAAATCAATATTTCCCAATGGTCTAATGATGACCCTTTAAAAACCTTCGAGGTAGTTGCGTACTTCGTGGCGGTTATATGATTTTCCGTATTTAGCAACAAATCCCTTGGTATTTATGACTGCCGGGTGTAGGGTTAAAACGCTTGGCCCTATCTATTTGCTCGCATAGAGATACAGATTGGTAAGTGCTGTACAGCACGATAACCAAGCTGCCAGGAAGAACAATATCCTGGCCTAATACAAATAAAAGATCTGCGGAGCGATCCTCATGAAAAAATCACGCTTTATCAGTGCACTGAGCGCAGTTGTCTTTGCTTGTATCTCAATGTCATCCCACGCAAACTTGATCGGTGTTTTGCCGGCAACCCCGGGCGGGACCGATTACCAGGCCTATTATGATGATGTTGCCGACCTGACCTGGCTGGCGGATGCCAATGCCGCAGTGGGCTCTGCGTACGACACTGCTATTCCTGGCTCTGGACGGATGAATTGGTCTGACGCCAACGCCTGGGCGGCCAGCCTCAACATCAATGGGGTCACCGGCTGGCGGTTACCCACGACCGATACAGCCAGTGATGGATTCAATCAAACCGGCAGCGAGATGGGTAACCTGTACTATAACGTATTGGGTGGTCCGGATTATCCATATTCACTTTTAAGCGTCCACAATAGCAACTTTGACCTGTTCTCCAACATCATGGGCTACGAGTACTGGACGTCTACGGCGGACACCGATGTAAACTACGCGTGGTACTTCGATGTGAGCACCGGCTATCAGTCCTACTACAGTAGAACCATTAACGACTATGCGTGGGCTGTGCATTCGGGCAATGTCGGTAGCGCATCTGTGGTG
This sequence comes from uncultured Gammaproteobacteria bacterium, assembly GCA_965367295.1. Classification (GTDB taxonomy): domain Bacteria; phylum Pseudomonadota; class Gammaproteobacteria; order DSM-19610; family DSM-19610; genus JAIVHA01. The sequence continues at coordinate 21,245 of CBDUHN010000028.1, read as the reverse complement.
CCGGTACCTGCCGCGGTGTGGTTGTTCGGTAGTGGCCTGCTGGGTCTGGTCGGTATGGCGCGACGCAAGAAAGCGGCCTGATCATTCAAGATGGCTTCAACAGAGACGGCCTTTCGGGGCCGTTTTTGTATGTGGTTAAAACTCTTCATTTGGCCGAGAGCGGTCGTCAGAGTTTTCTGCGGGACTATGAGCCTGGCATGGTGTAATTAACACATAACAACGCAATCGAGAATGACCGTATTACTTGCCGCTTCGCCTCAGCTAATACGGTATCTCATTACAATCATTATGCGATCAAGAATGTCAGTAATCCGGAGAATGTAATGAAAACAAAAATAATTGGCTCTGTATTCGTTATCGCAGGAACGTTAGTATCGCCTATTTCCACATATGCAGCCCTTATTGATCAGGGTAATTATTTTACTAATACTGAGACTGGCTTGGACTGGTTAAAGCTCACTCAAACTCTCTCACGGAGTTATACCGATGTTTTGTCTAACTTGGGGATAGGTGGAGATTATGAGGGCTGGCAAATTGCCACCTCGTTGCAATTCGAGGATTTAATGATCAGTCAAGGCGCGACTCCGATGACGGGTTGCTATGCAGGGTTGAATTTCTGTGGGACACCAACAAACAATGCCGGTGTAAACGATGAGGTGGTAGAGCTATTTGGCGATATAGGAGAACTCTATACGCGCGGACAACAAACGGCGACCTACCATGGATATAATTACGGGTATATTGCAGATAGTGCTCCTTATAATAATCAATACGTCGCTTTAGTATCCAGCACAACAGATTCAATACGCACTTATGCCTTAACAGGTGATCCTGATGTTGCGGGAAATCCTGTAAGAGGCACCTATTTAGTGCGTGCTGCGTCGCCGGTACCGCTACCTGCTTCTGTTTACCTGCTTATATCCGGAATGGTATGGCTGGCAGCGTGCATACGAACTCGAAAGGATTCTTAATGCTTGCAGAGTTATTGTGTATGGGTGCGTGGTGCAGGTAAAAGGAATGGACTTCCTTCAAATTCGTAGACCCTCGGCCAGGTTTTGTTATCTGCTGCTCGTCCCCTGTCGGACTGATTTTTTCCAGGCGGGATAACCGCGTTCCTTATGTTGGGTCTGTTGCCCCTCTCGATGCAATGCCTGTCGGAAAGAGGAAGTGGCCTGTGCGCCTGACCAGCCATCAGTACCGTATTCCGGGGGTCTCGATCTTCAGCCCATTGCTGCGCGCATTCATATAGACCTCGAGGTCGGTGTATTCCGCTGAGCCGGGTGGGTAGGGTTCCGCGCGCAGGTTGCTCAGGCACTGGCTGATACGTTCCTGCAGTCCTGTAACCTGTCCTTCACTGAAGCGGTACACCGGAAAACCGTTGCTCTGTCCCTGGCTGAGCGTCTGGCCACGAAAAGTCTGCCCCGCGTGATAGTCGTGGCATTGGTGGCAGGCTATATCCACCTGTCCCCAGCGGGTGTGATACAGCTTCTTCCCGGCTTCGTAGTGGGCTGCCATTGCGCCGCTCACATCCACGGCGATGGTTTTGCCATATGCCAGTCGGCGCACGAAGGTTTCCAGTTGCAGGGTTTCCTCGCTCCCATAATCGAGTGGAGTGCCTTCCATCCGGTTGTTGCGGCAGAACAGGATCTGGTCACGCAAGGTGACGGGTCTTTGCCGGCGCATGATTGGATACCGGGCGATCTGTTCGGGATCAAGCTCGCTGCCCGCGGGGCCGTGACAGGAGGCACAGGACTGTCCATTTGCATCCTGTGTCTCGAACAGGGTTTCGCCCGCCGCTACGGCTATCAGTCCCGGGTTGGCGAAATCGTCATCCTGCAGGGCCTGCATCTCCGGGGTCAGGAATGCATAGCCGGACAGAGGGGGCTCGGCACAGGCCGGTGCGGTGGCAAGTGCCAGGGTCAGTACCAGGGCGTAGGGCAGGGGCATCATGGCATATGCTGCACTGATCATTTCAGGGTTGCCAGGTAGGCCACCACGTCCTCGATCTCCTGGGCGGTCAGCCAGGTGCGTCCCTCCAGTTCCCTGGCGACACGGTGGAGTTGCTGTGGTGGCCGGTAGTAGCCGGGCATGACGGTTTCCGGGTTGAAGCGTGATTGATCCACCACGTGGAGGCGGATCATGCCAACCGACTGGCGTGTACCGATCCCCGTCAGTGGCGGGCCGAGATTACCGAAGAATTCCTCTCCGTGAATCGGCAGTACATGACATGCCAGGCAGTTGCCGCGATGCTGGTTACCGGCAATGGCCCGGCCGCGTTCCGGGTCCCCGGTAAGGCCTCCGAGTGGTGCCTGGATGGCATAGTCCTCGGCCTGCCATTCGATATAGGGTGCGGGTGGTGGAGCGTGCTCCCCGGCGAGTGAGGCAGGGCCGGGCAGGAGGAGAATACATAGCGGGAACAGCCTGAACAACGGCCTCTGCTGCATGGTTCACCTCTCTCTGCGGCTTGTCGCGACAACTTGTTGTGCGGATCATATTAGCATTTATCTGGCGGGCAGATCATGATTGCAGGGTCCTGGGCTCCGATGCCGGGAAAAATTGAATGTGGGGGACGGCGTAAACCAAACCGGGGCGCATTGGGCTTGCCTCGTTTCCGTAGCCGCTCTGAGAAAACTCTACTTCTGATGTCAGAAGGTTTTGGGGAGTACCCTTCCTGTTTTCCGGCAATGGCCAGTCAATGCCCGATAAAGTAGGACAATACCGTGTGCCTATGAGATTACTCGAATTCCCCCACTCGCATTATTGTGAGAAGGTGCGCTGGGCGCTCGATTATAAAGGTGTGCCGTTTCAGGCGGTGGCCATTATGCCCGGGTTCCACATGATAACCGTCCGTAGATACGCGCCGGATACTTCGGTTCCGGTGTTGCTGGATGGAAAAGAAGTGGTACAGGGTTCCACTGAAATCATCGACTATCTCGAGCGGAAGTATCCGGCTTATCCTTTGACGCCCATGGACGCGGATGAGCGCCGGATATGCCTGGAAACAGAGCGCGTCATGGATGAGCGGCTTGGGGAGAGTATTCGGCGGATATTGTACTACCGATTGCTGGCATACCCGGATTTTATGCGCTATTGCTTTACCCACCCGATGCCGCAATGGAAACAGCTGATGTTCCGTCTGCTTTACCCGATGTTGCGAGACAGGATTTATCAGACCTACGTGGTTTCCGCTGCAAGGGTGGAGCAGGCCAGGCGCGAATTCGATGCGGCAATGGACGATATCGAGAGCATGCTCGAAGGAAGGCAGTATCTGGTCGGGGGCCGGTTTACCCGTGCGGATCTGGCGGTGGCATCGATGCTCTCATTGCTGGTGATGCCGCTGGAGCATCCGTTTCCGTGGAGAGAAATCCCGGATCCGGAGATGAGGGGCTTTTATGATGAATATCGAGATCACCCGGTCTCTGAGTGGGTTCGGAAAATATACCGAGGCCATCGTCTGGGCGGAGGAGTGGACGATGGCCGGCTGACCCAGTTGGCCGCGCCGTATTGAGTTGGTGGCGCGCCAGCAGGGGAACACCCGCTGTTTTGATCAGTGATCCAGTGAGTGTGGCATATAAGGAATCGGGACAGAAAAGGATTGGGGTCAGGGTGGAATAGTATTTACTATAAGCCGGAATCCTGGCCAGCCAGTAATCCGGTCGGACATAATCGTCGTATACCGGGGCATGTATGAAACTCAAAAAAATCCTCAGTTTCGAATGGGATGCGATTGCGGGCATCCTGGCGGCGGTAGTCGCCATTATTCTGCATCTGCTGCACATCGTGGACGAGCATGTCATCCTGCCGATTGTCCTTGCGCTCATGGCGCTCCTGTTCATCAACTTCATGCGGCATTCGCGGCATAACGAGCTGACGGCGGAAAAGGTCGATCATACCGAGCATGTGGTGCGCAGAATCCAGGCCACCCTCAAGGCACCCGATATCCTGCTGGTCGGGCCACGTCAGCTGCGCTCCGTGAGCGAGCAGTTTGCCCGGCATATGAAGGGCGATGCGATCTGGTTCAATGTGTGTCTGTCCATGTACCGGCCGCAGCCGCTGTTTGATGCCCTGTTGCGACCGGCAGTGGAAAACCCCCAGGTGGATTCGATTCAGTTCGTGCTGGACGAAAGCCAGCAGGAGTTATGGGAAGCCGTGGTGCTGCCGAAGATCATGGCCTGTAGTGGCCATGCCAAGGTCCGGGAGCCTTACTGGTGCAAGCTGGACAGGAATGTGTCGTATATTCTTGCCGACAGCCAGCACAGTGGCGGGGCCGAGGCACTGCTCAGTTTCTGGGGTGAGCCTTTCATGGCGCAATCCACCGAACGGGATGTGCCACGTTATATCTTCCATGTGCAAAGGCATTCCGAACTGTTGCCGCACCTGGAGGAACTCAAGCGGGGTTGTGTACGCGGGGAATGAGCTGTTCGTGATCAGGGCATAAGCCTTGAGGCAAGTGCGGATTGACGGTCGAGGAAAATACTATGCGCAGATATGTGATGGGTCTCCAGGTGGTATCAACGCTGGCGACGCTACTGATGATCAGCTCGTCAGGGTTGCCCCGATCTGCGCTTGCTGCGCCGCCGGCGGTGGAGATCACCCCCATGGCGGGTTATCGCGGCAGTGGCGGTTTCAAGGACCCGGATACGGATGCCACGCTCGATCTGGACGAGAGCTCCAGTTTCGGGCTGATCCTGAATGTGGATCATGATGAAAACACCCAGTGGGAATTCATGCTGAGTCGTCAGAGCACGGAGATGCAGACGGGGGCGGCCTTCACGGGCGATCGACTGTTCGATCTCGATGTGATCTATGCGACAGCGGGTGGAATCTATGTCTGGCGTGATCCGAAGGTGGAACCGTTCGTCGGAGCCGGCATCGGGTTTACCCATATGGCGCCGGATGACACGCAGTATGATTCCGAGACCCGGCTGCTGTTCTCGCTGGTTGGTGGTTACAAGTTTTTGCTGACCGATTCGATCGGGTTACGCATTGAGGTACGGGGGTACCAGACCCTGATGAGCAGCGATACCGCCGTCTTCTGCGGTAATGGTAGCTGTGTCGCACGGGTGGAGAGCGATGGCTTCGGGCAACTGGAGTTCAACGCCGGGCTGGTAGTGCGTTTTTAAGGCGCGGTGCTTACCCATGTCGAGCCATGGTGAAGCGGTTTTGTGAAGGTGCATCGGGAGGCATCGTGGATACCATATCCTGGGATGATTTCACCAAGGTTGAACTGCGCGTCGGTCGTATTGTGAGCGCTGCGCACTTTTCCGAAGCCAGGAAACCTGCCTATGTGCTCCAGGTCGATTTCGGTGCGGATATCGGCATCCGTAAATCCAGTGCGCAGATCACCCGGCTTTATCAGCCGGAAGAGCTGGTGGGCAAGCTGGTGGTTGCCGTGGTGAATTTTCCGCGCAAACAGATCGGCCCGCTGATGTCCGAATGCCTGGTTACCGGGTTTCATAACGAGCGTGGAGAGGTTGCCCTGTGTGTGCCCGATCAGCCGGTGCCGTTGGGCACGAAATTGCTGTAGCGCGCCACGATCGCCGGTTTGCGCGGATTTTTTCAGCACCTGGAGTCGGGGCCAGAGTCAAGGGATAGTGGGGGGAATGTCGATCGGGGGAGACGGTGAAGAGCAGCTGGTATTTGTAGGGAGCATCCGTGCTCCATTCATCCCCCGGTGGGTCAGGGGCTGGCGAATCCGATCAGTTCACCCAGGCCGGCGCCGACTTGGCATCATCGTTCCGCAGGCCGCGCACCTGGAAGATGATGTCCTCGGTGATCTGTACCAGTTCCTCACGCATCTGGGCCAGTTCGTTCAGGCCGGACAGCAGATTGGTGCTGTTGCTCATCTCGGCGCCCTGTTCCGGTTCTTCCGGCAGCAGGGGGTTTTTGTGTGACAGGAAGCTCTGCAGGTGGCCGGAAAAGGCCATCAACAGTTCGATGTCGCTGTAGGTGATCGACTTGACGCTTTCCAGAGTGGCGCGGAATTGCTCCATGATGGTAACGAGATTGCCGGTCAGATGACGGACCTGGGGCACGACGGAAGACAGAGAGTCGAGGCCAGACCGCAAGGAGTGTTCGTTATTGATAAGGAAGTTACGTAAACCTTCCAGATTCTTTCTTACTTCCTGATAGACAATCGCGTCCGTCATGACAAAAAGCCTCCGCGTGATTTTGAATTATGAATGTTTTGTTATGTGCGCCAGGCAGTTGCTGCCTGATGACGGGGCGTCACTGTACCGAACGAGGAGGTGCTATGCAATCCGGCTTTTGGGGTAGGGAATACAGGAAAAAGACAAGGATTTTCCGGGAATTCACCGCTGGCTGAAAAAGAAGCCAGCTAGCCGGAAATGCCTTGTGCAAATGAATTTACATCTGTTGGGCGGCGTGCAATCGCGCTGTCTGCACCGGGTTGCAAAGCCCGTGACAGCCGTATCGGGTATAATGCGGCCCTTTAGCGTCGGAGAAGAGTACCTCATGAGTGTCGAAGCAGTTTTGCATGCCCGCAGCGAATCAAAATGTGAGTTGTGTGGCGCCACTGAAGCCCTGGGGGTATATGAAGTTCCTCCGATTACAGATGGTAGTGCCGACGAGAGCATTCTGGTGTGTGATGTCTGTCGCGGGCAGATCGAAAATCCGGAAGCAGTGGATGTGCATCACTGGCGTTGCCTGAACGACAGCATGTGGAGCCAGGTGCCGGCAGTGCAGGTAATGGCCTGGCGGATGCTTGTGCGCCTGAGTGCCACCGAAGGCTGGGCGCAGGACCTGCGCGATATGCTCTACCTGGATGAGGCCACGCTGGCCTGGGCGCAGGCCACGGGTGAAGGAAAAGCGGGCGAGGCAACGGTCAGCCATGTCGACAGCAACGGTGCAGTGCTTGAAGCCGGCGATACGGTCACGCTGATTAAAGACCTGAACGTGAAAGGGGCCAACTTCACCGCCAAGCGCGGCACGGCGGTGCGCGGCATTTCATTGGTGGCGGATAACCCCGGGCAGATCGAAGGTCGTGTCAACGGGCAGCAGATCGTGATCCTGACCCAGTTCGTCAAGAAATCGAAATAATGCAATCTGTAATCCTGGGCCTGCTGGAAGTCCACGCCGACATCCTGCGGGGTTTCCAGGGTAGCATCTGTCCGGTGCCGGCGAGTACGGCACCGGACTGGCTTGAATCGCCCACCTATCCGGTTCAGACTGGGCTACAGTAAAGGGGGTGCCGGTGTTGTATGCCGGCTGTTCCCGGCATGTGCCTGCCCTGTTTCCCCCGGCGGATGCATGCTCGCACGCAAGCCCGCAGGACCCTGTGTTCCCGCTATGAATAAATCTATCTTTCGGTTTCTGATCCTGGTCGCGATTCTTGGCACTGGCGCCTATTTCTATCTCCAGCAAAGCGGGGAAGTGCCGGAGCTGTCGAACCGTTTACCGGTCAACCCGGTTCCCGCACCACCAGCGGAACCCGAAATTCGTTACCCCATCCCTGAGCGCAATGAGGCCTATGAAGTCGAGGCCGTGCCACCGGCGATGGATGTCGTCGAGCCAGACGGGGCAGCGACCACGTCAGCGGCTCCAGCGACGGAAGAGGTGGCAATCGAGTCTCTGCCCGCCCTGGATGACAGCGACCCGGTCATGATGAATGCCCTCTCGGGTCTCATCGGGGAGCAAGTCCTGGCGGAACTGTTCAATTCCGGGGACCTGATTCGCCATATGGTGGTGACCATCGATAATGCACCACGGGAAAAGATGCCGGAGAAACTGCGACCGGTGAAGCCGGCAGAAGGCCCGTTTCTCATTCAGGGGGATCAGGATCAGCCGGTGCTCAGCCCGGAGAACTACCGGCGCTATGCGCCCTATGTAGCGCTGGCCGCGTCACTGGATGTGGAGCGTCTCACGGACCTCTACATCCATTACTACCCGCTGTTCCAGGAGGCCTACCTGGATCTGGGCTATCCATCGGGATATTTCAATGACCGTCTGGTGGAGGTGATCGATCGCCTGCTGGAAACCCCGGAGCTGGAAGGGCCGGTGCGGCTGGTGCGCCCCCACGTGCTGTATCAGTATGCCGACCCGGAGCTGGAGGCGCTGTCCGCGGGGCAGAAGGTACTGCTGCGTATGGGGCCTGAGAATGCCCGGCGCATCAAGATCCGGCTGCGCGAGATCCGGCAGCGGGTGACTCGCTTCGCTCCGGCGGAGTATTAGCCCGGTAGTCAATCACGGCGTCTCCTCTCCAAAGGGCCGTTTTGCGCCAGAGGCAGATCCCGGGACGCAGCACGATCATTCACCCGTAGGTGCCTTCATTCGGACGAGGCTGGTGCGGCACCCAGCTTCGTGAATAGCATGCGAATGAATTCGTACCTGCATCGATCAGGTTGAATCCACCGCTGACCATTCTTGTGGAGTGCCGTTTCGGGCAGGATGATGATGTGCGCACATGAAAAAGCCGGATCGCATGCTGCGACCCGGCCCGTTTCCACACCTGGCGTGTGGCGATCATCCCATTAGCGGTTCTGTTCGACGATTTCCTGCTGGAACCGGAATACCTCGTCGGAGCGCGGATCGACCTGAACCCGAACCCAGTGTACGTTGGCTGAGCCGAAGGTCTCTACCCGGGTGAAGTTGGGCAGGAAGGCCTGGTTGAGCAGACGTGGCTTGTCGACCCGGAAGAAGTGTGAATCGCCGTGGGCCAGCACTACGGGTTTACCAAAGGTGGCGGTGCGGTTTTCCAGTGTTTCGAGGAAGTCCTCGAAGCCTTCGCGTTTGACTACATTCTGGTTGAATTCCAGCCCGGGATTGGCCTGGATCATGATCAGCACGCCCGGCGCATCCTCGCGCTCGGCCTGGTCGAAGGTGGTATTCAGCCAGGCGAGATTGGCCGCGTTGCGACGGGCAACCTCATCGTCATCGGCCTGGGTGCGCATCGCGCTGGAGTCCACCTGAAACGGGGCTTCGGCATTGCGACTGCCGACGATATGCAGGGTGGCGAACAGCACGCCCTGATGGGACCAGCGAACGTTCTCCGGGAATTCTTCGTAGCCCGGCTGCTGTGCCTGGCTTTCGACCTGCATGGGGTGTCCGCCGAGGGTCATTCCCGGCACCGGAAAGAATACATCACGTAGTTTGGCCAGCCGCTCCAGCGGCTGGTATTCACCGTTGTTGACGCGATGGCAATCCGTCCACTCATTGTCACCGGGGGTGTAGATAAGCGGCTTTTCGATATGGCTGAAGCGTGCCAGCCGATCATAAAACAGCGTATCACTGCATTCCGTAGAGCCGTTCTTGATGTCGCCGGCGTGCATCACCCAACGGATTTTGCGTTCATGGTTGAGGTCGTCCACCAGGTGATCGAAGGGCGGATAGTCAGCGCTGGGGTCGGCGGCGCTGAAATAGGGGGTGTCACCGATCAGGGCGAATTCAAACGGGCCATGGCCTTGCGACTGTCGTTCCGAATGGTCGTGTGAAGGCTCGCGCGAGTGTTCACGTTCGGCCTGGGCACCTGGCATGGCCAGCAGCAGGGCACTGGCGAGGGCCAGGGCGGTGAAAGGTGTCTTGTGCATGGATTTCTCTCCTGGATGTGGTTGCGGGGTTTGGGTGTGTGACAGGGGCCAGGGTAGGAATAGGCTGTGAATGCAGTGTGACGATTTTGTGAAGAGCGGGTTGCAGGTGGTCCACCGCTCCGGGCCCCGGTTTTCGTGCAGAATATTTCCGAGGTTGTATGATTAAGGAATGAGGGTGGTCACGGGAGCAGGTGAGATGTCGCAGGCGCCGGTACAGATAAAACTGTTACTGCAGCGTGGGGATTGGATATGAAACTGGCGGTCCTTTCCGATGTGCATGGCAATGTGCCTGCGCTTGCTGCGGTGCTGGAGGATATCGCCGCCTGGCAGGCCGATGTGGTGATCGTGAACGGTGATCTGGTCAGCCGCGGCCCCTACAGCCTGGCCTGCCTGCGCATGGTGCAAGAGCAGTTCCCGCAGGTGCATCTGTTGACCGGCAATCATGAGACCTATGTGTTGCGCTGTGCCGATGAACCTGCGGACCCCACGCATCCCACCTATGATATTGATCGTTTCGCCCACTGGGCGAAGCAGCAGCTGGGCGGTGCCGTGGAGGAGATTCGCCAGTGGCGCGATCAACTGGACCTGACGGAACTGGAGCAGGGGGCTTCGGTGCATATCACCCATGGCTCACGGCTGGGCAATCGCGATGGCCTGTCGGTGCGTGTGCCGGATGAGGAGTTGGCGGACAAGCTCGGTGATCCGCGTGATCTGTTCATCGGTTCCCATACCCATAAACCCATGGTGCGTGCATTCCGTGATTCGATGGTGGTCAACACCGGTTCCGTTGGGCAGCCCATGGATCAGGACCCCCGTGCCTCTTACGGGCGCTTTTCGCTCCAGGGTGGGCGCTGGCAGTCGCGGATTCAACGGATCCCCTACGACAAGGCGCAGGCGGAGCAGGATTTCATCGACAGCGGTTTTCTCGATGAGGCGGGACCTCTGCCACGGCTCATCCACCTCGAACTGCAGCAGTCCCGCGCCCATCTCGGACCCTGGCGGCGGCAGTTCCTGCAGGCCATCCAGGATGGCGAGATCACGGTGGCAGATGCCATCGAGGCCTACCTGCGCAGGCTATAAGCGGCTTATCGGCGGTATTGCGATTTCGCAATAACGATTGGATGTGAATGTGAAAACATCTCTGTGGCCATGGGAGCCTGCTGATAGCGGGATGGATATTGCTGCCGAAATTTCTGCATTGCCTGGATGGCCGCACCAGGTTAAATCATGAGGAGGTCGTGCAGGAAAGGCCGGAGGGCCTGTCGCAAGACAGCATGATAGGCAGGAGGCCGAGCCGGATTGACGTTACTGGAAACAGTGGTTTCGATAAGGGGATGGTCATGTTGAGAAATCTAAAGCGATGGCCGGGCCTGTTTGAAGGGCTGACGGCTGAGCAGGAAGAAGCGCCGATGATTCTGCAGCAGCTGGCGGCGCAGGCCGGTGTTCGTTTCAATGGCAAGGCGCCCTGGGATATCCGGGTACATGATACCGAGCTGTACCGGCGCATCCTCAGTCACGGCTCGCTGGGCTTTGGCGAAGCCTATATGGACGGGATGTGGGATGCCTGCTCACTGGATGGGTTGTTCGCCCGTCTCCTGCATTCCGATATCGATAGCAGGCTGGTGGGCTGGGTCCGCCTGAAACTGCTGGGTGAATACCTGCGGCACCGCTTCTTCAATCTGCAAACCAGCAAGCGTGCCTTTCAGGTCGGTGAGCGGCACTACGATATCGGTAACGATGTATTCAGTGCCATGCTGGATTCCACCATGAGCTATTCCTGTGGCTACTGGCAACACGCCGAAACGCTGGAGCAGGCACAGTTCGACAAGCTGGACATGATCTGTCGCAAGTTGGAACTGCAACCCGGCGAGCGGTTGCTGGAAATTGGTTGTGGCTGGGGCGGGTTGGCACGGCACGCGGCGGAACACTATGGCGCGGAAGTCACCGGCATCACCGTCTCCCGGGAACAGCAGCAGTTGGCGCGTGAGCGATGTGCGGGATTGCCGGTGCAGATCGAATTAATGGATTACCGTACGCTGCGGGGTGCCTACGATAAGGTGGTCTCGGTGGGCATGTTCGAACATGTGGGGCCGAAGAATTACCCGGCGTTTTTTGATGTGGTGGCGAGGCTCATGCGCGAGGATGGCCTGTTCCTCCTGCACACCATCGGCAATCATGCTGCCGTGGTTGGACTGGACCCCTGGATCGATCGCTACATCTTTCCCAACGGCAAGCTGCCCTCGGCCCTGGACCTCGGCAGGGTGCTCGATGGTCGCTTCATCATCGAGGACTGGCATAACTTCGGCCCCGATTACGATCGTACCCTGATGGCCTGGTGGCATAACTTCGATCATGCCTGGCCACAGCTGGAATCCCGTTATGGTGAACGTTTCTACCGCATGTGGAAATATTATCTGCTGTCCTGCGCCGGCTTTTTCCGTTCCCGTCAGGGGCAACTGTGGCAGCTGGTGCTAAGCCGGCGCGGGCGCCGGTCGGTGTACCGCTCGGTGCGTTGAGAAGGGCTGACAGGGACGAAACCGCCTAGGGAGCTGAATCGAAGAACTCGACGACGCCGGTTTCCAGTGAGTATTCGGCGCCGACCACTAGCAGGCCATGGTGGTCGATGAGATTTTCCAGCACCTCGGAACCATGGCGCAGCTGGTTCACGGAGGCACGCACGTTGGCGCGCACCGCCTGCTGTACCAGTTCATCCGGGTGGTTGCGCAGGTCGGTGGCCATGAGTCCTTCCACGGCGGGGCTGATGCGGTCGACGATGGAGCGGAGATTGCGCGAGTGCTCGCCGGTGGGACGTTTCAGCTCTTCAAGCGTAGCCAGCACGGCACCGCACTGGGAATGGCCCATGACCACCACCAGCCGGGTGCCATACTGGGAGGCGGCAAATTCGACACTGCCCACCTGCGAGGGCGCCACGATATTGCCGGCGACCCGGATCACGAACAGGTCTCCCAGACCCTGGTCGAAGACGATCTCTGCCGGCACCCGTGAATCCGAGCAGCCGAGGATAATGGCGAAGGGCTCCTGGCCGGCCGTCAGCTCAAGTCGTTTGGTACGGGAGGGAGCGGCTTCCAGGCTGCGCAGCCCGGAGGCAAACCGCTGGTTCCCGTCGCGGAGCTGTTCAAGGGCGGTAATGGCATCGATCATGGCTGGAATGACTCACCTGATGTTCAGGATCAGAAGCGCAGTGTACCGGTTTGGGGAGGTCGAAGAAACGGGACACTGCATGCCACCCGGCTTGTCGATGGCTGCATCCCGCCAACTCGAATTTTGAGATTCCTGTCCGCTTCTGCCTTGGGCAGGTGCCGCCGCGTAAGAGAGTTTTCTTCCATGTTCCCCTTCCCATGGGGCACCACCCGTGCTAATTAACGCATTCTGCGTGTATGCGCATCCAGGTGATTCCCCTCCCATGGCCAATAGCCTGCTGACCCGCCCACCCGACGAACCCTACGATCGCATTGCCGCTGAATTGGCGGGTCCCGGCTGGTCGGTGTGCCCGGATTTCCTGCCGCCATCTGCCATAGCCGCCCTGGCGGCGGAGCTGGAGGTGCAGCAGGATGTGGGCGGTTTTCGCCCGGCCGGGATCGGCATCGGGGAGGGCCGGATGCTGCGCCCCGATATCCGCGGTGACCATGTGCATTGGCTGAAGGATGAACCCGAGACTGGCGCCCAGCAGCCCTATTTTGCCGCCCTGGAGGCCCTGCGGCTGGCCATCAATCGCCACCTGTACCTCGGGCTGTTCGGCTTCGAGGGGCACATGGCGTGGTATCCACCGGGCAGCTTCTATCGCAAGCACCTGGATCAATTCCTGGGTGTGGCGCACCGCAAGGTATCGACCATTCTGTACCTCAATCCCGAGTGGCAGGCGGGGGATGGTGGTGAACTGCGCATGTATCTGGACCCCTCCGGTGCGGGAGAGTACCGGGATATCGCCCCGCTGGGCGGCACCCTGGTGAGCTTTCTCAGTGATCGGTTTTATCACGAAGTACTCCCCACCCGCCGGCCACGCCGTAGCCTGACCGGCTGGTTCAAGGTGCGTGGGGGCAGCCGCATCCCGGGGCTCTGAGTCCCCGTTCCGGTTCGGCAATTTGCCCGGAAAGTCGCTAGAATACGTGGCTTCCGAATACCTTTATTGACCCCCTGATATTGCTGGGAGCCACTGTTTATGCCTTCTAAAGCCATCCTCATGAAACGCCTGATCGCGGGCGGTGTTTTTGCCGTGCTGGGTCTCTATCTCGCCAGCCTGGTGCCCAATATCGAAATCGCATGGGTCATGGCCATCCTGCTGCTGACCATTTATCTGTTTGCCTTTGAGGTGCTGGACGTGGATGTGGCGGCGGTTACCATCATGGTGCTGCTGGGGCTGACCTCGCTGCTGGCGCCCGTCATGGGGCTGGAGCAGGGCCTGGTGTCCAACAAGGAGTTGTTCAATGGCTTTGCCAGTAATGCGGTGATCTCGATCATTGCGGTGATGATCATCGGGGCAGGACTCGACAAGACCGGCCTCATGAGCCAGGTGGCGGGGTTCATCCTCAAGATCGGCGGCAGCACCGAGCGGCGCATCATCCCGCTGATTTCCGGTACCGTCGGGTTCATCTCCAGCTTCATGCAGAACGTGGGTGCGGCGGCGCTGTTCCTGCCGGTGGTGAGTCGTATCTCCGTACGTACCGGCCTGCCGCTGTCGCGACTGCTGATGCCCATGGGCTTCTGCGCCATTCTTGGCGGTACTGTCACCATGGTGGGTTCGAGTCCGCTGATCCTGCTCAATGACCTGATCCTCACCTCCAACAAGTCGCTTGCGGCGGGTGAGCAGATGCAGACCTTTTCGCTGTTTGCCGTGACCCCCATCGGGATCGCCCTGGTGGCGACCGGGATCGCCTATTTCGTACTGGCCGGACGCTGGGTGCTGCCGGTGACCAAGACCGAGCACGCCGAAGCCGAGCACACCATGCGCTACTTCGCCGAGACTTACGGTATGCAGGCGTTCAAGATCTACGAAGTGGTGGTGCCGGCGCATAGCCCGCTGGTGGGCGCCAACCTGAATGACCTGGAAGTGCGTTACCGGGTGCGCGTGGTGGCGGTCGACAAGGGTGATGGCCTGCGCATGGGGGCCTCTGCCGTGGACCGTGACATAGGAATCGAGGCGGGCACGGTACTGGCGGTGCTCTGCGCCGATGAATACCTGCAGCCCTTCGTGGGCGACAATAAGCTGCAACTCAAGCCGGACCTGGATGTGTTTGCCGATGCACTGGTGCACTCCAAGGCCGGGGTTGCCGAGGTGGTGATCGCGCCGGGCTCATCGTTGGTGGGCAAGACGGCGCGGGATGTCTGGTTGCGCAAGACCTACGGGTTGTCGCTGCTGGCCATCCATCGTGGCAACGAGGTGATCAACTGGAAGACCGGCGGCGTGCGTGATGTCGAGTTCCGGGTTGGTGATACCCTCGTGGTGCATACCAGCTGGGCCGACCTGGCGCGCATCGCCAAGAACCGCGATTTCGTAGTGGTGACCACCGAGTATCCCCACGAGGAACTGCGGCCGCACAAGGTGCCGGCCGCACTGGTGTTCTTCAGTATCACCCTGGCGCTGGTGCTGTTTTCCGACCTGCGCCTGTCGGTTTCGCTGCTGGTGGGGGCGGTGGGCATGATCCTGTCGGGAGTGCTGTCCATGGATGAGGCCTACCGGGCGGTGAGCTGGAAGACCGTGTTCCTGCTGGCCTCGCTGATCCCGCTGGGGCTGGCGGTGGAACAGAGCGGTACCGCCGCCTGGATCGCGGAACAGACCCTGAGTGTGCTGGGGGAACGGCCCATCTGGGTCTACCAGGCGGCCATCGCCATACTGGCCACCTTCTTCACCCTGGTGATGTCCAATGTCGGGGCGACGGTGCTGCTGGTGCCGCTGGCGGTGAACATCGCCCTTGGTGCCGGTGCCAACCCGGCGGTGTTCGCGCTGACGGTGGCCATCGCCACTTCCAATTCCTTCCTGATCCCCACCCACCAGGTGAACGCGCTGATCATGGGCCCGGCGGGCTACCGGGTGCCGGACTTCATGCGTGCCGGCGGCGTCATGACGGTGCTGTTCCTGATCGTGTCGCTGACCATGCTGAACCTGGTGTTCTGAGGTGGAGGTGGTTCCCCCGGTCCTGCGGGACCGGGGGGGCGTTGGTAATGCGAATGAATTCGGATCTACAGGGGGTGTATTGCGGTATTCGGGGGGAGGGCTAGCCGGGCAGTCGTAGCCGGTGCAGGAAGCGTCCACGGGCCCGGGCGAGTTCCTGGCGCAGGTCATCCAGCTGTTCCGGGGCTACGTCGCCTGCCAGGCTGTCGAGGTGCTGCTGACAGACGGCATGGAAATCCTCGAAGGCATGCTGCACCTGGTCTGCGTCCACTAGCTGCGGTGCTGGCGTCTCCGCCGTCACCGGTTCGCTGGCGACCGGCACCACCTCTGCGGATCGGGGCATGAACTTCTTCTGCCCGGTATCGGCAAGACTGGCCACCAGCGGGCTGGTCTTCAGCAGGGTGTCCCCCTGATAGGTAAAGTGACTGCCGATGGGGAGCTGGTAGAACTTCATTGCGGGGAGACCGAGGCCTATTCCGGCATCCGGGTCATGTTCTGGCCGTAGAAGATCTCCAGCATCTCGCGTTTCAGGCGCCGCTTGATCTGTTTTTTCTCGACGCTTTTCAGGTCTTCTTCATTCAACCCGAACAGGTAATTGTCGAGGTTGAATTCCTTGACCATCATCTTGGTGTGGAAGATGTTTTCCTGATACACATTCACATCGATCATTTCATAGTGACTGCGGGTATCCCTGGAAATGAAGTTCTGGATCGAGTTGATCTTGTGGTCGATATAGTGTTTCTTGCCCTTCACGTCACGGGTGAAGCCGCGTACCCGGTAATCCATGATGACAATGTCCGAATCGAAGCTGTGGATCAGGTAGTTGAGGGCCTTCAGGGGGGAGATACGGCCGCAGGTGGATACATCGATATCGGCGCGAAAGCTGCTGATGCCGTTGTCCGGGTGGCTTTCCGGGTAGGTGTGTACGGTGATGTGGCTCTTGTCCAGGTGGCCGACCACGTCTTCCGGCAGCGGGCCCGGGGCCTCTTCGTTATGGGCCAGTTCCTGCTGGTCGCGGCTCAGCACCGGCTCTTCGGAAATGAGCATGGTGACGCTGGCGCCCTGCGGATCATAGTCCTGGTGGGCGATGTTGAGGATGTTGGCACCGATGATGTCCGATACCTCGGTGAGGATGCTGGTCAGGCGCTCGGCATTGTATTCCTCGTCGATGTATTCGATATAGTCTTCGCGCTGTTTGGGCGTCTTGGCGTAGCAGATGTCGTAGATATTGAAACTCAGGGTCTTGGTCAGGTTATTGAACCCGTGCAGCTTCAATCTCCGGTTCATGTTCTTCATCAATGCGATGCCCTCTACCCGCGGCTGGTACGGTCGGTGGCCCGGGTGTCGGGCCGAGCGGCCTATTATCCACATTTTTGCGGTCCGGCGCGGCAGGTTTGCGTATGGCGGGAACGGATTTTTGCCAGGACGCGCAGGAGAGAGGCGAAAAGTTTACACTCGTGAGTAGTGCTGTCGGTCGGGAGTGCCCGCGGCCATGGCAGTAGTCCTGGAGACCCGGGCGCCAGGAGGCGATCATGGTGTTGAGACATTTCCAGCAGCTCAACGAGCGGGATGCGGAAGAGGTGGTGCGGGTCCTCGAGGCCGCCGACCGGGATCACCAGCGCTGGTTGCGGGATCTTCATGCCAGCCTGATCTGTGGGGTGCCCTTCGCCGAGGATGTGTTGCGGGAAGATGCCCATGTGCTGTGCAAATTCGGGCAATGGTATTACCAGCGTGCGCCGCAAGCCCTGCGCCAGTACGAAGCATTCAGTGCCCTCGACCAGATCCATCGTGACATGCACAACCTTGCCCGTCCGTTGGCGCAAAAATCCATTGCCGGCGAACCGGTCACGTTTGAGGATTACAATGGGTTCATTGAATTGCAGACAACCCTGTCGCGTGACCTGTTGCAGCTGCGGGACATGCTGCAGCGGGAGAAATTCTCTTTCGACGCCCTTACCGGGGCCCTCAATCGCGAAGCCTTTGCACCTTTGCTGGAACAGGAATACGAGCGCATCAGGCGTAGTGGTGAATCGGGAGCCCTGTGCATGATGGACCTGGATCATTTCAAGGTCGTTAATGACACCTGCGGTCACCTGGGTGGTGACCGGGTATTGCGTCGGGTTTCCGAGTTTCTGCGCCAGCACCTGCGCAAGTACGATGTCATTTGCCGGTATGGTGGAGAAGAGTTTCTGATGTTGTTGCCCGGTGTGGATACCGGGCAGGTGCTGGAGATACTGGAGCGGGTGCGCCGTGAACTGGCGGAGACGTCCATCGACCTGGCTGAGGGTGGCGTGAGGGTTACCGCGTCCTTCGGGGTCACGCTGCTGGACCCGGAGCGTTCCCTGGAAGCCAACCTGGATTGCGCCGACCAGGCCATGTACGAGGCCAAGGATCAGGGCCGTAACCGGGTTGTGTACAAGGCCTGATACCGGCGCTTTCCCCGCGGTGCCGGCCACGGCTTGTCAAGGGGCTTTTTCTGCTGTGGCATTGGTATACTCCGGCCCGGAAAGCGGAGGTTGCACATCCCCTGCGGGCGCGCCTCTCCCCCTGTTGGATTCACTCGCCGGGCCCGGTTGCGGGCTGCCGGCGCCTGAAGTTGGAGTGCTCATGCAGAATATCCTTGCGCGGCTGGCCGAAGAGCTGGCGGTTTCCCTGGCCCGGATCGAGGCGGCCGTCACCCTGCTCGACGAGGGCGCCACGGTGCCCTTTATCGCCCGCTACCGCAAGGAAGTGACCGGCGGCCTGGACGATACCCAGTTGCGCACCCTGGAGGAACGGCTGGGTTATCTGCGCGAGCTGGAGGAGCGGCGTGCCACGGTCCTCAAGAGTGTCGACGAGCAGGGCAAGCTCACCGATGCCCTGAAAGCGGATATCGAGGCGGCGGATACCAAGACCCGGCTGGAGGATCTCTACCGGCCCTATGTGCAGAAGCGTCGCACCAAGGCGCAGATCGCCCGCGAGGCAGGGCTGGAACCGCTGGCCCATGCCCTGCTGGAAGATCCCGGGTTGACCCCGGAAACGGTGGCGGCTGATTACCTGAACCCGGACCAGGCCGTCGTGGACGTCAAAGCGGCGCTGGATGGCGCGCGCCAGATCCTGATGGAGGAATTCGCCGACGATGCCGAACTGGTGGGCCGCTTGCGCGAACTGGCCTGGGAAGAGGGGCGCCTGCAGTCGGCGGTGGTGGCCGGCAAGGAGCAGGAGGGTGCCAAGTTCCGGGATTATTTCGATGCCATCGAGGCCATCAAGGGCATCCCCTCCCACCGCGCACTGGCCATGTTCCGCGGTCAGACCGAGGGGGTGTTGAACCTCAAGGTGGTACTGGATGAGCTCGATGAGCAGGGCCAGCCAAAGGCGGAGCGCAGCCGGGGCGAGGTACTGATCGCCCAGCGGTTCGGCATCACCGATGAGGGCCGCCCCGCCGACGCCTGGCTGCGCGATACGGTGCGCTGGGCCTGGCGTGTGAAACTGTCGCTGCACATCGAAATGGAAATGAAGCGGCGCCTGCGTGAGGCCGCCGAGGCGGAGGCGATCCGGGTCTTCGGTCGTAACCTGCATGATCTGCTGCTGGCCGCACCGGCCGGCCAGCGCGCCACCCTCGGCCTCGACCCGGGCATCCGTACCGGTGTGAAGGTGGCGGTGGTGGATGCCACCGGCAAGCTGGTGGACACCGCGACCATCTACCCCCACGCACCCAAACACCAGTGGGACGCCTCCATCGAGATCCTGGCCAGGCTGGCGGCGAAGCACCAGGTGGACCTGATCAGCATCGGCAACGGTACCGCCTCACGGGAGACAGAAAAGCTGGCCGGGGAACTGTGCCAGCGTTATCCGGAGCTCAAGCTCACCCGCATCGTGGTGTCCGAGGCCGGCGCCTCGGTGTACTCGGCCTCGGAAACCGCGGCACGGGAATTTCCCGAACTGGATGTATCGTTGCGCGGCGCGGTCTCCATCGCCCGTCGCCTGCAGGACCCGCTGGCGGAGCTGGTGAAGATCGAGCCAAAGTCCATCGGTGTGGGTCAGTATCAACACGATGTCAGCCAGGTATACCTGGCGCGTGCCCTCGATAACGTGGTGGAGGATTGCGTGAACGCCGTCGGTGTGGATGTGAACACCGCCTCCATCCCTTTGCTGGCGCGGGTGTCGGGACTGAATGCCGGGCTGGCGGAAAACATTGTCGCCTACCGCGACGAACACGGCTCATTCCGTGATCGGCAGACCCTGCTCAAGGTGTCACGCCTCGGCCCCAAGGCCTTTGAGCAGGCGGCCGGTTTCCTGCGCATCATGAATGGTGACAACCCGCTTGATGCTTCATCGGTGCACCCGGAGGCCTATCCGGTAGTGGAGCGCATCATGACCGCCACCGCGAAGGAGATCCGCTCCCTGATCGGCGACACCGCCTTTCTGCGCCAGCTGTCCGCCAACGATTTCACCGATGCGCAGTTCGGTGAGCCGACGGTGAGGGATATCCTCAGTGAGCTGGAAAAACCCGGTCGCGATCCACGCCCGGAATTCAGGATGGCCACCTTCAAGGAAGGTGTGGAGAAGGTCACCGACCTCAAGCCGGGCATGCTGCTGGAGGGTGTGGTCACCAACGTCGCCAACTTCGGTGCCTTTGTCGATGTGGGTGTGCACCAGGACGGTCTGGTGCACATCTCGCAGCTGGCGGACCGTTTCGTGTCCGATCCCCATGCCGTGGTCAAGGCCGGCGACATCGTCAAGGTGAAGGTGCTGGAGGTGGATGTGGAGCGCCAGCGTATCTCGCTCAGCATGCGCCTGAACGAGGAACTGCCGCCGAAGGAAGCGCGGGGTGAAGCAAGGCGCCCGGCCGGTAATGGCAGGAAACCATCGCGCAACGCCAAACCGAAAGTCTCGGCACCACCCGCCAACAATGCCATGGCGGCAGCGTTTGCGAAGTTGAAGGGATAGCGGGACAGAGGGGCGCCAAGAGTCATACGACCACGGCTAAAGCTGGCGTGGTTTTGGCCTGCAGGTGCGAATGAATTCGCACCTGCAGCCGCATCTGAAAGATTCTGATCCTATCCGTGACGATCATGTTTTTGTAATCGATCAATACCGTGATTGGCTTCCCGCCACTCGTTCCGCCACAATCCCGGGCATGATGATCATTCGGGAGCACCCATGGAACACCGTCAACGTATCGGCCTGATCCTCGGGCCCGTGCTGTTTCTGGTGATGCTGAGTCTGCCCACACCCCCGGGTATGACGCCGGAGGCGCAGCAGGTGGCGGCGGTGGCGCTGCTGATGACGGTGTGGTGGATCAGCGAGGCCATCCCCATCCCGGTTACGGCCCTGCTGCCGCTGGCACTGTTTCCCGCCCTGCATGCGGTGCCGTCCGCGACGGTGTCGGCGGCCTATGCCAATCACCTGATCTTTCTTTTTCTCGGTGGTTTTCTCATTGCCATGGCCATGGAGCGCTGGCAGCTGCATCGGCGTATTGCGCTACACATCGTGCAGCGGGTGGGCTCCGGTACCAATGGCATCCTGCTGGGCTTCATGCTGGCGACGGCCTTTCTGCGGTTGATGCAGGCAGAAGCGTATCACCGGGA
>CBDUHN010000027.1:0-47751 GCA_965367295.1 uncultured Gammaproteobacteria bacterium | reverse complement strand
GGCTCCGCTGCGGCCGGTCCGGCAGCCTCCGTAGTCCTTTCCGTTGCCGTTGCCGACACCGCCGGCATCCGCAAGGGACGCGACATCACCCGGGCATGCTGATCCAGTGCCATGGCCGAGGTGGGTTCCTGCTCCGGCATATGGCCACCAAGCTGGCGTACCAGGGTTTCTGCCAACCCCAGCCCGCGGCCCTTGCTGAGTTCGATCCCGAGTTGTTGGTCGTACATGCCCTGGTAGAGCTTGGACTGATCGTTATCCATCAGCCCCTCACCCATGCTGGCCTCGCGCATGCTCTTCATCGCCATTTGCAGGAACAGCGCCTCAAACTGACGCGCCACCTCACGCAATGCCTCGGGCGATTCCTTTTTTGCCGCGGTACGCAGCCGCGACAAACCCTGGAAATCGGTGTAGACATCAGCGTGATTGGCAACAGAAGCGGTCATGGTTCGGCTCTGTATCCCCTACAGGACAATCAACTCGGCACGCAGGGAGCCAGCGCTTTTCAGGGCTTCGAGAATGGCCACCAGATCGCTGGGAGCCGCCCCCACCCGGTTCACACCATCGACGATATCCTGCAGAGTGATACCGGTCCTGAGCATGAACATGCGTGCTGCATCCTCGGTCACATCGACATTGCTGGAGCTGAGAGTCTGGGTGGTGCCACCCGACAGGGGGGCTGGCTGGCTGACAGTGGCTTCCTCGGAGATGGTTACCGTCAATGCTCCATGTGCCACGGCGGCGGGCAGCAGTTTCACATGTGCCCCGATGACCACGGTGCCGGTTCGCGAATTGATGATCACCCGGGCCGGGGCATCACCCGGCTCCACTTCCAGGTTTTCCAGCACCGACACGAAGGCCACGCGCTGGTTGGCATCACGCGGGGCGGTAACCTTCACGGAAGTGGCATCAATGGCCACGGCGGACCCGATACCGATTGCATCATCAATCCCCGCAGCCAGGTGCGTGGCGGTGGTGAAATCCGGCGAATGCAGGTTGAGCACCACGTAATCCTGATTCATGAAACCGGTGGGCACCGTGCGTTCCACGGTGGCGCCATCCGGGATACGACCCACACTGGGGATGTTCACGGTGACACTGGAACCATCGGAGCCGGAGGCGGACAAACCGCTTACCAGCAGGCTACCCTGCGCAATGGCGTAGACATTGCCGTCGGCACCGCGCAGCGGCGCCATCAGCAGGGCGCCACCACGCAGGCTCTTGGCATTACCAATGGATGACACGGTCACATCGAGCGACTGGCCGGGCTTGGCGAAGGGCGGCAGTTCCGCATGCACTGATACGGCGGCCACATTCTTCAGCTGGGGATTGACATTGGCCGGCACTGTGATGCCGAACTGGCTGAGCATGTTCTTGAGGCTCTGCACGGTGAACGGTGTCTGACTGGTCTGGTCGCCGGTACCATCGAGCCCCACTACGAGACCATAACCCACCAACTGGTTACTGCGGACACCCGCCACCTTGGCCAGGTCCTTGACGCGGTCGGCGGCCGCCGGTCCAACCAGCGCTAGTGCCAGCACGGTGGTCATAAAAAATCTTACAAGGCTGCTCATAACGACGGGTCCCTTAGAAAGGCCAAAATACACTGGTAAAGAACTTGCCCATCCAGCCAATGCGCTGGGAATCGGCAATCTGTCCCTGGCCGCTATAGGTGATACGCGCATCCGCCACCAGGGTGGACGAGATGGTGTTATCCGTGGATACGTCCTGCGGCCGCACGATGCCGGAGATCTGGATGAATTCTTCACCCTGGTTCAGGGTCAGCCACTTCTCACCACGCACCACCAGGTTGCCGTTGGGCAGCACCTCGGCGATGGTGACGGTGATGTTGCCGGTCAGGCTGTTGCTCTGGCTGGCATCGCCTTCGCCCGTGAAGTCGTGACTGGAGCTGACGCTGGTTTCCAGGCCATTGCCACGATTGCTGGCCAGTGGCACCAGGCCGGGAACATTAAACTGTGGAGTGGTACCCAGGATGGTGGGATTGGCCAGCGAGATATCGGATTCCTTGGTGGTTTCGGTCTTGGCCGATTTACTGGCCTGGGTGCGCTCCTGCAGTACGATGGTAAGTACATCCCCCACCCGGCGCGCCTTCATGTCCTCGAACAGTCGTACCTCGTAGCCGGTCTGATAGATGGAGCCATTACTCGGTGCGGGTGCCTGTAGTACCGGCGGATGGGCCGGGCGATAGCTAGGCCCGGTCTGCGGTGCGGTGGCGCAACCGCTCAGCAGACTGTAAAGCAGCATGGTCAGTATCAGGGTCGCGCGGGAATACATCATAAGCTTGGTCCTGGCGCACTGGTTACAGGTTGTTGGTCACAAACTGCAGCATGCGATCGCTGGTGGAAATGGCCTTGGAATTCATTTCATAGGCGCGCTGCGCCTCGATCATATTCACCAGTTCCTCCACGGTATTGACGTTGGAGCTTTCCAGCGATCCCTGCACGACAGTGCCCAGGCCATTGAGGCCCGGTGTACCGGTGGATGGGGAACCACTGGAGGCGGATTCCAGGAACAGGTTCTGGCCAATGGGCTGCAGGCCGGTGGGATTCACGAAATCCGCCAGCTGAATATTGCCGAGCTGGGTCGGTGCCGCATTACCCGGCAGACTGGCGGACACCACACCATCGGTACCGATGGTCAGGCTCAGGGCATTGTCCGGAATGGTAATGGCCGGCTGCACCACATAGCCGCTGGAGGTCACCATCTGGCCGGTGGAATCCATCTTCAGGGAACCGTCGCGGGTATAGCCGATGCTGCCATCGGGCATCAGTACCTGCAGGAAACCACGCCCCTGGATGGCCACGTCGAGGCTGTTCTCCGTCTGGATGATATTGCCCTGCAGATGCAGCTTTTCCGTCGCCACGGTGCGCACCCCGGTGCCGATCTGCAGACCGGATGGCAACTGGGTGTCCTGGGTGGACTGCGCACCGACCTGGCGTACGTTCTGGTACAACAGGTCTTCGAAAATGGCACGATCCTTCTTGAAACCGTTGGTATTGACGTTGGCCAGGTTGTTGGAAATGGTAGCCATGCGAGTCTGCTGGGCTTCCAGTCCGGTCTTGGCGATCCACAATGCTTTGTTCATGGTCTGTTCCTCTTCCCGATTCTGCCGGCCGTGGCGTCAAATTTGATTTCGAACCTGACTCAATGGGTTACCGTCGTCTTTTTCAGGAGTGACGGATTACCGGCGCCTGCTAACTCATCTGCATCATTCGTGCCGACTGCGCATCATTATCCTCGGCGGTCTTCATCAGCTTGACCTGCATTTCAAAAGAGCGGCTCAGTTCGATCATGTTGGTCATGGCTTCCACCATGCTCACATTGCTGGTTTCGAGACTGCCGCTCAGCAGTTCCACCTCGGTACTGGCCGGCAGCGCCGAGCCGTCACGGGTGCGCAGCAAACCATCCGTGCCCTTTTCCAGCAATCCCTGGGGATGATCTACCAGCTTGATCCTTCCCACGGTTGCCAGGGTGGAAGGCGCCTGGCCCACGGGACGGATGGAAATGGTGCCATCGACACCGATCTCCATGGTCTCGAACGGTGGCACCACGATCGGCCCGGCATCACCCATGATGGCATCACCGGCCCCGTTGGTGAGTTGGCCGACCGAGTTGACGCGCAGATCGCCGGCCCGGGTATAGGCCTCGCGGCCATCGCGCCCCTGCACGGCAATCCAGCCATCACCATTGACCGCCACATCCAGATCTCTGCCCGTGGAGATAATGGTGCCGCGAGCAAAGTCGGTACCGGGACGTTCCGCCATGGCGTATACCCGGCTCGCATGCCCCTCCCCGTACACCGGTTGGGCACGTGCAGCGGACAGATCAGCCTGGAACCCCGTGGTACTGGCATTGGCCAGGTTATGGGTGTTGGCCGCCTGGCGATTCATGATCTGCGAAGCGCCACTGGCGGCAAGGTACAGCATGCGGTCCATGGTGAGCCCCTATTCCTAACGGATGTTGATGATGGTCTGGGTGACCGTATCCGCAGTGGTGATCACCTGCGCATTGGCCTGGAAGTTACGTTGTGCGGTAATCATCCCCACCAGTTCCGCGGTCAGGTCCACGTTGGAACCTTCCAGCGCACCGGATTCGATCAGCCCCAGACTGCCGGAACCGGCGGTACCGATCAGCGGTGCCCCGGAATCGTAGCTCTCGGACCAGCTGGTATCACCGAGCTGACGCAGGCCCTGGGTGTTGTTGAAATTCGCCAGCGCCACCTGTCCCAGGGTGCGGGACTGGCCGTTGGTGAATCGTGAGGTGATTACGCCAGTATCGGAAATATCGATGCCACTCAGGCGGCCGGTGGTAAATCCATCCTGGTCCATGGCATTCACGTTGAAGCCACTGCCATACTGGGTGGTCTGGGTGAAATCAACATCGAAGGTGAGGTCCGCGGCACCGCCACCGGGATTGAATGGGCCGATGGTAATCACGCCGCCGGAGGCGATACCGCCATTGGAATTGAACTGTACGGTCTGGGCACCGCCCTGGGCCACACCATCCACGTAGTTGTATACCTCCCACTGGTTGGCTACGTCCGTCTTGCGGAAATACATGGTGGACAGGTGCGAGGCGCCTAGGGAATCGTAGACCGTCACCGAAGTGGAATTATTGTAGGTACTGGAATCGTTGGGATCGAAGGCAACCTGGGTGACAGGACCGATGACGGCCGGGGTGCCATTATTCGCCGTTGAGGTCCCAAGGGCCGCGGGGGTGCCGCTCCAGTTGCTGTCGATGGTGATGCTGACGGGGGTGCCATCTGCCTTGGCAAGCACCAGGTCATTGGTGGCAAAGGAACCGCTGGTGATGCTATAACCCGCACCCGCGGTGGTGCCCAGGAAGGTGGCCAGAGCGCTATCGAGTTCGGCACCGGTCACGGTCCCCCCGATCGCGGCCGCTTCGGTATAAAACTGGTTGCCGTCAATGCTGATGGCAAAGGCGGGGTCCGTGGATGCGACGGCGGCCTGGCCGGCAGTACCGGTGCCGGTGATGAAATCGCTCGGGAAAGGATCAGCCCCGCCATCGGCATCCAGGTTTACCGCGGAAATGACCGGTGCGGCACTGCCGGCGCCCGTGGACTGCGTATCGGTAAACACCAGCTGACCACCCACCACACTGGCGGTCGCATCCACATTGTTGGTACTCAGCTGGTTATTGATGTCCGCCAGGAAGTTGGTGTAATCGGGATCACCGCTGAAATCAGTCGCCAGGGAAACAGTGAAATTATCCGTACCGTCGCTCACATTGAACGACACCTGGTTGGCACCGGAGAAGTTCAAGGACCCGATGGCGGGCAGGTTGTTGGTGGCCGTATAGGCACCCGCAGTCGCGGCCGTTCCATCTGCTGCTGCAGCGGTGTAATTACCAACCGACAGCGAGGTAGGCGTGGCCGGGGTGATCACAGCACCCGGAATCAATCCCGGCACCGCCGCCGCAGCGTTCAGGTTGGCGGACATCTCCACCTGGGTGGTGGCCACCGGCGCGATATCGGACCGGTCCAGCTGCAGGTCACCGGTGGCGCCGGTGATGGTGCCGTTGCTGTCAGCACTGAACACCGTCAGGCGCTGGCCCTGGTTATTGACCACATACCCGTCCCGATCCACGCTCATGGCGCCGGCGCGGGTATAGGCGTTCACCCCATTGTCATTCATGATGAAAAAGCCCTGGCCGCTGATGGCCAGATCGAGGTTGTTATCGGTGAAGCCGATGTTGCCCTGGGTGAACTGCTGGGAAACGGAGGAAACGCGCACCCCGCTGCCGATGGCATTGGCGGTCACGCCGAGGTTGGAGCTGGCGAAAATATCGGCAAACTCGGCACGGGATTGCTTGAAGCCCGTGGTGCTGGCATTGGCCACGTTGTTACCGATAATCCGCAGTTCGGCGGAAGATGCATTCAAACCACTCAGTGCTGTACGAAAAGGCATGGTGTTACTCCTTCAGCTAGTTGTTCAATCAGAGAATCTGGCTAACGTTGGTGAAGTCCAACTGACCGACTCCCCGCAAATCCAGTAGCAGGCCACCGTCGCGCCCCAGCGTGACACTGTCGACGGTGGAATAAAGCTGTGAGTCCAGTGCCACTTCACTGCCGTTGTAGTTGGCACTGGCGGCAACGAAATAACTGCCCGGTTGCGCGTATTCGCCGTTATCCATCAAACCATCCCACTGGAACTGGGCCTGCCCGGCGGCCTGTCCTCCCATGCTCAGGGTGCGTATGGTCTGGCCGGCATTATCGAAGATGGTCACGCTGACCTTATTGCTGCTGGCCGGCACATCAACCACGCCCTTCACCGAGCCACCTTCCTCCAGCGCGCCAATCCCCGTGGGGGCGAGTACCGAGTGCCCCACCAGTCCGGTCGCCTGCAGGGCCTGGTTCGACACCAGCGACTGGCTCAGCTGATCGAAGGACGTCTGCAGTTCCTGTATGCCAGACACGGCGCTGAACTGGGCGATCTGCGCCAGGAAATCCCCGTTCTCCATTGGTGCAAAGGGGTCCTGGTTCTGCAACTGGGTAGTCATCAGTTCCAGATAATCTGCCTGGCCAAGTTCGGTGCGATCATTATTCTTGCTGTTGAGCTCGCTCAGGGTGCGGAGGTTCGCATAGTCCTGGCTGCTGCTGTTCACGGTTGTCATGGCATCAAATCCTCAAGGATGGTTACTGGCCCAGCCGGATGGTGGCCAGCAGCAGCTGTTTGGAGGTGTTGAGCACCTCGACATTATTCTGGTAGGAACGCGAGGCCGAAATCATGTTGGCCATCTGGTCCACCACATTCACATTGGGCAGAAACACATACCCTTCTTCATTGGCCTTGGGGTTACCGGGTTCATAGCGGCTTTCCAGCGGGGCGTCGCTTTCCACGATCCCGGCTACCCGCACCCCGACGGACTCCGGTGTTCCGCTGTGCAGATTCTTCATGACCGCAGCAAATACCGGCTCGCGGGAACGATAGGTTTCCTCGGTGCTGCTGCTTACGCTGTCGGCATTGGCCAGGTTACTTGCGGTGGTATTGAGACGCACACTCTGTGCGCTCATGGCGGAACCGGAGATATCAAAGATATTGAACAGAGACATGGCTTACTCTCCTCGCAGCGCGGCCATCAGGCCCTTGATGCGGCTGTCCAGGAAACTCAGCGTAGCCTGGTACTGAACGGAGTTTTCGGTGAAGGCCCCCTTCTCCATCTGGACATCCACGGTATTGCCGTCCAGAGAAGGCTGGTTGGGGATGCGGTACTGCATCTGCGGCTGCAAGCCGGCGCCTGCCCCGTTCGGAGTGATATGCCCTTCACGGCTGGTGCGCATGGTCAGCTGTTCACCCTGGGCCTGACTCAGGGCCGACTTGAAGTCGAAGTCCTGAGCCTTGTAATTGGGGGTGTCTGCGTTGGCCATGTTGGACGCCAGCACCTCCGCGCGCTTGCCGCGCAACTCAAGGGCATTGCCCAGGTAGCCTAAATAGTTATCGAGATTCATCGGCATGGTTCGATCGTCCAATACGGTTCGTTGCAGTGAACGTAGCAACGGCCATGCCAACAGGAGGCACACCAATAAAAACATTTAGTTAGGTTGTATTCCAGGCGGCCGCCAGCTTGCCGGGCGGCAAGACATCACCGCCGGCGGCAAAGGGTTTGCCGATATGGGAAACGGGAATCAGGGCTGCGGAGAGATAACACCGCCAGGATTACGAAGGTCGGGAATGAATGCTGCCCGCTGGTATCCAGGCCTGTACGCACGGTCTGCACCGGAGCGACTAAGGCCCTAGCGCAGGTTGTCCTTCACACGGTAGATCACCCCGGGCTGGCAGCGCTCCATGGTGAACTCTTCCGAGTACTGGGTGATGGACTCGGAGGCTCCCAGCACCAGGTAGCCCCCCGGATTCAGGGCACGGGCCATGCGGGCGAGGATATCGGTCTTGGACTCGGCGGAGAAATAGATCAATACGTTGCGGCAGAAGATCACATCGAACTTGCCGAGGGTTGCATAACTCTGGAGCAGGTTCGCCTGGGTGAAACGCACCCGGCGACGTATCTCCGGTTTCACCTGCCAACGTTCAGACCAGTGCTGGGTATCGCGTACGAAGAATCGCTGTTTGCGTTCCGCTGACAGGCCGCGGCTCAGCGCCAGGGGGTCATAATAGGCATCCTTGGCTTCCTGCAGAATGGCCGGAGAGATATCCGTGGCGACGATCTGTATATCCAACAGGCCACTGCCGCGATTGGCGGACTGGAACTCCTCTGCCACCATACTGATGGAATAGGGTTCCTGCCCTGATGAGCAGGCCGCCGACCAGATGCGGGCATTGCGGATCTTGCGGTTCGCCAGTTCGGGCAAAATCCGGTTATGAAGGATTTCGTAGGGATGACGATCACGGAACCAGAAGGTTTCGTTGGTGGTCATGGCTTCGACCACCTGCTCGCGCAGCACGCCATTGCGCTCCTGCTGCAGCTTGCGCACCAACTCTCCAAGCGAACCGAGATGAGCCTCGTTCAGCACCTTGCCGAGACGGCTCATCACCAGATAGTGCTTGTTGTCGCCCAGCACGATGCCGCAGGCCTTTTCCAGAAAGGCCCGAAAGGCTTCGTATTCATTGGAAGCAAAACGTGCGTCCTTCAATCCCTTGATTCCTTACTCCAGGCGGTGGGTGGGCGCGTGGTTACGACGGATCCACGGCTGGCCAGCAGGTACTCGCCCTGCAGCCATAATGTCTCTTGCTGATACCGGAGATCATACCGGGGAACGACATCTGGAAACACGCGTTAATTCCTATTTCTACAGCCGGTGCCCTAGCTGCGCACCGCGGCACGCTGTTCCTTCCATCGTTTGAGCTGGCTCAACACCGCACCTGCCAGAATATCCGGCTGGAACTTGGCGATGAACTGATCGGCACCCACTTTCTGCACCATGGCATTATTGAACACACCACTGAGCGAGGTATGCAACAGGATGTACAGGCCTTGCATGCGGGGATCGGAGCGGACACTGGTGGTAAAGGTATACCCATCCATCTCCGGCATTTCGACATCGGAGATCACCATGAAGATGCGTTCTGTCACCGCGGGGCCTCCCTCGTCGGCCCATTCCTGGAGTTTGTTCAGGGCTTCCCGTCCATCCTTGGCGAGGGTGCACTGTATGCCCAGCTGATCCAGTGTGCGTTTGATCTGATTGCGGGCCACGGAGGAATCATCCGCTACCAGTACATGGATATTTTCCTCGATGCCATCATCTTCATGGGCTTCCTGCAACAGTTCGCTGGACACCGCCTCTTCGGCGCCAATCACCTCCGCCAGCACCTTTTCCACGTCGATGATCTCGACCAGTTCGCTCTCCACCTTGGAGACGGCGGTCAGGTAGTGTGCCCTGCCCGCCCCTTTGGGTGGCGGCAGAATTTCTTCCCAATTCATATTGACGATGCGGTCAACGGCATTGACCAGAAAGCCCTGGGTGGTGCGATTATATTCGGTCACCACCACAAACTTGTCTTCGACATTGTCGATACGGGGACCGCCGATGGCCATCGACAAATCCATAACCGGAATGGTTTTGCCACGCATATTGGCAATGCCACGAATGATGCGATTGGATTTCGGCACCGTGGTCAACGGCGGGCACTGGATAACCTCCTGCACCTTGAATACGTTGATCCCGAAGCGCTGCTTGCCTGCCAGGCGGAACAGCAGCAACTCCAGCCGGTTATGGCCGGCCAGTTGGGTACGCATATCAACACTTGCCAGAATTCCACTCATTGGGGTGTTCTCCGTTTCTGCCACTTCCCGACCTGATTCAGGCTGGGTATCGGCGCAGAAAGCCTTTCCTTTACGAATGGATATAGCGGGCATGGCATTTGCTTTTATCCCTGCAAGGCATTCGAAACCCATTCGGATCAGACCCGGTATAACCATTGGAAACTGGCCATGAAAAACACGTCCAAACTTCGTAACTACGTCCTGCTCGGCTTGCTGTTTCTGTTTGCAACCACATGTAATAGTGAGGAAATTCAGGATAATGACGAAATCCTCGC
Organism: uncultured Gammaproteobacteria bacterium; assembly: GCA_965367295.1. Taxonomy (GTDB): domain Bacteria; phylum Pseudomonadota; class Gammaproteobacteria; order DSM-19610; family DSM-19610; genus JAIVHA01. The sequence goes on along the minus strand of CBDUHN010000027.1, from coordinate 37,720 downwards.
CAAGGCCCAGGAGGCGCTGGAGGAACAGGTGCTTGCCGCCCACGGTCGCCCCGGTGAGGTAAAGATGGGGCGCCTGGATCCGCGGCTAAGACTTGCCGCCTGCAGCGGCAATCTTGAGGCCTTCATGCCGCCCGGCTCCCGGGTCCTGGGGAACACTACTGTCGGGGTACGCTGTAACGCGGCCGCTGGTTGGACGATCTATGCCTCCGCCCGGGTTTCTCTATATGGAGAAGTCCTGGTCACCACCCGGCCACTGGCCCGGGGCGACCAGATTACCGAGGACATGGTACGCCTGGTGGAACGCGACCTGGCCACTCTGTCGCGTGGCTATTACGATGACATACAACTGGCCATCGGCCAGTTGGCCAAACGGTCCATGGGTTCCAACACGGTGCTCAACCCACTCATGATCGAGGCCCCAATGCTGGTCAAGCGGGGAGAACGGGTGACCCTGATCACCGGCAAACCCGGTTTCATGATTCGCTCCAGTGGCCAGGCCATGGCGGATGGAGGTTCCGGTGACCTTATTCGCATCAAGAGCAATGGCTCGAAACGGGTGGTAGAAGGTCGAGTGATATCCCAGGGCGTCGTAAAAGTGACGCTTTGAGCACAGGGTCACAAAAAGCCACTAAAGTAATTGAATCAATTGACGATACACTTAGCGACCAGAGCAAACATACCCCCTGAGGGACGTAGAATGGAAATTAAAAACAATCACTTAGCAACGGTAACGAGCCATACTGCCGGAACCACGTCAGCACGCGCTGCGAACCCGGAAGCGGCCACTACCGAGGGTACTGCCGCATCCGGTAGCAAAGACAGCGTCAGCCTCACCCCGGCCGCCCAGCTGTTGCGCAACGCGGAGTCCCGTATTGCCGAGCAACCGGTCGTCAACGAACAGCACGTCAGCGCCGTTCGCAATGCGATCAATGACGGCAGCTTCGAGGTCAACCCGCTGCAGATCGCCAACAAGATGATGAGCATGGAACAGGCCCTCAGCGGCCTGAACTAGGAGCTTCGATCGCCATGAACCGCGAAGAACACTTCTCGCACCTGAACCAACTGCTCCAGGCGGAACGGGATGCGGTACGGCAACTGGCGGACTGCCTGGCACAGGAGCGTAGCGCCCTCGCCACCATGGACAGTCCCTTGCTGGAAGATACCGTACAGCACAAGCAGCAACTCCTGCAGGCACTGGAACAGTATGCAGGAGAACGCGCCCGGCTTGCCGGCATGGCCGGTTACGGTGCAGATTCAGGACCCATGCAGCAGTATCTAAGCTGGGCCGACCGGGACGGCACACTCCTGCGCCACTGGTCTGAGCTACTGGAACGGCTACGGGACTGCCAGCAGCATAACCGAGTCAATGGCGGCGCCATCGAACTCGGCCGTCAACAGGTAAAGATGATCCTGGGCATGTTACGTGGCCAGCACCAGGATATCGACAACACCTATCAGGCCAACGGGCGTACTCCGTCGGGACTGGCACACCGCATACTCGGCTCGGCCTGATCCTGACGGAGACGGCTTACCCCTGTCCATGTCCCTCCATACAGCATCCAGCCCTGACGAGGGGCTGGATACCCACTCCACAACTGAGCGCATTACCAAATCCGCACTGATCGCCCGCAACCTTCAACGCATGAAGGATGGTCATTGCCTGCTCGATGTATGCATCCCCGGTATAGACAACCATTTCATCAGCGCCATCCTGCGCGTATACCCGGGCCGTGACCTGATGATTCTGGACGAACTCAACAGCCCCATCGGCCAGGCGGCACTCGCCAAAGTAAAAAAGCTGCGGGCCAGGTGTCGATTGCATGGCGTGGAATATCGCTTCGCCACTACAGTGACGCGCATTGAAGAGCAGCGCGGAATCGCCCTCTATTACGCCGCACTACCAAAACTGTTGCTGCACATTCAGCGCCGTAATCACTATCGGGTGCCAGTGGGGATGGAAGCCGGCCTCGAAGTCAACATCCCGCTCCAGGATGACCCCAAGGTGCAAGCCCACCTCTCAGACCTGTCGTCCTCGGGGCTGGGTATTCGCCTCAACACCCTCGTTCCTCCCAGGCAGGGGCAGTTGCTACCCGCATGCACCATCGTCCATCCATCGGGCGAGCCAATCTGTAGCGAAGTGGAAATACGCTTCGTGCGCTCTGACCATCTGAGCAATCAGGTACGCGTAGGAGGACACTTCATCAATCTGGACCCGCAACAGAAAGCCAGGCTGATCAGCCTGATCAAGCACCTGGAACGACTCTACTTACGCAGCCATTCACGCTGATTGGCCATAGCCACAATCTCATCAGGACGGTACAATACGTGCCGTTACAGAATATGTTCCAGCATCACCGGGGCCGTAGCTCAGCTGGGAGAGCGCCGCGTTCGCAATGCGGAGGCCAGGAGTTCGATCCTCCTCGGCTCCACCAGATACTGAAGTATGGACATACACCCGCATCGACGACGATTTCGTCCCGGTAGCTCAGTTGGATAGAGCAAGCGCCTCCTAAGCGCTAGGTCGGAGGTTCAACTCCTCTCCGGGACACCATTCCGACATTGAAGTCGATCCAGGATCAGTGGCGGCCACAAGGGAGCCCTGTTTCCTCTGCCCCAATGCATTGCAGGGCACGGCCTGCACCCCTCCTCTCCATTCCACAACCATCACCCACGGATTCCCATTATTGTGGGTGGAGCGCACATGAAACTGCAAAAGGGCTGGTTACGGCTATAGGACCTCACCAGCCTCATTTTCCATTACAACAATATCCGGCCACTCATCGCGTCGGATTCGGTATAAATCCCGGATGGAAAGTGGAATCAGGATAGCGGCGGCAATCGCCCACGAAGCCATATAGTAATAGAACGAATGTTTGGGAAACGAACTGGCTATGATTACGAATGCGCCGATTATTCCGTAAAAGCGGTAACCCGCCTGCTGGGTGTAATACCCGACCTTGGAATTGGGATGATGTCGATTCATGGCGTAGACAATGATCGACATCCCTATCCATAACATACCCAACGGAATCGGCGCCAACACTGCCGCTATATTTCCATAATTGAATATGGAGCAGGCCATTCTGGAACCAGCCCCGCTAAGGTGTTGCGCCTCAGGCTCAGAAACATCTGACATCAGTAACTCACTTACTCATATATTCATGGTTTGGGCGACAAGGTGGCGCAATGGAAGAACACAACCCTGTCGCCCGATACAGGCTAGATGGATGAAGGATCAGCCATGGGCATATTTTTCCTTGGCCTGGCGAGCCGCTTCCGCCTGCTTGGGGTCATATGCCTTGCCCGACCAGAGCATCTGATACGCAATTTCCTCATTCCCGTTTTCACAAAGTTCGAGGGTACGCTTGAACAGGGTTTGGAATTTGTCACTGGCATGTGATTTTTCATGCTCTTCAAAACTGTGCCAGAACGTGACGATGAGTGCCTCACTCCCTTTCAAAGGGCTTTCAACCGCTTGCCCGACAGTAGATCCTTCATTTGATATTTGGCCGCTGTTCAGACATACAAACCCTCCCGAGAACCCGGTATCGCTATGGTAGGTCTTCACGACCTCACAAAGTTCCGAGACCCTGTCTTCAAGATCCTGAACGGTATATTCAGGTTTCAGGATGACGCGATTGACGGTTACAATTCCGTCAGCCGGAAAACCCGCTATAAGCCCACTCATGTGTACCTCCATTAATTCAAATAAAAACTAGTAACCACTTTGACCTCATCACCATATGTCGCTATGGCTCTGTGCAACATCCAGGATTCATCCATTCATATACTTTTTATCTAACCGACCGGTAGACCGATGAACGGGCACGCTTGCTTAACACCAATTGCCAGAGCTGTCCCTGACGGGAACGGAAGAATCCGGCACAGCTCATGAGGTAGTATTTCCACATTCGATAAAAGCGCCGATCATACTTTGATTCCAGTTGATGCCAGGCGCTATCGAAATTATCCCACCAAGCCATAAGCGTGCGGTCGTAGTCAGTTCCGAAGTTGTGCCAATCTTCAACCAGGAAACGGGTGTCTATCGAGCTGGCGATCTCTTGCGCTGAAGGAAGCTTGCCATTTGGGAATATGTACTTGTCAATCCAGGGATCCACCGTTCTTGAGGTGGAATGGATACCAATCGTGTGCAGCAGAAAAAGGCCATCATCCTTCAGCAACCTGGAAGCCGTATCAAAATAAACCGCGTAATTCTTTGGACCGACATGTTCGAACATACCAACCGAGACCAGTTTGTCATATTCACCGTCCAGATCCCGGTAGTCCATCAATTTAATCTGCACGGGAAGGCCTTTACAACGTTCCATTGCAAGGCTCTGCTGCTCTTTCGAAACTGTTATACCAGTGACTTCCACATCAAAATATTTAGCGGCATGCCGTGCCAGGCCGCCCCATCCACAGCCAATTTCCAATAATCGTTCGCCTGGTCTCAGTTCGAGTTTTCTACAGATCATATCCAGCTTATCGTGCTGGGCCTGCTCGAGATCATCTGAATATTGCCAATAGCCGCATGAATAGCTCATGCTCCTGTCCAGCATGGCCCTGAATACATCATTCCCGATATCGTAGTGCTGCTCTCCTACCTGGAAGGCGCGACGACTCGACTGAAGATTGAAAAGGCATTGCCTGGCCACTTCACCGAGCAACCTGACTCTGGCCCAGCCGACAAGATTCTGATCGAGATCAAAACGCAAAATTCGCGTGAATAATTCGTCCAACCGCTCAGCGTCCCAGAGACCATCCATATAGGCCTCGCCGAATCCGAGCGAACCCTGCGTAAGAATGCGCTGGTATACAACAGGGTCGTATATCTGGATATCCCATGGCTCATTGCCATTGAACCGAATCCCCGCACTCTCCGAGAGATTCTGCAATACCTTAGGGGGGTCTATGTATATGGGTTGTATAACTTCATCGGCTAACTCAAATGATATGTTTTCTTCCCTCAGCATAAATAACCCTTTTTATTTGCTAGTTAACAGGTATGCCATTTTCAAGGCGTATAAAAACCATATTTACCTGGGCGTACTGGCTGACGCATGGATCCTGTGTTGCTGTTCATGCAGGGAAGTAGTATTTCATTCCACTGTCGTTGGGCTCACTCCGGCAAGCCAGCATCCAAAATAGGTCATAAAAAATACTGTTCGCGGAGACAATATATTTCGCATTAATTAATAACAAACGATATTTATTGATCATTAATATTCGCATATGCGATAGATAAGGCTCTTAATACCGATGGGAGGCGCGGATATGCGGCGATGAGAAAAGAGCCTGTTCACGGCAAAAACGTGGGATCTTTAATGACGGCTGTGACTATCGGGACGAGCAGTTGTACACCGAATCTTATGGCGAATCCGACATGGTAATGGGCGCGCGAGTGTCTTATAAAATATTTTTGGGAGCCAGCGGTTACCAGTCATCCCGATTCAGATAAAATATTTCTTTGATGCGAAATACTATAATTTCAGGTTTACCCGAAGATATTGGCGGTGTGTTTATGAGTCCTTCCTCAAGCCTCAGCAGTTTTCACTCATCGGGTTCGCTGGATGTGCGGGAATAACATCAACCGGAATCATTCGCCATGCATATGGCGTGTCTTGTCTGTATACAGTCAGGATCAGGTCCACAGGAAATCTCACGTTGCCATGCGGAATGAAAGCATCACCCCCCATTTGGGAGTTACAAAGATATTCACTTCGGCATAATCATGTATTCAATATATTTGTTAGAATGCCGATACTTGTTGTATATATATGCCAATACCTAACGTGATGATCGGGAGATAACCTTAATGCTGCGTATTCATGTTTCGATGAAATTCACTAATGAACCCGTCAAGCGAACCCCGGTTACCCTATACCTCGACACCAGTCCGGAAAACCCCATCCAGGGCAGCACGGACCGCGAAGGTACCGCCATCTTCGACATGCCACCCGCAAGCGGAAAAGTCGTGGTTAACGGCTCAACCCGTTACCATGGTCGTCTGGAGGGGGATGTTGATATCAGCCTTTGGTCTCCCACAGACGCTGACTCGGTAGCTGAATTCGGCGCGCCGGGTGGTGGAGAAAGCGGAAGTATTGCCTATCCAGGCATGCAAACACGCACCCTCAAGGTCAATGGCCATGAAGTGGAGACGGACAGCGAGGGTTATCTCGTCAACCTTGGTGACTGGTCGGAAGCCTTCGTTAGGGCCGAGGCCGAGCACGAAGGCTTGGAACTGACAGATGAAATCTGGGAGGTTATCCGCTTCCTGCGTGATTTTTATGAACGGCGCCAGGTTCAGGCCAACGTACGTGAAATCATCAAGCATTTTCGCAAGGTGTGGGGCCCCGAGCTAGGCAGCAATCATCACCTGCACGAAATATTCCCGCGCGGCGGCCCACAGAAACAGGGGAATCGTCTGGCTGGACTGCTACGTACGAAAGGCGAACATTAGCAGCCTACCCACCAGGGAGTTTCCACCCGGCTACTACGCAATTTGCAACAACCGCGCAAGCGGCGCGCGGTTTGCGATCATATCCGCCAACGTATAGGTATCCAGCACAGCATAAAATGCCTGCGTGGCTTTATAAAGTGCGCCACGAAGGACGCATACTTTCTCTATGCAACATTGCGATGCGTCTGGGGAAAAACACTCCACCAGCACCGTATCCGCTTCCGACTTGCGTATCAGCTCGCCGATACGGATGCGATCCGGTCTGCTTTTCAGCTGCACGCCCCCCTCCTTCCCACGGGTGGTTTCCACGTAGCCCTCATCCGCAAGAAACTGGATCACCTTCATAAGATGGTGCTTGGAAATCCCGTAGGCATCCGCAATCTCCCTTACCGTTACCCGTTGATCGGGACAGGTCCCAAGATAGGTCAACACCCGCAGGGTGTAATCCGAAAATGTCGTTAATCGCATACATAATGTCCTTTCGTCCAATATGGCATAGCGAGGATCTTATACCAGCATCCACTTATGCTACGCCAACCAATACACCTTGTCTCACCAGGCTTCGCACCCGCCCCCTATTGTAGTATATTATATACCATATTTTAGTCGGGTCGTTTTGCCCTTCCGAAGGCATGCCTTTTCTATGTGGCAATTCGCGACAGTTTTATGCCATGCAGAGAGCGCCGAGGTGGACAGGACCAAATGGCCGACTGATTCACCGTTATGCGAACACGAACGGGCATACAGGACTACCCTATTTCAGGGCGAAAGATGAGAGCAGCGAGTTGTCGAAAAGATGCCACTATTGAATATTGAAGAATCCAGCCGCTCCAGGTCTGATACACGGATCGCTCTTTTTGATCTCGGGTTCAGACCCTTCTTCTTGCTGGCAGGCATCAGTGCAATCCTGCTGGTTACGTTGTGGGCATACAGTTTTGCGTACGGAGGCTTCGAGTTTGCGTATTTCAGCCCTATTACCTGGCACAGCCACGAAATGATTTTTGGATATGCCGTGGCCGTGATAGCCGGATTTCTACTGACTGCGGTACGCAACTGGACGGGCATACAGACTCCCAGCGGGAAAGCACTGGCAGGCTTGGTCATATTATGGGCTGCCGGTCGAATTGCACCGTTCGCTTCTGATATAGTACCGCCTTGGAGCATTGCCCTGATCGATACAGCATTTCTTCCTGTACTGGGGCTATCCCTGGCAATCCCGATCCTGCGCAAACGACAACGTCACAACCTGGTCTTCCTGGTTGTCCTGACTGCGCTTACCGCATCGAATATTCTGGTCCACCTGCAGGCATTAGGCTTCACATCGTCCACCGCAAGAACCGGCATCTATCTTGCCGTTTACATGATCATCCTGTTGATCGTCATTCTGGGTGGGCGCGTAATCCCCTCCTTTACCGTAAATGGCATCACCGGGGGCAAAACCAGACGCTGGAAAACGATAGAATATTTGTCCATAGCGAGTGTGATTGCCGTCATAGTACTGGACCTGACAACCGCTGCACCTGCAATCATCGGCAGTGCTGCTTTATTTGCCGCAGTGGTACACGGTATGCGCTTGCTCGGCTGGTATCAGAACAAGGTATGGACGGTGCCTCTAGTCTGGGTGTTGCACCTGGGTTACGCCTGGATCGTAGCAGGTTTCGTCCTGAAGGCGGCTGCCTCAGCTGGCTGGATAAACCCCTTGCTGGCCATACACGCTTTTACCACGGCTGGGATCGGTACCATGACGCTCGGCATGATGGCCCGCGTTTCCCTGGGCCACACGGGTCGGGTGTTACAGGTAAAAGCGGCCATGAGCTGGGCCTTTATTCTGATCAATCTGGCAGGCGTTACACGGGTATTTTTACCGATCATCATCCCAGCCAATTACACCGCGTGGATCGTATTGGCCAGTGTGTTCTGGGGTATGGCATTCGGAATATTTGTGATTTCATATGCCGCCATCCTGGTCAAACCCCGTATTGACGGCCGACCAGGCTGACTGGACATGCGAATTTCAATACGCCTTCTCTTCTTGGCATACCCGGATATTAATGGCCGGAAATAAATGCCGATCCTGACTGGTATCCGCTCTACATGATGCAGCTTATACCATCTTCCGCTGATCAGCGTATCCGGCCCTCCCGTTTTTTCTTTCCTGGCGCTGCATTCCTCGCTCTGGCCAGTATTCCCGTCTGGCTGCTGATGCGCACCGGCAGCCTGCCAGCACCGGCGCAGTTGCCACCCACCCTATGGCATGTCGAGGAGATGCTGTTTGGTTATGCAGCTGCGGTCATTGCCGGTTATCTGCTGCCTTCCTTGTCCTTTTTACAATTGACTGTAGTTGCAATGTTATGGGTTACGACAAGGCTTATCTGGTTTGTACCCGGGATTCCGGTCACTTTGCTTTTCGCATGGTCAGCGATCTTCCCCCTGGTGGTAGCACTGGCGGGTGCCAAGCGTTTCAGCGCTGCAAAACGCAATAAGAACCGTGTCTTCTCCGCTATTCTACTGATGCTGGCAGCCGTGGTGCTGATACTGTTCGGTGCAGGCCTGCTTCCTCTTTTCGGCATTACCCGTCAGGGCCTGCTTCTTTCACTGTATCTTATTGTCCTGTTGATTATTGTCATGGGAGGGCGACTGATCCCGGCCACCACCGTTGGTGCCCTGCGCAGAAATAAACCCCTTGCGATTATCCCTGCACAACCGGTACGTGAGTTTGCCAGCATAATCGCCATGGTTGGCTTCCTTGTTTTCGAATTCACCCCGCTACCCGCCATTGGTGCCGGGGTTACGGCCTGGCTCCTTGCCGGTATCCTGATGCTTCGACTCAAGGACTGGAAAAGCTTCGGTATATGGCATATAGCGGAATTGTGGTCTTTACACATGAGCTATGTGTGGATCGTAATGGGGCTGGTGCTGCTCGGTTTTGCCCGGCTTGACATATTACACAGCGAAATCGAGGCGATGCACGCGCTCGGTGCCGGGGGAATCGGTACGATTACCTTCACCATGATGGGCCGGCTCGTCCGTCTTCAGTCACGTAGCCAAATAGCTCCCCACTGGCTCAGTTCTGCCCAGCGTTTTCTGGCGCTTGCAGTGCTGCTGCGGGTTTTCGGACCCTGGCTGATTCCCTCTATAGCCGATGTCATCCTGTGGCTGTCCGCACTGGTGTGGTCACTGTGTTATTTCAGCCTGCTGGTCTTTCTCGTTAGGGCAATACGCAGAGGCTAGGCCAGATACAGGAGAATTGCATGTTGCTCACTAACAAATATGCTGTGCTGGACGTTGTCAATTCAGGGTTTCCGGCATGAGTTCTGAACACTCAAAACATCACCACAGACTGGATTCGCTTACTCGCATTGTTCGTGAAGTGGATTCGGCACCGGACCTGGATACAGCATTAAAGATCATCGTGCAGCGTACCCGCGAGGTCATGGCTGCTGATGTATGTACCATATATTTCACCGATCACGAGCAACGACGTCATCTGTTTGCTGCCACAGACGGTCTTTCTTCCGACCTGGTGGGACGGGTTGAAGCAGGCTTTGGCCAGGGACTGATTGGCCGGGTGGCCAATAGCAGCCACCCTATCAATATTCCCTGCCTGTCGGACGACCTGGCATCTGACATTCCCACTACACCTGAGATTGTCCGCTTTCAGGCATTCCTGGGCGTCCCGGTGACGCATAGGCGCCGGGTCCAGGGAGTGCTTCTGGTACGACAGCGTGAGGCGCGTCGTTTCGATGACGCTGACGAAGCCTTTCTGACTACCCTGGCCGCCCAGTTGGGCAGCGCAATCGGCTATGCCCGCGCCAATGGCGATGTCTGCAGCCTATGTCGGAACGATACCGGGGAGTCACGTAACTTCGATGGTCTACCCGGCGCTCCAGGCATCGCCTTCGGTACGGGGGTCGTATTGTTTGCAGCAGAACTCCACGCGGTTCCTGACCGCATCCCGGACGACCCTGCAAATGAGGAGCTGAAATTCCAGCAGGCGGTGGCCTCCGTTCGTGCAGATATCGAGAAAATTGATACCGACCTAGCTGACACGCTTTCATCTGCTGACCGTGCGCTTTTTGAGGCATACCTGTTGATGCTGGACAGCCCTGAAATATTCGATTCGGTAATAAAGAATATTCATTCCGGAAACTGGGCGCCAGGCGCCCTGCGCCACACTATTGAGGCACATGTACAGCGCTTCGAGCGTATGGGAGATGACTACCTGTGTGAACGCGCTACGGATATTCGAGAGCTTGGCACTCGCATACTTCTGCGCCTGCAAGGAACGCATGATCACATCCAGCATTACCCGGCGGATAGCATCCTCGTCGGTCGTAACATCAGCGCTATAGACATTGCCCTGGTACCTGCAGAAAGATTACGGGGGGTAATTTCGATAGAAGGTAGCCCCCTCTCCCATGCGGCTATTGTCGCTCACGCACTTGGCATCCCGGCGGTAGTCGGCACTATGAATCTTCCTCCCACTGTACTGGATGGCCAGGAGATCGTAATCGACGGAAACAATGGCCGGGTTCACCTTAGACCTGACCCGGCTTTGCGCGCGGAATTTACCTCACGGATCGATGAAGAACATGAACTCGACAAAGTCCTGAGTAGCTTGCGGGACCTGCCGACAGAAACAGCGGATGGGGTAGCCATTTCCCTCTACACCAATACCGGCCTTACCGCGGACCTCGCTTTATCCTCATCCAGTGATTCCGCAGGTATTGGCCTGTTCCGCTCTGAGCTTCCCTTCATGCTGTACGATCGCTTCCCCAGCGAACAGGAACAAATCACCCTTTACAGGAAGGTACTGGAAGCGGTGGCACCTCGCCCGGTCACCCTGCGCACGCTTGATGCCGGAGGCGACAAACCGCTGGCCTATATGCATGTGGAAGAACCGAATCCCGCGCTTGGCTGGCGTGGCATTCGACTCACCCTCGATCATCCGGATATCTTCCTGACCCAGCTCCGTGCCGCGATGCAAGCCGATATCGGCATCGGTAACCTCCGCCTGCTGCTACCTATGGTAAGTGACGTTGAGGATACTGAACAGGCGCTGGCACTGCTGGAACAGGCCGAACGGCAACTCGTCGATGAGGGTTTTCCGGTCACCCGCCCGGATATCGGCCTCATGATTGAAATACCTGCTACCATTTTTCAGCTGGAGGAACTGGCTGGACGCGTGGATTTTTTATCAGTGGGGACCAACGACCTGGCTCAGTTCCTGCTCGCCACCGATCGCAACAACCCCAGGGTTTCCAGAAGACTGGACCATCACCACCCCGCCCTGCTCAACGCTCTCCAGGAGATTGCCAGCACAGCCAGACGCGCAGGAAAGCCGATTACCGTATGTGGAGAAATGGCGAATGACCCCGGCTGTGCACTCCTCCTCCTGGGCATGGGCTTTGACGGGCTGAGCATCAGCGCAACCTCCATACCACGGGTTAAATGGGCGATTCGCAACGTGACCAGTACTCGTATGCAAGAGTTGGCCGCACAGGCGCTCACCCTGGATCGCACGGAGCATGTGCACCGGCTACTGAATCAGGCACTACAGGCGGCCGGAATCAAACAACTACACGGCTCCCCATTATGAAACGCGCGCCCGCTCTGCTCGGACTATCCAGAGATCATCATAGTGGTCTTGTGCTCGCGAGGCGTGCCATCAAGGCGTCCCGATGCGATAAAGATACCGCCCAGGCCGAATGGCAGTCGATTATTGAAATATTCAGACAAGATCTGGAGCCGCATTTTATTGTTGAGGAAGAGACACTACTTCCAGCACTCCTGGCCATTGGTGAATCTGCCCTGGTCGAACGCACGCTTGGTGAGCATGACCGTTTGCGTGCGCTTGTGCTCGACACTTCGGCACAGTCTCTGGCGCCCTTCGGCGATCACCTCCGCGAACATATCCGCTTTGAGGAACAAATTCTTTTCGAGACGGCACAGAAACGACTGGATGCCAAAGCGCTTGCAATGATAGCGGAACTGCATGCAACGACATCGTTTTGAGCACACTTCCTGATATTTCATTTCGACATTATTCCTGCTGTAGCCACTTCATGCCTGAAACCGGGAACACTTCGCAACATCCATACGTATCCGGCGACGATGATCAGGACAAAATAATCAAAGCGACTTCAGGTATTCCACCAGGTCATGCGTATCCTGGTCGGATAACCCAAGATTAAAAAATCCATCGTAATGATTCACCACATCCTTCAGGGTGCTGAAACGACCATCGTGATAAAAGCCTCCCGTCGTGTGCGTCCACAGCCCCTTAAGGGGAGCGGTACGATAGTGTTGATCCGGACCGCGCTCCGCCTGAAATGCATCGATACCAATCTCCTCTGCCGAATGCATATTCCAGCCCGGCTCCGTGAATAAAGGCGGCACATGGCAGCGCGAACATTCTGCCCTGGTGTTGAACAATGTCTTTCCACGTTGTGCCGCCTTTTGATTAAAACTACCTGCTGGAGGCCTGGGCGCCGGGATACTCAGTTGGTAAAGATGCAGGGCAGCCAGTTTAGGCGTTACAAGATCAGGTACACTGCGTACATCACCGAACCCCGCCGCAGCTGCGATGGGAAAACGAAGCGGATCATTCAATCTCGGATCGTAGAAGGTCCCTTTTCCACGCATTTCCAGGTTGGCAACCAGGCCATTCCAGTGGGCAACTGAGCCCCAGCCAGTCCAGGTATGCAGGTTCATACCTGCGAGTCCAAAAGCTGGCGGGATCAATGTCGCTGCAGGAGATCCATCCGGCTGAACAGCCTTACCGTCAATCAACAACGAAGCATCGAATTTTCCAGGGCCCCAGCTATTGAGCACGGAACGGACCGCTCCTTCATTGATGGTGGGGTCAACGAAGGCTAACAAGTCGACCAGAGGCTGCAAGTTTGGCGCCAATGCTATGATGGCGCCCACATTAAGGTCGCGATTCGCCCAGCCATCCAGACGATTTCCAATCCCCGCTGCGAGTTCATTATCGACCGTGGTATGACATAACGCACAGGTAATTCCAATCGAAGTCAACCGGGTTCCCGTGTCATCAAAAACCCCTTTAACCCCCACAATTGCATTCAGCCTGAGAAGCTCAATGGTTACTGCAGGATCCTCCAATGGGACCTTCCCTTTCCGCAAGGCGGCACGAAGCCGATGCGGTAGCGCCTGGCTATCCACCTTAAGTCCGACGGCCAGGGCTGTCACAGGGCTTAGCCCGGGCCCAACGCCCCCGTGATTTGCACCGGCTACAGCCTCGTGCAAACGCAGGGTATCGCCCCAGAAAGCCTCGTCACCGAAGGTATCGTAACGAAATATACTTCTGCCTTCACGAATGATTTCCAACGCAGCCAGATCATTCCGAAAATCCTGATCCTGGAAGTGACCTATCCGCTCGATATGCTTTACCTGTCGCCGGTTATCAGCGTGCGCAATGCCCGTAGCAGCGCAAACCAGCATCAGCACATGCACCCATACCCGTATAAATTCCATACCGAATCTCCATATTTACTAGTAAATACCACCACGTCACATGCCATAATCCATCAGCTATTGAATCCGTAATTTACGAAGCACCAGTGACACCATGCGGTCGCATCGCTTACCGGCAAATTCAAAAACTTCCATGCCCGCTGCAGATATATATTTGTCCAGCATCTGCTGCATGAGATTACGCGCCCTGAACAAGCGCGATTTGATGGTGGCTTCATTGACACCCATACTTTCCGCAGTCTCTTTAATGCTCAACTGCTGTATGTCACGCAACACAAACACCGTCCGATAATCCTCAGGCAACCCATCCACCGCTCGCTCGATCAACCTGGCAAGTTCCGCGTTAGCCACACGATCTTCCGGGTCGGACATCTCCGCTGGCTGCTCTCCTTCCTGGGCGCCATTAACACTGACATTCCATGTATCTTCGCGTATAAAACGATGATTTTTTCGCTTGATCATAAGCGCCTCATTAACGGCAATCCGCGTCAGCCATGCCCCAAAACTTCCCGTTGGTTCATATTTATCCAGCTTGTAAAACGCAGTGACATAGGCCTCCTGTACGGCATCCTGTGCCATATCGTCACTGCGTAAAATACTTCGTGCCACACGGAAAAGCCTTTGATTGTAGCGACGCATGACCATCTCATACGCACGACAATCACCGGACCGAATTCGGTCCAGCACGATAATATCGTCTGCTTGCGCCTGGGATTCCATTACGACACCCCTGGGCTGATGATCCGATTCAGGCATAAACGCAACCCTCAACATAAATCATATATTCACTAGGTGTGATCATGGTTTTTCAGTACTCAGGTTCGAGCCACACAACTCAGCAGAATGGCCGGCATACTCCAGGTACGCAATTAGGTCATGTCGGTCACGTGAATCATTGATTCCGGCATACCCCATGGTGGTCCCTGGGACCATGGCGATCGGCGATTCAAGGAATAAATCCAGTGTTTCACTGTTCCATACAATATTGGCGTTCTGCATGGCCACCGAATAGCCGAAGCCGCTTACGGTTCCTGCCATACGCCCGACAATGCCACAATGCAGGGGCCCGGTACGGTTGTAATTCAGGGAATGACATGCCGCACAGCGTCCATATATTATTTCCCCACGCACCGGGTCCCCGTTTCCTGCCGCAGCCCACACCAATTCATACGCCGTCATGAACAACAGGGAAAAAAGGATCTCAAGCCCTGTCCTCAGACAGCTTTTCCCATCGCGCATATCACTGTTTATTGCAGTCAAACACATGACTTACACGCCATTACGAAAAAAACGCACCGGGAACCGGATCAAGCCCCAGTGCCTGACGCAGGATTGACCAGTGCATCGCCTCATCCGCCAGGATGCTCGCTGCCGCTTTGGATAGATCCCGGTTTTCAAACAACGGAATTGCACCGGCATAGGCGCTGACCGCACCGCGCTCAAGCACTGCGGCAAAATTCAGCACATCCACCTGGTTTTTCAGGCTATCAACCGGGAAATCGTATTGTTTTCTGGGTTCAGCTACAGTCCCGCCAAGTTTGCGAATGGTTGCAATCAGGACGTCTGCATGCTCCTTGTGATGCCCCTGGAATTTTGCGGCCACCTTCAACACCGTGGTCTCGAGGAGGCCACTTTCTGCGCCTACACCATAGGCAGCAACTGCCTCGCGCTCGGCTCCAAGTGCGGTATTCAGTATCCGCACATCCATCTCAGCATCCGCATCACTACGATTATTTGCCATCACCAGGCCAGGTTTTCCAGCCAACAGCGCGATGGATGCTCCGGACAGGAGTGTTGCGGTCGATTGAAACAGAAAATTGCGGCGAGGCGCATTGGCTATCACAGTGTGTTTCGATTTGGTCTCCATAGTGCATATCTCCAGATCAGTTATCAGGGTATGTTTATTACCGCATCACATGTCCTTTGCGGTTAACAACTATCAACCTAATAATGCACATGAGCCGGAAAAAGTTCCCATGACAGTATCGCAACCGTCACTGGGCCGGAAAACGGACCGTGTGATTCCCATGGGCAGGGAACAGACACAAAAACACGCCGCCATGGGAAACAGGTTTCCAGGTAATATTTGATGCCTATGAATACAGGCACCTGAAGATATGATGAACAACTGCCCCAGACACGAGGACCTTGATTAGCTGCTTAACCCGGCCGTCCTGGACTGACATCCTGCAGCCGCAGTGTGGACAGGGCGACTATTCTGTGAGGGGTCACTTTATTCCCAGTTTATTTTCTAGATATTCCTTCAATGCAGCGGCATTATTGAATTGTTCGTCGCGGGCTGAATAAACGAGCGTTAACGTGCTTTCAGTGATTTTCTCGAGCAACTGAGCCACCTCATCAGGGTGCTCATCCAGTTCTGTGAAATAGCGGTGTTTAAACGATTCCCACTTGCCGGATTCATGGGAAAACCATTTGCGCAACGGCGTGCTTGGTGCAAGATCCCTGGCCCACACATCGATTTTCAACTTTTCTTTCGTGGTGCCGCGCGGCCACAGCCGATCCACCAGGACACGAAATCCGTCCTGCAAGGCGGGATCTTCATAGGCCCGCTTCAGGTATATCGGCTTCATATCGGCTACTTTCCGTTTACTCATGACCGCACGGCACCCACCATTGCTAATCATACTGCGCGTTGTATTAGCCTAGTGCGTAATGCGGCTCCTGTTGATTCTGCTCCTTGGCGTAACGGGCCCGTACTGCATCGTCCGGGCTGTATGCCTTACCTGACCATAGCATCTCGTAGGCAATTTCCTCATTGCCATTCTCACATAACTCCAATACCTTCCTGAACAAGGGCTGGAAAGTATCACTACGATGCGATAGCTCATGTTCATCGAAGGAGCGCCAAAAGGTTACGATCAAAGCTTCTCGATGCTTGAATGGACTTGCCACCGCCTGGCCAACGGTTGAACCCTCATTGGAGATATTGCCGCTATTGAGAACGACAAAACCGCCAATAAACCCACTTTCGGAATGATAAGTCTTCACATTCTCACAGAGAACCGCCACCCGTTCCTGGAGATCCTCAATTGAATAACCGGACTTAATGATGACGCGGTTCACGGTCACGATACCGTTATGGGGAAAATTCTCGATCAGATTCGACATGGATAATCTCCTTCATGAAACACATTTGATTTCTGTGTATCTTCTGCTGTGTGGCCATAACCACCCTATCCCGGTAACGTACCGGGCCACATACTTCCCGGTGACAATCACCCGAGTATGCGAAACCGCGGTCAGTGCATCAGTGCCCCAACCACGATGACAAACTCCCCTCCGATCTCCAGCGTTACCCTGGGATGCTGCACGATGAACTGTTTCATCTCACTTCCTCATGCCGGGTGTGGGCTTGTGTCTATAATTGAGATTAAATGGCGATAATGTATTTGTAAAACGAGTAATTTAAGCCAATACTATTCACATTATCGATACAAAGAGCGATTATGGATACCGAACTCGCGCGTACCTTTCTCACCGTTGTGACAGCGGGCAATTTCAGCACCGCGGCCGATCGCCTGCATGTCACCCAGTCCACTGTCAGTGCGCGAATCCGAACCCTGGAGGAGACGCTTGGCTGTGCATTGTTCGTGCGTAACAAGGCAGGCACTACCCTGACGCCGGCGGGCCGTCAGTTCCAGCGGCATGCCACCACGCTGGTACGCACGGTTGAGGAAATCCGCCATGAGGTCGGTGTCCAGTCCGGCTTTCGCGCCACCCTGACCGTAGGTGGTCGATTCGGTCTGTGGGAACAGATGCTACTCAACTGGCTGTCCTGGATGCGGCAACATGTCCCGGATATTTCTCTACGTGCCGAAATCGGCCTGGAGGAGGAACTCATGCAACGGCTGGTCGAAGGCAGTATCGATATCGGCGTGATGTACACGCCCCAAAGCCGTCCCGGGATGACAGTGGAACATCTGCTGGAGGAAAAACTCGTGCTGGTGGCAACCCGTGCCGACGCAGCCGGGCCGGGTGACCGTGATTATGTCTACGTGGATTGGGGACCGGAATTTTTCTATAAACACAATATGCATTTTGCCGAACCGGCTGCGACCCCACTGGTGGCAGGTATTGGCTGGCTTGGATTACAGTACATCCTCAACGAAGGGGGGGCCGGGTATTTTCCGCTACGGCTGGTACAGGAGTTGATTGCTGCCGGCAAACTGAAGCGGGTCGAAGATGCCCCCACATTTGCGCTGCCTGCATATATTGTATATCCGAGCGACAGAGACCCAGACATATTTACTACCGCACTCGATGGTCTGCGTCAGATAGCCGGACGCGAATAGCATCTGGATTGATTCTGATCCAGGCACCACCGGTCATGGTCCAGCCCTATACCATATCCGGCTCTCAAGGCAGGAAAACCCAGCCCTGCTCAGGTCGGCGTTGTTCCTTCCAACCCTCCCGCCAGTTCACGTAAACCATGCAGGGCCAGGCGCAGGACATCGCTGTCCGCTTCCCGTGGAAACACCATATAGGCAGGATGATTGAACTCCGGGCCGTTGCTAACCCTGAACAAACGACCATCATCAATGAAGGGCTGTGCCATACGGATCGGCAGAAAACAACAACCACCATTGGCCAGGATCAGTTGCACCCCGAGCCAGCCGATGGTGACCACCTGCGCGGGCCGCTCCAGGTCCGGATAACTCTCGCGATGTTTGGCGTAGAAGCCAGGGCCCCATTCGACATATATGTAATCCTCGTCCGGCCACAGGGTATCGGGCCGCGAACTGACCAGCACCAGGGTTTCATCGAACAGGTGTTCCACCACCAGGCCGGGGGCGTGACTGGGGGTGTACATCATGCCGATATCCAGGGTGCCTTCGATCAAACACCGCATCAGGTCATCCTCAAAACCGATCGCACTGCGGATCGCAATATCAGCATCGGCATTGCGCATCCAGCCGACCCAACGCGGCAGGAAACCCTCCCACAGGGCGATGCGGCCACCGATCCGGATCGTCGCACGATAGCGATTGGGCAGGCCAACATCATGCCGTGCCTGCTCCACCGTCAGTACCAGCGTCTTGGCATGTTGCATGAAACGGCGTCCCGCCGGTGTCAGACTGGCCCCGGCACGGTTACGCACGAATAGCCTGGCACCCAGGTCGGCCTCCAGGTGCTGGATCCGGGCACTGACGGTGGACTGGGTAACGTGTAGCCGGTTGGCGGCCTCCAGGAAACTGCCATGGGCAGCGATAGCAAGAAAGGTGCGCGCTTGATCAATATCCATAATGGTGCAGGGTAGCCCTTTATATCGCGTTTATCGATAGCTATATGCAACAAATATTGTTTGTTTATTATTATATTGCCATTTTATGATGCATAACAAGATTATTGTTAGGAGATGGAAATGCCCGGCACCCGTGCGGCCAGAGCCCTGGAAAAAAACACGCTGAACCAGATCGACGATTTCCATCCAGGCCGACTTCCAGGTCGAATCGAGGTTTTTATTGCCAAAGCCGGGCTGGATCGGTCATCCGGGCGACTTGACGCCATCCATCATTTCCGCGACTACACCGGGAAACACTCAGGCCAGCCAATGGCCGGCACGAACGCCGGCATGCGTTCGTCGTATAGAACTACACTGGAAGACTAAATCTCATGTCCGCCAGTAGTATGCTCGGCGCCCTGCGCAGCTTCGTGGGGCTGGGTTTCAGACGCTCCGGTCATCTGGAAAAAACGGTCTCGGCCCTGGGCGGGCTCGCCGGCATACTGGGCGTCATGCTGGTCAGCCAGACAACCCTTGGGCTGAGCGGAAGCGCCAGTCTGGTAGCGTCAATGGGAGCCTCCGCAGTCCTGCTGTTTGCTGTCCCGCATGGTGCGTTATCTCAGCCCTGGGCAGTATTTGGCGGGCACCTGATCTCGGCAATTATCGGTGTTGCCTGTGCAAAACTGATTGCGCAACCCATACTCAGCGCATCCTTGGCAGTATCGCTTGCCATCGGTGCGATGTACTACATGCGCTGCATCCATCCACCCGGTGGGGCAACCGCACTTACCGCTGTGGCGGGTAGCGACGCGCTGCACGCGCTGGGTTTCAATTACGTATTAACGCCGGTACTACTGAATGTGCTCGTGATTCTATTTGTGGCGGTCCTGTTTAACTTTCCTTTTGCGTGGCGCCGTTATCCAGCTGTGTGGGCACGCAGCCACCAGAAGCCGGATCCCCCTGCCGCTGAGGAACCACCGCCCGAAGTATTCTCGCGGGCAGACCTTGCAGCAGCAGGAGCCGTAGATCCACAGCTGAAGGACCTGGACGCCATTTGCAATCTTGCCAAGTGCAATTTGGAAACCATTGCGATGGATCCGGGCGACATCCGCATCGGAGCGTACTATTGTAATGGGGAATTCGGATCAGGTTGGCAGGTACGCCAGGTAATCGATGCTGTTCCCCCCGACACTGATGGGCCTACGGAAGAGGAAGCATTATCCTATCGAGTCGTGGCCGGGACGGGACGCCGTCGGACAGATGCAACCACGCGTGAAGCATTCGCGGACTGGGCCCGCTACGAAGTAACACGAAATGAAAGTTCCTGGCAGCCGGCTGGAGCCACGCCCTGCCTGATGGCGATATCCGTCGACACGCCTGAACCCATAATTACGGGAGATTCACGTGAGCAATCAAAATCCACCTAAACGACCTACTCGCGCTGACTTTCAACAGGCAATGCAAAGCATGGATACCTACATTGATGTCACCGCTGACGATCTTGTTGAACTGAACCGCCGAGCCGAGAAAATCGCCATGATGCGTGCAACCGAATCCGTTACCATAAAGAGGATAATGAGCCAGCCGGTTCACACCGTGCATCCGCAAACCAGTATGAATGAAGCGGCACACCTGATGATTACCAAGCATATCAGTGGTCTTCCCGTTGTTGATGAAACCGGGGTATTGATTGGTATCATCACCGAAGCTGACTTCCTGGGTGCCCTCGGGGTTCCTGCCCAGCATCACACCCATAGCCTGTGGCAGACCATGGAATCCATGTTAAATCACCTGACTCACCACGGGGAAATGGAAGTGCCGGATGGCCCGGTTGCCGATCATATGACCCGCAACGTAGTGTGTGCGCACCAGGAACAGGAGCTACACGATGTCATTGAACTGATGAAACGGCACTGCGTAAAGCGCGTTGTGATCTGTGACCAGCAACGTCACCTACGCGGCATCGTTACCCGATCGGATCTGGTGCGCGTGTTTTTCGATCACTATACGCAGTCCCTGAACAAGTCAACCTGAGTCCCGTACTCTATTAGTAACGGCACCAGGCAGCGGCCACGACAAGGCCAGGACCATGGAATGCGACTCTCACAGCAAGTCCTTCCCTAGCTATCGGTTGCTGCCAGATCTGCACAATCACTCAACACCAGCTCCGGTGGATCGACGGAAAAGATGAACGGAGCTGCCCGGTTCAATGCACTCAGGCCAAGGATCTGTCGGGAGGTCTGGAACAGGGCCGCTTCCACATTCTCGATCACGCAATTCGCACCGATATTGAACCGGGCAATACGGTAGATCGGTACCACAAGTTCGCTACCATCTGCCAGCACACCCCGCATATCCCGCTCATAGTGCGCAAGCTCACGCGCCATCAACTGGTCGAGGGTGGCCTGGTTGATGGTCATGAAACCGGAACCGGTATCCACCATAAAATCCGTGGTTTCCAGGTCGCCCAGCTGCCCCTGCACGTAAAAAGTTGCCGCACCGCCGGTCAACATGGGAATGCGTGTATCAAACTGTGCGGCTTGTGCAGCCCCGCAAACTGCTAATGCACAAATAAGGGCTGTAAATACAGATAGAAAGCGCAACATCATCATTCCTCACACTGACAAGAGACTACATGAGGGTAGCGGCCATGCGCAAGAGTTCTTGATGGCAGCCGAAACTGTCTGTAGCAGGATGACGACAGCAGGATTCCAGTTACTTCAATCGCTTGTCCAGCCAGCTCTATCCAGTGTCACTGTGCAACGACAGTCAGCCGGGTTCCCTGCCCACCCTGAAATTACATCTTATTGTAAAACAAAATTTTTTTTCGATTGGCATGTTGAATGCTTGCTCATTCCTCGCGGTATATTTCAAAACCAAAAGGAGCTTACAAATGAGCACGAACACTTTGCTGAAAGGATTTACCCTGTTCGCATCCCTGCTGCTGGGCACAACGGTCTTTGCTGGAGAACAGGCAAGCACCCAATTCCAGCAACTGGACGAAAATCAGGATGGGAGTTTGAGCGCGGTCGAGGCAAGCAGCGATACTGAATTAAGTTCCGCCTGGAGTCAGGTCGACAAGGATGGCAATGGCGCCATTGATAGTTCCGAATTCAGCGCCTTTGAAATGATGAATGAAAAATCCGGTGACACCGACAGTTCACAATAAATACGTGACTTTCCTTCGCTAGAACAGAACCTGGCAACATCCCCGCTGCTGCCGGCGTGCAGGCAGCGGGGCATTCATTCATACCGATCGGGCATCCAGCAACAACTGGATTTTATTCATCAGCCGTTCGAACTCAACCGGCTTGGTATCATATTCATCAAAACCGGCCGCGATCACGCGCTCCCGATCCCCCATCATGGCATGGGCAGTCAATGCAATCACGGGAATCTGACGGGTTGCAGAAGATGACTTGAGCAGACGAATGGCGTCCCAGCCATCCAGTACCGGCAAACCGATATCCAGTAACACGAGATCCGGCTGCATCGATTCCGCCAACCCCACTCCTGCCTTACCATCGACCGCGCACTGCACCGCAAACCCCCTTCTTTCCAGGCGCCGGCACAACATGTCCCGGTTCATATCATTGTCTTCCACTACCAGAATCGCTACCAACGCCCTTCCCCCCTAGCTGGCTTCTTTGATATGCATGCGGATCTGCTCCAGGAGTTCTTCCCGCAAATCCGGACTTTTTTCCACCACCCATTTTGCACAGGCACCGATCCGGTCCCGGTCCTCGTCCGACAGATCCAGGGCGGTCATCACCACCACGGGAATGCTCCGTAACGCCGGCTCCTTGCTGGCCAGTTCCAGCATTTCGAAACCATTCATGCGTGGCATGATCAGGTCAAGCAATACCAGCGAAGGCGCGTAACGTTGCATTTTCTCAAGCGCCTCAACCCCATCCTCCGCTTCGATGGCCGGAAGACCTGCATCCTGCAGGCTCCTGACAATCAATTCGCGGGTGCCACTGTTATCGTCCACCACGAGTACTGGACCATGATTACCATCCTGCATACATTCCTGGATAATGCGGTTGAGCTGTCCCCGCTCAATTGGTTTGGAAAGGAACTCCGCAGCCCCGGATTCACGCCATTCATTACTGAAATCCTCCATACTGACCATGACAACCGGGATATGTCGTAGCTGCTGATCCGCCTTTAATGACTGTAATACCTGTCGCCCATTCATATCCGGCATGCACACATCCAGGGTGATGACATCGGGAAGCACTTCCCGCGCGAACTCCAGGCCTTGCAGGCCGTTTGCAGCCTGTAACACCTCAAAACCCTCACGTTCCAGGTAGCGAGTCAGCATTCCACGGGCACCGGGATCATCATCAATGATCAGCACACGATGGCGCCCATCCTTCTCCCTTCCACGTGGCAGCTCTGCCCCATCGGTGCCGGAGATCAGCGCATCCGGACCTATATCAGTGCCGCCGGTCACAACCGTAGCCGAGGCAACGGAACGCGAATTTTGTAGTCCCTTACGATCAAACGGCAGCAGGACAGTGAATACCGAGCCTTTTCCAACACTGCTCTGCACCTGGATATCGCCTCCCATCATTTGACAGTAGCGTCGACTGATTGCCAGCCCAAGGCCGGTACCTCCATATTTTTTCGAAGTGGAGGTATCCACCTGGCTAAAATCCTTGAACAGGCGCTTGATCTGCTCCTGGGGAATACCGATACCACTATCCTCAACTGCAAAACGCAACCAGGCTGTTCCACTCTCGATGATCCGCTCAGCCGAAAGCGTCACCGTACCATGTTCCGTGAACTTGGCTGCGTTGCTCAGCAGGTTAAACAATGTCTGGCGTACCTTGATCTGATCCGTCTCGATGCTGCCTATACCGGGCTCACAATGCACCACAAGGCGGTTTCCATGATGCTCCATAATGGGATGGATAGTCGCCACCACATCTTCCAGCATGGACTCGATATCGAACACATCCACATCCAGCTCCATCTTCCCGGCCTCGATTTTAGAAAGATCGAGAATGCCATTGATCAGCGATAGCAGATGGCGTCCCGCACCATGGATGCGCTGCAGGTCCTCCGCCAGATGACGGTTGCCCATCTCATCCGCATCTTCCTGCAACATCTCGCTATAACCAATAATGGCGTTTAATGGAGTCCGTAATTCATGACTCATATTGGCAAGGAAAGCACTTTTGGAGCGACTGGCCGATTCCGCCTCTTCCAGCGCCTGCTGCAGGGCCTCTTTCTGTAGCATCAGCTGATCGAGCATTTCATTGAAAAAACGTGACAGGGTGCCGAACTCATCTTGCCGACTGACATCAAACCGGACTTTCTGGTTGCCGTCAGAAATGGAGCGGATTGCACTCACCAGCACCTGCAGGGGGCGATGCAGAATGATACGGGTCGCCCAGGTGATGAAAATGCCAAATAACAACAGGACGCAGAATAAACCAATGGTGAGACGGTTACGCTGTTCACGAGCCAAATGCGCAGGATCAGGATAATAGGCACGTACATTGACAGGTACGCCGTCGTCACGTGACATGGGGATGCGCCGCAGAACGGAATAGGAATGGTCAATCGTATTGCCGACCTGCAGATACTGATCCCCGGCGGTAAGGATAAAACCGCTAAACCCGAGCCCTTTATAGCGGGAATTCAATTCCTCGCCCAACTCCCCGTCACTCAGCGAATGGGAAGCCTCCCATAACATGGCAATCTGGTAGGCGATCTGATCAGCCTTGGTTTCAAAATCAGCCTGAATATCACGTTCCAGGTCCTTGAGCATGAAAATGGAAAGGATGAAAACGATAAGGATGATCACCCAAAGCACAATCGCGGTGATTTTGACCGCGATGCTGGCCTGCCAGTTGCGGGTCCAGTCATCGGATACGGCGATATGCTCCTTTTCCAGCTCCATCTAGCGGAAGCCCAACCAGCGCAGGAACATGACCATCGGACAAATATTGGTCATTCCCGCCATAAACAGCATAAACCCGATAAACCAGGGGAAGAACCAGACCTGTTCCTTGAAAATCACAAACGTCACGACCAGAAGACCGGCTACCAGCAAACGCAGGACACGCTCTGCATCAAAGGTAATCGCGGTGCACTCTGAATTGATGAGGTCTGCGTAATTATAGGCCGTTCCATAACGCAGGCGGGATACGATGATGGGCACTCTCCAGTTAGTGAGACCCTCAAACAACAGAATTCCGATATAGATATAGATTCCCATATCCAGCCGGAAAAACAGCAGCAGCAACAATGCCGCTCCTAAAATAAAGCGGAAACTCCGTTCTGTCATAATCCATTCTCCAACCCAGGCAGCCGATGTGTATCGTTCTATGAAACCTTAGCCGTTCGCCAATTCCTCACCCTGATCTGGATGGCATTTGCGTATCTCAATGAATCTCTGTTCATTGGCCAGAAAAGCATCCACCACATCCGGATCAAAATGACGGCCGCGTTCCATCAGAATAATGGCCTTGCTCTGATCATGGTCGGATGCGATTTTATAGCTGCGCCTGGAAGTAAGGGCATCATATACATCGGCAAGCGCCACAATACGTGCGCACAGGGGAATCGCCTCTCCCCTTAGCCCATGGGGATACCCTTTCCCGTCCCAGCGCTCATGGTGATATTGCGCAATTGCAATGGCCATGCCGATGAACGGGTCACCGGGGCACTGTTTCTGTACTTCCCGCAGGGTATCTGCCCCGGAGTGGGTATGGCACTGCATCAGCTCGCGTTGCTCTCCGGTCAGTTGGCCGGACTTGAGCAGTGTCTGCTCCGGTATCACACCCATCCCGATATCATGCAGGGGGCTGGCCTGATTCAGCGCACGCCGATATTCCCAGGTAAGTTGCTCACGATGGCTAGGCAGGTTTGCCAGGTGGTCCGCGAGTACGCTGCAGTATTCGCGCACCCGCAAATGGTGCTGCCCGATGGTCGGGTCACGGTATTCGAGCAGTTTTGCCAACATGAAGATGGTAGCTGCTTGCACCCCATCAGGATTCTGATTCGAGGACTGCCCCTTAGCCTCCGGGCCGGCAACTTCGGTGGCTTTTTTCTGCTCCCGGTCCCGGAACCGCTTGCGTTCCAGGCTGCTGCGCACCCGGGCCTTGAGAAAAACCGGGTTAAAGGGTTTGGTCAGATAATCGTCTGCACCATGGGCAATGCATTCAGCAACAGTATCCATTTCGGTTACTGCACTGATCATAATGACGGGAATATTACGTAGTTCAGGGTCCTGCTTGATGGTACGAAGCGTATCGACACCCCCCATGACCGGCATCATGATATCCAGCAACACCAGGTCAATCGCATAGTGGCGTAACACGTCCAGCGCCAATTGGCCATTGGCTGCCTCCAGCACCGTACAACCCTCTCGCTCCAGTCGGATACGCAACAGATCCCGGTTGAGATTATTGTCATCGACTACCAGTACAGATTGCCCAGCCCCCGGATCCTGTTGACCAAGGCGATCACCATCGACTGGAATACTCATTACTTCTCCTGCTACCGCTCCTGTCATTACCGGAGCATATCGGCCCCGCCCGTAAAAGCTTGACGTGAGGAAGGCTCGGAAATTCCGAATAAGCTACTGAAATCGATAGGGAGACCTGGGCAAACTCAGGCTTTGCGGTAGACTTCCACCACATTGGACAGCTGGCCGATACGGGACAACACCCGGCTCAACTGGTTGAGATCCGCCACTTCCAGGCGCAGTTCCATACGCGCCATCATGTCCTGGTGATCGGTATGGGTATTCACGCCGTTGACGTTGATTTTTTCATTGGCCAGCAGCGAGGATACATCCCGCAGCAACCCGGCCCGGTCATAAGCGAGGATATGCACATCCACGGAGTACACCTGCTCCGGCATCTCGCCCCATTCCACCTCGATCAGACGCGTGGCATCTTCCCGGCGCAGGCGCAGGATGTTGGAACAGTCCTGACGATGAATAGTGACACCTCTGCCACGAGTGATGTAGCCCACGATGGGATCGTCGGGCACCGGCTTGCAGCAGCGTGCAGTCTGGGTCAGCAGATTACCGACCCCCTGGATACGGATATCGCTGGGCCGTGCCGCGCTTGCGCGCGCAGCGCGCATGGGAGCCTGCAGAGGCGGGGTTTCGGCCGGCTCCAGCAATGCCATGGCGGCGCCGGTGATCTGTGAGGTGTTCAGCTCACCGCTGCCCAGCGCCGCCAGCATATCCTCAACATTCGGGAAGTGCAGTCGCTGCGCCAGCTTTTCGTGATTGACCTGGGAGGTACCGATACGCCGCAGTTCCCGCTCCAGGGTCTGGCGTCCGGCACCGATGTTCTTTTCCCGATCCTGGGTCTTGAACCAGTGCCGCACCTTGGCCCGTGCCCGTGAGGTGCGCAGGTAGCCAAGATGTGGATTGAGCCAGTCGCGACTGGGCATGCCATGGCGGGTGGTCAGCACCTCCACCTGTTCACCACTGTGCAGTTCGTAGTTCAGCGGCACAATGCGGCCATTCACCTTTACACCCCGGCAGCGATGGCCGATATCCGTGTGCACGTGATAGGCAAAATCCAGTGCCGTGGCGCCCTGCCCAAGATCCACAACCTTACCCTGCGGGGTCAGCACATAGACCCTTTCTTCATAGGATTCATTTTTGAAACGGTCGACAAAATCGCTGGCGGAGGGCTCCTCATCCTTCCATTCCAGTAACTGACGCAGCCAGGCCACCTTCTGTTCGAAGCCGGGATCAAATCGCTTGCCTTCCTTGTAACGCCAGTGGGCGGCAATACCGAGCTCCGCATGCTGGTGCATCTCCTGGGTGCGGATCTGCACTTCCACCGGTCGACCACCCGGCCCCACCACGGCGGTATGCAGGGAACGGTAATTGTTTTCCTTGGGGTTGGCGATGTAGTCGTCAAACTCCCTGGGGATGTGGTGCCACAGGCTGTGCACGATACCCAGCACGGCATAGCACTCGCTCTGCTGCTCCACCAATACCCGCACCGCCTGGACATCGAAAATCTCATGGAAGTCGACGCTCTTACGCTTCATCTTGCGCCAGATACTGTAGATATGTTTCGGTCGACCGGTGATCTCAGCCTGAATACCGGCCTTGCCAAGTTCGGTGGTCAACTGTGCAATCACCTGCTGAATATGCTGTTCCCGCTCCACCCGCCGCGCATCCAGCAGGCCGGCAATCTCCCGGTAGGTTTCGGGATCCAGATAACGCAGTGACAGATCCTCAAGCTCCCACTTCAGTTGCCAGATCCCCAGCCGGTTGGCGAGTGGGGCATAGATCTCCAGGGTTTCACGGGCGATCTTGTGCTGTCGGACGGGGTCGAGAAACTTGAGGGTACGCATATTGTGCAGACGATCGGCCAGTTTGATGAGCACCACGCGCACATCCTCGGCCATGGCAAGCAGCAATTTACGCAGGTTCTCTGCCTGTGGGTTATCACGCGGGCCACTGGCGTACTCGCCAATACGTCCCATCTTGGTAACCCCTTCCACCAGACGGGCCACGCTCTCACCGAACTCGTGGCGCAGATCCTCGCGGGTGACCCCGGTATCCTCTACGGTATCGTGGAGCACCGCCGCCGCCACCGCCTCGCTGTCCATCCGCAGATCACTGACGATCTTGGCCACTTCCAGGGTATGGGCCAGATAGGGTTCACCGGAGGCGCGCACCTGTCCCTCATGCGCCAGCCGGGCACGCCGGCCGGCCATGGCCAGAAAGGCCCGTTCCTCCTCACTGCGCCCCTCGCCAACCTGGCGCAGCCAAGCCTCCAGGTCGATACCCGGATGGGTAGTGCTTTCTCCAGTAGCCTCGGTCAGTTGCATCCTGTTTTTCAGTGTAGCCTTGAAAAGGTGAAGCACGCCAGTGGGCGCTGGCAGTGTAATTCCTGCCATCTATAGATGCAGGTACATAACATATCGGAATGTTGCAGTGAAAAATCAAGTGCCGGATTCAGCCCGGTGAAAGCGAATCCAGGTGAGGCGTGGCGTATCCGCCATGCTCCGGTGTTACGAGGATCAGGTATTCAGGAGATCCAGCATCTCCTGCTCCGAAAGTACTACGATCCCCAATTCCTGCGCCCTGGCAAGTTTGGAACCGGTATCGGCACCGGCCACTACATAATCGGTTTTCTTCGATACACTGCCGCTGACCTTGGCCCCCAGCGCCTGCAGGCGCTCCTTGGCTTCGGTACGGGTCATGCCACTGAGGGTACCGGTCAGCACAAAGGTCTTGCCAGCCAGGATCTGCTCCCCGGCGGCAGGTACTTCCACAACCGGGAATTCTATCCTGGCGATATGGCGCAGCTTGTCGATCACCTCCAGGTTATGCGGCTGGCGAAAAAAGGCCGCGATATGGGTGGCCACCACCGGCCCCACATCCCGTACCTGCTTCAGCCGTTCCTCGTCCGCCTGCATCAGGGCATCGAGATCACCGAACTCCCGCGCCAGCACCTGCGCCGTGGCCTCGCCCACTTCGCGGATACCAAGTGCGAACAGGAAACGTTCAAAGGAGGTTTGCTTGCTCTTTTCCAGCGCCGCGACGAGATTGGCAGCCGATTTCTCGCCCATACGTTCCAGGCCGGCAAGCTGCTCTACTGTTAATCGATACAGATCGGCCACATCCTCGATCAGTCTCTGCTCCACCAGCTGTTCCACCAGTTTGTCACCCAGCCCCTCGACATCCATGGCCCGGCGCGAGGCGAAATGCTTGATGGCTTCCTTGCGCTGGGCGGCACAATAGAGTCCGCCGCTGCAGCGGGCCACCGCTTCCCCTGTTGGTTTTTCCACCTCCGAACCACACACCGGGCACTGCGTCGGCATTACAAAGGCCCGTGCATCATCCGGACGCTGGCTCAGCACCACCTGCACCACTTCGGGAATCACATCACCGGCCCGGCGCACCAGCACCGTATCGCCGACGCGCACATCCTTACGCTTCACTTCGTCCTCGTTGTGCAACGTGGCATTGGTCACCGTCACGCCACCGACAAATACCGGCTCCAGCCGCGCCACCGGCGTGATGGCCCCGGTGCGGCCAACCTGTACATCGATGTCCAGCACCCGGGTCATCTCTTCCTGGGCGGGGAATTTACGGGCGATGGCCCAGCGTGGGGCGCGGGCCACAAATCCAAGCTCACGCTGCTGATCGAGGCGGTCCACCTTGAACACCACACCATCGATATCAAAGGGCAGTTGTGCGCGACGTTGCTCCATGGCGTTGTAATATTGATGGCAACCCATCAAGCCCTGCACGACATCCACACCGGCATACACCCGCAGACCCCAGGTTTTCAGCAATGCCAGGGTTTCACTGTGGGTAGCCGGTGTGGCATATCCTTCCATGCGCCCGACTCCATAGCAGTAGATTTCCAGCGGCCGCTCCGCGGTGATGCGCGGATCGAGCTGGCGCAGGGAACCAGCGGCGGCATTGCGTGGGTTGACGAAGCGTTTCTGCCCCCGCGCATCCGCCAGCTCATTGAGTTGCGCAAACCCCTTGTGGGACATAAATACCTCGCCACGTACCTCCAGTAATGAGGGAATGTGGCTGCCCATCAGGCGCAATGGCACCGAAGGAATGGTGCGTACATTCCGGGTGATATCCTCGCCGGTAGTACCATCGCCACGGGTAGCGCCTCTGGCCAGCATACCGTCTTCATACAACAAACTGACCGCCAGCCCGTCGAGTTTCGGTTCGGCTGCATACGCCACCGTTTCCACTTCCAGCCGCTCACATACGCGCCGATCAAAGTCGGCCATCTCCGCTTCGCTGAAGGCATTGTCCAGCGACAGCATCGGTAACTCATGGCGAACCGTGCCAAAAGACTTCAGTGGTTCAGCACCCACCCGCTGGGTGGGGGAATCCGCGGTAACCTGCTCCGGGTATTGGGCTTCCAGCACCTGCAACTCGCGCAGCAGACGATCGTATTGCGCGTCGGGAATCTCGGGGGAATCGAGGACGTAGTAGAGATGATTGTGATGCTGCAGCTGGGTGCGCAGTTCATTGATGCGCTGCAGGTCCCGCGCCTTACTCATCGCAGGATAGTGCCCGCGACAAAGGGGCCGACAACATTGAACAGACCATGGATGAACATGGATAAGATCGCGAATGATGTCGTTTAGCCGTGCTCATCCGTGTTGGACCATGATTACGCAACGAGGAAGCCACCATACGCCCGGGACGGAGGCTCAGGCCCTGGCGCGCTGGATGCGCAGCTTACGTTCGAATTCCAGTACTTCGCTGCGCAGATGTTCGATGCGCTGTTTGCTCAGCATGCTGCGGGTTTCATCCCGTAGTTCGCCATTCAGCTCGCTGGCCAGCAGCTTTGCCGTTTCCACCATATCATCCAGCGCCAGCACACCCTCGACGGGGCCGGGCAACTGCAGAAACAGGGAGATGCCGGGCGTGGTGAAGGTATCCATGTGGGCGGGATCGAACATGCCGGGTTCTACCAGGTTGGCAACGAAATAGGCATCCTGCAATCCCCCATCCACGGGCATCATGCGGTGATAGATCTTCATGGCTCCGAATTGCAGGGCGGCCAGTTCGAAGGCCTTGAGCAGATCCTTGCCGCGAAACGGTGTGTGGGCGGGCGCAATCACATGCAGGGCAATGATCTTCTCCTGCCGTGGCGGGACAGCGGCCGTTGCCGGTGGTGTTTTTTTGCCGATGGCATTCGACCTGCTGGGGGCGATCACCACGGGCTCGGCAGGAACCTCCACCGCGCCAGCATACGGTGTATCCCGCAGCGTCGCTTCCATGCGGGTCAACTCTTCTTCCACCAGGGCTTCATCCGGGTCGGCCTCCAGCAAGGCATCCTCCAGCTCGATCACCGGTTCCCGGGATAGTTCCGATCGCGCCTGACTGCGCACCTTGCGGCGACTCTGGCCCCGGGCAAACAGATATACCCCGATCACCACTACCGCACCCAGTATCAACAGGATCAGTCGCAGACCATCCATTCTTTATTTCCGTTGCCAGTCGTCGTGCGCGGGTCAGACCGACCCTGCACAAATGTGTAATGAAGATTCTAATGTATTGCCCTGACGCATCAAGCCGGATTACATCGCCGCCATCTGTACGGCTTCTTCCACATCCACCGCCACCAGTCGCGATACCCCGGGCTCGTGCATGGTCACCCCGGTGAGCTGATTGGACAGCTCCATGGTGATCTTGTTGTGAGTGATGAAGATGAACTGTACGGTTTCGGACATCTCCTTCACCATGTCGCAGAAACGTCCCACGTTGGCATCATCCAGAGGTGCATCCACTTCGTCCAGCATACAGAAGGGCGAAGGATTGAGACGGAAGATGGAAAACACCAGCGCCACGGCGGTGAGGGCCTTCTCCCCGCCGGACAACAGGTGAATGGTGCTGTTGCGCTTGCCCGGAGGGCGCGCCATGACGGTGACTCCGGTATCGAGCAGGTCCTCGCCGGTCAGCTCCAGGTAGGCGTGACCGCCGCCGAACAGGCGCGGGAACAGCTCCTGGATACCGGCATTGACCTTATCGAAGGTTTCCTTGAAACGGGTGCGGGTCTCACGATCGATCTTGTGGATGGCGTTTTCCAGGGTTTCCAGCGCATCGGTAACATCCTTGTGCTGCGCATCCAGGTACTGCTTGCGCTCGCTTTGCTCCGTGAATTCCTCGATGGCCGCCAGGTTGATGGGGCCGAGACGCTGGATGCGCTGGGAGATGCGTTCCGCCTCCTCTTCCCAGCCCTGGACATTGGCCTCTTCCGGCAGTTCCTGGCGCAGGGCCTCCAGCTCGAAGCCGGTTTCCTGCAGCTGCTCCAGCAGGGTCTGGCTGCGCACCTTGATCTCCTGCGAGGAGATGCGCGCCTGGCTCACGGCCTCGCGCAGGTCCTGGGCGGCGCGTTCCTTGTTGCCGCGATCCTGTTCCTGGTTGCGCAGTTCATGCTCGATCGCCTCAACCTTGCGCCGTGCCTCGGCCAGATTGCCCTCCACTTCACGGCGCCGGGACAATGCCTGGGCCAGCTCCTGTTCCATCTGCTGCAGGGGCTCACTGCCCCCTTCCAGGGCCGTGCGCAATTCGTCACGGCGCTGCTGCAGGTGGGTTTCCTGGGTGCGCATGCGTTCCAGGTTATGACGGGTGTTTTCCTGCACCGTGCGCATGGTCTCGATCTTCAGCGAGATGCCGTGGGCACCCTCGCGGTCGGACTGGGCCTGGGCCCGGGTCTCGTCCAGGGTGCGGCGCAGGGTCTCGCGCTGGGCGGCGCGCTGCTCGCGTTCCTGGGCCAGGGTTTCCATGGCGCCCAGGGCCTCGTGTAAGCGGGAACGGGCCACCGCGTGTTCCTCGGTGTCGCGGGCCTGTTGCTGCTGCAGTTCGTCGATTTCCGCCGTCAGCGCCTGAATGCGCCCCTGCACCTGGTCGAGCCGTGAACGGCGGGCGCCGAGCTGGGCACGGGTTTCACTGTGGGCGCGATGGGCCTGGTTGACCTCCACTTGCAGTTCGTCGCGACGCCGTTCCGCTTCCTGCAGATCATCCCGGGCGCGGTCGAGCGCTTCCTGGTATTGGGCAATCGCCTCTTCGGCCTCGGCCAGAGCCGCCTGGGCGGTACTGATATCTTTTTCGCGCCCGAGCACACCGGCCCGTTCATCTTCATCACGGGCCACCCGCAACCAGCTACCGGCCAGCCAGATGCCCTCAGGGGTGACGATGGATTCCTGCGGCTGCAATCGGCCCCGCAGGGACAGTGCCTGACCAAGGCTGTCTGCCACATAGACACCGCCAAGCAGACCGTCGAGCGCCCAGTCCGCCTTCACCTTGGACAGCAACGGCACCAGGTCCGCATTGCCACTGCCCGACCCCGTCTGGGCACGGGTATCCACCAGCGTCAGGGCACCCTGCTCCAGGCTGTCGAGCCATTCGGTGACCTGTTCCATGCCCTCGACACAGACCGCCTGCAGGTAGGAGCCCAACACGGTTTCCACGGCCCGTTCCCAACCGGTCTCGACACTCAGTTGCTGGGCCAGGCGCGGTGCCTGGGCCAGTCCCCGGGACTCGAGCCAGTCGGTAATGGCGCCGGAACCCTTGCCCAGGGCGGCCTGCTGCAACGCCTCCAGGGATGCCAGGCGACCCCGTAGATCCTGCTGCTGGCCACGGGAGTCGTTCAGTTCGGTATTGTGCCGCTGCACCTGTTCACGCAGACCCTCGATGCGCCCCCGGACCTGTTCGAGTTCATCCTGCAGCTGCTGGGCGCGGGCCTCCTTTTCCAGCTCCTGTTCAGTGAGGGACTCGATTTCCTGCTGCAGTGCGGCGCTGGACAAACCCTGCTGTTCCTGTTGCTGACGCTCCAGACGCTGGGTCTGCTGCTGTAACTGGCGTTCCAGGTGATTGATGCGGGTGCGCTCGACCTCGGCGGTCTGGGCCGGGGCGGCGGCGCGGCGGTTGAAATCGTCCCATTCGGTCTGCCAGGTGTGCATGGCCTGCTCGGCCTCGACCAGGGCCTCGCTGGAGGTCTCGGCGCGCTCGCGCAGCTGTTCCAGTTCCGGTTCCAGCTCCAGCAGTTCCTGTTGCAGGTCTTCCAGCCGCTGGGTATCGATGCGGATGTGCGCCTCGACCTCGTTCCAGGCATCCTCGGTCTGGGACAGCTCCTGCTGCTGGCGCTGACGGGTTTCCTTGCTGTGCTGGATGGCCTGTTCTACGCGGGCCACCTCGGCCCCGAGTTCGTAGTAGCGGCCCTGCACCTCGTTGAACACCTCGGAAAATTCCACGTGTTCCTCGCGGTTCTTCTCCATGCCCGCTTCCACGGCGCGTTGGGCGGCAATGGCCGCTTCGAGCATGGTTTCCTGCTCAGCGATCTCGCGCTGGTGCTGTTCATTCTGGCCCTGCAGGTTGCCGTAGCGCAGGGTCAGCAGTTCAGCCTTTACGCGCCGCTCCTGGTCACGCAGCTCCTTGAATTTTTCCGCAGTGCGCGCCTGGCGGTTGAGCTTTTCCAGCTGCTTTTCGAGTTCCTCGCGCAGGTCATTGAGACGCGACAGGTTCTCGGTGGTATGGCGCATGCGGTTTTCGGTTTCGCGGCGGCGCTCCTTGTATTTGGAAATGCCGGCAGCCTCTTCCAGGAACACCCGCAGGTCCTCGGGCCGGGCCTCGATGAGGCGCGAGATCATGCCCTGCTCGATAATGGAGTAACTGCGCGGCCCCAGGCCGGTGCCGAGAAAGATATCAGTGATGTCGCGGCGGCGGCAGCGTGCGCCGTTGAGGAAATAGGACGACTGCCCATCGCGCGAGACCTGGCGCTTGATGGAAATCTCGCTGTACTGGGCATACTGGCCGCCGAGACCACCGTCACTGTTGTCGAATACCAGCTCGATGCCAGCCTGTCCCACCGGTTTGCGCCCCGTGGAGCCATTGAAAATGACGTCGGCCATGGATTCGCCACGCAGGTGCTTGGCGGAAGACTCGCCCATGACCCAGCGCACCGCGTCGATGGTGTTGGATTTGCCGCACCCGTTCGGCCCCACGATCCCCACCAGGTTGCTGGGGAAATGAATGGTGGTGGGGTCGACGAAAGATTTGAAGCCGGCGAGTTTGATTTTACTGAGTCGCATGGTGCGCGAAGATACCGGCGCCTGTTGTAAGATACAAGCTTGACATTAGCGCCTGCCGCGGCAGGCTACGAACCCCGGCCGGGCAGGGAATTACCCCTGTTGCGGTCCATATGCAGCGAGTATCGGGAAACCATGTCCACACAGCCCAGCAAGACCCTAGAAACCTTTGAAAATCCCCAGCCGGACCGGGACTACAGTATTCACATCCACACCCCGGAGTTCACCTGCCTGTGCCCGAAGACGGGGCAGCCGGACTTTGCCCTGCTGGACCTGGATTATGTGCCGGATGCCCGGTGCGTGGAGTTGAAGGCCTTCAAGCTCTACATCTGGTCCTACCGCGACGAGGGCGCCTTCCATGAAGCCGTCACCAATCGCATCCTGGACGACCTGGTCCAGGCCACCGAACCCCGTTTCATGCGCCTGACCGCCAAATTCAACGTGCGCGGTGGTGTCTACACCACCGTGGTGGCCGAACACCGCAAACCGGGCTGGACCCCGCCGGCAAAGGTCGAGCTGCCCTAGGGCAGCCTGCGCCCCGTGCCCCTCTACCTCGGCATCGACCTCGGCACCTCCGGCTGCCGAGTCAGCGTGATCGATGGGCAGGGCATGGAACAGGCCAGCCTCCAGCGGTCCCTGCCCGCCCCGGAGCGGGAGGATGCCCAGGTGCAGCAGGATGCCGGCCTGTGGTGGGAGGTGGCTCAGGGCCTGCTGGACGCGCTCTGCCAGCAGATCTCTCCGACAGACGTGCAGGCCATTGCCGTCGACGGCACCTCCGCCAGCCTGCTGCTCACCGATGCTGTCGGCCGACCGCTGGGACCGGCACTGATGTACAACGACAGCCGCGCCAGTGTGGAGGCCGGGCGCATCCACAATCTCGCCCCACCCCGCTCGGGCGCCCATGGCGCCTCTTCGAGCCTCAGCAAACTGCTCTACCTGCTGGACCACATGGATACCGCCGCCGCACGCCATGCGCTGCACCAGGCCGACTGGATTGCCGGCTGCCTCACCGGCCACTGGGATATCAGCGATGAGAACAACGCCCTGAAACTCGGCTACGACATCGAACTGCGCAACTGGCCGGACTGGCTCGACACCCTGGGCATTCCACTCGGGCTGTTGCCCAGGGTGGTCCCACCCGGCACCCCCATCGGCGAACTGCGGGAGGAACTCACCAGTCGCTGGGGCTTCGCGCCCCATACCCGCATTGTCAGTGGCACCACCGACAGTATCGCCGGCTTGCTCGCAACCGGTGCCCATACACCCGGCACCGCGGTGACCTCCCTGGGCAGCACTCTGGTACTGAAGGTGATCACCGAACGGCCCGTGTTCGCCCCGGAGTACGGCATCTACAGCCATCGCCTCGGCGACCGCTGGCTGGCTGGCGGCGCCTCCAACAGCGGCGGCGCCGTGTTGCTGCAATATTTCAGCCGCGCACAGCTGGCGGAACTTACCCCGCGGTTACGACCCGATGTCCCCACCGGGCTGGACTACTATCCGCTGTGTGCAACTGGCGAGCGCTTTCCCATTGCGGACCCGCAACTGCCACCACGGATCGAGCCCGTCCCCGAGGATCCGACGCATTTTTTTCAGGGCCTGCTGGAAGGCATCGCAGAGATCGAGGCACGCGGCTATCGGCTGCTGGCCGACCTGGGCGCACCCTATCCCAGTGAAGTACGCACCGTGGGTGGTGGCGCGAAAAACGAGGCCTGGGCACAAATCCGTGCCCGCAAGCTGGGAGTGCCGGTGGTACAGGCCACGCACCAGGAAGCGGCGTATGGGGCGGCGCTGCTGGCGTTACGGGGTGTGAATCCGGAAGCAGAATAGGCTGTAGGCCCGTATTCATTCGGTTGGTGTTCTTTTTCGTTTGTCTGCCATTCCATGACTTTCCTTCCGCCCTTTGCCGGGCGGGTTCATTTTCTTTGCCCCGCCAAAGAAAACGAACCAAAAGAAAG
>CBDUHN010000026.1:0-48449 GCA_965367295.1 uncultured Gammaproteobacteria bacterium | reverse complement strand
TATGGTGCTCCCTATGGCTATGGTGCACCTGGCTATGGTGCTCCCTATGGCGCCCCTGGTTATGGAGCTCCGCAGGCGCCTCAGCAGCAGCAAGCGCCCAGTAAGTAAGAGGCAGTTCGACGTACTGGTGATCGGACCCGCACGGGAAAAGTGCGGGTCCCGCTCACCTGATATCAGGAGAGGGCGTCAGGGTGATGCGACGGCGCATGCGTCGAGGCTGGTTATATGGATTCCTGTTACTGACAGGGGCTTCGGTGATGGCCGAACCACCGGTGATGGAGTTCTCGGCCCAGGCAATACAGCAAGTGCCAAATCAGCCCCCACGACTGGCCCGCATGCACGTAACCCGTGAGGGCGTGCGTATGGAATATGAACAGAACGGACAGTTGATGGTGGAAATTTTCAACCTGGCCCAGCGACGGGCCTGGTTGCTGATGCCGGAGCAACGGCTCTATATGGAACATATAATGCCCGACAATATTCCCAGTAATTTCATGAGTGGTATGCGCGATGCCAATCCCTGTAGCGGGCTATCGCAGGTGCAGTGCCAACGCCTGGGTGAAGAGACAGTGGATGGCCGTCCGGTTATGAAGTGGGAGATGAACGGGCAGCAGGATGGGCGCATGCAGCGTAGCCTGCACTGGATCGATCAGCAGCGTAATATGCCGCTGCGCCAATTGTGGCCTGATGGTACCGTCAGTGAAATGCACCTGATTGGCCAGGAAACCAGAGATGGACGGTTGACCGAGAAATGGCAGTGGCAGAGTACCGGGCCCAATGGCAAGACCCAGTGGTCTACCCAATGGTATGACCCGCAACTACAGATCACTGTACGTGAGGAACTGCCGGGCGGGTATTTGCGGGAATTGCGGGATATCCGCGTCGCAGCCCAGCCGGATACGCTGTTTCAACTGCCCGCGGGCTATCAGCGCGTTGTCCCACCGGTCAATGCACAGCAAGCGCAGCCTGCAGGCAGCGGCCATGCCGATCGGCAGGCGCCAGTCTATCCGCAACCCTACCGTTGATTCAGGGAGCTGAACCATGAAATTCATTCAACGCATGCTCAGTCACGGTTTACTGATCGCCATTGTAGTAGTGGCGGGTCTGGCATACTGGTATCGGGCTGATCTGTTTCCCGAACGATTCGGCCCGCAGGCAAGAACCGTGGCCGGCAAACCGGTAACCGAGGCACCGCCAGAGGCCTTATCAGATGATCCGATAACTACTGACAGTATGCCCGTAATCGCGGCGCAGGCGGAATCGGAGGCAAAAGCGAAAATCGGGAACCAGGAAGCAACTGTTACCGTGCCCATGGCGCCAGCAGATTTACCACCGATGCAGGATGCGGCCGAACCGCAGTTCCGTCCTCTGGAAGGTGACGATTCGTATCAACAGGCCGACGATGGAGAGCTACCGCCATTGACGACGGACCGCAATGCGGTGACGGAATTGGTTCCGGCAGTGCCGCCCCTGTCGTCTGTGGAAACCCCGGCCGCCGCAGAACCGGAGTACAACACCCCGGTATCCACCAGCCCGGAAATGCCAGGCGTGCAACAGGCATCGGGTGAACCCCCCATGCAGGCTGCACGCGAGGCCTTCTGGCAGCATGATTTCACTGCTGCGGAAGATTACTACCTGCAATTGGCCAAACAGGAACCGGGCAATCCCGATGCGTATGGTGAACTCGGCAATCTGTATTACCAGCAGGGGCAATGGCAACAGGCCGCCGATGCCTATTCCAAAGCGGCGCAGCGCCTGCTGGATCAAGGTGATACCTACACTGCACAGCACCTCTTGCGGGTGTTGTGGAATCTGGACCAGGACCAGGCCCGCCAGCTGGAAGCGATGCTGAAAGCCGCGATCGCACCGGAATGATTTCCTCTGGAAGCTCCTGACGATCGATGTCCGGGTGAATAAGGGAAGCTGTAGATGACCGATGAAAAAGGCCAGGCTGATGAATCGGAACTACCTGCCAGAGAGCAGGGATTTCCGATGGAGGACATGAGCAAATGCATGAACCAGTTCTCCAAGAGCTTCGAGGCCAGTGCCCGTCGCTGGGAGTTGGTGGTGTATCCCACCTTGCTGGCCTTCATCATCCTCGCGTCCTACGGCTTCTATCTGATCTACAAACTGACCAACGACGTGGACCGGATTACCAATCATTTCGAAACAGTGGCCCAGACCATGGTGCTGGTCTCGCAGGAAATGACCGAAGTATCGCGCCATATGAAATCGGTCAATGGCAACATGATTACGATGAGTAGCAACATGGCGACCATGACCAAGGTTATCGGTAACCAGGAAGTGGCCATGGAGGCCATGCTGGTGAGCATGGAGAACATGAATCAGAACATGGGCAATATGTCCATGACGATGCATCAGATGCGCTTTGATACCGCGAGCATGGGTCGCAATCTTCAGAATACGACCGGTCCGATGCGCTTTATGAACAGCTTCATGCCCTGGTAAGCAGGGTGGACAGCGGGAGGGAATAATGCCTGGCCCAAGCAAAAATCTGCGCAAGCGGCTCAAGAGCCTGGAAGCGCATTTGCGGGAAGAGAATCCGGTTCTGGTGCAGGCGATGGCAGGCTATCGCAAGCTGTCCCGTATCGGGTATTCCATGGGCCTGTTGTCACCCGATGAGTCCTATGCCACACAGATTTCCTGGTGGCCGTTGATTTCGGTGCTCGGCACCTTCTCCGCAGGCAAGTCCACGTTCATTAATCATCACCTTGGTTACCCATTACAGGACACCGGTAACCAGGCAGTGGACGACAAGTTCACGGTGATCTGTTATGGCAATGAAAAACCTGGTCGTGTATTGCCGGGGCTGGCGCTGGATGCCGATCCGCGGTTCCCCTTTTACCAGACCAGCGAAGAACTGGAGAGCGTGGCGGTCGGCGAAGGACGCCGCGTCGATGCCTATCTGCAGCTCAAGACCTGTCACAGCGAGTCCCTGCGGGGCCGCATTCTGATTGATTCGCCAGGGTTCGATGCCGATGCACAACGCTCAGCTACACTACGCCTGACCAACCATATCATCGGTCTGTCGGACCTGGTGCTGGT
Source organism: uncultured Gammaproteobacteria bacterium (assembly GCA_965367295.1). Lineage (GTDB taxonomy): Bacteria > Pseudomonadota > Gammaproteobacteria > DSM-19610 > DSM-19610 > JAIVHA01. Next base: position 45,383 of record CBDUHN010000026.1, on the reverse strand, counting down.
GTTCTTCGATGCACGGCACCCGGAACCCGGTGCCATGAGCGATACCCTGGCACATCTGGTACGGGGTACCGTCGATCATTCCGACAGCAGCAAGTTTCTCTATATCCTCAACCAGATCGACACCACGGCACGGGAAGATAATCCGGAAGAGGTGGTCGGCGCCTGGCAGCGCGCCCTGGCGCGCGAGGGGCTGACCTCGGGACGTTTCTATTGCATCTACGATCCGGAAGCCTCGGTACCTATCCAGGACCCCGGTCTGCGTCGACGCTTCGAGTGGAAGCGTGAACAGGACATGGACGAGATCAATAAGCGCATCGAGCAGGTCACGGTAGAGCGAGCCTACCGGGTAATCGGTGCTCTGGAAAAGCGTGCCCTGGAGATCGAGGAACAGTATGTACCTCGGTTACGGACACTGATTGGCCAGTGGCGCAACCGGGTGCTGGGTATCGAGATGGCACTGGTGGGACTGCTGTTGCTGGGTGGGGCCGGGCTGTGGTTTTCACGGGTGCAGGCACCGCCCTGGTTGACGCCGCTTTGGCAACAGTTCACTGGAACACTGCACAGTCGCATCGGAGTCGCCGCCGTGCTGTTCTTCCTGTTGCTGCTGGTCCACCACGTAATCCGCCGCCAGGCAGCGAATAAAATGATACGGCAGATCCAGGCGCACGAAGCCCCGGACGAGGGGGCGCGGCTGCAACGCGCCTTCCTGCGCAACACCGGTTTTTTCCGTAGCATCTTCGCACCGGACCCGGTCGGCTGGGGGCGCTGGAACCGCAAACGGTTACGGCGCCTGGTGCTCGATGCCGATCATTTTGTGCAGACGCTCAATGACCGTTTCACCGACCCCTCCGGCAAGAAGGCGCCGAAAACACCGGAGGCCCCCGAGATCCGGACCGACCAGGAGCCGCCGGTGGTAACAGGGGAGGTGATGCCGCGTTCCCCCACCTCCGCATGACGTCGGTGCCGATATGCGTAACCGCATCCATGACAGCGAAATACCCGGTGGCCAGGGGCCGTGAACATGTCGGTACGCGGATTACTGCTGGTATTGTGTCTCGCCCTGTCCTGGGGCGTCAGGGCTGAACTGGTCTACGATCCCGTAACCAGTATCTATCCGAGGCGGGCCCTGCCCACTGGCCTCGATTACCTGGAATCCGGGCTGTACTGGATGCAGGACTGGACCGGCGCCGAAAATGCCCGGGATCCGGCCTCCGTGGTCGCCCTGTTCGAAGACCAGATGGGGCGTATGTTCGATCTGGGGGCAATGGCCTTTTATGTTGGTGGCCCGGATTACCTGGCCCGGAATATTCTCCAGCGCAGCCACTTCCAGAATCGCGTACGCGACCGCCTGTTTGAGGAAATGGCGTTACGCATGGGCTGGTTCTCCGACCGTATGCCGCGTTTCTGGCCGCAGTTACCCTATCCTGCAGGGCCCAATCACATGGTGATGGGAGGCCTGTTTATGCACTACGGCGGGCCGCATCTGCGCCTGGAATTCCATTTTTATTTCTCGGAGCGAGGCTGGCGCATCTTCGATGTCACCAGTAATGGTGTCAGTCTCCTGAGACCGGTGCGGCAGGCCTACCGGCAGGGGCGGCTCTGAGGCGGGCGAATCCGGGTATCGCCTGGGAGCGGCCACGTCCACAGCCATCGCGTCCTGCGCGGCCCCTCTGCTACAATGCCGGCCTTCTGTTGCTGGAAGGCTGTGCCTGAATACCATGACTGTACGTACCCGGTTTGCTCCCAGTCCCACGGGATTTCTTCACGTTGGCGGTGCCCGCACCGCGCTGTTTTCCTGGCTCTATGCCCGCCGGCATGGCGGCCAGTTTGTGCTGCGCATCGAGGATACCGACCTGGAACGCTCCACCGCCGAGTCGGTGAACGCCATCCTGGAGGGTATGACCTGGCTGGGCCTGGAATACGATGAAGGTCCCTTCTACCAGACCCACCGCTTCGACCGCTACCGGGAAGTGGTGCAGCAACTGCTGGATAGCGGCCACGCCTACCGGTGCTACTGTAGCCGCGAGCGCATCGAGGCACTGCGCGAGGAACAGATGGCTGCCAAGCAGAAACCGCGCTACGACGGCCACTGCCGCCAGGGCGCAGAGGCGCCGTCGCCCGATGCCCCGTTCGTGATCCGCTTCAGGAATCCCCTCGATGGCGAGGTGGTGGTGGACGACCGGATTCGCGGTGCCGTGGTGTTCCGCAACGAGGAGCTGGATGACCTGATCATCGCCCGCAGCGACGGTACACCGACCTATAACCTCACCGTGGTGGTAGACGATGCCGATATGGAGATCACCCATGTCATTCGCGGCGAGGACCACCTCAATAACACTCCGCGCCAGATCAACATCCTGCGCGCCATGGGCAAGCAGCCGCCGGTCTATGCCCACGTGCCCATGATCCACGGTGACGATGGCGCCAAGTTGTCCAAGCGCCATGGGGCGGTGAGTGTGGTGGAATACCGCGATCGGGGTTACATGCCCGAGGCGCTGCTCAACTACCTGGTGCGCCTCGGCTGGTCCCATGGTGACCAGGAGGTGTTTTCCGTCGACGAACTGGTGCAGTTGTTCGACATCGCCGATGTGAACAAATCCGCCTCGGCCTTCAATACCAGCAAACTGGACTGGCTCAACCAGCAGTACCTGATGGCCAGCGACCCCGCCCACGTGGCACGCTATCTCAGTGTGCATCTGGGTAATATGGGCATCGACCCGTCTCCGGCGCCGGACCTGGTGGAGGTGGTGCAGGCCCAGCGGGAAAGGGCTCATACCCTGGTGGAACTGGCCGAGATCAGTGCCTTCTACTATCGGGATTTCGACGCCTTCAACGAGAAGGCGGCCAAAAAGGCCCTCAAGGCCGCGGCCGTGGAGCCCCTGCAGGCCATGCAGGTGGGCCTGTCCGCACTGGAGGACTGGAACCGCGAGGTGATTCACAAGGTCATCGAATCCGTAGTGGAACAGCTGGGCGTCGGATTCGGCAAGGTGGGCATGCCGCTGCGCGTGGCAGTCACCGGTGGCGCACCATCCCCCGATCTCGATCTCACCCTGTACCTGGTGGGTAAAGAAGCCTGCCTGCGCCGCATCGACAAGGCGATCGACTATATTGGTCAGCACACATCATGAGTGATCACGAAAAAACTCCGCTACCGAGCAACTTCATTCGCCACATCATTGAAGAGGATCTGGCCGCAGGCAAGAACGACGGCCGCGTGGCGACTCGTTTTCCGCCGGAACCCAATGGCTACCTGCATATCGGCCATGCCAAATCCATCTGCCTGAATTTCGGTGTTGCGCGCGATTTCAGTGGTACCTGCAACCTGCGTTTCGATGACACCAACCCACACAAGGAAGACGTGGAATTCGTGGATTCGATCCAGGAGGATGTGCACTGGCTGGGTTTCGACTGGGACGATCGGCTCTACTATGCCTCCAATTATTTCGAAAAACTCTACGAGTTTGCCGTCGAACTGATTCAGGCGGGCAAGGCCTATGTCTGTGAGCAGACCGCGGAGGAGATGCGCGAATACCGCGGCACGCTCACGGAACCGGGCCGTAACAGCCCCTGGCGTGATCGTTCCATCGAAGAAAACCTCGACCTGTTCCAGCGCATGCGCGTCGGCGAGTTTCCCGATGGGGCCAAGGTATTGCGCGCCAAGATCGATATGGCGTCGCCCAACATCAATCTGCGCGACCCGGCGCTGTACCGGATTCGTCACGGGGTGATTCATCACCAGACCGGTACCGAGTGGTGCCTGTATCCCATGTACGACTTCACCCATCCCATCTCCGATGCCCTGGAAGGGATCACCCATTCCCTGTGCACCCTGGAGTTCGAGGACCATCGTCCGCTCTATGACTGGGTGCTGGACAACATCAGCATCGCCTGTCACCCGCAGCAGATCGAATTCTCGCGCCTCAATCTCGAATACACCGTGATGAGCAAGCGCAAGCTCACCCTGCTGGTGGAGGAGGGGCATGTGGAGGGTTGGGACGATCCGCGTATGCCCACCGTCGCCGGTCTGCGTCGCCGCGGCTTCACGCCGGCTTCGATCCGTGATTTCTGTGACCGTATTGGCGTTACCAAGTCCGCCAACACCGTGGAAATGGGCGTACTGGAGAACTGTATTCGCGAGGACCTCAACGAACATGCCCCGCGGCGCATGGCGGTACTGCATCCCCTCAAGGTGGTGATTACCAGCTACCCGGAGGATCAGGTCGAAGAGATCGAGGTGGCCAACCATCCCCAGAACGAGGCCATGGGCACGCGCCGTATTCCTTTCAGTCACACCTTATATATAGAGCGCGATGATTTTATGGAGGTCGCTCCCAACAAGCATTTCAAGCGGCTGGTGAGCGGTGGCGAGGTGCGACTGCGCAACAGTTATGTGATCCGTTGCGACGAGGTGATCAAGGATGCCCAGGGCGAGATCATCGAACTGCGCTGTAGTCATGACCCGGCCACCCTCGGTGCCAATCCCGAAGGGCGCAAGGTCAAGGGAGTGATCCACTGGGTATCCGCGGCCCATGCGGTTCCCGCCGAGGTGCGGCTCTATGACCGGCTGTTCAATGTGCCCAACCCTGACAAGGGTGCGGAGGGCGGGAATTTCCTGACCAATCTGAACCCGGAATCACTGCTGACCCTGACCCGCTGTTACCTGGAGCCCGACCTGGCTGCGGCAAAAGCCGGCGAGCATTTCCAGTTTGAGCGTCAGGGTTATTTCTGCCCTGACCCTGGCCACACCCAGGAGCGGGCGGTGTTCAATCGCACGGTTACCCTGCGTGATTCCTGGGCCAAACTGGAACAGCAGAGGTAATTCCCGTTTTACCGGAACCGGGAATCACCCCTGCCCGGATAAATTCAGGTCCGCAGGGTGATGCTGGACCGGGAAATAAATGGTCTTGCCTGCAGGCCCGGATGTATTCGGAAGGCCTGGGTTTGTCCGGGGGGGGGGGAACCTCGCCAGGGCAGGAGCCTATTCCGAAGGTGGTAGACCCGGTCCATCATCTTCAGGATCTTTCTCACCGGTCGAAACAAGGTATATTCGCAAGGGCGGGGCCAGTTAGCCCGCGGGGTATGATGATCATGGAATCGTTGATTTTGTTAAAGTCAGCGTCATTCTAGTAAGGTGAATGCCCACGAAGGCAGCAGCGTCGTGATGAATCAACCCAGTTTCAACAGCATAATCCAGCTTGACGAGGGAGCCGGCCAGGAATGAGTGCGCAACCGGAACGCGCCGAACCACGGGAACGAGTGATCGAGGTCACCGACCTCATTACCCACTACGGTGAGCGGGAAATCCTCAAGGGCGTGAACCTCAAGGTGCACCGTGGTGAGATCCTGGTCATCATGGGCGGCAGTGGTTCGGGAAAGAGTACCCTGTTGCGTCATCTACTGGGGCTCAAGCAGCCCACCTCCGGTTCCATTCGCCTGCTGGGCACCGAGATCACGGATATCTCCAAAAAAGGCCTGTATGAGCTGCGCCGCAAGATGGGCGTGGCGTTTCAGGGCGGAGCGCTGTTCAGTTCCCTCACCGTAGGCGAGAACGTGGCCCTGCCGCTACGGGAACACACCAGACTCAACGAGGACACCATCCGGATCATGACGCGCATGAAGCTGGAGATGGTGAATCTGGCCGGCTTCGAGGACCTCAAGCCCGCCGAGCTTTCCGGTGGCATGCTCAAGCGGGCCGGGCTGGCCCGGTCGCTGATCATGGATCCGGCGCTGCTGTTTTTCGATGAGCCATCCGCCGGCCTCGATCCGGTGGTGTCCGCCGAGCTGGATGAGTTGATCCTTACCCTGCGCAGTGCCATGAACATGACCATCGTGGTCGTGACGCACGAACTGGAAAGCGCGTTTGATATCGCCGACCGCATTGTGGTGCTCGACCAGGGCGCAATACTGGTGACCGGTACGGTGGACGAAGTGCGCAACTCGGACAACCAGCGGGTACAGGATCTGCTCAACCGGCGCCCACGGGATGAATTTCTGGATGCGGATGAATACCTGCGTCGCCTTACGGGTTCGCGGGGGTAATCATGTGGCGCGCCATTGAAAAGCTCGGTGATCAGGCCTTGTATTTTGTCGAACTCTGGGGTCAGCTGGGGATGTTCCTGTTGACTGCCCTGGGTAAGGCCCTGCAGCCGCCGTACCGCTTGTTTCCGATTACCCGGCAGATCCATTTTATCGGTGCCCGCTCCACCCTGGTGATCCTGGTGGCTGGCGCCTTCACCGGCATGGTGGTGGCGCTGCAGTTCTACGACACCCTGGTGCGCTTCGGTTCCGTGGCCATGCTGGGCTCGGCGGTGGCGCTGGGACTGATTCGTGAACTGGGGCCGGTGCTCTCGGCCCTGGTGGTGATCGGCCGGGCCGGGTCTGCCATCTGTGCCGAGATCGGCATTATGCGTACCGACCAGCAGATCGACGCCCTGGAATGCATGGCCATCGATCCCTATAAATATCTCATCGTGCCCAAGATCATCGCCGGTATCATCGCGGTACCGGCCCTGACCATGATGTTTATCGTGATCGGTATCTTCGGTGGCTGGTTTGTGGGTGTGGTGCTGTTCGGGGTCAGTGAAGCGGCGTATTTCCAGGGCATGTATGAAACGGTGGTCTGGCATGACGTGCAGATGGGCGTGGTGAAGTCCTTCGTGTTCGGGCTCATCATCGTCTGGGTGGCCACGGCGCGTGGCTTTTTTCTGCACCTGGATCGCTCCGGGGTGTTTGGTGCGGAAGGGGTCAGTCGCACCACCACCAATGCAGTAGTGTTTTCCACCATCGGCGTACTGGTGGCGGATTACCTGATCAGTGCGGTGATGTTGTAAACCATGAGCGGCATCGAGAAATTCGACAGGGAACCTGGGTAACGACGTCGTCTGAAACGACGGGAGCTACAGTAATGAAACGTTTAAATATCGAATTTGTAGTCGGCCTGTTCCTGCTTGCGGGGCTGGCGGCCTTTTTCTACCTGGCGGTGAAGATGGGCGATGTCGGTCTGTTCAAGCAGGACAGCTATACGGTTACGGCGCGCTTCACCAATACCTCCGGCCTGAAAGAGGGCGGAGTGGTGGAACTGGCCGGGGTGCGGGTTGGCAAGATCCAGCACATCGCGCTGGATCCGGATGCCTATGAGTCGGTGGTTACGCTGTCCGTGAACAAGGGTATCAATATCACGGAAGACACCATCGCCTCGGTGCGCACCGCCGGTATCATCGGTGACAAGTTCATCAAGCTGGCGCCGGGTGGCCTGGATATCTACCTGGAGGATGGCGGGGAAATCATCGAGACCGAATCTTCGCTGGATATCGAGGAACTGGTCAGCAAGTATATCTTTGAAAGTGGCGATAAGCCGAATGACGAGTAAGCGGTGGCAAGCGAGGGTAATGCGATGAAAATACGTAACGGGTTCCAGTTTATTTTCGCAATAATGTTGTGGATGTTTGCGGCGCAGACGATCGCGGCCTCGACTCCCAAGGCGCGGGTGCAGGAAACCGTCGATGCGATACTGGCCGTACTGCGTGATCCATCCATGGATGTGGATGGCAAGAAACAGGAAATTCGCGGGTTGATCCGTCAGCGTTTTGATTTTCGTGCCATGTCGCAGAGCACGCTGGCCCAGAACTGGAAAACCGCCAGTCACGCAGAGCAGGATCGCTTCGTGACCCTGTACACCAAGCTGCTGGAAGATACCTACCTGGTAATGGTGGAGGAATACACCAACGAAGCCGTCGAATACCGCGATGAAACCATACGCAAGGAAAAATATGCCCAGGTGGATACCGCGATCATCGCTCCCGACAAGGAGATCCCGGTGATCTACAAGGCGCGCCTGAAGGATGGCGACTGGTTTATCTACGATGTGGTGATCGAGGGTGTAAGCCTGATCAGCAATTATCGCAGTAGCTACCAGGAAATCGCCAAGCGTGAAGGCGTCAGCGGCCTGATCGCCAAGATGGAAGAAAAGACCGGTTGTGTGGACGGCGGCTGCTGACAACGGGCCGGTAGATACAGTTGGCGAAGGCCTGTTTAGCCGTCTTTACGGCGTCCCGGACAGGTTGATTTTCAGCCTGGCCGCGGCCACGGCAAGGCATTGCCAAGCAACTAGAATTCCTAGGAAAGTTTATTCCAAAATCGAAGGGAATAAGCTTGACAGCCTACCGATCCAGGAGTAAAGTGCGCGCTTCCATTTCGGGGCTATAGCTCAGCTGGGAGAGCGCTTGCATGGCATGCAAGAGGTCCGCGGTTCGATCCCGCGTAGCTCCACCAGATACTCCTGTGGGGTATGGATCGTTAGCAATATGCAACGATTAGGTGTGGTCAGCGTCTACGCTGGAATCCTGCTTATCACGGTGGGACTGATTGGCGGTTTCGGCGCACTGTTTGTCGACGCAGACCACATAGCGGTTAACCTGCTCACGCTCGTTCCACTTGGCTTCGCGGCCTTGTTGACCGGCACGGTGGTTAGCCAACTGAACCGTCCAGGCGGATCTCAGTAAAAGTTCTGTCCCCTTCGTCTAGAGGCCTAGGACACCGCCCTTTCACGGCGGCGACAGGGGTTCGACTCCCCTAGGGGACGCCATTATCTGAAGGCGTCATGAAAAGGGCCGCGCATTGCGCGGCCCTTTTTGTTTGCCTGATCGGTTCTACCCCGTTGCTACTTATTCTCCCCCATGTTTCCGCACAGTTGGTGGGAATGGTGGTCTCGGATCTCCCGTAGATGATTTTTTGCTGTTTCGCTCAGCACATTCCAGCCACTTACCATCTTAATTCGCTGTCTGGATTGCCAGCTCCCTGCTTGCTTGCCGGGTAGCGTCCCGCTGACCAGTCCTCCCGTGATGGTGGAGCAGGGCGCATTACCTGGACCGGTGGACATACACTGGAAAGGTGTTCAGCTGGTGTGCCGGGCAGCCAGGTGGGGTGTCGGGGTATTTCGCATGCGCCAATATCGCCATAGCGAGTTCCCGATTGTCCATCGACCATGATATTTGCTAGTATACCGGTCCCTGGAAACACAAAACAATATAACTTATTGTTTTTTATGAATGTATTAGTTATTTCCGGATGATGTCGACAAGATTCCCGGGGCTCCCGGGCAGTGGGGAATCCAGGGCATTCCGGAGGATGCCGATTGACCGAGGGCCTGTCGCAAGGTGAGTCCTTTGTCGTTCGCACCAACCCGATAATATGCAGTACGTGATGAGCTCGGAGGCTGTCTGGTGGAATCGATAAGGAAATGTGCCGCTTGCCGGTATTGTCGGGTGCGTACCGCAGTGCAGTTCAGTGCGCTGGTGATTGCCGGTGCCTTGGTCGCTGCGGTGGCGGTTGCAGAGGGCCTTATCTGAGGCGCTGCTGCCCCTGGCATCTCGAAATATCAGGAACGGCGGCCTTGGGTCGCCGTTTCTTTTTGGGAAAGATATTTTGATCCAATTCGGCTGCAATCCGTTCTTTGCCATAGTATCCTCAATTTTTAAGTGGAATTTTGGTTGTAGCGCATCGGTATGAATCAGAAGGTTGCCACCATACTGGTGGTAGAAGACAAAGAACGGGCTGTGCGCATTACAGTCCCGCAGCTGGAACAGTATGGCTACCAGGTCATGGGTCCCGCACATAATGCGGTGGAGGCCTTTTCCTGCATCCGTACGCAAAGGCCTGACCTGATCCTGATGGACATCCAGCCGGAAGGCGGCATGGATGGCATCGACACCGCCCTGCAGCTTTGTGCGGAGCAGATTCCGATTGTATTCCTGACGCCCCATGCCGGCGATGAGGTGAGCGAATGGGCACGGGCGGCCCAGCCCCTTGCGTATCTGGCCAAGCCACTCAATCAATACCAGTTGCGGGCGGCGGTCAGTATCGCTCTGGAACTGGCCCGCCTACGCCGTGAACTTTCCGTAACCCGGGACCGTGCGCAGGACAGCGAACAACGGCTTGCGACCCTGACCCGGAACCTTCCGGGCATGCTCTATCGTTGTCAGGCCGAGCGGCTTTGTGACATGCAGTATGTCAGCGAGGGATGCCTGGGGCTGACCGGTTATGCCGCTGAGGAACTGATTGCCTCGGCGATCCAGTACGCAGACCTGATCCACCCCGAGGATCGGCCGAGGGTACACGAACGCGTATTGCAGGCGATTCGGGAACACCGTGCCTATCGGCTGTTGTACCGCATGCGGGACCGCCTGGGACAGGAAAAATGGGTCTGGGAGCAGGGCCGGACGGTTCAGGATGCCTCTGGTGTCGTACAGCATCTGGAAGGCCTGATTCTGGATATCTCCGACCAGAAGCATATCGAACAGGCCCTTGCCTCCACGCTCGGTGACCTGGAACAAAGGGCGGCGGAAAGGACGACCTATCTGTCTGCGGTGAATTCACAATTGCAGCTGGAGATGCATGAGCGCGAACTGCTCCATGGCGCCTTTCTGCAGAGTCAGCAGCGCTATCGGGACCTGGTTGAATCCATCAATGACTGGGTGTGGGAAGTGGATGTGACCGGGGTCTATACCTATGCCAGTCCACGGGTACAGGAATTGCTGGGGTATACGCCGGAGGAAGTGCTTGGCAAAACTCCCTTTGAACTGATGCCGGAGGCGGAGGCACGCCGGGTGGGAAAGCTGTTTACCGACATCATGCAGGGAAAACAGCCTTTTGATGGACTGGAAAATGTCAATTACCACAAGGATGGTCATCCGGTGGTCCTGGAAAGCAGCGGTGTGCCGAAATTTGAAGGTGGCCGCTTCGTAGGCTATCGCGGTATCGATCGCGATATCTCGGAGCGAAAGGCCATGATGTCAGCGCTCAAGGCCAGCGAGGAGCAGCTGGCCTCCATACTGCGACATACCATGGCGGTTACCTACGTCAAGGATCTGGAGGGGCGTTACCAGATGGTCAATCCGGCATTTGAACAGATGATCGGGTTGCCTGCCGAACAGGTCATTGGCCGTTGCGATCACGAACTCTTCCCGAAGGAATATGCGGATCACTACATAGCCGGTGACCAGCGCATTCTGCAGGGGGAGAAAAGTGCATGTTTCGAAGAAGAGGTTTTCATAGAAGGGGTGAAGCGTATCTTCATGACGGTGAAATTTCCTCTGCTGGATAGCGAGGGGAGGGTGGCCTCTGTGTGCGGCATGTCGACGGATATCACCGATCGCCTGGAACAGGCGGAACAGGAACGCAATACGCTGGTGCGCGAGGTGCATCATCGCATCAAGAATCATCTGCAGGGGGTAGTGGGGCTGTTGCAGATGGAAAGACGCCGGTATCCCGATTTTACCGAAGCCATAGCCCGGGCGGTGAATCAGGTGCAATCCATTTCACTGATATATGGCCTGCAATCCAGCGGTGATTCCAGCGATATGGAATTGCATGCCATGGTGATGGCGATTTTCGATCAGGTGCAGGCGGTTACTCCTGCAGAGCTTCGTGCCTCTATCGAGATGCCGTCGGTGCAGGAGATCTACATCTCCGCAGCCGAGGCGGTACCCATCGCCCTGATCCTCAACGAATTGATCACCAATGCGATCAAGCATTGTCGCTGCGAGGAAAGACGGGATTGTGTCATAGTCAAAACCGAAATGGTCAGGCAGGGCATGGTTGTGCGTATCAGCAACCAAGGCTATCTGGCATCCGACTTTGACTGGGTAGCGGGAAAAGGGTTGGGTACCGGGTTGCGCCTGTTACGTTCGTTGATGCCCCGTCACGGTGTCCGGCTTGAATACCGGCAACAAGAATGCAGTGTAATTACCGAATTGTTTCTGATGGAACCGCTGGTGCTGGCGGCCTGAATAAGGTGTGAGAAAATGATGATGAATGCGCACGTGGGCGACGTTGATGATGCTCCCATCCGAATCCTGGTGGTCGATGATGATCGGCTGGTGTTGGCAACTCTATCCGAAGGCTTGCGGCGTGCGGGCTACGAAGTATTCGAGGCTCAGTCCGGTGAAGAAGGGAAGACCTATGCCCGGGAGTTACAGCCGGATATTGCAATTCTGGATATGCGCATGCCCGGTCTTTCGGGAATCGATGTAGCCCAGTGGCTGCAGGAAAATACCCGTATACCGTTCCTGTTTCTATCGGCTTATGGAGATAAAGCCACAGTCGCCGATGGAGTGGGGAGCGGGGCGCTGGGATACCTGGTCAAACCACTGGATATTCAGCAACTGATTCCTGCCGTGGAGGCGGCGCTGGCGCGTAGTCGTGATATTCAGAAACTGCTCGATAATGGCGAAAATCTGGAATTGGCGCTGCAGCAAGGGCGCCAGATCAGTACGGCCATTGGTGTGCTTATGGAACGGCACCGCATTAGTGAGCAAGGGGCCTTTGAGCGGTTGCGCGTCAATGCGCGTTCCTCGCGTAGCAAGGTGCATGCGCTGGCAGACCAGGTCATACAGGCATGCGAGAAACTCAATGCATTGGCTGTGGATCCTGGAGGAAAATCACGTCAGAAAGTGAAATAGATGGGTTGTTGCCAGTATGGGGTGCGACCCATCAGCACGTTTATGCTCTGGCCAGGATCTCATCTACGCACGACTGGAGTTCGGCGATATTGAATGGCTTGGTAAGATACCCTTGGAACCCTGTTATCTCCGCCTTCCTGCGTTGCTGTTGTGTGGCATCACCACTAACGGCAAGTATCGGGATATCCATGGTGTCTGGTGAATTCTTCAATGCCTGAAAGACGGCATAACCATCCTGTTCCGGCATATTGATATCGAGCAGTATGCAGTCAGGTAGCTTTGAGTGGGCGATTTGCAGACCTATTGACGGTGTACTGCTGGTCAGGATGTCCAGGTCGTTGCGGCAATCAAATATCTGCTCCACCAGGTGCAGATTTGACGGGTTGTCATCAATATAAAGCATGGTGTGCACACGCCCGGCGTATTCCGGTTGGCAGACAGGATCGGCTTCCCCTGCACTGTTTTCCAGGAACTCCTGCTGCCGGGCTTCAGCAGCGGGCAGGTCGATCCAGAACGAAGACCCGCTACCGGGTTCGCTGGTGAAGCCGATATTGCCCTGCATGAGTTTCATCAGTTGTTTGGTGATGACCAGGCCGATACCGGTACCTTCGATGCCGCTCTGTTCGGCATCGAGGCGGCTGAATGGCTCGAAAAGCTCCGGGTGCTTTTCCTTGACGATTCCGATTCCCGTGTCGTTGATGTAGATGCGCACGGTTTTATCGTTCATGATCCGTGCCCGAATGGTGACATTTCCGCCTTGATGATTGTACTTGATGGCATTGGAGATGAGGTTCAGCAATACCTCTTTCAAACGCATGCGGTCAGCATGGACATGTTGATTCGTTATGAAGTAGGGCAATACCGTGATATTGATGTCATGCTGTGCGGCGATGGGGTATAGCAGTGCCTTGCATTCTGCAATCAGGGAGCCAAGCTCCACCGTTTCCGTTGACAGGCTGATGCTCCCGGATTCTATGCCGGCCAGGTCCAGTACCTCATTGATCAGCTGTAGTAGATGATTACCAGCCTGAATAATTTCCCGGGTGTGTTCGATGTCGGTACGGCTCAGATTGCCTTCATAGTTTTCTTCCAGTAACTGGGAGAACCCCAGGATGGCATTCATGGGAGTACGCAGCTCGTGGCTCATGCGGGAGATAAACTCTGATTTGGCCTTGTTGGCCCGTTCCGCAATCTCCTTGGCTTCCAGTAACTCTGCGCGGGATTTTTTCTCGCTTTCGCGTATGCGTTTGGCGTAGATGAGCACGCTCAGAGTCGCGTTGAAGGCGGCCATATCATCTATCATTGATGCCTGGTAGCCACCGGAGCGATTCGCGATGGCATACATGCCCAGTAGTTCATCGCCATAATAAATGGGTACACCCGCGAAATTGTCCAGCGTTGGATGCCCTGGCGGAAGTCCGATGGTATGAGGTTCCTGCTGCAGAGCGTTGTTGATGACGACCTGTTGCTGTTCAACCGCTGCCCCCAGGAGAGTATGCAGATCGGTGATGAGCATTCCGGAATGCTGGAGGCTGCGGAGCATTTCCCGGGAGGCGTCAGTCCATACCCTGCTGCTGATGGCATGTACCTGCAGACCAGGTTCGCTATTATCCTGGATTACGATTTCACCAATCAGGCCGATGTGACTGCCAGTGGCGTTGAGCAGTCCCTGCAATAATAAGTCGGCCACATCCTCGAAGCGACTGGAGGCTATAAAATAGGACATGGCGTCATGCAGCTGGGTCAGCATGGCGCTTTGTTCCGCCAGTGAAAATTCGAGTTGCTTGCGCTCAGTGATGTCCTGTACCACCCCAAGCATGTGTTGTGCCCGGCCAGCAGCATCGCGTATCACATCGCCCCGTTCCAGCATCCAGCGAATGCTGCCGTCGGGCCGGACCACCCGATGTTCGATGTCATAATCCTGCCTGCCGTCGATACAGGCATCTACGGCCGCCATCAGCATTTTCCGGTCATCGGGGTGGACGCAGGTCAGGAAATGCTCATAACTGGTGTCCTGTTCGCCATGTTCATAGCCGAATAATGGTGCTACCCGTTCTGACCAGAGCAGTTCACCGGACTGTATGTTCCAGTCCCAGGTTCCAATATTGGCGAAGATCTGACTTCGTCTGAGACGGCCTTCATTGGCTCTTAGTGCCGCTTCGACATTTTTAAGATAGGTGATATCGGTACGTATCGAGATATAGCGATAAGGAATGTCATGATCGTCCAGCAGGGGGACGATCGTGGAGGCAACCCAGTACAGTTCGCCATTTTTGTTACGATTGCAGATCTCTCCTTGCCAGGTCCTGCCCTGGCTGATCGTTTGCCACATCTGTTCATAGAAATCACTGTCATGGGTGCCGGATTTAACCACCCTATGGGTTTTGCCTAGTAGTTCCTCATGGCTATAGCCGCTGATCCGGGAGAATTTTTCATTGGCCTGGATGATCCTGCCTTCTACATCCGTGACACTGACAATGGAGTGTTGGTCAAGTGCGCTACGCAGTCTTTCCAGATCACCGGTATGTTGACGGATTTCGCGCGTCTGCTGTTCTACACGGGATGCGATTTTTTCATTGATGGCAGCCAGCGCCTGTTGCTGGTGATTGGATGCCCGCAAATCACGGATTACGATAGAGAGCATGATCAGGGCAATCAGGGACATCAGGATAGTGCCCGGATCATGCATCTGCTGTAACGGAAAAGGTGCAGATAGCTGCAGGGTAAAAAGATGATCGGCCAATGCCAGCGTAGTTGTGAAATGCAGTCTGGGTAGCCAGTCAGGCAGTTTGGACGGGGGTGCCAGTTGCTGTGATATCAGCGTATCGGCATCCATCAGGCGTACATCGCCGGGCAGGGCCTGGCTGCGCATCAGTTGTCCGATATCCAGCTCGATCAGCAATATCCCGGAATGGGGCAGGGAACCCGTGCGGGATCCTGATACCTGTCTGGCCGCCAGAATGTATCCTGCCCCATGACCTGTCGGGGTGAATATCTGCATGGCGGGTGACGAGGCAGCAGCGACCAGCAGTCCATGGAGTGGCTGCTCATCGGTTGGGAACTGCTGTCGCCAGTCTGGGGCGGTAGCGTCCATGGTATCAAAACAGGTTAGCTGATAGGGAGAATCGCTACGCCCATGATCCTGCTGCAGCAGGCTGATGGATGCGATATAGGGATTGAGTTCCAGCCAGATGTGTGTGAATTCCCGGAATTCGGTTTCGGTGACCTCGTTGGATGCACGGTAGAGGGCCGCGGTCGCCCGCATGAGCTCTGCGGCCTCATCCAGGGAGTCCTGCAGATGGTGACTGACTTCCAACGCCTCCTGCTCATAGCTGTTGCGCCGGTATTCGTACAGGTTCAGCACACTGAGTATGGCAAACAGCAATATCAGCACCATGGCTGCCAGCAAACTGACTTTGCGGGACGGCATCAGTCGCATGGAAAATGCTGATGGTGGTTGGCTGCGGCTATGATCACCGGCGTCATGGAATACCCGTATCCTGTGCGGTCAGCGGCATCTGGACATGATGCGCTACAGGCGGGAGCTGGGCCGGTTGTGGAGGGGACAACAGGGGTTGAGTCGTCCGGTATTTAGAGTGTATTGCAGACGTAAATTGCCCTAGCATTCTTTCCGCAGGGAGATCGATTGTCAAGTGGGCGATGCGCTGACGTTGAGTGGACCGGTAGTGTTTTTTTAACGCCTTGATGCAAGATGTTCGGACCTGTTGGCAAGCAACGATGGTATCCTCACTATTTCGGTCCGGATTCCGGAAAATGGGCAGTTATTTTTTCGAGCAAGGAGTGTGAACGGGTGTTAGAACCGTGCATGACCCGGATTCCGGCACTGCTGGAAAGACTGGATCAGGATACAACCCTGATCACGGCGAACACCCGCCTGGCTACGGTGTTGCGCCAGGCCTATGACCGCCAGGCCGCACAGCAGGGGCACCGGGTGTGGTTGAGCCCGGATATCCTGCCCTGGTCTGCCTGGTTACAGCGGAACCGGCAACACGAGGAGTTGCATGGTAGTACGGATGCGACACCCATGCTGTTGAACGAGGCACAGGATCAACTGCTCTGGGAGCGCATCATCCACGACAGTCCAGCCGGAGATCTGTTACTACAGGTGCCTGCCACGGCCCGCCGCGCCCGTGAAGCGGCGGAACGGATACTGGCCTGGCGGCTTGCCGATACGGCGCTGGAACAGGCTCCCCAGAACGGGGACAGCGAGGCCTTTCGTGCCTGGTGGAAGCAACTGCGCCTGCGCTGCCGACAGGAAGACTGGCTGCTGCCTTCCCGATTACCCGATGCGCTGGCCATCGACCCCGATATGCCCCGTGAAGCCCGACAGATTATCCTGGCCGGCTTCGATGAACTGACGCCGCAGCAAACCGCGTTGCTGGCTCGCCTGCAAAAGGCGGGTTGCGCTGTGGAATGGGTACGGTTTGAATCCCTGCCGGCGCAGGCCGTGCGGTGCACCTGTCTCGATGCGCGTGACGAGGCATTGCAGGCCGCCCGCTGGGCACGGGCCCGGCTGGATGCCCGGCCCGATGCCCGGATTGCCATCGTGGTGCCGGATCTGCAGGCCGCCCGCAACAGCCTGGTATGGGCTCTGGATCATGTGCTTACCCCTGCAGTGGTAGAGGCGGATCACTGGGAGCAGGGTCGCCCCTACAATCTCTCTTTGGGACGGCCGCTGACCGAATATCCGCTGGTGCAATGCGCCTTCGATGTGCTGGGTCTGTTGCGCTGGGAGGTATCGCTCGAAAGTATCAGTCGCCTGTTGCGCAGCCCGTTCATTGCCGGTTGGGAAGTGGAGGGGCCCGCCCGTGCTCTGCTGGATGCGCGGTTGCGTGAACTGGGTGAGCTGCAGGTTACCCTGCCGACCCTGCAATACTGGGCCGGCCGCGAGGACAAGCCGAGCCATTGTCCTTTGCTTGCGGCCCAGCTTGGGCGCCTGCGGACGATGCAGCCGAAAAAATACAGTTCCCTGTCAGCCGGGCACTGGGTGGAGTTGTTCAATAGTTGGCTGGATGCCTTCGGTTGGGCCCGTGGCCGCAGTCTGTCCAGTGACGAATACCAGACCGTGGATGCCTGGTTACCGCTGGTATCCAGCCTTGGCGGAGTCGAGCATCTGTTGGGCGACATGTCCGTTGATGCGGCGTTACGGCAGCTGCAGCGACTGGCCACCTCCCGTATCTTTCAGCCACAACGACCGGAGCTGCCGGTGCAGGTGCTCGGTATCCTGGAAACCTCCGGTCTGCAGTTTGATCATGTCTGGGTGATGGGCCTGCATGATGGCGTATGGCCGGTGGCACCACGACCCAATCCTTTCATCCCGCTGACCCTGCAACGCAGCCTGGATATGCCCCATGCCAGTGCCGAGCGGGAGCTCGCGGTGGCACGGCGCATTACCGAGCGGCTCTGTGGTTGTGCAACCGAAGTGGTGATGAGTGTTCCGCAACGCGAGGGGGATCGGGAGTTGCGCGTGAGCCCCCTGATTGAGCAGTTGCCGCTGGTGGAACGTGATGCACTGGTGCTCTGGGAAGAGCCGCTCTGGCGTGAACGTATCTTTGCCGGCGCGGACCGGGAACTGCTCAGCGAGGATACCGCGCCGCCGGTGAGTGATGAGCATGCCCGGGGTGGCAGCGCTGTGTTCAAATACCAGGCCGCCTGTCCTTTCCGTGCCTTTGCCGAACTGCGTCTTGGCGCCCGCCCGCTGGAACAGGCGGAGATCGGCCTCGATAGTCGTACCCGCGGTTCCCTGTTGCACCGGATACTGGAGGCCGTGTGGAAGGCCTTGCAGGATCATGCCACCCTGATGACGATGCCCGCAAGCGAACTGCAGGCACTGGTGGCGCAGGCAGTGGACGGGGAGCTCGAGCGCGCCGAAACCTTCCATCCGCAAACCCTCACCCGCCGCTTTCGCGCCGTGGAAACAGAACGCCTGCAGGATCTCACGCTGACATGGCTCGAACTGGAGCGTCAGCGGGTGCCCTTTGTGTCGGTGGAACCGGAGAAGGAATGCCGGGTTTCCCTCGGGGGTATCGAGGTAAAGCTGAAGATCGATCGCATCGATACGCTGGCCGATGGCCGCAAGTTGCTCATCGATTACAAGACCGGCCGGGTTGAACCCAGGCAATGGTTCGGCGACCGCCCCGAAGAACCCCAGCTGCCACTGTACAGCGCAGCGGTGGAAGGTCCGGTGGCGGGATTGCTGTTTGCCCAGTTGCAGGCGGGCAAGTTGCGTTTTAACGGGGTGCTGGAGGAGGCCGGCCTGGTACCGCAGGTGCGTGAATACACGAAACTCGGCTACACCCGGGAGCAGGAAAGCTGGGACAGTGTGCTGGCGGAATGGCGTGTGACACTGGAACGGCTGGGTGGGGAGTTTCGTGCTGGTCGCGCAGAGGTGGCCCCCAAGGATTTCCCCAGGACCTGCCAGTATTGTTCGCTCACGCCCCTGTGTCGCATCCAGGAACAGGCACTGCCGGGGGCGGAAGTGGAGGACGAAGATGACTAGACCGCAGCCGATCGGGGATGCCGCTGCCCGTGAACGTGCCCTGGATCCAGCACGCTCGTTCATCACCCAGGCGCCGGCCGGCTCCGGCAAGACCGGCCTGTTGACACAGCGCTATCTGCGCCTGCTGGCGCGGGTCAATGCGCCGGAAGAGATCATTGCCATCACCTTCACCCGCAAGGCCGCAGGCGAAATGCAGGCGCGCATCCTCGAGGCCTTGCAGGCAGCGGAATCCGGGCAGCCGCCCGCAGACGAACATGCCCGCCTGACCTGGGGTTTTGCCCGTGAGGCGTTGGCGCGGGACCGTGAACTGGGCTGGTTTCTGCGTACCAATCCCGCGCGGCTGCGAGTGCAGACCATCGATTCCCTGTGCGCCACCCTGGCGCGGCAGATGCCGTTGCTGTCGCAATTCGGTGCGGTGCCGCAGACCGTGGACGATGCATCACCGCTGTATATCGATGCGGCACGACGCACCATTGCCGAACTGGAATCAGGGGAGACCTGGTCTGATGCCATCGCCCACCTGGTGCGCCATCTCGACAACCGGCTCGACTATCTGCAGTCCCTGATCGCCACCATGCTGGCGCGGCGCGAACAATGGCTGCGCCATGTGGCGGATCGCCGTCATCCGCGCCTGGAACGTGGCAGCCTGGAGGCATCGCTGACGCGCATGGTGGAAGCCACGCTGCAGGAATTGCGGGCGGTACTACCTGCGCACTGGGCCGAGGAACTGCTGCCGCTGGCGCGTTTTGCCGCCGCCAACCTGCCTGCGGGCGATAGTGGCATTGCCGCCTGCGCGGATCTGCATGACTGGCCATCTGCAGATGTGTCCTGTCGTGAGCAATGGAATGGCCTGGTGGATCTGCTGCTTACCGCCGATGGCAGTTGGCGCAGGAAGCTCGACAAACGCCAGGGTTTCCCCGCTCAGGGTGATGGCGAGGACGCTGCACAAAAAACGCTGTTCAAGCAGATGAAGGCGCGCATGACCGAATGGCTGGAGGCCGTGCGTGACGACACGGATCTACAGCATCAGCTGGCCGCCCTGCGCACATTACCGCCACACCGCTACACCGATGAGGAATGGCAGACCCTGCAGGCGCTGTTCGATCTGCTGCTGGTGGCGGCGGCGCAGTTGAAGCTGGTATTTCAGGAGCGCGGCCAGGTGGATTTTACCGCCATGGCGCGTGCGGCCATCGATGCACTGGGTGAACCCGAGGTCCCCACCGATCTGGCACTGGCGCTGGATTACCGCATACAGCATTTGCTGGTGGATGAGTTCCAGGATACCTCGCTGACCCAGTACGACCTGCTGGAACGTCTGACCGCGGGCTGGCAGCCCGGCGATGGCCGTACCCTGTTTGTAGTCGGTGACCCGATGCAATCCATTTATCGTTTCCGTGAAGCGGAGGTGGGGTTGTTCCTGGAAGCGCGTAAGCGTGGCATCGGGCAGGTGGTATTGGAACCGTTGCAACTGACCGTGAATTTCCGCTCCCAGGCCGGGGTGGTGGAATGGGTGAACGAGCGCTTTCCGCATATCCTGCCTGTGCAGGATGTGGTCGTGGACGGTGCGGTTTCCTACGCCGCTTCGGTGCCATTTCGTGCCGCACTGCCCGGACCCGCGGTGACCCTGCATCCCTTCCTTGGCAAACAGCCGCAGCAGGAAGCGCAGCAGGTGATGGCGATTATTCAGCAGGCGCAACAGGCGCATCCACAGGGCACCATCGCCGTGCTGGTACGTGGTCGTACCCATCTGGAACAGATCGTGCGTGCCTTGCGCGCAGCCGGCCTGCGGTTTCGCGCCGTGGATATCGAGCCGCTGGCGCACCGGCCGGTGATCCAGGACCTGCTGGCACTGACCCGGGCCCTGGAACATCCTGCCGACCGCATTGCCTGGCTGGCGGTACTGCGTGCGCCCTGGTGCGGGCTGACGTTGCAGGATCTGCATGTGCTGGCCGCAGGCGATGGCCCTGCAATCCTGCCGCAGATCCTGCAGCAGGGATTCGAACAGGTGTTATTGAGTGCGGATGGCCGTAAGCGTCTGCAACGTGTCTGGTCATGTCTGCAGGCGGCCCTGGAGCGCCGTCATCGCACCGGCATGCGCGCCGCTGTGGAAGGAACCTGGTTGAGCCTCGGTGGTCCGGCCTGCGTGACCGGTGCCACTGATCTCGAGGATGCCGAGGTGTACTTCCAGTTGCTGGAACGCCTGGAGGAAAACGGTCATCTGCCCGATCCCGCGGTGCTGGAGCAGCGGGTTGCCCAGTTGTATGCCTTGCCCGACGTGCAGGCCGACGAGGGGATTCAGTTGATGACCATTCACAAGTCCAAGGGACTGGAATTCGATACCGTCATCGTGCCGGGGCTGGGGCGGTTGCCGCGTGCCGATGACCCTTCACTGCTCAGCTGTCTGGAGCGTCCCCGTGAACCGGAAGGCAGCGACCTGCTGCTGGCACCCATCAAGCCAGCGGGAGAGGAGCGCAACCCCATCAGCGATCACCTCAAGCGTCTTGCCGCGCGCAAGGCACACTATGAGGATGGCCGGCTGCTGTATGTGGTGGCCACCCGTGCCCGGCGCCACTTGCATCTGCTGGGGCATGCGGAGGTCAGGGAGGGGGACGACGGCCCGGTGCTGCAAAAGCCACGTGACACCACCCTGCTGGGTTCGCTGTGGCCGGTGGTCGAGGCGGACTTTCAGGCATGTCTGGCACAACAGGTCACCAGCGGCGGGGCTTCGGACAAGCAGGCCGTGGAGGAGATGCCGATCACCGGGATCAGCCGCTTGCCAGCCAGTTGGCAGTTGCCCGCAGCCCCGGCGCCGGTGGCCATATCGATACCCGAGTACGAGCGGGAAACCGAAGACAGGGTGGAATTCACCTGGGCCGGCGAAGCCGCTCGTCACGTGGGTACGGTGGTGCACCGTTTTCTGCAGCATTGCGCGGAACGTATTCCGGATCTGCGTGATACCCGGGAGCGGGAACGCTATCGTGCGCTGGCGAGGAAATGGCTGCAGGCCGAATCGATTCCCACAGACCATCTAGACGAGGCCACCGTAAAGGTCATGGAGGCACTGGTTACGGTATTGCAGGATGATCGCGGCCGCTGGATTCTCGATCCTGCCCACCGGGAAGCGCGCAATGAATACCCGCTCACCGGGGTAATCGATGGCCGAACGTGGCATGTGATTCTCGATCGTACCTTTGTGGATGCGCAGGGCGTACGCTGGATCATTGATTACAAAACCGGCGGTCACAGCGGAGGCGGGCTGGATGCCTTTCTCGATCGCGAGCAGTTGCGGTATCAGGCGCAGCTGGAACGCTATGCAGCAATCCTGCGCCTGATGGATGACCGCCCCATTCGTCTGGGGCTCTATTTCCCGCTTATGGCCGCCTGGCGGGAATGGGGATATTCGCAGGGGTAAACCAGTGAAGTGGTGTGCGGGCGCCCTGGCGGATTCATGTTCCGGTACGTGGCGCGCGCAGTGATGTCAGTGTCAGTACACCACTGACCAGCGTGCCAAGGGCAAAGAGTACCAGTAAGGCTTCCGCCATGGTGACGCCCAGCCACAGGACCGGCGTATACCCGCAGGGAACGGCCACCCCGAAAAGGGCCGGGAACCAGGCATCCAGTGCCAGCCAGGCGGGAAGTCCTGAGGCCATGCTGCAACTTCCCTCGATCCAGCCCCGCTCGGTTCCCAGCAGGACCCAGGCACGTTCCGTCAGCACGGCCATCAGGATGGTGTTGAGTACATGGGCGAGCCGGATTCCCTGGTAGTAACGCCGCACAGCCAGTCCGAACAAGGCCAACAGCACAATGGCCAGCACACCGACGCGAACCTGGATACACAGCACGCAGGGTGGATAGTCCAGTGCATACTGGAAATAGAGTGCGATGCCGAACATGGCGAGCCCCGAAATCGCCATGGCCAGCCAGTAGTAGGGGGTATGCGATGCTCGGAGGATGAATGGATGCATGTAACGGGTACCTGGGGCCTGTAGTGGATAGTATACGTCAGGCTGGAATGTTTTCGTGAGAACTGTATGCCATCACCGGATCAACGACGGTGTTGATTGTTCAACCTGCTTTCAAGTTGACGATGATCAACGCGCGTAATGCCGCAAGATCTCCGCACTGATTGATTTCCTCCCGCCCAGCGAACACCTCAAGTCCTGAATCACGGTTACGGAAAATAATGGGGCAGGCGGCATCCTGCTGCGGGTACCGCTGGTGAAATTCATCCCGGTGCAGAAATTCACAACGTACCGGCAGCGTTTCCAGAAACGCGACCCATTCCTCCCGCACCCTGAAATGACCATGGGTCAGGGCGCATAGCTGGCAGGAATAAGTATCGGGTGCCAGTATCTTGTGGGCGATGTCGGTCATGGTGTTGAACAGTCCGGTATCCGCGTTGTAGACGAACAATAGTGAGCTGCTTGCAGACTGGTCTTGCATATCGGTTCAGGCGGCATCCTCAATGCCGAACAGTTCGCAGGCGTTGCGGGTGGTTTCTGCGGCCACCGTACGGGCATCCATTTCACGCACCTCTGCCAGCGCCGCAAGGCATTCCGGCAGGTATTCTGGGCTGTTGCGTTCCCCGCGGTGACTGGCCACCGGTATGTCCGGTGCATCGGTTTCCAGCACAATGGCCTGGAGCGGCAGCTCGCGGGCCAGGCGGCGGATGTGTTTCGATCCCTCATAGGTAAGGGTGCCGCCAAAGCCGAGCCGGAATCCCAGGTCGATATACTGCTGGCCCTGCTGCAGGCTGCCGTTGAAGGCGTGGATAATACCGCTGCGCAGGCGAATGCGGCGCAGGGTTTTTAATACCTGGTCATGGGCCTTGCGTACATGGATCACCGCGGGCAGATCAGCATGTCGGGCGATTTCCAGCTGTGCCTCGAACAGCGTCTGCTGGCGATCCTGGTCCAGGTCCGTGAGAAAATAATCCAGACCGATTTCCCCCACGGCAATGGGCCGTTGTGTGGCAATGCGGGCTTCCAATGCGGAAAGATCTTTCGGCTGGTGTTGATCCAGATAGACGGGATGCAGGCCAAGGGCGGGATAGAGGCCGGTGTTCCTTGTGCACACTTCGAGCAGATGATCCCAGCCCGCCGTGGTGATGGCGGGCACCAGGATGCGTCGCACCCCTTCGGCGTGGCAGTGCTCCAGCACCAGGTCGCGATCGGCATCGAATTCACGGACATCGAGATGACAATGGGTATCGAAAAGATCCATGACGGGAATGATATCCTGCTCCATACAAATGGGGCTATCCCTGTAGCGGGATATGGCTTAGTGGTATTTTTCCATGCCGACGTGGCCGGGTTCGCGACGACGGTGGCGCTTCATACCGCGCCGTTCCAGTACCGCCAGGGTATCCTGCAGCATGGCGGAGTTCCCGCACAACAGCACGTGACTCTGTTCCGGTGTTAGCGCCAGGCCGGTCTTTTTCTCCAGTGCGCCGCTTTCAATACAGCTGGGGATGCGTTGTCCCAGGTGTTCGCCACAGGGTTCACGGGTGATGAAAGGGGCAAACTGGAGTTGCTTCGGGTGCCGGTCCAGCAGTTCCCGGATGAGATCCTGGTAGGCGAGTTCGGAGCGATTGCGCACAGAATGTCCCAGGATGATTCGCTCAAAGCGTTTCCAGGGAGCGTCGGTTTTCAGGATTGACAGAAAGGGGCCGAGGGCGGTACCGGTGGCCAGTAACCAGAGATGACGGGCATCGGGCACTTCGTCCAGGGTGAGAAGACCGCCGGGTTTGGGCGCGACCCAGAGCGTATCACCTGGCTGCAGGCGGGCCAGGTGAGGTGACAGGGGACCTTCCTGCACGATGTTAAAATAGATTTCATAGAAGCCTTCGTGGGGGGCATTCACCAGTGAATAAGGTCGGCCGATGCGTTCACCCTCGATATCCAGCCCGACCCGGATGAACTGCCCGGCAACGAATGGCTGCAACTCAGCCTCGAAACGCAGGGAGATAAGTAACTCAGTCCAGTTGCGGCGTTCGGTCACGGTGGCCTGTACCCATTCGGACATGCAATGATTCCTCCTGAAGTCTGTGTGATCAATATGGAGGGAGGCGGAAGGCGACTCAACCCGTGGGCGAATAGGGAATTGCAATTGGCACTTTCCGTGCGGCGTGAATCGGCTACAATCAACTTCTGATCTCAAGGAGGATAAATCCATGCAACGACTGATTCTAATGATCGGATTGTGGTTGGGCGCAGCACCGGTCTGGGCCGCGCTGCATACCGAGGAGCTGCATTACCAGGCGGGTGATACCAGCCTGACCGGTTACCTGGCGTACGACGACAGCATCGAGGGCAAGCGTCCCGGTATACTGGTGGTTCACGAATGGTGGGGCCACAATGCCTACGCGCGCAAGCGTGCCGAGATGTTGGCGGCGCTGGGGTATACCGCGTTGGCAGTGGATATGTATGGGGACGGCAAGGTTGCCGATCATCCGGAAGATGCCAAGGCTTTCATGATGGCCGTGGTGAATAATATGGGGGTGGCCGAGGCGCGTTTTGATGCGGCACAGCAACTGCTGATGCAGCAGGAAACTGTCGATCCGCAGCAAATTGCGGCGATCGGCTACTGTTTCGGCGGGGGCATGGTGCTGCACATGGCGCGGGCCGGCAAGGATCTCGCCGGGGTGGTCAGCTTCCATGGCAGCCTGGGCACCCAGACGCCGGCGCAGGAAGGTGCCGTGAGCACCAGTGTGCTGGTGTTCAATGGTGGTGCCGACCCCTTCGTAACGCCAGAGCAACTGGCCGGCTTCGAGCAGGAGATGAAGGCTGCTCATGTGGATTATGAACTGGTCAGTTATCCCGGCGTGAAGCACAGTTTCACCAATCCGCAGGCCGACGAATTCGGCAAACGCTTTGACATGCCACTGGCCTATGATGCCCATGCGGACCAGGATTCCTGGACCCGTATGCAGCAATTCTTTGACCGGATCTTTTCCGCTTCGGATACGAACATCGATTGACCAGTGGCGGTGCTCTGGAGCAAACGGGTCGGTTCGACCCTCTACGAAGTACGGACGGCGGGCAATACCCGCCGTTTGTATTCCAATGGTATTTTTCACACCCAGTACAATCCACGGCATCCCGTGACAGGCAATGTCTGGGATCTGCTGTTGCTGCCGGCATTTCTCGCGCCGCCGGGTATGGTGCAGCGGGTACTGGTGCTCGGTGTTGGCGGTGGGGCGGTCATCCAGCAGTTGCGTCATTTTCTACAACCGGCCTGTATTGTGGGTGTGGAACTGAACCCGGTGCATCTGCAGGTGGCACGGCGTTTCTTTGCGGTAAAGGGTGCCGGGGTGAAACTGTATCAGCAGGAGGCGCGCCGATGGCTGGAGGCTTATCAGGGGCCGCGCTTTGATCTGATCATTGAAGACCTGTTTGGTGAACAGGAGGGGGAGCCGGTGCGAGCCGTCGAGGCCGATACCGACTGGATGCAATTACTCGACCGACACCTGGCTCCGCAGGGCATCCTGGTGATGAATTTTCCTGCGTTGCGCGAACTTAAGGCCTGCGCCCTGTTTCAACTGCCTTCCCTTGCACGACGTTATCCCGCGATATTCCATTTGGCTAGCCCCCAGAACGAAAACGCCGTTGGCGTATTTGCCCGCCAGGACGTCAGCACGGGTTTGTTACGGCAACGATTGCACGGTATTCCGGCACTGGATACCCGTCGTTCCGCCTGTCGCTTGCGCTATCGAATGCAGCGGTTATGATGGGCTTTTCAAGCCTGCGGTGCTCCCGATGCAACGCTTACCGATTGATATCGAAACCGAAGTGGTGGATGAACAGTTTGCCGTGGTATATGCACCGCGCCGCAGCCGTGATCGGTTTTCCGAAGGTGCAGTGACGATCGTGGCTTCGGAACAGGCCGCGCGTGACGCCGCCCGCCCCGAGGAAAAGAAGTTTGCTGCCCGAGTGATAGGGCCGTGCCGTTCCTCGGAAGGACTGCGTCTGTATTATCTCGAAGCCTGGCTGGACTGAGGACATGCTGCTGATCATCAAACCCGGGCAGAAATTGCCGTCCCTGTCAGCGGTGGAAGGTGATTTTGACCACTGGATTCTGCAGGGTATGGGGCCCTTGCAGGTAGAGGCGAGGGTGGTGAAGGCGCATGAGGGCGAGGCATTGCCGGCGCATGACGAGGTGCAGGCGGTAGTCATTACCGGCTCCGGCGCCATGGTGACGGATGCAGATATCTGGATCGAAACCACCGCAGCCTGGTTACGGCAGGCCGTAGCGGCGAAACTGCCGATACTGGGGATATGTTTCGGTCATCAACTGCTCGCGTATGCCCTCGGTGGCCGGGTGGGAGACAACCCCAGTGGTGTGGAAGTGGGTACCGTGTCGGTGGAGTGGATGGTCGATGCCGCGGATGATCCACTCTTCGGGGGCATGACGAACGTAACGCCATTGCAGGCCAGTCACCGTCAGTCCGCGCTGGTATTGCCGCCGGGCGCACGCAGACTGGCGTACAGCCGGCTGGAACGAAATCATGCCTTTGCCTGTGGTGAACGGGTGTGGGGTGTACAATTCCACCCGGAGTTCAGCGCTGAAATCATCCGGCAGTATATCGAGTACTATTCAGAAGGCCTCGTCACAGTGGGCAGGGATGTAACTTCCCTGTTCGAAGAGGTGCAGGACAGTTGTTATGGCACGCAGCTATTGCGGCGTTTTGCCAGAATCGCAGGTGTCTCGGCCTAGCCTGGCCCGGGCAAAATCATTCGCGCATATGGGTGTCCGTGCGTTGCAACCATACCAGCAGGAGAGCACGACATGGAATTGCATGACCATTACCTGTTTCGACAGCAGGCCTATATCAACGGTGACTGGGTGGATGCCGATGCCAGTGCTCATCACCCGGTGCGCAATCCTGCCAATGGTGAACAGATTGCCCAGGTGCCGGATTGTGGGGCGGCAGAGACCCGCCGGGCAATCGAGGCGGCACAGGCGGCACTTCCGGCCTGGCGGGCGAAGACCGCCAAGGAGCGTGCGGGTCTCCTGCGTCACTGGTTCAACCTGATCATGGAGCATCAGGAAGACCTGGCACGGTTGCTGACGCTGGAGATGGGCAAGCCACTGGCCGAGGCTCGCGGCGAAATCGCCTATGGCGCGTCCTTTATCGAATGGTTCGCGGAGGAGGGCAAACGCATCTATGGCGATGTGATCCCCCCGCCACTGGCCGATCGCCGTATCCTGGTGACCAAGGAACCGATTGGTGTGGTGGCCGCGATTACGCCCTGGAATTTCCCCAATGCGATGATTACCCGCAAGGTGGCGCCGGCCCTGGCGGCCGGCTGCACCGTGGTGTGCAAGCCGGCGGAAGCAACGCCCCTGTCGGCGCTGGCGCTGGCAGAGCTGGCGGATCGTGCCGGTATTCCGGATGGCGTGTTTAATGTGGTGACCACGGGCCGGGCCGCGGTGGTGGGAGATGAACTGTGCGCCAATCCGCTGGTGCGCAAACTTACCTTCACTGGCTCGACGCCAGTGGGCAAACTGCTGATCCACAATTGTGCCGATACGGTGAAAAAACTGTCCCTGGAACTGGGTGGTAATGCACCTTTCATCGTCTTTGACGATGCCGACCTGGAGGCGGCGGTGAAGGGGGCGATGGCCTCCAAATATCGCAATGCCGGCCAGACCTGTGTCTGTGCCAATCGTCTGCTGGTGCAGGAGGGGATCTACGATGCCTTTGTGGAACGTCTCGGCCAGGCGGTGGCGGAATTGCAGGTGGGCTCTGGTCTGGATGATGGTGTCCAGCTGGGGCCGTTGATCAATGGTGCTGCGATAGAGAAGGTGGAACTGCACATCCAGGACGCCCTCGACAAGGGCGCGCGACTGGTCATCGGCGGCAAGCGCCACGAGAAGGGCGGTAACTTCTTCCAGCCCACGGTGCTGGCCGATGTGACACCGGCCATGGCCTGTGCCCGCGAGGAGACCTTCGGGCCATTGGCGCCGGTATTCAAATTCAGCAGTGAGGAAGAGGCCATTCAGATGGCCAACGACACCGAGTTCGGATTGGCGGCCTATTTCTATGCCCGTGATATCGGCCGGGTGTGGCGCGTAGCCGATGCCCTGGAATACGGCATCGTTGGTATCAACGAAGGCATCATTTCCACCGAGGTGGCTCCTTTCGGGGGCGTCAAGGAATCGGGATACGGCCGGGAAGGCTCCAAATACGGAATCGAGGATTACCTGGAGATCAAGTATCGCTGTATCGGTGGGCTGGGTTGAGCTACCGGGGCAACCGATACTGCCAAAAAAGAAACCCCGTCATCCACTGACGGGGCAATCACGGTACTAACACTTTGCTGCTACAAGCTGGGTCCAACAATATCGATGGCCGTACCCTGCAGCATTGATCCACATCAATAGAAATGGGCCGGTCCCCGGGTTGAGAACGCGCAATACCTGAGTGGGATTATCGGGATTGCGGAGCCAGCCGCCAGCCGCTATCCTATTAGCCCTTTTTCTCCATCAGGATGTACGCATGCAAAGTGAAATGGGTGGCGACGGCGGCAGTTGCGCCGCAGGTGAACCGTTTGCACTGCAGGTCTTGGGCGATCATATGGAGCCCGAATTCGAACACGGGGTGATCATTGTCGTGGACCCGGAAGGACTGGTGGAGAATGGTTCCTATGTGGTCGCCGTGATCGACGAGGAATATACCTTTCGGCAGCTGGTCTGGGATGAGGATAAACGGTATTTCCTCAAGCCCCTGAACGAGCGTTACGACACCGTGGAGGTACCGGGCCTGCAGGTGGTCAAGGGGGTGGTAGTGCAGAAGGCAGGACGCCGTCGCAAGGATCGCAAACACTACGTCTAATCCGCGTGGGTCCAGCTTGTGCAGGGCCCGGATTTATCCTTCCGGCCCCAGTTGCTCGGGGCGAACCTTCGATTCAAAGAATGTATCCGCGTCATCCTGGTCAACGATGTTGCCCTCGGCATCCACCATTTTCATCTCTGAATCACTCCAGCCGCGCATGCCGGTCTTCAACGAGATCGGGTTGCGGTAGCCCATCTGCTTCATGACCAGCGCCGCCAGCGCACTGCGGTTACCGGAGCGACAGATCACGATCACATCCTGATCACGGGCCTCCACAAGCTGCGGCACGGTATCCTCAAAGCCATATTCACAGGCGGTTTCCAAAATGCCGCGCGGGACGTTGATGGCGCCCTCGATATGCATGGCATCGAATTCGTAGGGTTCACGCACGTCAAGCAGCAGCAGTTCGGGTTCGGATTCAAGGCGGTCTTCCAGGTCCCAGGGAAACAGCTCCTCGATCTGCTGCAGGCTGGCGGCCACCATTTCGCGGAAACGTAGCATATTCAAGTTCTCGATCTATTCAGCGGTACGGGAGGTGGGTTCCTTGCTGTTATCGCGCAAGCCCTGTTCCACGGCGATTACTGCGGCCTCGACGCGGGAGTGCACACCCAGCTTGCGCAGGATCGCCTTGACGTGCAATTTCACCGTACCATCGGAAATGCCCAGGTTGCGGGCGATGACCTTGTTGCTCTGGCCTTCGGCGAGCAGGCAGAGAATCTCGCTTTCGCGCGGGGTCAGGTCGGCAAAGGGGCTTTCCTTGGGGGGTTCCAGGCTCTCGCCCTGTACCACTTTGGCCAATACCGGCGCCAGGTCAGGGGCTACAACGGTCTTCCCCTTGACGATATCACGCAAGGCCAGCACCAGTTCGTCGGGTTCCATATCCTTGAGCAGGTAGCCCTGGGCACCGTTACGCAATGATTCCACCAGGTCCCGCTCATCGGTACTGGTAGTGAGCATGACAATGGGGTTATCAAAACCGTTATGACGCAGTTCGCGCAGCATTTCAATGCCGTTCAGCTCCGGCATGCGCATGTCGAGTAATACCACATCCGGTTTCAGTTCATCGGCCAGCCGGAGGCCTTCATGGCCATCGCCAACGGCGGCGACCACCTCGATGCCACGGTGGCCAAGCAGACCTTGCAGACCTACGCGGAACAGGGTGTGGTCATCGACCAGGAGAATACGCAGGCTCATGTAATGGCTCTTTGGGTCATGGTGATGGTTTTTTCCACGGGCAGGGGTGGGTAACGGAAGCGCAGCATGATGCGGGTACCTTCGCCGGTCTCACTTTCGATCCGGAGCTTGCCGCCGATGCGGGTGGCACGTTCCTGGAGGATTTTCAGGCCGACGTGTTCCCCGGGGGCGCCGCTGACCGGATCACCCATACCCACGCCATCGTCTTCCACCAGCACCTGAAATTCATTATTGGGCATGGCCTTGAGCATGACGCGCACGGTGTTGGCCTGGCTGTGCTTGCGGATATTGGCCAGTGATTCCTGGATGATGCGCAGCACCTGCATTTCGGCATCGGCGGGCAGCGCTTCAGCGGTCCATTCCTGTTGCAGGAAAGTATGGATATCGGTTTCACGCTGGAAGCGTTTGACGGCCTGTTCGACGGCGGGGATCAGGCCGCGTTTGTCCATGGGGGCACGGAAATGGGCTATCAGCTCACGCAATTCGGTATAGGCTTCATCTAGGCTGTTCTCAATACGTTCCAGTTCCTCCCACAGTGCCTCTTCGCGGCCTTCATGCAGGGTTTCATCCAGTACGCGCACCTGGAAACGCAGGCTGGCCAGGCTCTGGGCCAGCGAGTCGTGCAATTCGTGGGCGAGGCGGGTGCGCTCTTCCATGATGGACAGCAGGTTGGCCTCCTCGTCGAGGCGGGATTTTTCGATAGCCATGCCCAGGTGATGGCCGATACTGGTGAGCAGTTCCTGCATGTCCTCGCGACGCACCAGGTCCTTTTCGCTGGTGAACAGGTTGTACACCCCCAGTACCTTGCCGCGGTACTGCAATGGCACGGCAATCATTTCCAGTTCATCGTTCTTGAGGAAGGGGCGGCCGGCGAATTTGCTGCAGGAGCGGGTATCACCCTGCGCCATGACTGTGCCTTCCTGCAGGGCCTGGCCGCACAGGCAGCGGTTTACGGGGATCATGGCTTCTTCTGCGACCACTTCCGCATCCAGGCCGGTATGGGCCAGCAGGCGCATCTGGTTGTCGTCGGTGAGCATACGTACGGTAGCCGCCTCGGCATGCACCACGTCCTTGAGGGTATGCAGGAAGCGGGTCAGCAGATCATCGAGGTCGCGGGACGCATTGATGCTGGCGGCCACGTCGTAAAGGATTTCCAGGGAATGGGTTTTCTGGTGAATGCGGTCGGTCTGCTGTTTCACCTGGTTCTGCATGTCAAGAGAAAGAGCTTCCAGTTTGTATGCCAGGTTATTAATATCTTTAGCTAATCCAGAGAACTCTCCAGAGGCTCTCGCCGGAATGCGGGCGGATAACTGGCCGCTACGCATCTGTTGTGCCCAGGTGCGTACGTGATTCAGCGGTCGCTGCAGGTCGCGCCGGGCCACGAAGAACACGATCCCCACCAGACCCAGTGCCAGCAGCGTCAACACCAGGTGAAATATGATGAGGGCGGTCTGTGGCTCGGCCGTGTTGAGCAGGGTAACGAGGTTCAAGCCTTCCAGCAGAACCAGCAGAAAGGCCAGGGCCGCGAGTGGGGCCTGCAGAAAACAACTGTGGTTACGGCTACCGCGGACACAGTCCGTCGGGAGTTCGCCGCCCAGGTCTGTATCCATGGCGGGATCATGGGATGACTTCAACGTTGTTTTCGATCCGCTGTTCATGGCTGGGTGCCGACTGCCGTTGCAGAAAACTATTGATCCGCCAATATACCATTAACGCTCAAGGCAGATTAACCTTAGAGCTCATGTTGTAGGCCGGGAATCTGCACGGCCTCAGGGTTTGACTGGGAGCCATTGCCGGGATGCACCGTACATTGGGCGCATTTCCTGGTTCACTGGTATGTATGCACCTGTCCGGTTGGCGGCCGATCTATTCTGCAGGTTTGTAGTTGGGATCATTGGGATTCATGAAAATGATCTCGAACTTGCCGGGTTCCAGTTCCACGTAGTCGATGATCGTGCCCTGTAACATGGGAATACTGGTGAGGCCGACCACCAGGTCAATACCTTCGGAACTGTAGGTTTCGTCCCCCGGTTGGCTCTGGTCATCGAAACCGATTGCATAGTGAAGGCCTCCGTCAGGCTGCTTCTGGCAGGCGATACGCAGGGGCATACCAATCATATTACCCTGTTTGGCGGAGGTGCGGATCTGTTCAGCGGCGCTGGGCGTGATGGTGATCATGGTTTTTTCTCTCGTCTTGGCGTCGTTTAGTTCAATGTGTGGGGCGGGTACTGGCTTTGTGGTGGCGAATGAATTCCACAAAGCGGGTAACCCATGGGTTCTGCCGGGTATGGCGCAGGTGGGCATAGCAGGCCAGCAGGTTATGGATCATGTAGCCATCGTGCTGGCCGTCGATACCGGTACCACGTAACACGCGATAGGCGAATTCGGCCTGCCCATCGATATTTTCCAGGCTGGAGTAGTGAAACTCGTGGGCGGCAAACTGATCCGGTTTGCCGGCTTCATTACGCAGATGCCAGGGACCTTCGCCGCTTTCCTGCAGGCGAACATAACCGCGCCCCTGGGGTGTTGCGTGCATCACCACATCGCCAGGGATCACGCCCACCATTTCACAGCGCTGATCCTTCCACTGCAGGCTACGGGACAGGTACATCAGGCCACCACATTCGGCATAGGCCGGCAGGCCTGCCTCAATGGCGTTACGTATCGACTCGCGCATGCTGATGTTGGTTTCCAGTGCAGTCATGCATTCCTCGGGGAAGCCACCGCCGATGAACAGGCCATCGGTATCCGGTAAAGCCGCATCCTTCAGGGTATCAAAGGGAACGAGTTCAGCACCGGCTTCCCGGAGGGCTTGCAGATCCCCAGGATAATAGAAACCAAAGGCGGCATCGCGAGCAATGGCGATGCGTACCGGTTCTGCGTGGGAGTGAATTTCCTCGATGGGTGGCGGTGGCAACGGTGTAGTGGCGCGGGCAATGTCCATCAGGTGATCGAGGCTCACCTGGTCGGAAATGATCCGGCCGATGCGCTCCACTTTTTCACCAGCCGCATCAGCCTCGTTGCTGGGCATCAGACCAAGGTGACGTTCGACGATGGCCAGTTCCGGGTTCTGGCCCACGGCACCGAGTACCTGTACATCGGTGTAATGTTCAATCACCGCGCGCAGCTTGCTTTCATGGCGGCTGCCACCGAGTTTGTTGAGAATCACGCCTGCGATGTGGATCTCGGGGTCGAAGGCCTGATAGCCAAGGATCAGAGGAGCGATGCCGCGGGTCATGCCACGGGCATCGAGCACCAGTACGACCGGTGCCTGGACCAGTTTGGCCAGTGCGGCGTTGCTGTTGCTGCCATCGAGATCGAGACCGTCGTAGAGCCCTTTGTTACCCTCGATTAGCGCAATGTCTGCGCCCTGTGCGTGGTGACCGACGGTGGCCATGATTTCATCCCGATCCATGGTGTAGAAATCGAGGTTATGGCAGGGGCGATGGGCAGCGTGGCCCAGCCACATGGGATCGATATAGTCCGGACCTTTCTTGAAAGGCTGGACGATAATTCCGCGCGCAGTGAGTGCGGCGCATAGCCCGAGGGTGACTGTGGTCTTCCCGGAGGATTTGTGGGCGGCGGAAACCAGCAGTTGGGTCATGGCAGGCTTGCGTCAGCAGGGTTGCGAAAACGCAAGAACGGCGGAGGCCGCCGTTCTTGGAGTAGCAGAATTGCCGGGTACAGCGGAAGGTTCAGGGGAACCTCTCTCAGGCCTTTTCGGCACCGCTGTAATGCGGATCCGCATGGGCATCATCAAGATTTTCCGGCAGGAAGCGCAGGAACTTGACAGCCAGAGTGACGACCAGCAGGGCAATGGCGAAACCACCAATACCGAGCATGAACTCCCAGGGGCTGGGTGCGTAGTGGGCTACAACGCCTTCGAAGAAGCCACCGGCAATCACTTCCTTGCCCGGGAACAGCTCCAGTGGGTAGGCCTGGCCACCGATGATGATCACGTACATCTGACACAGGCCTCCGAGGATGACCAGGGCACAGGCGCTGGCGATGACCTTGCGGGACTGGCTCAGAGTCGGGTGGTAGATCAGTGCCAGCGGCAACAGGCTGCCGATGATGATCTGGCCGAACCAGAACAGCTGAGTGTACACGCCGCCATCCATGAGGATGAATTTCTCCACACCGTGATGTTCGGTGGCGTAGAGGTTGGTCAGGTGATACACAATCACGAAGTAGAGGACGCCGGCCACGAACACGCCCAGCAGGTTTTTCAGGCGGCGCACAATGGCATCACCCAGCGGGCGGTCACCCCAATTGAAGGAGGCCATCAGCACCAGCATGAAAATCGCCAGGCCGAATGAGAAGGACATGACCACGAACATGGGCGCCATGATGGCGGCATCGAACGCCTGGCGGGCAACGATAAAGCCGAAGATGGAGCCGGTACCGGTGGTCAGTGCCAGACGCCAGATGAAGGCCACGACACCCACGGGCTTTGAGTAGGGGTTCATCTTGCGTTCCATCATCATCCACAGGTACACGGCGACAATGGCCATGAAGCCGGTGTAGAGGAAGATGTTCCAGGCGAAGATGGACTTGAAGTTGTACTTGGTCATGGCCACGATCAGGCGGTCAGGGCGCCCCAGGTCCAGCACCAGTACCGCCAGACCACCCACCAGCAGGGCGATGGCGAGCAGGCCGGAGAGCTTGGCCAGAGGCTTGTAGGCCGTCTTGCCGAACACTGAACTGATGGAGGCGACGTTGAGGGCCCCGGAGGCTGCCACGATCAGGAACACCGCGAATACATGTGGGGTACCCCACACGATCTGGTTGTTCATGCCCGTAACCCAATGGCCATTGTGTTCCATATGGTAGGTGGCGCCCAAGGCAACGGCGATCACCGCAGCCAGAATCGCCAGCAGACCATAGTAGCCGGAGGAGCGGCCTTCGATTTCGCTGTAGTGCATTACTGGTTTCATTGCAGTCCCGCGTATCCGTAATCGTTGTTAGATGCCCCGGTAGCGAATACCGGTGTTCAGGCCCAGGTCGGCACGGATCTGCTCGCCGCCGTATTTTTTCAATTCCTGGGAGACAGGGCTGTTCGGGTCGTTCAGGTCACCAAAGACCATGGCCATGTGACCTTCGCTATTACAAGCTTCGGCACAGGCAGGGATTGCATTGGCGCCATTTTTATCGACCCGGTGCACGCACAGGGTACAGGATTCGACGGTACCCTTGCCGCGTGGGGCGTGGGGCAGTTGGTCCTGCAACTCCTCATGTATGAAGGAGCGGGCCTTGTACGGGCAGGCCATCATGCAATAACGGCAACCGATGCAGATATGTTTGTCCACCAGTACGATGCCGTCAGCACGTTTGAAGGAAGCACCGGTGGGGCAGACGTCCACACAGGGTGCGGTTTCACAATGCTGGCACATCAGAGGCAGTGACTGCACATGATCGGTCTGCTTATCACGCAGGGTGACCTTGCGGATCCACTGGGCCTTCTGCTCCGGCGAGGATTTGTCCTCGGTGGGGTTGGCAGAACCCCAGCCGTTTTCCTGTTCGCAGGCGCTGACGCAGGAATTACAGCCATTAGCACACTTATTGCTGTCGATCAGCATGCCCCAGCGATTGGCGCTGGATACCGCCTGATCGGCGGGTTTTGCCTGTGCCGTTTCGGTGAGGAAAACGCCGGGGGCAATAGCCAGACCTACCGCAGCAGTACTGCCGGAGAGGAATTCACGGCGCGAAACCGGACTTACTGTTTTTTCGCTCATTCCTGATTACTCCCCTGATTGCTCAGCACCAGCAGGGCTTCTTCGGACAGTCCTTCCTGCAGGGAAATTTCATCGCCATGGTGGGGCATACGTCCCGAGGTCATGGGATGAAAACTTGTCGGCGTAACAGGGCGATCCGCGTGACATTCGAAGCAGTCGATTTTCACGGCTGCATAGGTATGACAGCTGTTGCAGAAATGCTTCGGACTTTCCACTCGTACGTCGGTATTTTTTGGTACGTGGCAGTTGATGCACTCTTCCAGGGAAAACTGGCGGGTGCGAATGCCCTCATGCATGGTTTCATCACGCTGGTGCAGGATGTACTGCATGTGATTCTTGCGCATTTCTGCAACCGGAGCCACACAAGCTGAATCCGCACTATAGTGACGCTGTGCTTCAGGAACATCGGGCATGGGCACGTCTCCGGCCTGCCCCGCGAGGGGCAGAACGAAGGTGGCCAGAGCCAGGATTCCGGTAGCTAGGTTCTTTCCGAACCGAGACAAACGGGTCATGTCGACTCCCTTGCTTTACTCACCCAGAGCCATGTCAATGTAGCCGGTTGGGCATACATCGGCGCAGATATGGCAACCAACACACTTGCTATAGTCGGTGTCCACGTAGCGACCGGTAGTCGACTCGGCCTTGTTGACGCGGAAGATGGCATCCTGCGGGCAATAGATTACGCAGTTGTCACATTCGAAGCACATGCCACAGCTCATGCAACGATCCGCTTCCTGTTTTGCGGTTTCGGCATCGAGCCCAATGACGCGTTCTTCGAAGTGTCCCAGTACTTCCGTTGCATCCGGCACGACTTCCTGGCGCTTGTGACGCGGATTGAAGGGGAAGTGCCCCAGGAACAGCTTGGTAGCCGGGATGACTTCGTTCTTCGAGCGGTCCTCGTAGTTGTGGACTGCGAATTTCGCGCTGGAGGTGCCGCGGGTTTCGCCGCGGTTTTCGTAACCTTCCGGGGAAAGACCGGCTTCCTTCAGCTTGTCCAGCAGATGGAAGTGGTGCTTGTCCACCTTCGGACGCTTGGTCTGCTCTTCGTTTTTCAGGTAGTGGTCGATGGTCTCGGCTGCGATGGAGGCCTGACCGATGGCAGTGGTCAGCAGGTGTGGGCGAATGATATCGCCTGCCACGAAATGACCTGGCTTGTTGGGTAGCTGGTAGAACTTGTCGGCGTCCATCAGACCGCGACCGTTGTCATACTCTTCCAGCCCCGTCATGTCGCCACCCTGGCCAATGGCAGATACGATCATGTCGGCCTCGATCACGCGCTCGGTACCTTCCACAGGAACCGGACGGCCACCGTCCAGTTTGCAATCGGCAACCTTCAGACCCGTGGCGCGCCCTTCAGCGTTCAGCACCACTTCGACGGGCATTACACCATCCAGAATGGTAACGCCTTCCTTCAGGGCATCCATGACTTCATGTTCGGCAGCCGTCATGTTTTCCTTCGCGAACAGCGAGGTCAGGGTAACCTCTGCACCCTCTTTGGAAGCCACGGCAATGGTGTCATGGGTCACGTAACCCAGTACGGCGGCTTCAATGGCTTCCTGACGATCCTTCGGATTGTCGGATTTGATCTGACCCAGACGGCGGGCAACGGACACCACGTCGATGGAGGTATCACCACCACCCACACATACCAGCTTGGCGGGGACCTTTTGCAGACGCCCGGTATTGAAGGCTTCCAGGAACTGTACACCGCTTACGCAGTTGGGTGCGTCGGCACCGGGCACGGGCAGACGGCGACCGGTGGAGCAGCCGATGGCCCAGAGGATAGCGCCGTATTCTTTTTCCAGGTCGGCAACGGCAACGTCACGGCCCACACGGGTGTTCAGTTTGACTTCGATATCGCCCATCTCGATGATGCGCTGGCATTCACGGTCGAGGAATTCACGCGGTGTGCGATAGCCCGGGATACCGTAGCGGAACATCCCACCGAGCTGATCATGCTCATCGAAAATGGTGGAGGCATAGCCCATGCGACGTAACTGGTAGGCGGCAGCCATGCCAGCGGGGCCACCACCGATGATTGCGACCTTCTTGTCGCTCGTCAGTGCCGGTACTTCGAATTTATAGCCATTGGCCTTGGCGGTATCCCCAATGAACTGCTCGACGGAGTTGATACCGACAAAATCTTCAACTTCGTTACGGTTGCAGCCATCTTCGCAGGGGGCAGGACACACACGACCCATCATTGCGGGGAAGGGGTTGGCATCGGTAAGACGATGGAAGGCGTATTCCTGCCATTCCATGCCTTCGGCGGGCTTTTCGATGCCACGCACGATCTGCAGCCAGCCGCGGATGTCTTCACCGGAGGGACAGCTACCCTGGCACGGCGGGGTACGGTGCACATAGGTGGGGCACTTGTGAGAATGATCGCCAATAAAGATCTTGTCGGTCAGGTCATCCCATGTGTGATTACCGTCTTCAAATCGACGGAAAGTCAATTTATTCATGTCGTCACGAGAAGTTGCCATGCCTGTTCTCCTGTCGGATAAATCCGGTCTATTTCGTATTTAGGTGTTAACTAAAAAGTGTATGGTCACGCGACTAGGCGTCGTCACCATCCTCATCTTCATCATCCTTGGGTGCATCGCTGAGGATGATGGCATTACTTACCAGCTGGTGAACGCTTACGATTGCATCCATCTGGAAGCCATAGTAGGGCAAGGTCTTCGAGAACTGGCTCTTGCAGATTGCGCATATGGCCGCCAGGTTGGTGACACCATGCTCTTCAACCACGGACTTGAGGGCCTGCATGCGCGGCATCGCACCCTTGACGCGCAGTTCCATCAGGTCATCGGTCAACAGGCCACCGCCACCACCACAGCAGTAGGTGCTTTCATGGATGGTATCCCGCGGCATATCGTAGAAGTAGTTACAGCAGGCCTTGATGACATCTCGCGGAATAGTGAACTGGCCACCGGGTTTGTCACCCATGCGTGAAGCACGTGCCACGTTGCAGGAATCGTGGAAAGTAAGCTTCATGTGGTCGTTCTGCGACTTGTCGAACTTAAGCTTGCCTTCCTTGATCAGGCCATTGGTCAGTTCGCAGATATGTTGCGGGACCGGATAGTTGGGATCCAGGAAGTCGAATGGGCCGGCGAGGGTGTTCAGGAAGCTGTAGGCAACACGCCAGGCATGGCCGCACTCACCGAACACGATGCGTTTGACGCCCAGTTCCAGCGCGGCTTCACGAATTCGCAGGGAAACCCGGCGCATATTTTCATAGGAACCGATGAACATGCCGAAGTTGGCTGCTTCCGAAGCCTTGGAGCTCAGGGTCCAGCTGATGCCGGCTTCATGGAACACCTTGCCATAGCCGATCAGGCCGTCCACGTGGGGTTCGGCGAAAAAATCGGCCGACGGGGTGATCAGCAGTACGTCGGCACCCTTCTCGTCAAGCGGGTAACGGACCTTGACGCCGGTTTCGTCTTCAACATCTTCCTCGATACCTTCCAGGGTATCGCGCAGGGCCGGCTCGGGAAGACCGAGGTTGTTGCCGATCTTGTAGACCTTGCCGATGATCTCGTTACAGTATTTCTGACCCTTGCCCACGGCATCCATGATTTCGCGGGCGGCCATGGAGATTTCTGCGGTATCGATGCCATAGGGGCAGAACACCGAGCAGCGGCGACACTGGGAACACTGGTGAAAATAACTGTACCAGTCGTCCAATACTTCCTCGGTCAGGTCAACCGCGCCGACCAGTTTCGGGAAGTACTTGCCGGCGAAGGTGTAGTAGCGACGATAGACCTTGCGCAGCAGGTCCTGGCGCGCCACCGGCATATTCTTGGGATCTGTGGTACCGAGGTAGTAGTGACACTTGTCGGTACAGGCACCGCATTTCACGCAGGAGTCCAGATAGACCTGCAGGGAGCGGTACTTGGTGCACAGTTCGCCCATCTTGTCGATGGCCACTTCTTTCCAATTGTCCAGCAGTTCACCGGGGAAGCCCAGTTCCTGCTGGAATTGGGCCTTGGCCACGAATGGTGCGCTGTGTGCCATCGTTCCCTCTTTGAGTTTGGGAATGATGGGGTATTCGCGAAGTACTGGAACCTCAAAATCAGCCACGTCTTGACTCCTTAGATCCGGGGATTAGCGCTGGT
The DNA here is from genome assembly GCA_965367295.1 of uncultured Gammaproteobacteria bacterium. Taxonomy (GTDB): domain Bacteria; phylum Pseudomonadota; class Gammaproteobacteria; order DSM-19610; family DSM-19610; genus JAIVHA01. The sequence goes on along the minus strand of CBDUHN010000026.1, from coordinate 4,521 downwards.
CGCCCGATTCCAGCTTGGCAGCCCAGGGTGCGAGATGGCGTTTCTCGCGCGGATTGTCCACCTGGTTGCGCGTGGGACTGAAGAATACACCTGGCGCATGCAACAACTTGCTGATCGGAAACACGATCATCAATGTGACCACCAGGCCCAGGTGAATGAGCAGCAGCGGGTCAGTCGGCAGGGGCTGCGGTGAAAAACGCATCAGGCCCAGGAAGAATGTCTTCACCATGACGATGTCAGTGTGTGACACAAAGGTCATGGACATGCCGGAAATAGCAATACCCAATAGTAGTGCCAGCATCAGGTGGTCAGAGGGGGCGCTGATGTAGCGCACGCGATCCACCAGGAAACGGCGAGCCCAGAGGCCAACGAGACCGGCCACCATGGCAAAGCTGGCATATTTGCCGAAAGGTTGAATCAGGTCGACCCAGAACCAGACCGGATCCGTGAAATAGCGCAGATGGCGCAGCAGCACCAGCAGCATGCCAAAGTGGAAGAGATAACCAAACAGCCAAATCCACTTATTGGATTTGAACAGGCTCTCGAAGAAGACCACTTCGCGTATCAGACGCCATACAACACCGGACTGTGTGGTTGGTGCTGGCGTGGTGGGAATCTTGAGGGGAGCAGGCGTGGTCGCATATTTTTTAATGCGAAATGCCAATCCGGCCACCAGGAGTATCGTGGCGGCATAGAACAGTACGACGTACAGGCCTGTTACGAGCGACACTGTCAGCTCCTATTCATGTGGTAAATGGGAGTGGGGGGCCTCGCAGCCCCCCTCGGAGTTCCTAACCTGGGGCGCGTATTATACGCAACCGGTCGGCTTGGGCAGGCCGGCATACTTACATGCCTGCTTGGCTGGGCCGTAGGGGAACAGTTCGTACAGGTACTTGCTGTTGCCTTTGTCCTTGCCCAGTTTCTTGCCAATCGCCTTGGTCAGAACGCGAACCGCAGGGGCGATCTGGTACTCTTCGTAGTACTCACGCAGGAAGTTGATTACTTCCCAGTGGGCATCGGTCAGTTCCTGATCTTCAGCCGCGGCCATAACGGTCGCTGCTTCAGGCTCCCACTGGTTCAGGTCAGCCAGGTAACCTTCTTCGTCGACTTCCAGCATTTTGCCGTTTACTTCGATAGCCATGTTACATCTCCTCGTTGGGATGAGTGCAGTTAATAGTTCGCTTACAGCCAGGACTGGACTTTGTCGTACTCAGTCACCAGATCAACGAAGCCTTCGTAATCCACGATCTTGATTCCGTCGATCACGTTGTCCTCGGACAGCCCACGTGCTTTCACATCGGGTCCAAGAACGTACAGGGAACGACCCGACATGGCTGCTTTGAGCTTGTCAGCCACGGCGGTGCCATTCATTGCGGCATAGACTCCATCTTCAAACAGAAAAATGCCGCTACCTTCCTTCGCGTGTTCCAGACAGGAGCTGAATGAATTACGCTCGAAAGGGGATTTGTTTACCGTATGCAACTGTGCCATCGTGGTCTCCTCAGAAGCTCAGAATCACGTCCTGCTCGTCCATCAGGTCAGCCATTTCCGCACGGGAAACCACTTCCACAGGCACGATCAGGTCGTCGGTGGTCAAGCCGCGTTCTTCCAGGGCTTCCTTCTCGACATAAAGTTTCTCGACGTCATAACCTTCCAGGGCACGGTAGGTTGGTGAGAAATTCTTCATGCCGATGCCGGCGGTGTCCTGTCCTTTCTTGATCTGGTAAATACCGTCATCAACAAAAGCCAGACTCACGTCCTGTTCGAATGCAGCGGCGATCAACACCACTTCCAGAGACTCCAGGGCATAGATGGTGCCGTAGGGAGCCTTACGGTTTACGTACATGAACTTGAAGACCGGGCCTTCAACTTCGTCGTCTTCCCAAGGTTCTGCCATTTTTCAAATTCCTACGTTAGTCACCAAAGACCACAAGGCGGTCTGCCTGGATACCGGCTTCGATCAGCTGACCGAGACCGGAGATGCGGAAGCCGGGGGCGATGTTGTTACCATCTTTGCCCTGTCGCTTCGCTTCATCCGCGTCCAGAATGCCGCGGCGCTGGGCAGCGGCGATACAGATTACCAAGTCAATATTGTGTTCGGACGCCAGAGCGGACCAGCCTTCCACAATATTTCTGTCATCTTGCGGTGGTACAGGGAAACGGGTGCCGTTGTTCACGCCGTCGTGATAGAAGAACACGCGAAAAATCTCGTGTCCCTTTTTCACGGCGGCGCGTACGAACTGCAGCGCGCTATCCGATGACTGGTGTTGATAGGGGCCTTCGTTGACCATTACTGCCAATTTCATCGAGTCACCTCTGAGCTATTCGCCAAACACACCCGCTTAGAAGCGGATGTGGGTAGAGGCGTTCAGGTTTGCACGTGCACCAGTCCAGTTATCAACATGGTACTTGGTGAAGGGCAGACCGGTCTTTTCGAAGAAACGGGGCCAGCCAATACGCTCGATCCAGTCGTTGATGCGTTCCCAGTCCTTTGCGTCTTCCTTGTAGACCTTCAGGATGCGCTTCACGATAGCAGTGGCTTCCGGCCAGCGTGGCGGGTTGTTCGGGATACCGGATGCCACCAGCTTCTGGAAGGTGGGCTTGCCGCGGGCGTTGGAATGGTTACCGCCAACCCAGACAGCCAGCTTGCTGTGCTCGGCATCGTTGATCGCCATCGGGGGGCAGGGCGGGAAGCAGGCACCACAGCAGATGCACTTCTTCTCGTCTACTTCCAGGGAAGGCTTGCCATCGACCAGTGCGGGACGAATAGCCGCTACCGGGCAACGAGCCACAACGGAAGGACGTTCACAGACGTTGGATACCAGGCTGTGGTTGATCTTCGGCGGCTTGGTGTGCTGTACGTTGATCGCGATATCACCCTGGCCACCACAGTTGATCTGGCAGCAGGAAGTGGTGATATGTACACGGTTGGGCATGTTCCAGGATTTAAACTCGTCAATGAGTTCATCCATCATGGACTTCACAACACCAGAAGCATCGGTGCCGGGAATGTCGCAGTGCAGCCAGCCCTGGGTATGGGACAGGGAGGTTACGGAGTTCTTGGTACCACCAACCACGAAACCGGCCTTTTCCACGGCCTCGATCAGGGGCGCGACCTTGGCTTCGTCCGCAACGGTGTATTCCAGGTTGCTGCGGAGGGTGAAGCGGATGTAACCATCAGCGTACTTGTCGCCGATGTCGCACAGGGTGCGCAGGGTGAAGATATCGAGAATACGCTGGGTACCGACCTTGACGGTCCAAACGACATCGCCGCTGTGCGCTACGTGACGCAGTACACCGGGGCGCGGGTCATCGTGGTATTTCCACTGACCGAAATTCTTACGCATCACGGGATGCATGTACTGGAATCCGTCCGGGCAACCGGATTCGATCGGCTGACGCATATCTTGCATTGCCATGGTTGTCTCCTGAAACTTATCTAATTCGATCGTCAGAGCGGGGCGGGCTGTCCGCCCCGCTGATTGACTTGGTAGTTATCTACCGAGTGATGCAGTCGAAACTGACTTACACCTGACCTTCAGCCTTGCGGGCGAACCACTTCTCGGCTTCCTCGTCCCAGCCATCCATGCGGATGTAGGAGATGCGACGCGGGTTGGAGATCATGTTCGGATCCACTTCAATACCGATACCTTCCAGGAAGTTCATCAGGCCGATACGCTCGATCATTTCACCGCAGCGTTCATGTTCCAGGCCATTTTCGGCCCAGAAGTCGATGATTTCTTCACCCATTTCGACCAGGCTTTCGTAGTCTTCATCGGTTTCCAGCTTCTTGAAAGGAACCACTACGGTACCCATCAGGTCGCCGATCTTCAGGGTACGCTTACCACCGATCAGGATGGAAACACCCTTGTCATCGCCGGGGCTCAGTGCCTTGGGCATGACGTTCAGGCAGTGCATGCAGCGCACGCAGTTGCTGTTGTCCACGACCAGGGTGTCATCGTCTGCGAGGGACAGCGCCTTGGTGGGGCACATGCCGACCACGTAATCGAGGATGTACTGACGACCCTTCTTGGCCACGTAAGCCTTCACTTCTTCCTGGTCGACCTTCATGTTGTCGCGCCAGGTACCGATCACTGCGAAGTCCGAACGTTCGATGGCGTTCTGGCAGTCGTTGGGGCAGCCGGAAACCTTGAACTTGAACTTGTAGGGCAGTGCCGGACGATGCACGTCGTCGGTGAAGTTGCACAGCAGGTGACGGTGAATGGCGTGTTCGTTGCAGCAGGACTGCTCGCAACGGGCCGCACCTACGCAGGACATACCGGTACGTACGCAGGGGCCAGCGCCGCCCAGATCCCAACCGTATTCGTTGATTTCATCAAAGAAGTGCTGGGTGCCGGGGGTGTCGGTACCGATGAACATGATGTTACCGGTCTGACCGTGGAAGGTCTGCAGGCCGGAACCGTACTTTTCCCAGCTGTCGCCGAGTTTACGGAGCATGTCGGTGGTGTAGTAGTTGCCGGGTGGCGGCTGAACGCGGAGGGTGTGGAATTCTTTGGATTC
>CBDUHN010000025.1:0-48674 GCA_965367295.1 uncultured Gammaproteobacteria bacterium | reverse complement strand
CGGTAGCGGTAGCGGTAGCGATGAGATGGCCAGTCAGTACCTGAGCTTCTCTCTGGCCAACGAAGAATATGGCGTGGATATCCTGCGGGTTCAGGAAATCAAGGGCTGGACGCCGGTGACCCAGATTCCCAATGCGCCGCCCTTTCTCAAGGGTGTACTGAATCTGCGCGGCACCATCGTGCCCATTGTGGATTTGCGCATGCGCTTCAATCTGGAGGCTGTCGAGTACACACCCACTACGGTGGTTATCGTGTTGTCGCTGGTCACCGATGGGCGCGAACGGACCTTCGGTGTCGTGGTGGACGCGGTATCGGATGTGCTCAACATCTCCCCCGCAGACATTCGTCCCAAACCTGATTTCGGCACGGTGGTGGATGCTGATTTCATCAGCGGACTGGCCACGGTGGACGAGCATATGGTGATGCTGCTTGATATCGACCGCCTGCTGCGAGTCGATGAGATCACCGCAATTGCGGACATGGCGGAATAACAGTAGCCCGAGTGCGGGAAGGAAACGATGAAAACACTAACTATCAAATTGCGATTGATCATCACCCTTGCAGTCGCTGTGCTGCTGTTGCTGGGCATCGGGATCATGGGAGTGGTGGGCCAGGGTGTAGTCAAGGAAGAATTGCGTACCGTGTACGAGGATCGCACCGTACCACTGGATCAGTTGCGTAATATCGGCCGCCTGTTGCAGGAGAATATCAACCTGATCACCCGTTCCACCATGAACGCCGACCCCCAGGCGGCACGCCGGGACATGGATGTGATGGATGCGAATATCACCAGTATCACCGGCATCTGGGAGGCCTACATGGAAACCTACCATACGCCCGATGAGCGCGTACTGGCTGAGAGTTTCGCCCAGACGCGGAGCCGGTTCGTGCAACAGGGCTTGCGTCCAGCCCAGGTGCTGCTGCGCGCGGGGGATTTCAGGGAGAGCCAGGTTCACATCAATACCAGTATCGCACGGCTGTTCGCTCCGGTGAGTGAGAATATCGAGGACTTGCTGCAACTGCAGATCGATGTGGCCGGTAAGGAATATGAAAATGCGGTTGCCTTGTACAAGAGCATGCGGCTGTACGCGATCCTGGCCATTGTGGCGGGTGCCGGGTTCGTGCTGTGGATGGCCTGGCTGCTGGTGCGCGCCATCATGGGGCCGCTGGACCAGGCGGTCACCGTCGCCAACCGTATCGCAGCCGGTGAACTGGATAATGCCATCCGTGTCGAGCGTGGCGATGAGCTGGGGGCTTTGCTGGAGGCATTGCGCACCATGGCCGGGAAGTTATCCGGCATCGTGGGCGATGTGCGTACAACCTCTGACTCAGTGGGCGCCTCGGCGCGGGAGATTGCGGCGGGCAATGATGATCTGAGTCAGCGCACGCAGGAACAGGCATCGGCCCTGGAGGAAACCGCCTCGTCGATGGAGGAGATGACCTCGACGGTGCGGCAGAACGCCGACAACGCCCGGCAGGCCAATCAACTGGCGGTGGGTGCCCGTGACCAGGCGGAGCAGGGTGGCCAGGTGGTATCGCAGGCGGTTGCTGCGATGAACGAAATCAATGCCTCGAGCCGCAAGATCGCCGACATCATCAGTGTGATCGACGAGATCGCCTTCCAGACCAACCTGCTGGCCCTGAATGCGGCGGTGGAAGCGGCGCGAGCCGGGGAGCAGGGCCGGGGCTTTGCCGTGGTGGCCGCCGAGGTGCGCAACCTGGCGCAGCGTTCCGCAGGTGCGGCGAAGGAGATCAAGGACCTGATCCAGGATTCGGTGGAGAAGGTGAAGACGGGCTCGGGGCTGGTGGACGAATCGGGCCGCACCCTGACCGAGATCGTCGGCAGCGTGAAGAAGGTGACGGACATCGTGGCGGAGATCGCCGCGGCCAGCCAGGAGCAGTCGGCGGGTATCGAGCAGGTGAACAAGGCGATCACCCAGATGGACGAGGTGACCCAGCAGAATGCGGCCCTGGTGGAAGAGGCCGCGGCCGCTTCACGGTCCATGGAGGATCAGGCGCAACGCATGGTGGAGATCATGCGGTTCTTCCGTACCGGATCAGCTGGATGACGACAGACTGCGGAGCACGCGGCAAGACGTCCGCTTCCTTAGAACAAATAGACAGGTGAAACTATGATCTCATTGAACAACATGACAATGCGTGGGCGGTTGATGCTGGTGCTGGCGCTGCCGCTGGTGGGGCTGCTGTTCTTTTCGGCGAACAGTATCCTGGACAAGGTACGGACCTCGACGGCCATGCGTGATCTGCAGTCACTTGTGACCCTGTCGGTGGAGTTCGCGGCCCTGGCGCACGAACTGCAGGTCGAGCGCGGCATGACCGGAGGATTCATCGGCAGCAAGGGCCAGCGCTTCGCCACCGAGTTGCCCGCCCAGCGGGCTGAGAGCGATCGCCGTCTCGTGGCGATCAAGGAGGCGCTGGGGGACTTCGACCGCGCCGCCTATCCTGAGGTGCTTGGCCAGGCACTGGACGAAACACAGCGCCAACTCAGGGAATTGGGCAGTATCCGCAGCGCGGTCAGTAGCGAGAGCATCAGCGGCACGGATGCTACCGGCTACTACACCCGGACGATTGATTCGCTGCTGGCGATCGGGCGCCAGGGCATGTTGCTCAGCGACGACCGAGAGGTCACACGTCTGGCCGCAGCCTATTCCAACCTGTCGCACGCCAAGGAGCGCGTCGGCATCGAACGTGCACTGCTGAACGTTGTGTTCGCGGCTGACCGGTTCACCGCGGACATGGTGACGCGTTTCCTCTCCAATGCTGCAGGCCAGGACGTGTACTTCAAGGAGTTCGAGGTCGCGGCCAATGCTGGACAGATGGCCTTCTTCCGGCAGAAGGTGGCCGGCCACGCGGTCGAGGAGGTCGATCGTATGAAGAAGGTGGCGCTGGAAGGCTTCGATGGGCGCTCGCTAGGGATGGATGCCGGGCGTTGGTTCGAGATGATCACGGCCAAGATCGATTTGCTCAAGACGGTCGAAGATCGTCTGGCGGCTGATTTCAGCGCGGCTGCGGCCATGCTGCAGGCCAAGGCGCAGCATGCGTTGTATCTGTTCCTGGTGCTGACCGCCGCCGCCCTGATCGCCACGGGGCTCCTGGCCTTCTTCATCATCCGTAATATCCTCCGGCAGCTCGGTGGTGAGCCGGCTCTGGCGGCTGACATCGCGGGTCGCATCGCCGGTGGCGATCTGGACGTACAGGTGCCTGTGCGTGACGGCGACAGCAGCAGCCTGCTGGCCGCCATGCGCTCGATGGCCGAGAAGCTGTCGCAGATCGTCGGCGAGGTTCGCCTGGTCTCCGATTCAGTCAGCAGTTCAGCTCAGGAACTCGCCAGCGGCAATGACAACCTGAGTCAGCGCACGCAGGAACAGGCATCGGCCCTGGAGGAAACCGCCTCGTCGATGGAGGAGATGACCTCGACGGTGCGGCAGAACGCCGACAACGCCCGGCAGGCCAATCAACTGGCGGTGGGTGCCCGTGACCAGGCGGAGCAGGGTGGCCAGGTGGTATCGCAGGCGGTTGCTGCGATGAACGAAATCAATGCCTCGAGCCGCAAGATCGCCGACATCATCAGTGTGATCGACGAGATCGCCTTCCAGACCAACCTGCTGGCCCTGAATGCGGCGGTGGAAGCGGCGCGAGCCGGGGAGCAGGGCCGGGGCTTTGCCGTGGTGGCCGCCGAGGTGCGCAACCTGGCGCAGCGTTCCGCAGGTGCGGCGAAGGAGATCAAGGACCTGATCCAGGATTCGGTGGAGAAGGTGAAGACGGGCTCGGGGCTGGTGGACGAATCGGGCCGCACCCTGACCGAGATCGTCGGCAGCGTGAAGAAGGTGACGGACATCGTGGCGGAGATCGCCGCGGCCAGCCAGGAGCAGTCGGCGGGTATCGAGCAGGTGAACAAGGCGATCACCCAGATGGACGAGGTGACCCAGCAGAATGCGACCCTGGTGGAAGAGGCCGCAGCTGCCTCGCAGTCCATGGAGGATCAGGCGCAACGCATGGTGGAGATCATGCAGTTCTTCCGTCTGGGGGAGGACGATGCGGTCATTCAAAAACCGGCAGAGCGAGCGGCGAAAGTGGATCCGGCCGCACCTTCTGATCATGAACGATCCAAGATCCAGGTCGCCCAGCAGCGTGTTCCGGCCCGGCAATCGCCACAACCTGCCTTCGCCGGTGGTGACCAGTGGGAGGAGTTTTGAATGTTTCTCTTTCAGGGAATCATGTCACTGCGCCTGCCTGCTACCCGGGTCCGGTTTTGAATGGTGTGGTGGCCATGACCATCGAGCAGCGGGAATTCCAGTTCAGCGACCGAAATTTCGAGCAGTTGCGCCGTATCGCATTCGAGCACACGGGTATCGTGCTGGGCGAGAACAAGCGGCAGATGATGTACGGTCGCCTGACACGGCGTATCCGCCATCTTGGGCTATCCGGTTTCGATGATTACTGTGCACGGCTGGAGCAGGACCCAGACAGTGAGTTGGGGGAACTGATCAATGCCATTACCACCAATCTGACCTCGTTCTTTCGCGAAGGTCATCACTTTGAACATCTGGCCGGTACGGCCTTGCCCGAGATCATGACCCACAATAGCGCCACCCGGCGGTTGCGCATCTGGTCGGCGGGTTGTTCCACGGGTGAGGAGCCCTATTCCATTGCCATGACACTGGCGGAAAGCGCCAATCTCTCCGGCTGGAATGCCCGCATCCTGGCTACCGATATTGATACCGATGTGGTGGCCAGGGCTGAAAGTGGTGTGTACGCCATGGATCGGGTCAAGGCCATGGACACGAAGCGCCTGCAGCGCTGGTTTGAAAAGGGAGTTGGCTGTAATGAGGGTAAGCTGCGGCCCAACCGGACCCTGCGGGATCTGATCGCTTTCCGGCCGCTGAATCTGCTGGGTCCATGGCCAATGCATGGACCCTTCGACATCATTTTCTGCCGTAACGTGGTGATCTATTTCGACAAGGAAACGCAGCGCAAGCTGTTCGCGCGTTATGCGGATATGCTGGCGCCGCACGGCTATTTATATATCGGCCATTCGGAATCCCTGTTCAAGATCAGTGATCGTTTTCAGCCCATCGGCGGCACTATCTACCGGAAGATATGAGATGGATAGGAGAGGCCGCAATCCTGAATCAGTATCCCCTCCGCCCCGGGCATTGCCAGGCTTCGGTGGCATCACCCGCTACTGGGACGATGGCCATGGCATGTACGCTGCCAAGCTGCTGCCCGGGGAGTTCTATGTGACCGCGGAACAGGAGACCATCGTTACTGTGCTTGGTTCCTGCGTATCCGCCTGCATACGTGATCCGTTGTACGGCATTGGCGGCATGAATCATTTCATGCTGCCGGTGAGCCAGGGTACGGGGAGCTGGGAGGCCAACGGGGTTGGCGCCTCGACCCGGTACGGCAGCCATGCCATGGAGCAATTGATCAACGAGATCCTGAAAAATGGCGGCAATCGCCGCAATCTTGAAGTAAAGCTGACCGGTGGTGGACGGATCCTGGCGCAGATGACCGATATCGGCCGCAAGAATATCCAGTTTGTGGAGGAGTATGTACGTACTGAAAGTCTGAAGGTGCTGTCCCACGATCTCGGGGATATCTATCCGCGCAAGGTTTATTACACACCGGCCACCGGCAAGATGCTGGTGAAAAAGCTGCGCTCCCTGCATAACAACACCATTGTCGAACGTGAAACGCGTTATCTGCATGAGATTGATGTGGCGCCGGTGCAGGGTGAGGTCGAACTCTTCTAGGGCGCACCATGAAAAAGATCAAGGTGCTGATTATTGATGATTCCGCATTGATCCGGCAGATGTTGACCGGGATCCTCGGCAGTGATGCGCAGATCGAGGTGGTGGGTGTCGCCCCGGACCCCTACGTGGCGCGCGAGAAAATCAAGGCGCTCAACCCCGATGTGTTGACCCTCGATGTGGAAATGCCGCGCATGGATGGCATCACCTTTCTCAGTAACCTGATGCGGCTGCGCCCCATGCCCGTGGTGATGATTTCATCACTGACGGAAAAAGGTGCCGAGATCACGTTGCAGGCCCTGGAACTGGGCGCAGTGGATTTTATTTCCAAGCCCAAGCTCGATGTGAAACAGGGGATGCAGGAATATGCCGAGGAGATCTGTAGCAAGGTGAAAATGGCTGCCGGTGTGCCGTCCTTGCGACTGGCACGACAAGCCTCGGTCGCCCTGAAGATGGATGCCTTACCCAAACTGAGTGCCGATGCGGTGCTGGGCGTAAGCCAAAGCCCCCGGCCATTTAAGACCACCGAGAAGATCGTGGCTATCGGCGCCTCTACCGGTGGCACGGAGGCTATCAAGGAGGTGTTGTTGCGGTTGCCGGCGGATGCTCCGGGCATTGTCATCACCCAGCATATTCCCGCTGAATTCAGCGGTCCCTTTGCACGGCGCATGGACGGTCTGTGCGCGCTGTCGGTGTGCGAGGCGAGCGACGGTCAGCAGATCCTGCCGGGGCACGCCTATATCGCCCCGGGCGGGCGCCATCTACTGGTACAGCGCAGTGGCGCTCGATATGTGTGCAGTCTCAATGATGGTCCACCGGTGAACCGGCATCGTCCCAGCGTGGATGTGCTGTTTCGCTCCGTGGCGCAAAGTGCGGGATTGAATGCCGTTGGGGTGCTGTTGACCGGTATGGGTGACGACGGGGCCCTGGGCTTAAAGGAAATGCTGGAGGCCGGTGCACCGACCCTGGCCCAGGATGAGGCCAGCAGTGTGGTCTGGGGCATGCCGGGCCGTGCCTGGGCCATTGGTGCGGTCCGGCAACTGCTGCCCCTGGGCGGCATTGCGGCAGGCATTATCGAACAGACAGCCCTGAAACAGAGTGATCAGGGGGTGGCATGAACAGTTTGGGGGCGTTGAAATGATGGACAGGTATAAACGGATGATAGTGCCGGTGGTGGCCGGTGGCTTGTCGCTGGGCCTGATGCTCGGGCTGGAGTTGTCCTGGCCGGCGCTGGCGATACTGGGGGCTAACCTTCTGCTCTGGCTGGGCTGGCAGCAGTATGTGCAGCATCGTGAAGTGGCGGAGCTGGCGCGTGTACAGGCAGAGCAGGCGGCCTCCGAGGCGGAACTGGCAGCCCTGAATCGCGAGCTATGGCAATTGGCCAGTGGCCGCCTGGAGGCGCTGGATGTGGAGCTGGTGCGAGTGCGGGAACTGATCAGTGACGCCGTTACTAATCTCGGCAGCTCCTTTCATGGCATGCATGACCAGACTCATCGGCAGAGTGCGCTGGTGGAGGAACTGACCAGCCAGGTTATGGGTGGCACCAATGATCGGGTCAGCATGCAGCAGTTCGTCGACGAGATCAGTGAAGTGCTGGCCTATTACATCAAACTGGTGATTGATATCAGTCGCCAGAGCGTGGAAACAGTGCACAAAATCGACGATATGGTGGGGCAGATGGATAGTATTTTCGTGCTGCTGGAGGACATCAACGCCATCGCCGACCAGACCAATCTGCTGGCGCTGAATGCCGCCATCGAGGCGGCTCGGGCAGGAGAGGCCGGCCGTGGCTTTGCCGTGGTGGCCGACGAGGTACGCAAGTTGTCACAGCATTCGGCCAGCTTCAATGCCCAGATTCGCAGCCAGGCGGAAAGTGCCAAGCGGACCATACAGGAGGCACGGGAACTGGTAGGTGATGTGGCTGCCAAGGATATGAATATGGCCATCAAGGCCAAGGGCAATGTTGACGAAATGATCCAGCATGTCAGCGGCCTGAATCAACGTATCTCGGAAAGCCTGCTGAATGTGTCCGAAATCAGTCAGCAGGTGCAGCTTAGCGTCGACACGGCAGTGCGCGGATTGCAGTTCGAGGATCTCACCCGCCAGTTGGCCGAGTATATCGGTCATGAACTGGTTTCCGTGCAAGAGCTGATTGCCAGCCTGTTGGCCCCAAGCTCGACCGATGCGGATGCCGGCGCACGGTTGCGAAGCAGCATCCGTGAGCAGTCCGCATTGCTGGAACAGGCTCGGGCTCATCTGGAGCGCCCGTTGCAACGGGCAGTGCTACAGCAGTCCATGGATGCCGGTGATGTGGAGCTTTTTTGAGGGCGCGTGCGTATGCAACAAGAGGATAAGCTTATGCCTGGTACCCACGATGTGGTAACGGAAGGGGATGTTTGTACGCTGAGTATCGGCGGGAGATTCGATTTCAAGTTGAATCGTGCGTTTCGGGAGATGTATGAAGACGCACCGCCCGAGGTTCGGAGTTATGTGATCGATCTCTCCCGTACCCACTACATGGATAGCTCGGCGCTGGGCATGCTGCTGCTGTTGCGCGAGCATGTTAGGGAAGACCGCTTACGGGTACGGATCGTGCGCTGTAATCCGGAAATTCGCAAAATCCTCGAAATTGCCAATTTCGACAAGCTGTTCGAGATTTCCTGATTTCATGATTCCGCAGCAACTCAATGTAATATCACCAGAACAGAGGTCCTCGGGATTGGTGATGGTCGTTGATGATAATCCCATTAACCGAAGACTGCTGCGGGACCTGCTGCACCGGGATGGTTATAGCGTGGTGGAAGCCGCCGACGGGATGGAGGCCATTCGCGTCTTTGAGGCCTGGGCGGTGGATTTCGTGTTTATGGATGTGATGATGCCGGGTATGGATGGTTACCAGGCTACCCTGCGTATCAAGGAACTGTGCCAGGCCCATAGCCGTTTCTGCCCGGTATTATTTGTCACCGCGGCGAGTGATGAGCGCTCCCTGGCGGAGTGCATTGCCTGTGGCGGGGATGAGTTCCTGACCAAACCTTTCAATCCCACCATCCTGCGCGCCAAGATGCGCGCGCTGGAGCGTACTCGGGATCTTTATGATCTGGTCCGGCAGCAGAAGAATGAACTCGAAGAGCATCATGAGGATTTGCGCAATCAACATGAGGTGGCCGAACGAATCTTTGGCAAACTCATGCAAAGCAGTTATCTGGATGCCCCCAACCTTCAGCATATGCTGGTGCCGGTCAGTTTGACCAGTGGCGATCTGTTACTGGCGGCCTACCGGCCCGATGGCGTGCAACACATTCTGCAGGGGGATTTCACCGGCCATGGACTGGCGGCGGCCATGGGCGCTATTCCGGCCACTGATATTTTCCAGAGCATGACCCGCAAGGGCTTTGGCATTGACCAGATTGCCGCCGAGATGAACCGCAAACTCAAGGCGAGCCTGCCGGTGGGGCTGTTCCTGGCGGCCTGTCTGCTTTCCCTCGATACCCGGGCAGGCCGTTTGTGCATCTGGAATGGCGGGGTGCCCGATGTGCTCCTGAAGCGGTCCGGTGAGGGCCTGTACGCGCGCTTTCCATCCCGGCATTTGCCGCTTGGTATCCTCGACGAAGCTGCATTCGATTCCGGGATGGATTGTACCTGCGTGCAGGCTGGTGATCGCATCTATGCCTACTCTGATGGTTTGGTGGAAGCGGAAAATCCAGAAGGTGAACGGTATGGCGATGACCGTCTCACCAGCCTGTTGTCCTCTTCGTCCGCGTCAGATGGTTTCCGGTTGATTCGGGAGGCCCTCGATGATTTTCGGCAGGGGCAATCACAGTGCGACGATATCACGCTTATCGAGATTGAGTGCATGGCAGTATCTGTTGCCGATATGCCAGAAGTTGCATTGCCTCCAGTTGGAGACGTCATGCGGCTCCGGGTCGATTTCGGGGTAGAGAGTCTGCGTATGGACAATGCCCAGCCCGAGCTGGTGCGGATGCTGGATATCTTTCCGAATCTGGGGGTTCATCGCAGCACCCTGTATACCGTGCTGGCGGAGCTTTTCAATAACGCCTTCGAGCACGGTGTATTGCAACTGGATTCGGCCATGAAACAGGAAGCCGGCGGTTTCGATGAATACTACCGCCAGCGTGAGCTGCGGCTGCGGAAACTGGAGCAGGGCAACATCCAGGTCACACTGCAACTATCGGGGGGCGGTACCTCTGGTTCCATGCGCATCGAGGTGGAGGACAGTGGGCAGGGATTCGATTATGAGGCGTGGCGTAAGGCCGCTCCCGGGCAGGGGCTGGCCCGCCGTGGTCTCCTGCTGGTACAGAGTCTATGCCATGAACTGGTGTTTCATGAGCCAGGCAACCGTATCGAGGCGGTTTATGTCTGGTCCGCGCAATGAGGCGGGATTCCGGGTTGCCCCATGACCGTGAATCCATCCATACCACCAACGGGTTGCAGGTGGATATTGACGGGTTCCCGGTGATCTGTCCGGTATGGGCTGAGATGGCGGCCGGAGAATAGTCCGGCTGGTGCCTTGAGTTGGGCACCAGGAAAGCCACGCCGACAGACCATGGCTGCCGGATCAATGGGCTGGTGCTGCCCTGCCATGGCTGTCCCGGGGACAAGGGTTTCCGTCATCATGAATGGGCGGCTTCTGTGTTTTCCAGGAATATCCTTTTTATTCAAAAGCCTGTGTCATTAGTGCCAAGGGCTGCGGTGGGCAGCGCCTGGTCCTGGTTGCGTCATGCAATAAGCGTCTGAATCCGGTATTATTCCGCCCTTGTTTTCACGCTTTCCCGTACAGGTATCCCGAATGTTCAGCAAAGACATGACCATCGCCGGCTACGACCCCGAACTGTGGGGCGCCATCGAGCACGAACGCACTCGCCAGGAAGAGCACATCGAGCTCATTGCCTCGGAGAACTACGCCAGTCCGCGGGTCATGGAGGCCCAGGGTTCGGAGCTGACCAACAAGTACGCCGAGGGGTATCCGGGCAAGCGTTACTACGGTGGTTGTGAATATGTCGATGTGGCCGAACAACTGGCCATCGACCGGGTCAAGCAGCTGTTCGGCGCTGACTATGCCAACGTCCAGCCCCATTCCGGCTCCCAGGCCAATGCCGCCGTGTACATGGCGCTGCTGGAACCGGGTGATACGGTGCTGGGTATGAGTCTCGCCGACGGTGGTCACCTGACCCATGGCTCCAAGGTGAATTTCTCGGGCAAGATTTACAAGGCCTTCCAGTATGGGATTCACGACGACACCGGCGAGATCGACTATGAACAGGTCGAGTCCCTGGCCAGGGAGCACCAGCCGAAGATGATCGTGGCGGGCTTCTCCGCCTACTCGCGGGTGGTGGACTGGCAGCGTTTCCGCGATATCGCCGACAGTGTCGGCGCCTACCTCATGGTGGACATGGCCCACGTGGCCGGCCTGATCGCCGCTGGTGTCTATCCCAGCCCCGTGGCCATTGCCGACGTCACCACCTCCACTACCCACAAGACCCTGCGCGGTCCCCGCGGCGGCATCATCCTCGCCAAGGCCAATCCGGACATCGAGAAGAAGCTCAACTCGCTGGTGTTCCCCGGTACCCAGGGCGGCCCATTGATGCATGTGATCGCCGCCAAGGCGGTGGCCTTCAAGGAGGCCCTGGAGCCGGAATTCAAGACCTATCAGCAACAGGTGGTGAAGAATGCCCGGACCATGGCCAAGGTGTTCATTGACCGCGGTTACGATGTGGTCTCCGGCGGGACGGATGATCACCTGTTCCTGGTCAGCCTCATCGCCAAGGGTCTGACCGGCAAGGCCGCCGATGCTTCCCTGGGCGCTGCCAACATCACCGTCAACAAGAACGCGGTGCCGAAGGATCCCCAGTCTCCCTTTGTGACTAGCGGTATCCGTGTTGGCACGCCCGCCATCACTACTCGCGGTTTCACGGAAACCGAGTGCAAGGATCTGGCTGGCTGGATGTGCGACATCCTCGATGACCTGGAAAACCATGACGTGATCGCGCGGGTGAAGGCCCAGGTGCTGGAGGTCTGCAAGCGCTTCCCCGTGTACGGACGATAATCATGCAGACGGCTGCCCCTGGGGCGGCCGATTGTGAGGCGAGCACATGCGCTGTCCATTCTGCGGGGCCCTGGATACCAAGGTGGTGGATTCGCGCCTGGCGGGCGAAGGTTCGCAGGTTCGCCGCCGCCGTGAATGTGTCACCTGCAATGAACGCTTCACCACCTACGAATCCGCTGAGCTGGTGATGCCACGCATCATCAAGGGAGACGGTTCCCGGGAGCCCTTCAACGAGGACAAGTTGCGCACCGGTATCATGCGTGCCCTGGAAAAACGCCCCGTGGATACCGAGCGGGTGGAGGCGGCCCTGAGCCACATTCATCATCGTCTGCAGGCCAGTGGCGAGCGGGAACTGCCTTCCCGGCAGTTGGGCGAGTGGGTGATGGACGAACTGCGGGAACTGGATCAGGTGGCCTATGTGCGCTTTGCCTCCGTGTACCGCAGCTTCCAGGATGTGAATGCCTTTCGCGAGGAGATCGAACGGCTCGAACAGGAGCCCACCGCCGAAGCGCGCAAGCAGCAGATTCCCCTGTTGCCGGAGAAGGGATGAAGGCGGTGGATCACGGCTATATGGCCCGTGCCCTGCAGCTGGCGGAGCGCGGGATCTACAGCACCGACCCCAATCCGCGGGTGGGGTGTGTGCTGGTGAAGGAGGGCGTGGTGATCGGCGAGGGTTGGCACCAGCGTGCCGGTGAACCGCATGCCGAGATCCATGCCCTGCGCATGGCGGGCGACCGGGCCGCCGGTGCCACCGCCTATGTGACGCTGGAGCCCTGCAACCATCATGGTCGCACGCCGCCCTGCAGTGAGGCGCTGGTGGATGCGAAAGTGGCGCGCGTGGTGGTGGCCATGGAAGACCCCAACCCCCGGGTGGCGGGTAGTGGCCTGCAACGGTTGCGGGAGGCGGGGATCGTGGTTGCCCCGGGTGTCATGGCCGCGGAGGCGCAGGCCCTGAATGCCGGCTTCTGCAAACGCATGCACACGGGCCTGCCCTGGGTGCGCGTCAAGCTGGCCATGAGCCTGGATGGCCGCACCGCCATGGCCTCCGGTGAGAGTGAGTGGATCACCGGCCAGGAGGCGCGCCGCGATGTGCAGCGCTGGCGGGCGCGCAGTTCCGCGATTGTCACCGGCATCGGCACCGTGCTGGCCGATGACCCGTCGCTGAATGTGCGCCTGGAGGCCGACGAACTGAATGGCGTGACGCCGGTGCGTCAGCCGTTGCGGGTGGTACTGGATTCCGGCCTGCGCATGCCGGCCAAAGCGCGCATGCTGGCACTGGCCGGCGAGACACTGGTGTTGACCGGGGCGGTGGATCCTGCTGCCGGGCAGGCGCTGCGCCGTGCGGGCGCACAGGTACTCAAGATTCCATCCGCGGCCACGGGCCTGCATCTGGACGCGGTATTGCGGGAACTCGCAGACCGGGAGTGCAACGAGGTACTGGTGGAAACCGGTCCTACTTTGTCCGGCGCCTTTGTGGCCGCGGGGCTGGTGGATGAATTGCTGATCTATATGGCGCCGCACCTGATGGGGGCCGATGCCCGCGGACTGTTGCAGCTACCCGGGCTGGAGCGCATGGCGCAGCGGGTGGAACTGGAGATACAGGATATCCGTGCCGTGGGTCGGGATTGGCGAATCACGGCACGGCCATGTGGAGCCGGCTGATGAACCGCAACGGCGCTGAGGGCGCGAGGAAAGCCGCATCAGGGTTATTCGATATTCGCCCGGGTGGATAGCACGTCCCCTCTCCCTCGCGGAGCGGAGGTATCCTGGATTTTCTCCATGAGGTACTGGGCACCCTTTGCATCATCGGTGTGACTAGAGAGCTACAGAGCAGAAAGTATGTTTACAGGGATCATAGAAGCCGTCGGCGAGATCGCGGCCATGGAGCCGCGCGGCGGTGATGTACGGCTGCGGGTGCGCAGCGGCAAGCTGTCCCTCGAAGAGGTGAAACTGGGGGACAGCATCGCCACCAGCGGCGTGTGTCTGACGGTGATCGAACTGCCCGGTGATGGCTACTGGGCGGATGTGTCCGGCGAGACCCTGTCGTGCACTTCGCTGGGCCAGTGGAAGGTGGGCACGAAGGTGAACCTGGAGCGCGCGCTGACGCCCAGCACCCGTCTCGGTGGTCACCTGGTCAGCGGTCATGTGGACGGCGTCGGCGAGGTGCAGTCACGGCGTGATGATGCGCGTTCGGTGCGCTTTACCATCGTCGCACCGGACGAACTGGCGAAATACATCGCGGCCAAGGGTTCCATCTGTGTCGACGGCGTCAGTCTCACAGTGAATGCCGTGCAGGGCAACCGGTTCGAACTGAATATCGTGCCGCATACCCTGACGGAAACCACGCTGGCTGGATTCCAGGTTGGCCGACGTGTGAACCTGGAAGTGGATCTCATCGCCCGTTATCTGGAGCGGCTGCTGCTCGGCGAGCAGGCGGCACAACCCGATGTCCAGGGCATCGACATGGCCTTTCTGGCTGAACACGGCTTTTTGAATCGGTAGACAACGTATGGCGCTGAACACGATCGAGGAAATCATTGAGGATATTCGTCTGGGCAGGATGGTCATCCTCATGGACGACGAGGATCGCGAGAACG
This sequence comes from uncultured Gammaproteobacteria bacterium, assembly GCA_965367295.1. Classification (GTDB taxonomy): domain Bacteria; phylum Pseudomonadota; class Gammaproteobacteria; order DSM-19610; family DSM-19610; genus JAIVHA01. The sequence goes on along the minus strand of CBDUHN010000025.1, from coordinate 34,240 downwards.
AAGGCGATCTCATCATGGCGGCTTCCATGGTGCGTCCCGAGGATATCAATTTCATGGCCCGCTACGGCCGGGGCCTGATCTGCCTGACCCTGACCAAGGAACGCTGCCGGCAGCTCAGCCTGCCGCTGATGGTGGCGGACAATCGCGAACAGCATTCCACTGCCTTCACCCTGTCCATCGAGGCAGCGGAGGGGGTGACCACCGGCATCTCCGCCTATGACCGGGCGCACACGGTGCGTACCGCGGTGCTGCCCAACGCCGGGCCGCAGGATATCGTCCAGCCGGGCCACATCTTCCCGCTCATGGCCCAGCCCGGCGGTGTGCTCACCCGCGCCGGACACACTGAAGCCGGTTGTGACCTGGCGCGCATTGCCGGGCTGGAGCCGGCGGCGGCCATTGTCGAGATCCTCAACGAGGACGGCACCATGGCGCGGCGCCCCGAGCTGGAGGTGTTTGCCGCCGAGCATGGCATCAAGATCGGCACCATCGCCGATCTGATCCACTACCGTATTGCCAATGAAAAGACGGTGGAGCGGGTGGCGGAATGTCCACTACCTACGCCGATGGGCGAGTTTCGCCTGGTGTCCTTCCAGGACAGCATCGACAAGGATCTGCACCTGGCGCTGGTGATGGGGGACATCACACCCGACGAGCCCACCCTGGTGCGGGTGCATGTGCAGAATACACTGGGCGATCTGTTCGATGCCCGGTTTGAAGATACCGGTTGGCCACTGCGGGCTGTAATGCAGCGCATTGCCCGGGAAGGCAAGGGAGTGGTGGTGGTACTGGGCAAGCCGGAGGGCAGCCAGTCGCTGCTGCAGCGGGTCCGCTTCCATGCCAGGCACCCCGACGCCGAACCCCACAAGTCGGAACCGGGTGAACAGCTGCGGACCTATGGTATCGGTGCGCAGATCCTCGCCGAGCTGGGCGTGTCACAGATGCGGGTGCTGAGTGCACCGAAGAATCTGCATGGCATCAGTGGCTTTGGTCTGCAAGTGGTGGACTACGTCACCGAGTGATGCCCGAAGTGGAACGGTACTGACTCCTTGTCTGCCCGGCACGCAGAAATTGAAATCGGAAAACAGGAAACGCAAATGAGCAAGATGAATGTAATGGAAGGTGATCTGGTGATTCGCGATAAGCGTTTCGCCGTGCTGGTGGCGCGCTTCAACAGCTTTGTCGTGGAGAGCCTGCTGGCGGGTGCGCTGGATACCCTCAAACGCCATGGTGCCGAGGAGCGTGACATTGACATCATCCGCGTGCCCGGCGCATTTGAAATGCCAATCGCTGCACAGCGCCTGGCCGCCGGCAAGAAATACGATGCCATCATCGCCCTCGGTGCGGTGATCCGCGGTGGTACGCCACACTTCGAATATGTCGCTGGCGAATGCACCAAGGGTCTGGCGCAGGTTTCCCTGCAGCATGATATCCCCGTTGGCTTCGGGGTGCTGACCGTGGACAGCATCGAGCAGGCCATCGAGCGTGCCGGTACCAAGGCCGGCAACAAGGGTGTGGAAGCCACCCTGTCCATTATCGAAATGGTCAACCTGCTGCCGAAGCTGGAAGGCTGATCCTATGAGTGGTGGTACCGGCAAGGCCAACAGGGTTTCCAGTCAGGCGCGCGCCAAGGCGCGACGTCTCGCCTTGCAGGCGCTCTATCAGTGGGATCTGTCCGGCACGGATCTCAAGGTGATCGAGCAGCAGTTTCGCGAATCGGAAGAATATCCCGGGGTCGATGAGGTCTATTTTCTGGAGCTGTTGCACCAGGTGCCGGCCCGACTCGATGAAATCGAGTCGGGTCTGCAGGACAGCATGCAGATCGCCTGGACCGAACTCGATCCGGTGGAGCGCGCCGTGCTGCGCCTGGCCAGCTACGAACTGCAGGCGCGCTGGGATATCCCCTATAAGGTCGTGATCAACGAGGCGGTTAACCTGGCCAAGAAGTTCGGTGCCGAACAGGCCCACAAGTTCATCAACGGCGTGTTGGACAAGGCGGCGCGCAACCTGCGGCCGGTCGAGCACCCGGATGGCAGCGGCGGCGCGGAAGTGTTTTCGAAGAAACCCTGATGCATCTGAATATCGTTAGGTGCGAATGAGTTCGCACCTAACGATATCTCTTCCAGGCAGACATAAGAGCTCGATCCTTCAGGATTTCCATGTCCGATAGCGAATTCACCCTCATCGACAAATATTTCCACCGCGGCACTGCCTCGCGGGATGATGTGGTGCTGGGTGTTGGCGATGATGCGGCATTGCTGTCCGTGCCAGAGGGGCATGAGCTGGTGGTGACGGTGGATACCCTGGTGGCAGGGGTGCATTTCCCACTCGACACCGCTGCGGAGAACATCGGTCACAAGGCGTTGGCGGTCAATCTCAGCGACCTGGCGGCGATGGGGGCAAGCCCTGCCTGGGTGACACTGGCATTGACCTTGCCGACCATCGACCATGACTGGTTACAGGCATTTGCCGGCGGGTTTTTTGCCTTGGCGGATCTATATCCGGTGCAACTGGTGGGCGGTGATACCACCCGCGGCCCCCTTTCGATCACCGTGCAGGCCATGGGTTTCGTGCCCCGTGGTGAGGCGCTACGCCGCGATGGCGCACAGCCGGGGGATGTGGTGCTGGTCACCGGAACCCTGGGCGATGCTGCGCTGGCACTGCAACAGCTGGCGGATGCCCCTGCCGGGCTGCGCTGGCGACTCGACCGGCCCGTGCCGCGGGTGGCGGCCGGAATGGCCCTGCGGGGGCTGGCGAGCAGTGCGATCGATATCTCCGATGGCCTGCTGGCCGATTTCGGGCATATCCTCACAGCCAGTGGGGTGGGTGCCGAGCTCCAGGTGGACCGCTTACCCCGTTCCGTGGATTTCATGCGCGTGGTTGGTGGTGCCGGACATGCAGACTGGTACCGGCTGCCCCTGGCCGGTGGTGATGACTATGAATTGTGCCTGACGGTGCCACCGGCACAACTGGACACGGTGTTGCAGCGGCTGGATTCGCTGTCAGTGCCAGTGACCCTGGTCGGGGTTATCGAGGCCAATGGGCCATTACGTTGCCGGCATGAGGATGGTCGGCTGTACCGGATGGAAAACAGGGGCTATGACCATTTTCGCTGAACCATGAATACACCCAGTTTCTTTTCTCTGCTGCACAACCCGGTCCAGTTCCTGGCCTTCGGTTTCGGCTCCGGCCTTGCGCCCAAGGCCCCTGGCACCTTCGGCACCCTGGCGGCGGTGCCGTTGTTTCTGCTGCTGTCCCACGGCCCCTTGTCCTTCTACCTCGGCTTCCTGCTGGTGGCCCTGCTGGCCGGGGTGTACTGGTGTGGCCGTACTGCGCGTGAACTGGGTGTCCATGACCATCCGGGTATCGTCTGGGATGAGGTGGTTGGCTTCCTGGTCACCATGTTCGCCGCACCGGCTGGCTGGACGTGGCTGGTGGCGGGTTTCGTACTGTTCCGCCTGTTCGACATCCTCAAGCCCTGGCCGATCCGCTGGGTGGACCGCCGGGTCCAGGGCGGGCTCGGCATTATGCTGGACGATGTGCTGGCCGGGCTCGGGGCCGCGCTGGCGCTGTATCTGTTACAGGTCCTGTTCCCCGCTCTATAACCACATTTAGTTTGTGGATCAAGGTGCCTGCCGGTTGGCCGATAAGCCTCCAGATGCCCCTTCGTGGGCACTTCCCGTATTACACCATCAGGGCGAAAGCCGCAGGGGGACACGTGGCTGGTATTGCGCAGGAACCGGAAACCGGAGTCAGGAGTACCGACGAGGAAGCGGATTTCTACGCCAGTCGCCTGGCCGGCCTCAATGAGGACCGCGAAGTGGTATCCGCTGCCGATATCCGCAATGTCCATGGCGTGGTGCTGGTGCGCAAGGGTGCGCGCATCGATACCCGGGTAGCCAACCAGATCCTGCGTCACAAGCTGATCAAGCCCCTGGAGGAACAGGTCACCATTGCCGACGGGATTAATGCTGGCGGCCTGGGTGACAGCGCGGCCCGGCTGTTTGAAAAATACCCCGACCTGCGGACCATGCATAAAACGCTGGACGGGGAGCCGCTCTGGCAGGAACTTACCGGGCATGCCCATCTGCCGCCGATTCTGCTGCAGAAGCTGACGGTGCTCGAGCACGAGATGCCGGCGGATTTCGAGAAAAGCATCTTCTCGGCCTGGCTGGCGGCCCTGCTGGCGCGTGAACTGGGGCTGGATACTGAGCGAGTGCATTCCGCTTTCCTGGCCGGGCTGGGCCATGACCTGGGGCTGCTGCATATCGATCCGGCCATTCTTTCCAAGCGGGGACCGCTGAGTGCCCCGGAGTGGCGTGCCATCCAGAGCCATGTGGTGGTGGGTCAGCTCATGATGCAGAACATGCCCGGGGTCCCGGAGGAGGTGGCGCATGCCATCCTCGAACACCACGAGCGCTGCGACGGCACCGGCTATCCCACCGGCAAGGCGGAGCGTAACCTGGGCCTGTTGGGGCAGGTGGTGGGGTTGGCGGACAGCCTGCAGGCCATTCGTATGAAACAGTTCGAAGGGGTGGGCCGTAATATGATGGATGCGCTGCCCTGCCTGCGCATCAATGCCTATACCTACTCCTACCCCATTTATCGGGCCATGGATGCACTGCTCAAACGCGCCGGCCTGCAGCCTTCCGAGATCAATCCCTATGGGGATTTTTCCGCGCTGGTGTGTCGGCTGGAGGCGAGGGGCCGTGCCCTGCAGTGCATCGCTGCCGAACTGGATGGGCTCAGTGATGAACTGGAACCGGTTTCCGCCACGGCCCGCGGTCAGGACCTGCTGCGCTCGCTGGAACATACCCGTGCCATGATCATAACCTCGGGCGTGGTGCGTGAGGAACTGCTGACCTGGCTCAGTGGCCTGAAGGCGGAAAAGGACCAGCATGCCTTGGGCGAGTTGAGCGATATCGACCTGATGCTCAACGAGTTGCGCTGGCAGATCAAAAACCTGCTGCATGCCTTCAATGCCTTTTACGAAAAGAGCTGCGCCGCTGATGAGGGTGTGTGTGGCCTGGTGAAGCAGGCCATGGGACGATTGCTGGATACCATCAGTATGCAGGCTTGAGCCAGGGGGAGATGGTTCGGCTATGATGGTCGAGAGCCTTTCGCCCTGAAATCCAGTCCTGATTCATTCGGACAGCATGCGGCCACTAATGACAAGATGATGAAACGAGCAACTCTCCGGTTCTGGCTGCTGGCCCTTGCAATTGGATATGCCGCCCACCTCGCTGCGGACACACCGAAGCTGTATGTGGTGGCCCTGTTCAAGGACCGCGCGGTGGTGATGATCGACGGTACCCGTCGTGTATTGTCCATCGGAGAGCGCAGCCCCGAAGGAGTGGAACTGGTGCAGGCCGATAGCGAACAGGCCCGTTTCCAGGTCGGCGATGAATTGATCGAGCTGGCGCTGGACGGGCGGGTGCATGCCATTTCCGCCGGGCCTGCCCATCAGCCTGAAGTAAAGATCTGGCGTGGACGAAGTGGCATGTTCAATACCACCGGCAGCATCAACGGCCTGCCCGTGTCGTTCCTGGTCGATACCGGCGCCACCACCGTTGCCATGAACAGTGCCCAGGCCCGTCGCCTTGGTATCGATTTCCGGGTAGAGGGGGATGTCACCTGGGTTGCCACGGCGTCGCGTACGGAACGGGCCTATGCCGTTACGCTTGATTCGGTACAGGTGGGGGATATCCGCCTGCACCAGGTGCATGCCGTGGTGATTGATGGCCCGCAACCCGACGAGGTGTTGCTGGGCATGTCCTTTCTGGGGCGCCTGGAGATGGATCATCAGGGTATGGCCATGACGCTGAGGAAGAAGTTCTGATGCGGCCGGTCCCGCGCCATGGCTGAACCTGCAAAATCCGTGTTCACCACAAAGCCATAAAACTTCCAGGTGGTTGTAGGTGCGAATTCATTCGCATTACCACCCAAGCCGCACTGAGACCGGGTGCAGGGGTTCCCGCTATATTCCTCGTCCCGTCGTTGTGGTTGTAGATAAAGTCATCTCGCTGCCCTGCGAGCTTTACTATGGATGTCTGGTTCTTAATGAACCCCGTTACGGTCATGGGGTGTGGTGGCGTGGCGTCAGTTGGGTGAGCAGTCGGGTAGTCCGGGTCGATGCGAATGAATCCGCACCTGCGCCGGGTGGATGTATTGTTCGATTGTATCCGTGTTCATCCGTGGCTACGGATCGGGGCGGAAGATCACCGACTGATTGCGGCCTCCTTCCTTGGCCTGGTAGAGGGCCCGGTCGGAGTGGCTGATCCACTCGGCATGGTCGGGCATGTCGGCATGGAAATCGGCGAGACCGAGGCTGATGGTAAAAGGAATGGTGTGGCCCTCGAATTCCACCGCTGACTGCTGGATGCGGGTACGCAGTCGCTCCGCAAGTATGCGGCTGTCACTGGCGGAGGTATCCGGCAGGATAATGCCGAATTCCTCGCCACCGTAACGGCCGGCGATGTCGGTGGTACGGATGCTGTCGAGCAGGATGCGCGCGCAGGTACGGATGACCTCATCACCGGCCTGGTGGCCGTAGGTATCGTTGACCTTCTTGAAGTGGTCGATATCGAACATCAGCAGGCTGCCGGCCTGGCCGCCACGCCGGCAGCGGGCGAACTCCTGCTGCAGCCGCTCCTCCCAATAGCCGCGGTTGAACAGGCCGGTGAGCCGGTCGGTGCGACTGAGTTGCGCCAACTGGGTATTCGCACTTTCCAGCTGGCGCTTGTTGATGGCCGTATCGGTGACGTCATAGATGATGATACCGACATGCTGCACCGATCCGTCCACCGATAGCAATGGCAGCAGGGTGATGTTCTGGTACATGAATTCCGCCATGCCGGTGATGGGGCGGTAATTCTTGAAGTGCAGCAGAAAGGGGCGCTGTTCCCAGGTGATGAAGGAGCGCGCCTTGAGCATGAATACGGAATCGAGCTTGTGCTGGAACCAGCGGCGTGGGATCTCCGGAAACAGATCGAACAGCTTTTTGCCGACGGTATGGGTGGGCGACAGGGCACTGTGATTGGCCATGAAGCCGTTCCAGAGGTGAATTTCATATTCGCGGTCGAGCACCACCAGCCCGGCGTCGATGCTCTGGATCATGTCCATGAGCCAGTGCAGTTCCTTGATATCGTCGGTACGGTTCGGCATATCAGGGCTCTATGAAGGCCACCAGGGCATTCAGTGGCGCGAGGGAGTCTTCGGTAAACAGCAGCATCAGGTCACAGTTGATATCGCGGTTTTCAATGCGGTATTCGATTTCGATGGCGAGTAGCTTGTCCCAGCGGGATGAGTTGCGTTGCAGCAGATCATCGATCGGCACATGACGTCCCAGCACCAAAGGGTGTCCCTGGCTGAAACTGATGTCCAGCTGTTCGGCAATACCGTTCAGGCAGGCGCTGATCAGCACGTTGGCGATATCCATGATCAGTTCGAGTTCCACCGCATCATCGATTTCGCCTTCGTAGCGCATCAGTTCACCGATATCGGACAGGCTGGAGTCGGTGAAGGTCAGCATCGCCTCGCCGGCGATACCGGCGCCAATGAATCCCTGGCATACCGCTGATACCTTGTCGCTGCTGGCCACCTGCTGGAAGGCCATACGCAGGTCATGGCCCTCGATGAGGCTGATGCGCGGGATCGGCAGGGTGATGAACACGTCCAGCAGGCGTGCCAGCCGGTCCGCGGCACGCCCCATGGCTACGTTGGCGATCTCCTGGTAGATATCCAGCGCGTCGACTTCAAACTCGAGATGTTCCCGCCGTTTTTCGGAGTGGCTGTGGATGCCATAGCGTTCGAGCAGTTCCAGCAGAGTGGCGGCCACGATGGGCTTGCTGATGAAATCCAGGGCGCCGAGTTTCATGACCCGCTCGTAGGCTTCCGGCTGCACATCGCCTGATACCACGATTACCAGAGTGGGCAGGTCCCGGGCGCGAATGGCCTCCAGCACACCGTAGCCATCCATCACGGGCATGTTCAGGTCGAGGAACAGGATATCGGCCTTGCCGGCGGCGATGGCGGTGAGGGCCTCCACGCCATGCTCGGCAAAGGAGACCTCGATATCCCAGTCATCAGGCAGGGCGCGGGCCATCTGTTTGCGGGCGAAACTGGAATCGTCGCAGATGAGAACCGGTGTGCTCATGGTCTGGTGTGGCCGCCCTGGGGCGGGTGTCTGGAAGCTTTCAAGGTCATTTCCCGATCTGGCGACGGGGTGCCGGTACGGTACTGGCTGTAGCTGCCACCCGCCAAAATGGGTACGTATATGTCTTATAGCGGCATAGTATCTCGTAAGTTCAATGTGGGATTGTGTCCAATACGCAAAAAAACCGGCGCACCCTTTATGGAATGCGCCGGTTTGGCAGGGAGCGGCTGCCGCTCAGGACTGGCGAACCGGATTCTTTTCCTTGTCCCACTCGATGAGGGCATAGGCGGAGTGGTTGTGGATGGATTCGAAGTTTTCCGATTCCACCGTGTAGGCGACGATGCGCTCGTCCTTGTTCAGACGCGCGGCGATATCGCGCACCATGTCTTCGACAAACTTGGGATTGTCGTAGGCACGCTCGGTTACATATTTCTCGTCGGGGCGCTTCAGCAGGCCATAGAGTTCGCAGGAGGCCTCTTTTTCCACCAGTTCGATCAATTCCTCGATCCACACGAAGTCCTGGGTGCGGGCGCTGACCGTGACGTGGGAGCGCTGGTTATGGGCGCCGTAGTCGGAGATTTTCTTTGAGCAGGGGCACAGGCTGGTGACCGGTACCACCACCTTCACGGTCATGACCGGCTTGCCGTCATGGATTTCACCGATGAAGGTGACCTCGTAATCGAGCAGGCTTTCCACGCCGGAGACCGGTGCGACCTTGTTGACGAAATAGGGGAAGGCCATTTCGATATGGCCGGATTTCGCTTCCAGCCGCTCGGTCATTTCGCTCAGCATGTCCTTGAATGATTCCACGGTGATTTCGCGTTCATGGATGTTGAGAATCTCCACGAAGCGGGACATGTGGGTGCCCTTGAAGTTGTGGGGCAGGTTCACGTACATGTTGAAGTGAGCGATGGTGTGCTGTTCGCCGCCGGTACGATCCTTGACGCGCACCGGGTGGCGGATGTCCTTGATGCCCACCTTGTCGATGGCAATGCGGCGGGTGTCGGCGCTGTTCTGTACGTCTTCGATGGTGTTGGCGCTGCTGCGTTCGATGGCTTCGCGTTGGCTCATTGGCTTATTCCTCTACATAACGCACGCAGGCGCGTTCGGTTTCCCACAGGGTGACGGCGCTTACCCTGAGATGTGGCTGATTGAGAGTCCGGGACAGTTCGCGGTGGAAGTAGGCCGCAATGTGTTCTGCCGTCGGGTTGATATCGGTGAAGGGCTCCAGCTCATTCAGGTAACGATGGTCGAGCCGGCCGGCGATCTCGCGGGTGGCGGTCTTGATGACCTTGAAGTCCACGCCCATGCCGACCTCATCCAGCCGGGTGGCTTCCACTTCCACTTCCACCTTCCAGTTGTGCCCGTGCATACGGGCACAGGCGCCCGGGTAGCCGCGCAGGGTATGGGCGGAGGCAAAATCGGCAAGGATGCGCAGGGTGTACTTGGCGGCCACGAATGAATTCCTGACTAAAACACTAGGATATTAATCGACTGCGGGTATTTTCGCAATCCATATCATGGCAGGCGGCCTCGATGGTGCGCTGAATACCGGCGGCATCGAGGTTGCAGCTGGCCAGCAACTGGTCACGGCTGCCATGGCCCGGGAAACGGTCGGGAATACCCAGCAACAGCAGGGGAACCGGCGGGTTGCGCAGGGCCAGGTATTCGGCCACCGCGCTGCCGGCACCGCCGAGGCGGGCATTGTCTTCCAGGGTGACCAGCAGCCGGTGGCCGGAGGCCAGTTCGTCGATCAGGGTTTCGTCCAGCGGTTTCACGAAACGCATATTGGCGACCGTGGCATCCAGTGCATCGGCAGCGGCCAGCGCCTCTGGCAGCAGGGTGCCGAAGGAGAGAATGGCGATATCCTGTCCGCGGCGGCGCACTTCGCCCTTGCCGAGTGGCAGGGTGCCGAGGTCGCTGTCCACGGCCACGCCCATGCCGCTGCCACGTGGGTAGCGCACCGTGGCGGGGGCACCCAGTTCGAGGCCGGTCTGTAGCAGCTGGCGGCACTCGCGCTCATCGGCGGGCGCCATCACCGTCATGTTCGGAATACAGCGCAGGTAGGACAGGTCGAAACTGCCGGCATGGGTGTCGCCATCGGGGCCGACCAGGCCGCCGCGATCGATGGCGAACAGCACCGGCAGGTTCTGGATCGCCACATCGTGAATCAGCTGGTCATAGGCGCGCTGCAGGAAGGTGGAGTAGATGGCCACCACTGGCCTGAGGCCGTCGCAGGCCATGCCGGCGGCCAGGGTCACCGCATGCTGCTCGGCAATGCCGACATCGAAGTAGCGTTTTGGAAACCGTTCCGAGAAATCCACCAGGCCCGAGCCTTCGCGCATGGCGGGGGTGATCGCCACCAGTTGCGGGTCGCGCACGGCGGCGTCGCAGATCCAGTCGCTGAAGATCCGGGTGAAACTGGGCTTGCCGCCGACACTGCCCGTGGACTGTCCGGTTTCCGGATTGAAGGGGCCGACGCCATGGTAGCCGCAGGGGTTGGCTTCCGCAGGTGGGAAGCCCCGGCCCTTGCGGGTTACCACGTGCAACAGTTGCGGACCCTTGAGGGCGCGCAGGTTACGCAGCGTGGGCACCAGAGTGTCGAGGTCATGGCCGTCGATGGGGCCGATGTAGTTGAAGCCGAGCTCCTCGAACAGGGTGCCGGGCACCACCATGCCTTTCATGTGCTCCTCGGCGCGGCGCGCCAGTTCCCAGACCGGCGGCATGTTGGCCAGCACCTTCTTGCTGCCCTCGCGGACCGTGGAGTAGAGCCGGCCCGAGAGGACCTTGGCCAGGTAATTGGACAGACCGCCTACATTGGGTGAGATGGACATGTCGTTGTCGTTCAGCACCACCAGCAGGTTGGCATCCAGGGTGCCGGCGTGATTGAGGGCTTCAAAGGCCTGGCCGGCGGTCATGGCGCCGTCGCCGATCACTGCCATCACGCGGCGTTCGCTACCTTCCCGGGCGGCGGCGATGGCCATGCCCAGGGCGGCGCTGATGGAGGTGCTGGAATGGCCGACACCGAAGGTGTCATAGGGGCTCTCGGAACGCTTGGGAAAGCCGGAAGGACCTTCCTGCTGACGGATTTTCGCCATCGCATCGCGGCGACCGGTAAGGATTTTGTGGCTGTAGCTCTGGTGGCCCACGTCCCATATCAGGCGGTCATCCGGGGTGCTGAATACATAGTGCAACGCCAGGGTCAGCTCCACCGTGCCCAGGTTGGCGGCCAGGTGGCCGCCGGTGCGGCTGAGGGAATCGATCAGGAAGGTGCGCAGCTCGCGCGCCACCGCGCCCAGTCGTGCGGCCGGCAGGGCGCGCAGATCGGCAGGGCTGTCAATGCTTTCCAACAGGGGAAATTCACTCGAAACCGTCATGGGGCGGGCCGTAACTCGAAACAGGATATTATCCCGGTCGGCTCGGGGTCGCGCAAGGAATAGAAACAGGCCGGGGAAGGGGGATTTACCCCCGGAACGGGGCAGGGCGTTGGTTTGTCCGCATAAATCCGGGTCGATACGAAACCGGGCCAGCTAGCGGTCTGTATCTCCTCGGGCAAAGGCGTGATCCGGTGCCTTGTCCGGATGAATGCGGACATTCGGGCCGCGCTCGTTTCCCTGATTAATGTGTCCGTTCCAGGATATATCCTGCCAGCCAGCGCAGCGGATCGGCCTCCGCGCCGAAGGCTTCCAGGCTGTCCAGCGCGGTGGTGTGCAGTTCCCGGGCCCGCTGCCGGGCACCCTCCAGCCCCAGCAGGGCGGGGTAGGTCGGCTTGTCCAGGGCCTGGTCGGCCTGCGCCGTCTTGCCCAGTACCTCGGTACTACCTTCCACGTCGAGAATGTCATCCACGACCTGAAATGCCAGCCCGATGTTTTTGGCGTACTGATCCAGTTCCCTGAGGCGCTGTTTCGCGAGGGCCGGATTGGCCATGGCGCCAAGCAGCACGCTGGCGCGGATCAGGGCACCGGTCTTGTGGATGTGCATGTCTTCCAGTTCGGCAATGTCGAGTTGCTGGCCGACCGCCGCCAGATCAATGGCTTGGCCACCTACCATGCCGCGTGAGCCGGCGGCGAGGCTGAGTTGCTCCACCATGCCCAGCCGTACCTCCGCGGGCAGCCCGCCGGCATGGTCATGGGCCAGGATGTGGAATGCCAGGGCCTGCAGGGCGTCCCCGGCGAGAATCGCCTGGGCCTCACCAAAGGCCTTGTGACAGGTGGGTTTGCCGCGCCGCAGGGCATCGTTGTCCATGGCCGGAAGATCATCGTGGACCAGGGAGTAGGCGTGAATCAGTTCCACCGCGCAGGCCGGCGCATCGAGGCTGTCCGGGTGGGCGCCAGCTGCCTGGCCAGCAGCATAGACCAGCAGCGGGCGAATACGCTTGCCGCCGTCGAGGCTGGCATAGCGCATGGCGGCGTGTAAGGAGGCGGGGTGGATCCGTTCGCCGGGCAGGCATTGTTGCAGGGCATTTTCCACCCTGGTCTGGCAGAGTGCCATATAGTCCTGCAGCGGCTTATTCATGTTCGTCGGTTGGGAAGGTTTCGAGCTGTGCACCACCATCCTTTTCCAGCAGGATCTGTACCTTCTGTTCGGCTTCCTGCAGGGCCTGCTGGCAGGCGCGGGTCAGCTGAATGCCGCGCTCGAACGATTGCAGCGATTCTTCCAGGCTGAGTTCACCCTGTTCCATTTTTTCCACCAGCGCTTCCAGTTCGCTGAGTGTCTTTTCAAAATCGGTGGTACTGCGTTTCCTGGCCACGGCTTGCAACTCCTCAATGGACGGCTTACGTTACCCAGCTGACCGGCGCGGGTCAAACGGCGCGCCATACTGAGCACAAAGGGTTTTTCCGTGTTGACAGGGCTGGGGCCCTGGGCTAGAGTTTTACCCACTTTAGACTTAGTCTAAATTCTATGCCGGACCTGTTTCCGGCGCTTCACGACCACTCGGAGGAAGTCACCATGGATCTGAAAGGCAGCAAAACCGAAGACAATCTGAAGGCCGCATTTTCCGGCGAATCCCAGGCCAATCGCCGTTATCTCTACTTCGCGGCCAAGGCCGACGTGGAAGGCTATAACGACGTGGCCGCCGTGTTCCGTTCCACCGCCGAAGGTGAAACCGGTCACGCCCATGGCCACCTGGAATACCTGGAAGAAGTGGGCGATCCCGCCACTGGCCTGCCCATTGGTGGCACCAGCGACAACCTGAAGGCCGCCATCGCCGGTGAAACCCATGAGTACACCGACATGTACCCGGGCATGGCCAAGTCCGCCCGCGACGAAGGCTTCGACGAAATCGCCGACTGGTTCGAAACCCTGGCCAAGGCGGAGCGTTCCCACGCCAACCGTTTCCAGAAGGCGCTGGACAGCCTGGACGCCTGAGACCCCATCCATATCGAGACGGTCTTTGTGAACACCGCAAAGGCGTGAAGCACGCACCATCCTTCGCGTACTTTGCGTCCTTGCGGTGTTTTTTATTGGATTGTCCGTTGTAGACGGGGTTTCCCTGTAGGTCCAAATTCACTTGGACGGATTTTTCGGACACCGGCAGCAGGATAAGGAGAAGCAGCATGGCGACACGGGAAGGTAGTCTGCAAGCACCGACACGGCACGCGCTGGACTGGCACAACCCCGAGTTCTACGATGAGGGAAGCCTCTTCAAAGAGCTGGAGCGCGTCTACGAAATCTGTCACGGGTGCCGGCGCTGTTTCAGTCTCTGCAATGCCTTTCCCACCCTGTTCGATGCCATCGATGAATCGGACACCATGGAGCTCGACGGCGTGCCACGCCAGGTCTACTGGCAGGTGGTGGATCACTGTTACCTGTGTGACATATGCTTCATGACCAAGTGTCCCTATGTGCCGCCCCACGAGTGGAATGTGGATTTTCCGCACCTGATGCTGCGCGCCAAAGCCGTCAAGTTCAAAGCGGGCAGGACCCGCGGCCGCGACAAGCTGCTGACCTCCACGGACCTGGTGGGCACCCTGGCCGGTATCCCGGTGGTGAGCGGTGTGGTGAACGCCAGCAATCGCAACCCGGTGGCGCGCAAACTGCTCGACAAGGTACTGGGTGTGCATCCCGATGCCACGTTGCCGCAGTACCATAGCAAGACCCTGCGCAAGCGCCTGCATGACCATGCGCCGGATACCCATGCCACCGAAACGGCCGGCCCGACCCACGGCAAGGTGGCCCTGTTCGCCACCTGCTACGGCAATTACAACGAACCGCACATTGGCGAGGACCTGGTGGCGGTGTTCGAGCACAACGGGATTCCCGTGCGGCTGGTGGAAAAGGAACAGTGTTGCGGGATGCCGAAACTGGAACTGGGTGACCTGGAATCCGTTGAGCAGGCCAAGAATGCCAATATCCCCGTACTGGCGGAGTTGGTGGATCACGGTTGGGACATCGTCGCGCCGGTGCCGTCCTGCGTGCTGATGTTCAAGCAGGAACTGCCCCTGATGTTCCCGGATGATCCCGATGTCGCCAAGGTCCGCGATGCCATCTACGATCCATTCGAATACCTGATGCTGCGCCACAAGCACGGCAGGCTGAACACCGATTTCAAGACCAGCCTGGGTTCGATCTCCTATCATGTTCCCTGTCACCTGCGGGTGCAGAACATTGGTCTCAAGACACGTGAGCTGCTGCAGCTGGTACCCGACACGCAGGTGGAGGCCATCGAGCGCTGTTCCGGCCATGACGGCACCTATGCCGTCAAATCGGAATTCCACGAGATTTCGATGAAGATCGCCCGACCGGTGATCAACCGGGTGCAGAAGGCCGCTCCCGATCATTACAGCAGTGACTGCCCCATGGCCGGCCACCAGATCAGCAACGGCCTGGAAGGCGACAAGGAACCTGAACATCCGCTTAGCCTGCTGCGCCAGGCCTATGGAATCTGATAAGGCGGTACATCATGAGTAAGCAATACGAAAAGCTGGCCCGGGAGGATCTCTTCAGCCTGGAACAATACGCCGCCACGCGGTCCGAGTTCCGTGCCCAGGTGATGGCCCATAAAAAACACCGCCAGGTGCATCTGGGTGACCAGGCGACGCTGTATTTCGAAGACCGGCTGACCATGCATTACCAGGTCCAGGAGATGCTGCGCGCGGAACGGATCTTCGAGGCCGCAGGTATTCAGGAGGAACTGGATGCCTACAACCCGCTCATTCCCGATGGCAGCAACTGGAAGGCCACCTTCATGATCGAGGTGCCGGACGAGGATGAGCGCCGCCGGGTGCTGTCACAGCTGATCGGCATCGAAGACCAGGTGTGGGTGCGGGTCGAGGGCTTCGAGCCGGTGCTGGCGATCGCCGACGAAGACCTGGAACGGGATACGGAGGAAAAGACTTCCTCGGTGCACTTCCTGCGCTTTGAACTGACACCGCCGATGGTGGCCGCGGTCAAGAAGGGCGCCGCCATCGGTGCCGGTATTGCCCACGAGGCCTATACCACCCAGCTGGATCCACTGCCGGCGGGGGTGCGTGACTCCCTGGCAGCCGATCTGGCCTGATTCGAGGATGGCCATTGCTGGGCGGGAAACCAAACTCCCCTTCTCCCCGCTGCGACAATGGTTCACTTCGGGACGGCCGTCGCGGTACACTGTCGCGGTTTTTACCGCTGGCATGAGTAACGCGTGAACCCGATCCGATCCTTATTCTCTCTTCTCTTTCTCGCTGGCCTGCTGGCCGGCATGGCGCAGGCAGCGGACGAATACCCCCAGTTTGAATACAAGCAGGGCGAGCGCTGGGAGGAGCAGAACGTGACCGTACCGGCCTATCCCCGTGACCAGGACCTCATCGAGGTTCCGGTCCAGCTCACTGCCTTCCCCTTCCGGGTCTTGCTGGACCGCGCAGCACTGCAGCTCGGGGAGGATCGCGTATCCCGATATACCGTGGTGCTGGAATCCGCCAGCGGGGTGCGCAATGTGTTCTATGAAGGCATCCACTGCGCTGATGGTGAATACCGCACCTATGCGATAGGAGTGAACGGCAGTTTCGAGCCGATGCGGGATTCGCGGTGGAAGGCCATTACCGAACTGGGATCCGACCGCTATCGCAGGGCGCTGGAGCGCCGTTTTTTATGTGATGTCGACAAGCGCGCCCGAGAGCCACGCGATGTGCTGGTGGAGATTCGACGCAACGAACCACACCAGGACAACTATTACTGATTCCCCGTGAATCCTCTACGGATTATCTGATACTGCCCTATGAGTAACGCCTACGACGCTGCCTCCATCGAGGTATTGAGTGGTCTCGACCCGGTGCGCAAGCGCCCGGGCATGTACACCGACACCACGCGCCCCAATCACTTGGCCCAGGAAGTCATCGACAACAGTGTCGATGAGGCCATGGCCGGTTACGCCAAGACCATCGAGGTCACCGTCTACAAGGACGGCTCGCTGGAGGTGCGCGATGATGGTCGCGGCATGCCCGTGGACATCCATCCCGAACAGGGCATCAGCGGGGTCGAGGTGATCCTCACCAAGCTGCATGCCGGCGGCAAGTTTTCCAACAAGAACTACCAGTATTCCGGTGGCCTGCACGGTGTCGGGGTATCGGTGGTGAATGCCCTGTCGAAAAACCTGGAGGTATGGGTGCGACGCGGCGGTGCGGAATACAACATCGCCTTCCAGCATGGCCATAAGTCCTCGGACCTCGAAGAGGTGGGCAAGGTCGGCAAGCAGAATACCGGTACCCGGGTGCGTTTCTGGCCCGACGCGCAGTATTTCGATAGCCCGAAATTTTCCCTGCCCAGCCTGCGCCATGTGTTGCGCGCCAAGGCGGTGCTGTGTCCGGGGCTGACGGTCAAACTTTTTGATGAGCGCAGTGACGAACGCGAGGAGTGGTGCTACCAGGATGGTCTGCAGGATTACCTGCTCGAAGCATTGCACGGTGCCGAGCGGCTGCCGGAATCGCCTTTTATCGGCACCCTGCAGAGTGCCCACGAGGCGGCCGAATGGGCGCTGGTGTGGCTGCCTTCCGGTGGCGAGGGGGTGGCGGAAAGCTACGTGAACCTGATCCCCACGGCCCAGGGCGGCACCCATGTGAACGGCCTGCGCATGGGGCTGACCGAGGCGGTGCGCGAGTTCTGTGAATTCCGCAACCTGCTGCCGCGTGGCGTGAAGATCGCCCCCGAGGATGTCTGGGATCGCTGTGCCTATATCCTGTCCGTGAAGCTGGAGGATCCGCAGTTCAGTGGCCAGACCAAGGAACGCCTGTCGTCACGCGAATGTGCGCCCTTCGTGTCCGGCATCGTCAAGGATGCCTTTGGCCTGTGGCTCAACCAGCATACCGATGCGGGTGAGAAGATCGCCGCGCTGGCCATCCAGAGCGCGCAGAACCGGCTGCGGGCCGGCAAGAAGGTGGTGCGCAAGAAGATCACCAGCGGACCGGCGCTGCCCGGCAAGCTGGCCGATTGTTCCAGCACCGACCCGACCCGGGGCGAACTGTTCCTGGTGGAAGGGGACTCCGCCGGCGGTTCGGCCAAGCAGGCCCGTGACCGCGAATACCAGGCCATCATGCCGCTGCGTGGCAAGATCCTGAATACCTGGGAGGTGGATTCCGCCGAGGTGCTGGGTTCCCAGGAGGTGCACGATATCTCCGTGGCCATCGGCGTGGAACCCGGTTCCGACAAGCTCGAAGGACTGCGCTACGGCAAGGTCTGCATTCTTGCCGATGCCGATTCCGACGGTGCCCATATCGCGACCCTGCTGTGTGCCCTGTTCCTGCGCCATTTCCTGCCCCTGGTGCAGGCGGGCCATGTCTATGTGGCCATGCCGCCGCTGTATCGCATCGATGCCGGCAAGTCGGTGTTCTACGCCCTCGATGATGCCGAGAAACAGGGTGTCCTGGATCGCATCAGCGCGGAAAAGGTCAAGGGCAAGGTCAGCGTGCAGCGCTTCAAAGGCCTGGGCGAGATGAACCCGCTGCAGCTGCGCGAGACCACCATCGCCCCGGAAACCCGGCGCCTGGTGCAGCTCACCATCGATGCGGGGGACGACAGTCACCAGGTGCTGGATCTGCTCCTGGCCAAGCGTCGCGCCGCTGATCGCCGGGTCTGGCTGGAGAAAAAGGGGGATCTGGCCGATACCTGATGGCGGACCCGGGATAACGGGGCGTGAGGCTGTTTAACTTTATGATTTGAAAGGGACCATCTGCCGGGTTTGAAGGGAGTCCAACCCGCCGCTGGCGACAGGGAATCCAGGCTGACATCCCGCCATGAGCGAAATACAACAAGAAATCCGGGTCCACCACTACAAGCGTGTGGATGGCCGGTCCGGCGATAAGGAACTCGTAACCGAAATCGTCGTGGAAAATTCCGACACCGGGCGCTTCCTCAAGAAGATGGAGGAAACCCGGCTTACGCGCCCCTGTTTCCAGACCCTCGATATGCGCGGCAAGGTGCTCGGCGAATGCCGGCGCTATGTATTCAATGACCGCGTACATTTCCTCGATGATATCTCCTACGCCATGTTCCAGAAGGGGCTGGAGGAAAACCACGGGTTGTATACCGTCGGTACCTTCGAGGCCATCATCTTCGGTGCCCATACCATTCAGGCCATGCGTGAGGCGCAGGAGGCCGAGGCACGCGCCAAGCGTGAAAGCCAGGAACGGCGCCAGCAGCGCTATGAGCAGGATGACCGTAATGAAGCGGGGCCGGAAGGCAGGCTGGCGCAGACCACGATCACGTTCTATAACCCGGAAGTGGTGCCCTTCGGCTATTTTCGCCAGCGCCAGGAAGGTCGGCTGCAGTACGCCACCGGCGTGCAGTTGATCGGCAAGGCCGGGGCCGTGCGCGCGACCACCCGCGATATCTCCATCGGGGGTGTGCAGGTTATCGTGAAAGGGCCCTGTCCGTTCAGTGATGGCCAGGAAGTGCAGGCGCATTTTGTCGGTCTGGAGGCACAGGCCGGCGGTGCCGAGATCAAGGGGGTGCGTTACAGCATCGCTGCACTGACCCGCCGGGAATCGGAAACCATCCTGGGGCTGCGTCGGCTCGATCGTGATGCCCCGGCCAGTTTTACCCGGCTGATCTCCAGCCTGGTGGAGCGCTACCAGCGCAAGTACAAGCTGGACGTGGAAGACGACTATATCTCCGCCAATACGCTTTACTACGAACGAGCCTATACCGAGAACCTGACCCACATTCCCTTCTTTGTGAGCCAGCGCAAGGAGCAGCTGGTGTTATCCGCGGTGGCACTCACCAAGGGTAACCAGCCCATGATGCAATTCTTCAGTGGTGGAGCGGATGGCTATGATTTTCGCTGCCTGCAGTTGCCGGCCCGGCTGGAGGCGATGCGTAGCGAAGGCACCATGCTGCTGGCCCTGTATCGCGACAAGGTCGACGACGAGCATTTCCACATCCATTCAGCGGCGGATTGCGAATTTGAATCCGTAGCGGATTTCAGCCGTATGCTGCGCTATGCCATGGGGTTTCAGGAACACATGGTCGTGCGTGTGCAGGTGGAAAACGGCCTGGCGCAGCGGCTCGATGAACGCAAGACAGACTATTTTCTGGAGCGCCTGTCCTACAAGTCCGCGGAGGATGCGCTCGGGTTGCGTAACCGTCTCAAGGAACTGCTGTTCACCGGTACCCTGGTGGATGTTACCCAGCAGGTGCGTGAAGGCCTGCAACTGCAGGGTCTCATGGAGCAGCCGGCGGACCCGCAAGGCCTGTCCTGCTGGGTCGGTGGCCGTTGCATCGAACCCGGCACAGCTGCCAGGGCCGGGGATGTGCTGGATGGAGTGAAGGCAGCGGAACTGGTGCGCTTCGGTTATGTGGAGTGCCGCCGTGAAGATCGCTACCTGGTGGAGACGGCGGTCAACATGGTGTCCGGCAAACAGGAAATCAGTGGTACCACCCGCGACATCTCCACACGCGGCATGAGTGTGCGACTGGCCGCATCGTCACAGCTGGAAGTCGGCCAGGAACTGCGCATCGGCCTGGTGAACCTGCAGAAGAAAAAGTCCGGCACCAACCTGATGGACATTCCCTACCGGGTAGTCAAGACCGATGACCGGCAGCAACTGGTGATGCTGGAGCGCATCATCGGCCGCTCCCAGGAGGGGCTGAGCAAGTTCTTCGTCGAACTGATTGCCAAGAATCAACAGAAACTCAGTATCGACGCCGGTGACATCTGGAATGCCACGGCCTCGCGCATTTATGAGGGGCTGGTGGCGATGAATATGGGTTCGCTGCCGTTTTTTATCGGCTTGAACGAGGTGGGTGTCACGGTGGTGCAACGGGTGGCGGTGCCGCGTACTTCCAATCGCCTGGCGCAGTTTTTTCAGGCTCCAGATGGTGAATATGAATTCTATCCCGTTGGCGATCCGCGGCTGATCCTGGCCCTGCGTGATGCCATCACCAGCATCCGGCGCCAGTCGGGCGGCGAAGCGGGGCGGGCGCCGCAGTGCGAGCTGGAGATGTACTGTTACAAGGAGCAGGACGAGGAAAACGATGACTGGGTACTGCGTTGGTCATCGGAGCTGGAACTGGGCAGTGATGCCGCCCGCGAGGCCTATATTCGCAAGGCGATGGAGCACGAGGAATACCGCTTCATGAAAATTGTCGCTACCTTCACCCAGGACATGCCCGCCAAGGCGTTTGATAAGCTGCTGGAACCGGTGATGACCCAGTCACGGCACCGTGGCCTGAAACTCAGTGAACAGCTACGCTCGGTGATGGGCTATGGTGAACTGATCGATATTACCGCGGATATCGTCCGCGCCCGCCAGTGATTGGGCCGTTTCACCACAAAGAGCCCAAAGACTGTAATGGCCAGGGATAAAGATCAACTCCTTGTTGTAGGTGCGAATTCATTCGCAGCTGCCAATAGCCAGGTAAGGTTTTTGGTGTTTATCCTTGTTCATCCGTGGCCACAGGATTTTTTCGGGTAAGCACCCATTCCGGGGCTTGCCCGGGCCACCAGACCGCTAAATTCTCCGCTCACGCCCCCTGTCACCCCGGCCAATCCCCCGTATAATCCCCGCAATCCGTTGTCACGAAGCCCCTTTCCTGAGCAGGTATTCATGGATCAGAATGAAATGAACTACGAGGGTGTCGAGCAGTTGCCGCTGCGCACCTTCACCGAAAAGGCGTACCTGGACTATTCCATGTACGTCATCCTCGATCGCGCCCTTCCCCACATCGGGGATGGTCTCAAGCCGGTCCAGCGACGCATCATCTACGCCATGTCCGAGCTGGGGCTGTCGGCGCGCGCCAAGTTCAAGAAATCGGCGCGTACCGTCGGTGACGTGTTGGGCAAATTCCATCCCCATGGCGATTCAGCCTGCTACGAGGCCATGGTGCACATGGCGCAGCCTTTCTCCTATCGTTATCCGCTGGTGGATGGCCAGGGCAACTGGGGTTCGCCGGACGATCCGAAATCCTTTGCCGCCATGCGTTATACCGAGGCGCGGCTGACGGCCTATGCGGAAGTGCTGTTGTCCGAGCTGGGGCAGGGGACCGTGGACTGGGGACCGAACTTCGACGGTACCCTGGAGGAACCGCAGCTGTTGCCGGCCCGTTTGCCGAATATATTGCTGAACGGTGCCACCGGTATTGCCGTGGGCATGGCCACGGATATCCCACCGCATAATGTGCGCGAGGTGGTCAGCGCGGCCATTCGTCTGCTGGACGATACCAAGGCCACCGTAGCGGACCTGTGCGAACACATTCAGGGGCCGGATTTTCCCACCGATGCCGAGATCATCACACCGCGCGCGGAACTCATGAATGCCTATGTCACCGGTTCCGGCAGTGTGCGCATGCGTGCACGTTACGAGCGGGAAGAGGGCGACATTGTCATTACCGCATTGCCCTTCCAGGTTTCCGGCGCCAAGGTGCTGGAACAGGTTGCGGCCCAGATGCAGAACAAGAAGCTGCCCATGGTGGAGGATCTGCGTGACGAGTCGGATCACGAGAATCCCACCCGGCTGGTGATCGTGCCGCGCTCCAACCGTATCGATGTGGAGGCCCTGATGCTGCACCTCTTCGCCACCACCGACCTGGAACGCAGCTACCGCATCAATCTCAATATTATCGGGCTCGATGGCCGGCCGCAGGTAAAGGACCTGCGCATGCTGCTCAAGGAATGGCTGGAGTTCCGTACCAACACCGTCACACGGCGGCTGGAATACCGCCTCAGGAAGGTGGTGGATCGCCTGCACCTGTTGGAAGGCCTGCTGATCGCCTTTCTCAATCTCGATGAGGTGATACGCATCGTACGCACCGAGGATGAGCCCAAGCCGGTATTGATGCAGCGCTTCGAGCTCAGCGAGGTGCAGACCGACTACATCCTCGACACCAAACTGCGCCAATTGGCGCGGCTGGAAGAAATGAAGATCCGCGGTGAGCAGGAGGAACTGGCCAAGGAACGGGATGCGCTGGAAAAGATCCTCGGTTCACGGACCAAACTGCGTAACCTGATTCGCAAGGAGTTGCTTGCCGATGCCGAAACCTTCGGCGATGCGCGCCGTTCGCCCATTGTCGAGCGCAACGCGGCGGCGGCCATGGATGAAACTGCCCTGGTGCCCAGTGAGCCGGTTACGGTGGTGCTGTCGGAGAAGGGCTGGGTGCGGGCCGCCAAGGGACACGAGGTGGATGGCACTGCCTTGAACTACAAGGCCGGGGACGGTTTTCTCCAGGCGGCCCGCTGTCGCAGCAACCAGCAGGCCCTGTTCCTGGATTCCACCGGCCGGGTCTATGCCCTGGCGACACACAGCCTGCCCTCGGCGCGTGGCCAGGGAGAACCGTTGACCGGGCGCCTGAATCCGGCCGATGGTGCGAGCTTCGTGGGTGTCATGGCGGGCGATCCCGATGACCGGTATCTGATTGCCAGCGATGCGGGCTACGGCTTCGTGGCCAAACTGGGCGATATGATCAGCCGCAACAAGTCCGGCAAGGCACTGTTGAGTGTGCCGGCCGGGGCACAGGTGCTGCCACCGTCACGGATTCAGGACCTGGATAGTGAGCGCGTTGCGGCCATCACCCGTGACGGTCACCTGCTGGTCACGGAACTGGCCGGAGTGCCGCAGATGGCCCGTGGCAAGGGCAACCGCATCATTGGCGTGCCCTCGGCCAAACTCAAGGCGCGTGAGGACTACGTGGTGGCCATGCAGTGTGTGCCTGCCGCAGCCAGCCTCACGGTACATGCCGGCAGGAAATTCAAGACCATGAAGCCATCCGAGCTCGATGAATACCTGGGTGAGCAGGGCAAGCGCGGCAGCAAGCTGCCACGCGGTTACCAGAGTGTGGACCGGGTCGAGGTGGAGTAGGTCCGGATTTATTCGGACGGTACCCTGGCGGATAAGGATGTCCGAACAGATTCGCACCTACGGGGTGTGTTCGCAGGGTCTTGAACTTTGTGATTTCACCGCCATCTAACGGTCGTCTTTATCCGTTGAGGTAGTCTATCCATGTTCCTGCGCCTGGGCCTGTTTCTGGCCACCAATTTTGCCATTCTCATGGTGCTCAGCATCTCCATGCGGGTGCTCGGTATCGAGGCCTATCTGGCGGATGGCGGGCTCAATCTGACCGGGCTGCTGTTCATGGCGGCGGTGATCGGTTTTGCCGGCTCGTTTATTTCCCTGGCCATGTCCAAGTGGATGGCCAAACGTTCCATGGGGGTGCAGGTGATCGAGCAACCGCGTAACAGCGAGGAACGCTGGTTGCTGGAAACGGTGCGCCGCCAGGCTGAACAGGCCGGTATCGGCATGCCCGAGGTGGGGGTTTTCAATTCCCCGCAAGCCAATGCCTTTGCCACCGGCATGAAGCGCAATGCCGCCCTGGTGGCGGTCAGTACAGGTCTGCTGGACCAGATGCGGCCGGATGAAGTGGAGGCGGTGCTGGCGCACGAGATCAGCCACGTGGCCAACGGCGACATGGTGACCATGGGGCTGTTGCAGGGGGTGCTCAACACCTTCGTGATCTTCTTCTCGCGCATCGTAGGCCATTTCATCGATCGGGTGGTGTTCCGGATCGAGCGCGGGTATGGCCCCGGTTACTGGATTGGCAGTATTGTCGCCGAGCTGGTGCTGGGTATTCTGGCGGCCATCATCGCCGCCTGGTTCTCGCGCCGACGTGAATTCCGTGCCGATGCCGGTGGTGCGGCGCTGGCCGGCCGCGGCAAGATGATCGCGGCCCTGCAACGCCTGCAGATGGGGCGTGAAACCGAGGACCTGCCCGGACAGCTGGCGGCCTTCGGTATCGCCGGTGGCATGGGGCAGGGACTGGCGAAGCTGATGGCCAGCCACCCGCCGCTGGAAGAGCGCATCGCGACCTTGCAGCAGGGTGGGCGGTGATATGGATCCCGGATCTGGCGGCTCCCCCCCGGTCGCGATCCGCCAACCCGCCATGTACAATGCGCGTTCCTGAATGTAGCTATCTCTTAAGGAACGGCCATGTCCCTGATTCGTCCCTTCGCCGGTGTGCGTCCGGTTGCCGGCCGCGCCGACGATGTCGTCGCACCGCCCTATGATGTTCTCAACAGCGCCGAGGCCCGGGCCCGCGCCAGCGGCAAGCCCTGGAGCTTCCTGCATATCTCCAAGCCGGAGATCGATCTGCCGGAAGACATCAATCCCTATGATCCGGCGGTTTATGCCAAGGCGAAGGAAAACCTCGATCACATGCTGGCCGAGGGTGTGCTGGCCCGTGACGAGACGCCCTGCTACTACGTTTATCGCCTGACCTGGAATGACCATGTGCAGACCGGCCTGGTGGCGGCAGCCTCGGTGGCTGATTACGACACCAACCGCATCCGCAAGCACGAGTTCACCCGTCCCGAAAAAGAGGATGACCGGGTGCGCCAGATCGAGGCCCTCAATGCCCAGACCGGCCCGGTGCTGCTGGCCTATCGCGCACAGCCGGAGGTGGATGCACTGATCGCCTCGGTGACCGGCGATGCGCCTGCGATCGATGTGACCGCCGATGATGGTATTCGCCACGAGCTGTGGGTGATGCGTGACCAGGGTAGCATCGACAAGCTATCGGCCGCCTTCGAGGCCATGCCGGCCCTCTATATCGCCGATGGCCATCATCGTTCCGCTTCCGCCTCGCGGGTATCCGCCGCGCGCAAGGGCCAGGCGCCCGTTGATGGTCCGCAGGATTATTTCCTGTCGGTGATCTTCCCTCATAACCAGATGAAGATCCTTGACTATAACCGCGTCATCACCGATCTGAACGGCATGAGTCCAGAACAGTTCATCCCCAAAGTGGCGGAGCGATTCGATCTCATGGCTGCCGATGGCCCGGTGCATCCCCGCGAGCACGGCGAGTTCGGCATGTACCTGGCGGGGCAGTGGTATCAGCTGCGGATTCATCCCGAACGCATTCCGTCGGACCCGGTGGCGAAGC
This sequence comes from uncultured Gammaproteobacteria bacterium, assembly GCA_965367295.1. Lineage (GTDB taxonomy): Bacteria > Pseudomonadota > Gammaproteobacteria > DSM-19610 > DSM-19610 > JAIVHA01. Next base: position 8,745 of record CBDUHN010000025.1, on the reverse strand, counting down.
TGGATGTGAGCCTGCTGTCCGACAACCTGGTCGCACCGATCCTCGGTATCACCGATCAGCGTCGCGACAAGCGCATCGATTTCGTTGGCGGCATGCGCGGCCTCGGGGAACTGGAAAAGCGGGTGAACAGCGGTGAGATGGCGGTGGCATTTTCCCTGTTTCCCACCACCATGGAGGACCTGATGTCGGTGGCGGATGCCAACGAGGTAATGCCGCCCAAGTCCACCTGGTTCGAGCCCAAGCTGGCCGATGGACTGGTTTCGCATATGCTGGATGCATAAAAAAAGCCCCGCCTAGGCGGGGCTTTTTTGTGGTGCGGTGCAGCTTATGCTGCAGCCACGCCGAGCTTCTGACGCCAGCCGGGGAACAAGGTATCGGCATCACCCGGGAAGGACTCGAAGGCACGCGCGAATTCGTGGTGCTCCTTCGCGTATTCGATGGGATCGGCACCCGCCTTCCAGCAGTCGTAGGCCTGACGCAGGGATTTCGCACCGGCGGCCGGGGAGTCGATATGGCCGTAGGAACCACCGCCCGCGGTGTTGACCACGTTGCCGTGGCCCAGGTTTTCGAAGAAACCGGGCAGACGTAGCGCGTTCATGCCACCGGAGATGATCGGGGTGGTGGGCTTCATGCCGTACCACTTCTGGAAGTAGACCGGGCCCTGGCACTCGTCGCGCTCGATCATGTAGGCGATGACCTTGTCGTCCTGTTCGCCTTCCATCTTGCCGTAGCCCATGGTGCCGACGTGGATGCCGGAGGCACCCTGCAGACGGGACATCTTGGCCAGCACGAAGGCGGTGTAGCCGCGCTTGGCGCTGGGGGAGGTGACCATGCCGTGACCGGCGCGGTGGTAGTGCAGGTACTGGCTGGGATACTGGCGACGGGCGGTGGTGACCATGCCGGGGCCACCGACGAAACCGTCCACCAGGAAGGCCAGTTTGTCGGCGTCGGGGCCGAAGGTTTCCAGGGCGAAGTCGGCGCGGGCGCACATTTCGAAGTGGTCATCGGCGGTGATGTTCATGGAGAACAGCTTGGCTTCGCCGGTCTCGTCCTGGGCGCGCTTCAAGGAGTCGTATACCAGTGGCAGCACCTTCTTGATGGGGGCGAAGGTCTGGTTACCCTGCGGCTCGTCGTTCTTGATGAAGTCACCACCCAGCCAGAACTCGTAGGCCGCCTTGGCGAAGGGCTCGGGGCGCAGGCCCAGCTTGGGCTTGATGATGGTGCCGGAGATGTAGCCACCGTTCTCCACCGGGCGGCCGAGGATGCGCCACAGGTCGGAGATGTCCTTGGCCGGGCCGTCGAACATCTGAACCACACGCTCGGGCACGTAGAAGTCGATCATCTTGGCGTGTTCCACGTCGCCCATGCCCTGGTTGTTGCCGATGGTCAGGGTCAGGAAGGACACCAGCATGAAGCGGCCGTCGGTGACGTTGCGATCGAACAGTTCCAGAGGATAGGCGATGCGCATGTCCTCGGAAGCTTCGTCGATGTGATACACCAGTGCGTCCACGCCCTTGGTGAAGTCGTCAGTAGTACAGACCTCGACGTTGGTGCCGGTGGACGACTCCGCTGCGAAGTGGGCCGCCGTGGCGAGGTATTCGTGACCCGTCTTGGGCTTCATTTTGTAGGCAACCAGGATGTGCTGGCCACCGGCAATGAGGTCGGCTTCCGTAAGGTCGAGGTTGGCGTAACGGCTGGATTGATCGTGTGCCATGTAATTTCTCCAGGCTGAGTGACAGGTACACCAGTGACGCAGGCCGCTGGTACGTAATGCCACTATAAAGATCATGGGCTATAAGGTATATTCAGGTTTTATTAGACAACCTCAAAGTTATACTTATGTTGAGAGTTACCTTGCGCCAGCTGGAAATCCTCGAAGCGGTGGCGCGCTGCGGCAGTTTTTCCCGGGCGAGCACCGAGTTGCACCTATCCCAGCCCGCTGTATCAATGCAAATCAAGCAGTTGGAGAAGACCCTGGGGTTGCCTCTGTTCGAGCACATGGGCAAGCGCATCCTGCTCACCCAGGCCGGCCAGGAAGTGCTGGGTTCCTGCCACGTCATCGAGCATGAGCTGGCAGACCTGGAACAGACCCTGGCCAACATCCAGGGACTGAAGGGTGGAACCCTGACGGTGTCGGCAGCCAGCACCGCCAGTGTCTTTTCCGCCCGCCTCATGGCCCTGTTTCGCCACCAGTACCCGGATGTCCGCATCAGCCTCAATGTGGTCAACCGGGAAACGCTGCTGCGACACCTGACCGACAACAGCATTGATCTCGTGATAATGGGGCAGCCGCCCGAAGGTTCCGACCTGGTGGCCCAGCCCTTCATGGACAACCCCCTGGTGGTAATTGCCGCCACCGGCCATCCGCTGGCGGAGATACGCGATATCCCCCTCGCACGGCTGATCGAAGAACCGCTCGTTGGGCGTGAGCAGGGTTCCGGTACACGTGGTGCGCTGGAGAAATTCCTCGCGGACCATGGTCTGCCGCTCAAGGTGGCCATGGAAATGAACAAGAACGAGGCCATCAAGCAGGCGGTGGAAGCGGGGTTGGGTCTGGGCGTGGTGTCACTGCATACGGTGCAGGCGGAACTGGCATCCGGTCAGTTGTGTGTGCTGGATGTACAGGGGTTCCCGTTGAAGCGGCAGTGGTTCCTGGTGCAGCGCGAAGGGAAGCGCCTGAGCCCCGCGGCACAGGCCTTTGCCCAGTTCGTATTGAACGAGGCGGCGCGGCTGACGCGTGAGCCGGTTCAGGCCACTTCGTCGGAGAAGTCGTAACTCAGCGCAGTATCGGGTTCCTGCAGGAAGTACCCCTGGATGTACTGGACGCCGTGCTGCCAGAGCACGGCCAGGCTGTGGGCATCCTGTACGAATTCGGCAATGCACTTCTTGTCCATCGACTGGGCCATTTCCACGATGGATTTCACCACCGCCTGGTTATCCGGATCGGTGGCCAGGTTGTGGATGAAGGAGCCGTCGATCTTGAGGTAATCCACCGGCAGGTGCTTGAGTAGCTGGAAGGAGTTGGGGCCGCTGCCGAAATGTTCCAGCGCCGTACCGCAGCGGATCTGCTGCATGGCCTTGATGAACGACTTGGCGTTTTTCAGGTATTGCTGGGCAGTCTGTTCGGCGATCTCGAATACCAGGCTGTTGGCGACCAGATTATTGGTCTTGATCAGGTCATTGACCCAGATCGCCAGTTCCGGGTCGCCCAGGGTCTGACCGGACAGTTTCACGAAGAAGTTGGTCTGAATGCCGTCCTTGCGCCGCTTGGACAGTACCTCGATGGCCTTGCGGATCACCCAGCGGTCGATATCCACAATCTGGCCGGTTTGCTCGGCAGTGGCCAGGAACTGGCCGGGCAGAATGGATTCACCTTCTTCACCCACCATGCGTACGAAGACTTCATATTTCTCCTGGTGGTCGCCCTGCAGGCTGACGATCGGCTGGTAGACGAGCTGGAAATTGCCCGCCTTGATGGCCTGTTTGATGATTTGATTCCACTGTTCTTCACGTTCCTTGCCCACCTGCTCGTCGGCCACAGGATTGTGCAGATGGATGCGGTTCCCGCCAGCGGAACGGGCCACTTCACATGCCAGGTCGGCCTGGGCCAGCAGTTGTTGCGCCGGGGGGGCGCTTTCCGTGATCAGGCTCACACCGATGCTGCTGGTGGTGGTTACGGCCTGGTCCTCGATATCGGCAATATGCTCTTCGATCAGGTTGCGCAGTTCTTCCGCAAAAGCCAGGGCTTTATCGCCACCGACGCCCTTGTGGATGATGGTGAAGGAATGGTCGCCGAAGCGGGCCAGCACGTCCTCCTCGCTGCATGCATTGCGTACCAGGTCGGCAATCTCGCGAATCACCATGTCCGACTGGCCAATGCCGACGTTTTCCTTGATGTCCTTGAAATTATCCATCAGCAGGTAGAACAGGGCGCTGGTACCTGAGCCGACCTTGGCGTCGGTGACCGCGAGTTCCAGTTCTTCCATGAAGTACTGGCGGTTGTACAGGCCGGTAAGCATGTCCTGCTTACTGAGATATTTCAGCTTCTGTTCCAGCTCGCGGTTATCGGACTGGTTGCGAATGATGATCTGGGTGCAGGGTTCACCTTCGACGCTGGCAGTGGAAAATTCCATACAGGCCTTGAAGGTCTTGCCATCGGGCAGCAGGCCGCGCAGGTCGAGTTGCTCCTGCGCACTGCTCTCCTTGCCATAGCTCCGGAGGAAGTCCTTGAACATGGCGTGGTCTTCGTGGGAGACCATGTCCAGGATCGGGGTGCCTTCGATCTCGTCCAGTTCATCGAAGCCGAACATCTCCAGGTAGGAACGGTTGGCGTAGATGTGCATGCCTTCGTGAATGTAGGTGATGGCATCCCGTGACGACTCCATCAGGCCGCGGGCGCGTTTTTCACTTTCATTGAAGGCCGTCTTGTAGTGGCGGGCCATGGCGCACGATTGCTGAGTGCGTATTTCACGCTGCACGATGAGCTGCAGGTGTTCGGGCTGGTCATAGGAGGCAAGGTCTGTGGCACCAAGGCGCAGGGCCTCGATGACAGCGGCCTCGTCAGCCGATTCGCCGATGGCGATCACGGGGATCTCCAGCTTGAGCTGTACCAACTGGGTGATTACGTCGTCCAGGGACAATCCCTCCAGTCCCTGGGCGCAGAGGATGAGATCCGGCAATTGTTCGCTGAGGGAGGTTTCGAGGTCCTCGTGATCTTCCACATGGGTGTGCCGCACGGCGAAGCCTGCGTTGCGTAGAATGTTGGCGATGGCTTCTGCGTCGTTGCGTGATTCCTCGATGATGATCAAACGCAGTGTCTTTTCCTTGTCCACCCTAACTCCCCGGTTTGCTGCTCTCATCCGTTCGGGATGAGGGTTTTCCATGTGATTGTCTGACGTGCTGGCGGGCCACGACGAAAAACGGTGGCTTCTCATCAGTGTGTCGGCCGGTAGATTCTACCCTTGAATGTCGGTCGGGGTGGAATCTTTGGGCATTGTTTAACGGATTTTTCACATGTTTTCCAGTGGGGGTATTCCTGCTAGCATGACCTTGTCCGGGAGTGAATTGGCTATTGGAGCAGCGTCTGGATGCGGACTCAAAGGTACGGTTGCAGCGGAGAATACTATGCAAGAAATAATCGTCAGGGCGGAAACCCCGGAAGATGTGCGCGCCATTGATGTGGTGAATCTCAGCGCCTTTGAGGGTGAGGCGGAGGCCCAGCTCGTGGGTGAAGTGCGTGGCTCGTCCTATTTTGTGCCGGACCTGTCATTGGTGGCGGAGTTGAACGGGCGTATTGTCGGTCATGTGCTGTTGTCCCGCATGGTGCTGAAACGCGCTGCAGCCGGTATCGAGATCCTGGCCCTGGGACCGATGTCGGTGGTGCCTTCCCAGTCGCATCGTGGTATCGGCTCCGAATTGATCCAGGCGGCGGTTGCGCGGGCCAAGCCGCTGGGGTACGGCGCCATCGTGGTGGCCGGGCATCCCGAGTACTATCAGCGTTTCGGGTTCCGGCCGGCCAGTGAATGGCAGGTGAGCTGCAACCTGACGCTACCGGAAGATGCGTTGTCGGCCATGGAGCTCAAATCGGGGGTGCTGGCCGGAGGAGGGCAGGTAGAATACCCGGCAGTGTTCCGTAAGCTGTATTGAGTACAGGCGGCGGGATCTGCCTCTGGCTGATTCCGTCGCGGCTAGATCAGGGTCCAGATGTCGTCGAATTCCTGCTGTTCGGCGGCGGTTCTCTTCTTTTCCGCGGCCTGAGGTGAGCTGCTGTTCCCCTCTAGCGTGGTAAACTGGAACTGCGCGAAGCTGCCGGTATTTTCCACCAGTTTGTCGAGTTTCACTCTCACCTCCCGGCCGTGACTGTTGATGATCGCCGTGCCGCCGGTACGGAACGGCGGCGAGGACAACAGCAGGGTGGCCGGCTGGCCGAGGGAGGGGATTTCCGGCAATAACAGGACCCGGGAAAACTGTGGTTCGCGGGACGTGGCGGGATAGGGGCGGGCACCCACGGCCACCGCCCCGGGAGACAGCATCTGCACGCCGAGTTCCAGGCCGGTATTGCACTTCATCCAGCGGACCACACCCAGGTGCCAGTGAAAGGCATCCGGATCATCATGTTCCCGGATGCCGACCAGTTCACCCACTTGGGCGCGGGAGTTTTCCATCCGGTCCCACAACAGGCAGTAGCCACCGGCGCTTACGTTGATCATGTGCCAGTCGTGGGCCTGCAGACCACCTTGTTTCTGTTCGCTCTCCAGCCCGCCGGGCATATCCACACGGTGTTTCTGAGGGGCCTGAATGGGCGATTGGCTGTCCAGGGAAACCGGTTCCAGTTCCCATATATCCGGGGTGTGGCCGCGTTCGGTCTGAACGGGCTCGGACTGGAAGTCCGGGCGTTCCTGGTACTGGGAGGACTCCAGAGTGCCGCCAGCCGGGCTGAAGGCGGCTTCGCCGCTGACGAAATAGTGGGTGGCGGCCAGGCCCATGGCCACGGACACCCGGGCGGACTGCTGGCTACGGGAGAAGCGCCGCTTGGGCATGACGCCCCAGGCCAGCATGAGCCTGCGCAGGGTATGTTCGTTCAGGGCCGAGCCGGTGTCATTGCCGTGCTGCTCGGACAGTGCCTTGCGAATGTCTTCGGCCAGGTCGGCGGTATCCAGTACCCGACACTGGGCTTCGTTGGTGCCGCCGTGCCGCAGTGACAGGTAGGTGGGCGGTTCATCGATGCCGAGATTGACCATGAACAGTCCCGCGGGCTGGCCGGGGCGTGCCATGGGGCTGAGTCGACTGTGGACCGCCCACTGCTGCAGCCGGCCATGCACCTGTTCCACCTCTCCCTGGCGCATGCGGTAGGGGCAGGCCAGGGCCAGCAATAAAATCTGTCGGTAGAGTAGCTCGATGCTGCTGGCGGAGGCACCGCTTTCCGGCACATCTCCAATAACGCCACCGTGCAAAGCGTGGGTTTCCGCATACTGGTACAGCTGGTGAATATCGGACCAGACGTCTTCCGGGTGTGGAGAATAGACCTGATAGGCCTTGAGCAACTGTTGTGACAGGCACTGCATTGCCCGGTGCAGGGCAGTATTGAGGGTGCGGGTGTCGCGTCGCAATCCGTTGCCGGAGACCTCCGCCATGACCACGATCTTGTAGCCATCGCCCATCTCGCGCAGTAGTTCCTGGGTCAGGCGGGCGATCTTGCGTGCCTTTTCGTTGAGGGGGAAGGTCTGGCCGACCACGTGTTTCTTCATGACATCCAGCACGTAGAACACCGGCGAACGCAGCAATTCCAGCACCCTGAAGCGTTGTGCCGGTGCCATGTCCATCTGGTTGAGTCCGCCCAGAGACTGGTACAGGAGTCGGGTGGTTTCCCCGGTATTCACCATTGGCAGGGCGGTTATCCATCGCTGGACGGCTTCGGGTTTCGGGTCGAAGTCCAGTTTTCCCGGGGCGCTACGTTGTTGAATGTGCAGTTGCATAGTTGTCTGTCGGGGTTGTTCTTGTTGTAGGGGATGCCCGAGTGATTCGATGTCCTGTTGTCGAAAGGGGGTCTCTGCCACGGGGTATCGTCCGCGGGCTCATATTCTGAATCGGCAGTATACCCGCGAGAGCTCGGGTGGGAGACATCGGTTTTATCCTCCGCTCAGGGGTGCAGCCAGGTTTTGGAGGTGGCGGCGGGCTCCTCGCGGGCCAGGCGCGGAACCAGATAGCCGGGCAGCTGGTCCTGCAGGGCCTGCAGTAATTGCCGGGCCTCCGGCTCCGGTACCTCGAAATGGGCGGCGCCGGCAACCGGGTCCAGCAGGTGCAGGTAATAGGGCAGTACACCAGCTGCAATCAGGGTCTCCGAAAGCGCCGTCAGCGCCGGGACGGAGTCATTGATGCCGCGCAGCAGTACCGCCTGGTTGAGGAGTTGCACCCCCTGCTGGCGTAGTGCGGCCATGCCGGCGGTTACGTCCGCATCGATTTCGCGGGCGTGGTTGGCGTGGATCACCATCACCGGGGTGAGGCGGCTGGCCTCCAGCCAGGCCAGCAGGGAGGCATCGATCCGCTCCGGCAGTACCACCGGCAGACGGGTGTGGATGCGCAGTCGTTGCAGGTGGGGAATGGCATCGAGTTGTTGCGCCAGGCTGGCCAGACGCCGGTCACTGAGGGACAGGGGGTCGCCGCCGCTGAGCAGCACTTCGTGGATATCGGGCCGCGCGCGGATATAGTCCAGCGCTGCATCCCATTGATTGGGCGAGGGGTTGGCCTCGGTGTAGGGGAAATGGCGGCGAAAGCAGTAGCGGCAGTGCACGGCACAGGCACCGGTCAGGGTGAGCAATACCCGGCCGGCGTACTTGTGCAGTAGCCCCGGTACCGGCATGGCCTCCAGTTCCTCCAGCGGATCGGCGCTGAAGCCGGGCACGATGCGCCCTTCCTCATCCAGGGGCAGCACCTGGCGCAGCAACGGGTCATGGGGGTCCCCGACCTGCATGCGGGCGGCAAACCCACGCGGCACCCGCATCGGGAACTGCCGGGCGGCCGGATCCCGCGCCACCGGCAGTTGCTGGTCCAGCTGCAGCAAGGTCAGCAGTTCGCGGGGATCCTGGATGGCCTGGGCCAGGGCGCGTTGCCAGGCAGGTGTGTGTTGCAGAACGACGGTTCGGGGTATCATACGGGCCCTTTTAGACCTGAACGCCGCGCGCGCAACGAACGGAAGGTAGTCGATGGCAAGCTATAGCACCAATGAATTCAAGAGTGGCCTGAAGA
>CBDUHN010000024.1:0-51033 GCA_965367295.1 uncultured Gammaproteobacteria bacterium | reverse complement strand
TCCGGGGCTGGCGTGGGCTCCGGGGTCGGTGTCGGTGCGGGCTTTGCCTTCTCCTGCTCCTGCTCCACCGTCTCGACCGGGATTTCCTGTGGCGCGGGAGCCATTTCCCTTGGTTCCTCAATCACCACGGTGGTGATTTTTTCCGGCGGCACGATCAGGGTCTGCTCCATGGGCTCGATGCTGCCCTCGCGCAGGTCTGCCATGGACGGGGGTATATCCAGTTCACCTGGCGCACGCTCCTTGTCAGGCCCTTCCAGCAGTACCGGAATGAAAATCACCGCCAGGGCCACCAGGACGACTGCTCCCACCACTCGCTGTTTGACAATCTGCTCCACCGCCATCGATCCTCTAGTGATTTGCCTGTTTGCCGGTTAACGCCGCCACGGCCGCGACCGTATGGAAGGAACCGCATACCACCACACGGTCACCCGGGCATGCCTGCACCATCGCTCGTTGATAGGCGGAGCGTACATCCACATCCACCATTACCCCTGCTGCGGGCAGCGTTTCCTGCACTCGCTCCTGCAGCATCTGTGCAGGCAGTCCCCGATGGACCTGCAGACCGCCCAGGTACCAGTGGTCCACCCATGGCAGCAGTGGTTGCACGAAGGCCTGCACATCCTTGTCCGCCAGCATCCCCAATACCAGGTGCGTCTGCCCGGCGACCGGATACGCCTGCAGCGCCTGTGCCAGGGTACGGCCACCCTGCGGATTATGCGCCACGTCCAGCACCTGTTCCACCGCGCCAGGCAGACGCTGAAACCGCCCCGGCAAGGACACAGTACGCAGCCCCTGTTCGAGCGCCATACGGCTGACCGGCAATCGGGACTGCAGGCAGTCCAGCACCTGCAGCACCGCTGCGGCATTGTCGAGTTGATGCGCACCGGCTAGCGCCGGCAGGGGTAGATGCTCCTGCTGCTCTCGGCCATACCAGTTCCATGCGTGGTCGCCGACTGCACAATCAAACGCCTCGCCGCGCCCGAGCCACAGCGCGCCGAGCGCCTGCGCTGCCGCCGGCAGGGAAGCCGGCGGTCGGGTATCACCGCATACGGCGGGACGGCCCCGGCGGAAAATCCCGGCCTTTTCGCGGCCGATAGTTTCCCGGTCATGGCCCAGCCAGTCGGCATGATCAATGTCGATACCGGTGACCAGCGCCACGTCGGCATCGATGATATTCACTGCGTCGAGTCGGCCACCCAGCCCCACCTCCAACAGCCACACGTCCAGGGATTCTACGCTGAAGATATCCAGAGCCGCGAGGGTGCCGAATTCAAAATAGGTCAGTGAACGTGAGCCGCGCACGGAATCGATATGCGCAAAGGCATCACACAGCGCGGCATCGGAAACCGGCTCCCCGGCTATGCGAATGCGCTCGTTGTAGCGCAACAAATGCGGCGAGGTATAACTGCCCACCCGGTAGCCGGCGGCACGCAGGATAGACTCCAGCAGGGCAACACAGGAACCCTTGCCATTGGTGCCCGCTACGGTGATGACCGGACAGGCCGGCGACAAAACATCCAGATCGCGAGCTACGGCGGCGATGCGTTCCAGTCCCAGCTCAATCTCGGTGGGATGCAGGGTCTCCTGCCAGCCCAGCCATTCTTCGAGGGTGGCGAAACGCGGGGTGGCAGCCTTTTGCATTCAGGTCACGAATCCCGGCGCCACAACAGGACACTGCACTCTTTCAGGCAATAGCCGGCCGCTTGAGCAGCATGGCCAGCAGACCGGCAATGCGGCTGCGCATTTCACGACGGTCGATGATCATATCGATGGCGCCGTGTTCAAGCAGGAATTCGCTGCGCTGGAAACCTTCCGGCAGTTTTTCGCGCACGGTCTGTTCGATGACACGGGGGCCGGCAAAGCCGATCAGGGCATTGGGCTCAGCCACATGGACGTCCCCCAGCATAGCGAAGCTCGCGGACACGCCGCCCATCGTGGGGTCGGTCAGCACCGAGATGAATGGGATACCGGCATCGGACAGGCGCGCCAGCGCAGCACTGGTCTTGGCCATCTGCATCAGGGAAAACAGCGCCTCCTGCATGCGCGCGCCGCCACTGGCGGAAAAACACACCAGCGGAATATTGTGTTCCAGGGAGGCATTCACGGCGCGCACGAATTTCTCACCCACCACCGCTCCCATGGAGCCACCCATGAACTTGAACTCGAAGGCGGCGGCCACCAGCGGCACACCCTCCACCTCGCCGCGCATCACCACCAGCGCGTCCTTCTCGCCGGTGGCCTTCTGGGCCAGGGTGATCCGGTCCTTGTATTTCTTGCTGTCCTTGAACTTCAGTTCATCCAGCGGCTCCAGGTTGGCAGCAATTTCCACCCGTGGTTCCTCGTCGAGGAAACCATCCAGTCGGCGCCGCGCATCGATGCGCATGTGATGATCGCACTTGGGGCAGACATCGAGGTTCCGTTCCAGTTCTGCGCGATACAGGATCTGGTTGCAGCCGTTGCATTGGCTCCAGATGCCTTCCGGTACCTGCTTCTTGTCCCCGCCTTCGGTGCGAATCCGCGAAGGCATCAGTTTTTCGAACCAGCTCATGGCATTCCTGCTCTCAATAGTAATTCATGAATTTCGCTTGGTGTAATCGCACGACCAGTCGGATCGTTCAACCGGCGCTGGCCGCCTGTGGCGGAATTGCATCCATGGCGCGACGCATGTCGGCCAGTACGGCGGCCAGCACCGCCGGAATCTGGTCGGGCTGCGCCTGCAATTCGGGGATCCGCCCCACCAGCGCACTGCCCACCACCACGGCATCGGCCACTGCGGCCACCTGGGCGGCGGACTCGGCATCGCGAATCCCGAAGCCCACCCCCACCGGCAGCGCGGTGTGGGTACGGATCTCGTCGACCTTACGCCTCACAGCCGCTACATCCAGTTGACTGGAACCGGTCACACCCTTGATGGAAACGTAGTAGATGAAGCCGCTCGCCACCGCGCTGATCCTGTCGATACGTGCCGTATCCGAGGTGGGCGACAGCAGAAAGATCGGATCAAGTTCCACGCGCTGCAACGCCTGCACCAGATCGTGGGCCTCTTCCGGCGGCAGATCCACCGTCAGCACACCGTCGATGCCCGCTGCCTGTGCGGCGGTGGCAAAGACCTCGTAGCCCATGACTTCCACAGGGTTGAGGTAACCCATCAGCACCACCGGCGTGTCGGCATCGCGGGTACGGAATTCACGCACCATCTCCAGCACTCTGCGCAGGCTGGTGTGATGCACCAGGGCCCGCTCGCAGGCGGCCTGGATCACCGGGCCGTCGGCCATGGGATCGGAAAACGGCACCCCCAGTTCCAGTACATCGGCACCCGCCGCCACCAGCGCGTGCATCAGCGGCACGCTGACTTCCGGATTTGGATCACCGGCGGTGACATAGGGGATCAGGGCCTTGCGGCCGGCAGCGCGCAGGTCGGCAAAACGTTTGGCAATGCGGCTCATACCTCGATGCCCTCCAGCGTGGCCACGGTGTGAATATCCTTGTCGCCGCGCCCGGAAAGGTTAACCAGGATAGTCTGGTCCTGGGCCATGGTCGGAGCGAGCTTTGCGGCGTAGGCCAGTGCATGACTGGATTCCAGTGCCGGGATGATGCCCTCGATGCGGGTCAAGGCATGAAACGCTGCCAGCGCCTCGCTGTCGGTGGCCGCCACATACTGGGCACGGCCGGTATCCTTCAGCCAGGCATGTTCGGGGCCCACGCCGGGATAATCCAGTCCAGCGGAGACCGAATGGGTTTCAATGATCTGCCCGTCCGCATCCTCCATCAGGTAGGTACGGTTGCCATGCAGCACGCCGGGCTGGCCTGCACACAGGGGGGCAGCGTGGCGCCCGCTCTCGATACCGTCTCCACCGCCCTCCACGCCGTACATCTTCACCGAAGCGTCGCCCAGGAAGGGATGGAACAGACCGATGGCGTTGGAACCGCCACCTACACAGGCCACCAGCGCATCGGGCAACTTGCCGGTCTGTGCCTGCATCTGGGCGCGCGCCTCGCGACCGATCACCGCCTGGAAGTCGCGTACCATGGCTGGATAGGGGTGCGGCCCGGCGACGGTACCGATGATGTAGAAAGTATTGTCGACGTTGGTGACCCAGTCGCGCATCGCTTCGTTCAGTGCATCCTTCAAGGTCTTGGAACCGGAGGTGACCGATACCACCCGGGCACCCAGCAGGCGCATGCGGTAGACATTGATGGCTTGGCGAGCAATATCCTCGGCGCCCATGTAGATGACGCACTCCAGCCCCAGTCGTGCCGCCACGGTGGCAGTGGCCACCCCGTGCTGACCGGCACCGGTCTCGCCGATGATGCGGGTCTTGCCCATACGTTGGGCCAGCAGCGCCTGCCCTACCGTATTGTTGATCTTGTGTGCGCCGGTATGGTTGAGGTCCTCGCGCTTGAGGTAGATCTGTGCCCCGCCCAGTTGCTCGCTCCAGCGCCTGGCGTGATATACCGGCGAGGGACGGCCGACATAATGAGCCAGATCCTGGTCCAGTTCGGCCTGGAATTCTGGATCGCCGAGATACTGCTCATAGGCCAGACGCAGCTCTTCCAGCGGCCCCATGAGGGTCTCTGCCACAAAGCGTCCACCGTAGGGTCCGAAATGACCATTGTCATCGGGAAGGTCCGGTAACGACGTCGAAGAATCAGCTGTCTTTGCTTGTGTCGCCAATGTTCACTCCTCGCATGAATGCTGCGATCTTTGCGGGATCCTTGATCCCCTTGTCCGCCTCCACACCGCTACTCACATCCACGGCATAGGGTTTCACCTGCCGAATGGCTTCGGCCACGTTGTCCGGTGTCAGGCCCCCGGCCAGAATACAATGCGCCTGTAGCACCTCGGGGATCAGCCCCCAATCGAAGACCTCGCCGTTGCCACCCGGGACTGCCGCGTGCCAGGCATCGAGCAGCAGGCCCTGCGCCTCCCGGTAGCCCGCGGACAGTCCAGCCAGATCCACTTCCGGCTGCACCCGTAGCGCCTTGATGAAGGGCTGGTTGAACTGGCGGCAGTACTCCGGTGATTCATCGCCGTGGAACTGCAGCACCTCCAGCCCGACGGCATTGGACATGGCGCGTACCATGCCCGGTTGCTCGTTGACGAACAGCCCCACCACGGTCACAAAAGACGGTAGCGCGCGGACCACGGCGAGCGCCTGGTCCGGTGTCACGAAGCGGGGGCTGCGCGGGTAGAACACCAGGCCGATGGCATCGGCCCCGGCCTCGGCCGCTGCAAGACCGTCTTCCGGGCGGGTGATCCCGCAAATCTTGACGCGCGTACGCACCGGCTACCCCACTTCCACTCGATCCTGCTCAAAGGGCATAGGGTACCAGATCTTGCCCCTGGACCCGAACCATCCTGTGGCCATGGAAATCAGGCGAAACGCGGCAGATGGCCTGGCTCCGGAAAGCGGTATTCCCCGGCATAGCGCACACCCACCAGGAATAAGCCAGCTGCCGGTGCCGTTGCGGCTGCCAGGGTCCGATCACGTAACGACAGTAGCTCGCCGGTCCAGTCGGCCGACTGCTCTCCTCGCCCGATGGCCAGCAATGCACCAACGATGTTGCGCACCATGTGGTGCAAAAAGGCATTCGCGGTGATATCGACATAGAAATACTCTCCGTCCTGGCTGACCGCGATCCGCTCCACATGCCGACGGGGGTGCGTCGCCTGACACTGAGCGGCGCGAAACGACGAAAAATCATGTTCACCTATCAGGTGCTGAGCCGCCGCCTGCATGGGTGCGAGGGATAGTGGACGGTATTCCCAGCCCACCCGATGGCGCTCCAGTGCCGACCCCACCCGGCGATTGAGAATCACGTAGCGATAGCTACGGGCGCGGGCGGTGAAGCGGGCATGAAAGGCGTCATCCACTTCCTGCATCCACCGCACCCGGACATCACCAGGCAAGGCCGTGTTGGTGCCCAGCAACCAGGCCCGCTCCGGGCGTATGGCGCCGGTATCGAAATGGACCACCTGTGCCGTGGCATGCACACCGGCATCTGTGCGGCCGGCGCAGGTCACCTCTATGGGATGATCCGCTACCATGGATAGGGCCGACTCCAGGCTTTCCTGCACCGTGCGTACGCCCGGCTGCTGACGCTGCCAGCCGCGAAAACCGGTGCCGTCATATTCGATTCCCAGTGCAATCCGCATACGTTTCGTTCTGTAACTATGCCAGTCCCAAGAGGCCGGTCGACCAACGCCCCAACCAAAGCAATAACGCCACGAAAACCGGAACTCCCCACTGCCAGCGCGGCACACGACCTATCATCTGAACTTCACGGGCCCTGAGTTCGGCGCTATCGGCCTGGGCCAGGATGCGCCCGTACAGCGTGCGGGCACGGTGTGACACAGACGCCAGACGCGAAACCCGACCTAGCGGTTCCCGTGCCGCCTCAGCTGCCACCCTTTGTACCTGCGGCACCGTTTCCAGGGTCAGCAAGATGCGTACAGCCAGCCGTTCATGGGCAACACCCAACCGCTGCAGGGGCGAGGTCAGGGCCACCACGGCACCCAGTAATTCGGGGCGGTGTGTAGTGGTCATCACCCAGTGCACCGCACCGACAATGGCAACCAGCAAACCTGCGCGCACACCGCCCTGCACCAGTCCTTCCAACGATGGCGCATAGGCGCCCAACTCTGTCAGCAGCGGTGTCCCCGGCGTCCACCAGCCATACAACAACAGGATCGACAGCAGCAGCCAACGGATGCGCCGCACCACGCGCCACAATCCATGCACTGGCGTCATACCGGAAACCGTATAGAGCAGCACCAACAGGCACCCGCCGATCACCAGGCTGGACAGGCCACCCAGCGCCATCAGCACGATAAATACCAGCAGGGAAAGAATACGGATCAACGGATGCACGCGCGTAAGGGTACCGATATCGGGCTCGGGAAGATAGCCGCGCAATGGCCTGACAGGTCTGCCTGGACCAGAACGGACAGGCATCACGTCAAACAACTCCGCCGCGGCCGATGGGTGGCCCCAAGACCGGAAACGCGACAAGCAGACAAAAAAAGCCCGGCATGAAAACCGGGCTTTCTGCTACCGTAGGTCTAGGGCCTGTTCAGAGTTGTTTCAGCAACTCCTCAGCCTCGGTCTTCTGTGCTTCGTTGCCTTCCTGAACCACTTCATCCAGGATGCTGCGCGCACCATCGGGATCACCCATGTCGACATAGGCACGGGCAAGATCCAGCTTGGTCGCCACTTCATCCAGATCGGACAGGAAACCATCTCCACCTTCCTCATCCGCCCCCAGGTCTGCCATCGGTTCCGGTTCAGTCTCCAGGTCATCGTCCAGGTTCAGGTCACCCAGGTCGAAATCCAGCTCATTGGATTCTTCCGCGGCCGGCTTTTTCTCAGCATCCAGCCCCGTGTCGAAATCCAGGTTATCCAGGGGAGGCTCCTGGCTGGTCAGATCCTCGGTGGCTCCCCCCAGGTCCAGATCGAAATCCAGACTGGAATCCGCCGGCTCACTGGCAGCCACCGCGGCAGATGCCGCACCACCCAGTTGGTACAGGGGATTGCCGGGGCTCAGTTCACGGCCCATTTCAGCCGCCCTTACCCATAGCGGATTATCCTGGCTCTCCAGGCGGGCCAGGACCTTTTCCGCGTGGGCATCAAAACCGGAACGGTTCTGCGCAGCGGCATACACTTCAAACAGCTTGAGGTTCAGGTCCTCGCGGTCCGGGGCTTTGTCCAGTGCTTGGCGAATCAGGTCTTCCGCCTGCTGATAACGCCCGTAGGCAAGGTAGACATCCGCCTCGGCCAGCGGGTCGGCTTCACTCTGATTCTGAATCGCGCCAAGATCGGAGGTGGCAAATTCACTCAGCAGTGAGGAATCACTTTCCTCTGCCGCCTGGGCGGAATCCATCTCCGGCTCTTTACGTGCCTTCGGCTGCTCTTTCACCACTGGAGCGGACGCCTGTGTGGGTCGTGCTTCCCGTTCCTGCAGTATGCTTTCCTGGAATTCAGGCTCCGCGGCAGCGCGACGACGCAGCCCCATCAATGCCAGTAGCGCCAACACCACCAGACCCACTCCAATCCACAAGGGATTGGCCATGATCCGGTCGATCAAGCTCTGGGATTCCTCAAAGGGAGCCGGTGCCGGTGCCGGAGCCGGTGCCGGTTCCGACTTGATCACTTCTTGAGGAGCCTGCACCACCGGCACTTCCGGTGTTGCTACGGGCGCCTCGCCCGTGACCGCCGGCGTCTCTTCTGTGGCCGGCTCTTCGGGTGCGGTGCCTTCGCCAAGGAACAGTTCCGCTTCAACGGCATCCGCATCCATCCCGGTTGCAGGCGCCGCTTCCTCGACATCCCCATCCATCGCAGCAGCGGGCATGGCCGCATCATCTCCAGCCTGCTGATTGAGTAGCGCCAGCTGATCATCCTTGAGTTCGATAAGGCGCTGCATCTTGGCGATCTGATCTTCCAGTGCCTTGAGGCGGGATTCCATTTCCTCGCTCTGGCGACGCTGCACATCCGCCGCTTCGGTGGCCAGGACCAGTTCCTTGCGCAGGGTTCCCAGGTCAGCACTTTCACCCGCCGTCACGGCACTGCCGGACGCCGGGCTATCGCCAGGGGTCGTCAGTTCCAGCTTGCTCGGAGCCGGCGCAGGAATCGTTGGGCGCGCAGCTGTGCTGCTGGGCCTCACCTTGCCTTCGCGCCACTCCTGGTTCTGGAGCCGCGCCTCGGCACTGGCATCCGCAGCACTAATTCCGGTCAGTTCAGCGCGATCGGGGACACGCAACACATAACCGGCCTTGAGGTTATTGATGTTGTGCCCGATGAAGGCTTCCGGGTTCGCATTGAGCAGACCCAGCATGGTCTGCTCCATGGTGACATTGTTGTCAGGGCGCACTTTCTCGGCGATTTGCCACAGGGTGTCATTGCGGCCGGTGGGACCATAGGTGTCACCGGTCCAGGTACCAACATCAGTGGCGGGGACGGACTTACTGGCAACGGCACGTGGTGCCGGTGCCCGTGCCGGCATGGGAGCCGGGGCACTGGTACGCGGTGCCTGGGTAGCGGGCGCAGGTGCCGGCATAGTAACCGGCGGGTCCACCAACACGGTAAATTCCCGCGTCAGCTTGCCATTGGCCCATATCACTTCCAGCAGGAAGTCGAGGAACGGCTCACGCACGGACTCGCGGCTGGTGATGCTGATCACCGCTACGCCATCCGGTTTGCGGATCGCCTCAAATTTCAGTTTGCCGAGAAAATTCAGCCGGTCGATACCCGCACTTTGAAATGCCTCCGGGCTACCCAGGTTGACCTTGAGTTCCTGCAGATCCTTTTCGCTGGCGGAGAGTAACTCCACTTCTGCCTGGAGGGGCTGGTTGAGTGAAGACTTGAGATTGATATTCCCGAGCCCTAGACCAAATGCGCTCTGTGTTGCCAGCGCCCCCCACATAGCCGCTGCCAAGGCCGATTTCCTGAACATGTTACTCCCCTTCATGGCGGTAAGCCCGCTTCCGCTTTGCGGGCCCCGTCCCTTCATTGGGACGGGTATTCGATCGATGATAACGGCCCGCGTACAAGCCGGCTTGAATATAGCTCACAAGTACTCTTTCACCAAGATTTCAGCGATTTGCACGCTATTGAGGGCCGCACCCTTGCGCACATTATCGGCCACCACCCACAAATCTAAACCTCGATCATGGGAGATATCTTCACGGATACGTCCCACATAAACCGGGTCCTGACCTGCCGACTCGGTGACCGCGGTAGGATAGCCCCCATCCTTGTGTTCATCCAGAACCACCACGCCCGGTGCCTGGCTCAACAGCTTGCGCGCCTGCGCTGCGGTGATCTTGTCCCGGGTTTCGATATGCACCGCCTCGGAATGACCAAAGAACACCGGTACGCGCACACAGGTGGGATTCACCATGATGCCCTCATCCTCGAAGATCTTGCGGGTCTCCCACACCATCTTCATCTCTTCCTTGGTGTAGCCGTTGTCCTTGAACACATCGATCTGCGGCAGCACGTTGAACGCGATCTGCTTCGGGTACACCTTGCACTCGATGGGCTTGGCATTCAGCAGGTGTGCCGTTTGACCGGCCAGTTCCTCGATGGCCTCCTTGCCGGTACCGGATACCGCCTGGTAGGTAGCGACATTGATACGGGTGATACCGACAGCATCGTAGATCGGTTTGAGCGCCACCAGCATCTGGATGGTGGAACAGTTCGGATTGGCGATGATGCCACGATCCTGGTAGCGGGCGATGGCGTGCGGATTCACCTCCGGCACCACCAGCGGAATATCGTCGTCATAGCGGAACTGGGAGGTGTTATCCACCACTACGCAACCGGCGGCCGCCGCCTTCGGCGCATAGACCTCGGAGATAGAGGCGCCGGCGGAGAACAATCCGATCTGGGTCTGGGAGAAATCAAATTCCGCCAGATTCTGGATAGTGACCTGCTTGCCCCTGAAGCGCAGTTGCTTGCCCGCGGAGCGTTCGCTGGCCAGCGGATAGACATTGTTCACGGGAAAATCACGCTGCTCCAGGATTTCCATCATGGTTTCACCGACGGCGCCCGTAGCGCCCACCACGGCAACATCAAATTTGCGGGTCATAGCGTTAGCTGTTCCTTTCAAGAGTTTGATTACATCAAATTACCGGAGACTGACCTGTGGCATGGATCACAGATTGGTCACATCAAAACATTCATCGCAAAGACACTGGGAGCGCCAAACAAAAGAACATCATTCCCGCTGACACGGGAATGACGCTATCGGCAACAGGTGCCTCGTTCATTGCGTCCTCTGTGGCCAGGCGCTGATAACCATCACAGCGCCGCTACCACGGCATCCCCCATGGCGGCGGTAGTCACTTCCTGCATGCCGGCGGCCATGATGTCCGGGGTGCGCAGGCCCTGATCCAGCACCCGACCCACGGCGGTCTCGATGCGCTCGGCAGCACCGGCAGCGTCGAGACTGTAACGCAGCAGCATCGCCACGGAAAGGATGGTCGCCAGTGGATTGGCCACACCCTTGCCGGCGATATCCGGCGCGGAGCCATGGATGGGCTCATACATGCCCTTGCCATGGGCATCCAGCGAGGCCGAAGGCAACATGCCGATGGAGCCGGTGAGCATGGCGGCAGCGTCGGACAGGATATCGCCGAACATGTTGGTGGTGACCATAACATCGAACTGCTTGGGGGCTCGTACCAGTTGCATGGCTGCGTTGTCCACGTACATGTGGGATAGCTCCACATCGGGGTATTCCTTGCCGACGCGGATCATCACCTCGCGCCACAGCTCGGTCACCTCCAGCACGTTGGCTTTATCCACCGAGCAGAGTTTGCGCCCACGCTTGCGGGCGATCTCGAAGGCGGAACGGCCGATGCGCTCGATTTCCGATTCCCGGTACACCAGCGTGTTATATCCCTGCCGTTCACCGTTCTCCAGGGTGCGCACACCACGCGGCTCACCGAAATAGATGCCACCGGTCAGTTCACGCACAATCATGATGTCCAGCCCTGACACCACCTCCGGCTTGAGGGTTGAGGCATCGGCCAACTGCGGGTAAAGCACCGCGGGACGCAGATTGGAAAACAGCTCCAGCCCGGCACGCAGCCCCAGCAGCCCCTTTTCAGGGCGTACCGAGCGGTCCAGCGGCTCCCACTTCGGCCCGCCCACCGCACCAAGCAGGATGGCATCGGCGGCACGCGCCTGGTCGAGGGTCTGCTCCGGCAGCGGCGAACCCGTCTCATCATAGGCAGCGCCGCCCACCAGGCCATATTCCAGCTCCAGTCCGAGGCCTTCCTTGTTGAGTGCCTCGATGACCTTGACGGCCTCGGCAACGATTTCAGGGCCGATGCCATCCCCGGGGAGTACCAGTACTTTTTTCGTCATGTTCAATCCTTAGGAAATCAGAAAATTCTTACTACACCACAGGTGCGCAAATCATTCATATAAAAAACATTAAATATATATTATAACTATATGTTTTATAATATTTACTTTTCGCCATTTGGTGTGAAATCAAAACTCAAAACAACCAGGGCGCCTCGGACTTGCGACGCTGCTCATAGGCCCGGATGGCATCGGCATGCTGCAGGGTGAGACCGATGTCATCGAGCCCTTCCAGCAGGCAATGCTTGCGGAAAGCATCCACCTCGAAGGCAATCGACTCGCCAGTGGAGGTGGTCAGGATCTGGGCGTCGAGATCCACCGTGATGGTGAAATCCTCCGCCTGGGCCGCACGAAACAGGCGCTCCACCACAGCGGCATCCAGCGCGATGGGCAGCAATCCGCTTTTGAAGGCGTTATTGCGGAAGATGTCGGCAAAGCTTGGCGCGATCACCACCCGGAAACCATAATCGGTCAGCGCCCATACCGCATGTTCACGACTGGAACCGCAACCGAAGTTCTCGCGTCCGAGCAGGATCTGCGCCCCGGCGTACTGCACCTGGTTGAGCACGAAATCAGGATTCAGCGGCCGACCACTACAATCCTGGCCCGGTTCGCCATGATCCAGGTAGCGCCACTCATCGAACAGATTGGGGCCGAATCCAGTGCGCTTGATGGACTTCAGAAACTGCTTGGGAATGATGGCGTCGGTGTCCACATTGGGGCGATCGAGCGGCACGGCCCGAGACGTAAAACGGGTGAATTTTTCCATGATCTTGATTCCTGTCGGCCATAGAATACAGTGTGCACATATAATCCAAATAAGATTAAATAGTGCCTTTATCTATTTAATATTAATATCTATATAAGTTCACGCACATCCACGAAATGCCCGCTCACCGCGGCGGCGGCGGCCATGGCGGGGCTGACCAGGTGCGTGCGCCCACCCTGCCCCTGCCGACCCTCGAAGTTACGATTCGAGGTGGAGGCACAACGCTCCCCGGGCAACAAACGGTCGGCATTCATGGCGAGGCACATGGAGCAGCCCGGCTCGCGCCATTCGAAACCGGCCTCGATGAAGATACGATCCAGCCCCTCGGCCTCGGCCTGCTGCTTGACCAGCCCCGAACCCGGCACCACCAGCGCCTGCTTGATGCCCGGCGCCACTTTGCGTCCCTTCGCCACTGCGGCGGCGGCGCGCAGGTCCTCGATACGCGAATTGGTACAGGAGCCGATGAAGACATGATCCGGCCGGATATCCGCAATCGGCATGCCGGCGGTCAGCCCCATATAGGCCAGCGCCTTGCGCATGCCGTCGGCCCTCACCGCATCGGGCTCCCGATCCGGGTCCGGCACCTGAGCACCGACCATGGCCACCATTTCCGGCGAGGTGCCCCAGGTCACCTGTGGCTCAATCGCCGCGGCATCCAGTTCCACCACGGCATCGAAGACCGCGTCCTCGTCACTGTGCAGATCGAACCAGGCCGCCACAGCCCGGTCCCAGGCATCGCCCTTCGGCGCATAGGGTCGGTCGGCCACATACTCCACGGTGGTTTCATCCACGGCCACCATACCGGCGCGGGCGCCGGCCTCGATGGCCATGTTACAGACCGTCATGCGGCCTTCCATGGACAGGGCGCGGATGGCGCTACCGCCGAATTCGATGGCATAGCCGGTGCCACCGGCGGTGCCGATCCGACCGATGATGGCCAGCACGATATCCTTGGCGGTCACCCCGGCACCAAGTTCACCCTCCACCGATACCAGCATGTTCTTCGATTTCTTCTGGATCAGGCACTGGGTGGCGAGCACATGCTCCACCTCGGAGGTGCCGATGCCGAAGGCCAACGCCCCGAAGGCACCGTGGGTGGAGGTATGGGAATCACCACACACCACCGTCATGCCCGGCAGGGTGGCGCCCTGCTCCGGCCCGATCACGTGGACAATACCCTGGCGCAGATCATTCATTTTGAATTCGGTGATACCGAAATCCTCACAATTCTGGTCCAGCGTCTCCACCTGGATGCGCGACACGGGATCGGCGATACCCTGGTCGCGAGCGGTGGTCGGCACATTGTGATCCGGCACCGCCAGCACCGATTCGGTGCGCCAGGGTTTGCGGCCAGCCAGTCGCAAACCCTCGAAGGCCTGCGGCGATGTCACCTCATGCACCAGGTGGCGATCGATATACAGCAAGGCAGTACCATCGGCTTCGCTGCGCACCAGATGGGCGTCCCAGAGCTTGTCGTAGAGGGTTCTTCCGCTCATAATCCAGTTCCTGAATAATATTTGATAACAAAATAAAATATATAGATTTACTATTAAAAAATTGATCGTCGCAGCAACATGAAACGAGGGGTGGCAATCCGTGCCTGCCCAGCGAAAACGGCCTGCCCCCGCCACCCCGATACTCGGTTGAATGAATACTAGGCCCGGAATATCAATTACACAAATTCATATTTTTCATACAATGAATTACTATTTGGAATAGATTGTTTCTGGGAAATGAGTATGGATATCGCCAACCTTCAGGCCTTCATTGCCGTGGCCGAACACGGCTCCTTCTCGACGGCGGCCGAGCAACTGTTCCTCACCCAGCCGGCGGTAAGCAAAAGGGTGACCACGCTGGAAACCAGCCTCGGCACCCCGCTATTCGATCGCATCGGCCGCAGTATCCAACTCACCGAGGCGGGCCGGGTGTTGCTGCCACGGGCCCGGCAGGTCCTGCAGGAACTGGAGGACAGTCGTCGTGCCATTGCCGATCTCAGTGGCGAAGTCGGTGGGGTGCTATCCGTGGGCACCAGTCATCATATCGGCCTGCACCATCTGCCGCCGGTACTGCGCGCCTTCGCGGCGGAATACGGTGGCGTGGAACTGGACCTGCAGTTCATGGATTCGGAGGCGGCCTGCCAGGCCGTCGAACACGGGGAACTGGAACTGGCTGTGGTCACCCTTCCACCACATGCCTCGGAACGCCTGGTGCCCATCCCGCTGTGGCCGGACCCACTGGTGGTTGCCGCTGCCGCCGATCATCCACTGGCGGCCCTGCCGTCGGTAACGATGGAACAGCTGGCCGAATTCCCGGCCATCCTGCCGGCTGCGAGCACCTATACCCGCCAGATCGCCGAGCAGGCCTTCGCTCCCTACGGGTTGACGCTGAAAGCCGGACTGTCGACCAATTACCTGGAGACCATCAAGATGCTGGTCTCGGTGGGGCTGGGCTGGAGCATTCTGCCCGCCACCCTGCTCGACCCGCAGGTGGTGACCCTGAAACTGCCGCAGGCCCTGCACCTGGAGCGCACCTTGGGGGTGGTGCATCACCGTGATCGCAGTCGATCCAATGCGGCGCGTGCGTTTCTGGATCACCTGCAGCGGCGGGCACTTTCGGGGTGACGCCGTTACCGCAAAGGGCAGCAGGGAATCATGACCCCGGATGAACACGAACCAACACAGATAAGGTCAAAACCACCGGCCGTACTTACGGGCTATCCCCGTTGATCCGGGATCATTTTGCGGCGGAGACCTTCAGAACAGACCCAGCGGGTTGGCCGGGTCCACCTCCTCCATGAAGGGCAGGCGCCGGTTACTGTTGGTGACCTGGTATACCTTCCCGATCCAGTTGTTGAGCACCGCCTCGGCGGAATCGTGCCAGGTATTGTCCAGATGCTGGGTGATCTGCGCCTCGGGCAGTTCCGGATTCGGTTTCCCGGTGGCCATGGCAAGCCGCACCTGTTCCTGGTGTTCATTAAGAATCGCCTGGCATTGCAGGGGCAGGTAATTTTCCGGGAACGGCGGGTAATCTTCCCGGTCGCATTTGGCGAAGCGATTTACCTCCCGCTTGTACTCCTTGAGCAGGCTGATCATGTCGTATTCCGGGTGCCCCTGGAAAAATACCAATCGGAACTGATCCTCGCTCACCGCGAGATGTACCCCGGCCGCCTCGCTTTCCACCAGTACATGCAACCCCGCCGCCGTGAATTGCTCGCGGTCGATCTGGTTGAAGCGCGAGTGCGGCACGTCGAAACGCGTGTTCACCCCGCAGACCAGCGGGTGTTCGCGTTCCATCACCTTGTGGGAATACACCCCCCAGCGCTTGGCCGGCAACCGGCGGCGCGTCTGTCCGTAACGGAACTGCAGCACAGCATGGGTCGCCAGGCAGGAACACAGCGTGGAGGTGACATTGGCATAGGCCCAGTCGATCACCTCGATCAGCGGTTCCCAGAACGGTTCCAGGGCCAGGTCTGGCTGGGTGACATTGGCGCCGGTAATGATCAGCGCGTCCAGCCCCGCCTCCTTGATCTGCTCGAAGGTTTCGTAATACTGCTCCACGTGGGCACGCCCCGCGGCGCCACGTGGTAGCGCCTCGATGCTGAACGGATGCATATAAAACTGGGCGATCTGGTTGCTCTCGCCCACCAGCCGGAAGAACTGGCGTTCGGTAGCTGCCAGCGCTGCGTCGGGCATCATATTGAGCAACCCGATGTGCAGTTCACGGATATCCTGATGCACGGCGAGTTCGCCGGGAATAATAGTCTCCCCGTCCAGTTCCAGGCGTTGGAAGGCGGGCAGATTTGAATTGGCTACCAGTGGCATATCGTTGGTTCCGTACTCAGGCCTGACGATCCAGGACCTGCTCAATCAGGTTCATCAATCCGGCTTCATCCTGCACCTGGGCAAGCTCATCGGTGCTGACGGTATAGCCATAACGTTCGGCAATGGCCTCGTAGCGGGGGATGCGCGAATAGAACAGGCGCGGGAACATCCAGCGCACAAACTCATCGGGATCGATCATGGCCACATAGGGCAGTTCGAATTCCTGCATGTATTGCTGCAACTGCTCATCCAGGAATGCCTCGCGGTAGTACAGCGGTTTGGGAGCCTGCCTGGCACGCTGGATCAGCGCCTCCTCATCCTTGTGCGTCGCCTTGATGTACAGGATCAGGGTGTGTTCCGCCAGCGCCTCCAGGACATCCGGATCATCCAGTTCACAGACGCTGCCGCCGGCATCATTGACGAAATGCTCGTAACCGTAGATCACCCGTGCCTTGTGAATAAAATCGGGCACATCCTTCATGGCAGCCACTTCCGCCTGGCGATGCAATTCCTGCCGGCGCTTGAACTCGGTCAACGCCAGTCCGCCCTGCTCCGGGTTACCCAGCTTGCCGAGGAAGCTTGCCACCGGCTTGAGGTTGTCCACCGACATATTGTTGCTGATATAAATGGAGTCGGTGCGCAACAGTTCGCATAGAAACGGGATATGCATGATCTGCTGCTTGATGTTGTCCAGGATCGGCTCATCCAGGTAGCGTGTACCGATGCGGTAGTCGCCCGAGTAATGGAACCAGTGACGCTCCCGCAGCATGTTGGCCAGGCGGGTCTTGCCCACACCGGACATGCCCAGCAGGGTAATGCTCTTGTGCTCCCAGTTGCGAAAGGCTTGCGCGCTCAGCTTCACGAATGACTCCAGGCTGTAAAACAGGTTATTTCACGCGGGGCAGACACGATTACCCCGACAGGATACGAGAGGATACCGCATTCATCCGGTTCTCTGCGATATGCCTGCCGGTGATCGCCGCATCCCCCACATCACGAACACGACGGCCAGCAGGCTGGTGCCGGCAGCCATGACATACATCCATTGCGGGCCCAGCCCGTCCCATAGATAACCACTCGCCAGGCTGCCCAGGGCACCGCCGGCACCGAAGCTCAGACTGCTGTATAGCGCCTGCCCGCGTCCCTGGTGGCGGCCGCGGAACAGGTCATGAAAGAGATGTATGGCCACTGCGTGAAAGATACCGAAGCTGGCTGCGTGGAGAGTCTGGGCAAAGATGATGATCCAGACCTGGGCCGGAAAGGCCGCGATCAGCAGCCAGCGCAAGCTGGTCAGCACCACCACGGCCAGCATCAGCCGCCGCGCTCCGAAGCGCGGCATCCAACGGTGCATGATCAGGAATACGCCAATCTCGGCGAGCACCCCCAGCGCCCATAGCTGGCCAATCAGACTGCGGCTGTAGCCATAGTCTTCAAGATAAATCGTGAAAAAGGTGTAATAGGGTCCATGGCTGGCCTGCAACAGGAAACACATCAGCAACAGTGACACCACTTCCGGGCGCCGCAGCACCTTGCCAAGGGAATCATGATGCAGGGGCAGATGGCCGGCGGCCTGTTCCGGCACCAGCAGGCTGCTGAGCCAGATGGCCACAAACAGCAGCATCAGTACCCCCGGCAACAGCCCGGTGCCATAGTGGTCCAGTATCGGTCCCAGGCCGGCCACGGTGAGAATAAAACCGATGGAGCCCCACAGGCGGATACTGGAATAACGGTGGGTCTCGCTGCCAAGATGATTGAGGGTGGTAGCCTCGAACTGTGGCAATGCGGCATTCCAGAAAAAACTGAATACCGACATCACCAGCGCCAGCCACCAGTAGCCACTGGCAATAAATACACCGCCAAAACTGATGGCGGCAAACAGGCAGGCCGCCTTCACGATGCGCATGCGACGTCCCGTGTGGTCCGCGATCCAGCCCCAGATATTCGGCGCCACGATCTTGGTGGCCATCAGAATGGCCACCAACTCGCCGATCTCGGCGGCACTGAACCCGAGCCCCTTCAGGTACAGGCTCCAATATGGGACCAGCGCCCCGAGGGTGGCGAAGTAAAACAGGTAGAAGCCGGACAGGCGCCAGTACGGCATGGTCAGGGGTTTGGGGGATTCGGTATTTGTATCAGCCACGAAAGTATCGGAAGTCAGGCAGGTGCGAATTTATGCACCAGTACTACTGGTGGACAGGGCCGCTTCGATGCAGGTATCGGGTTCCTGCTTCCGATGAAGGCACTGCCACCGTGAGGTTCAATGGATACCGGCAATGGTCGGTGGCAATGCGAATGCATTCGCACCTACGGATTCATCCATTACCCGGTTCAAGAAGATCTAGTCCAAGCATGCCGGAACCACCGGGGTTGGTGAGACCACGTCGGCATTCTGGGCACGGTGGCGCAGGTAATGATCCATGAGCACGATGGCGACCATGGCCTCGGCGATGGGGGTGGCACGGATACCCACACAGGGGTCATGGCGGCCGGTGGTGATCACCTCGCAGGGCTCGCCATGGATATCCACGGTACGGCCTGGCAGACGCAAGCTGGAGGTGGGCTTGAGGGCGATGCTGGCGAGGATGTCCTGGCCGGAGGAAATACCACCCAGCACGCCGCCGGCGTGGTTGCTGAGAAACCCATCCGGGGTGATCTCGTCACGGTGTTCGGTACCCTTCTGCTCGATGCAGGCAAAACCGGCCCCGATCTCCACCCCCTTAACGGCATTGATACTCATCAGGGCATGGGCCAGGTCGGCATCGAGCCGGTCGTAAATGGGTTCGCCCAGGCCCGGCGGTATGCCACTGGCCACCACATTCACCCGTGCGCCGATGGAATTGCCTTCCTTGCGCAGGGCATCCATATAGGCCTCCAGCTCCGGCACCTTGTCCGGATCCGGCGAGAAGAAGGCATTCTGGTAGACCGCGTCCCAGTCCTTCAGCGCCAGCGGGATGGGACCGAGCTGAGCCAGATAGCCGCGGATCTCGATACCAAGGCGGTCCCTGAGGTATTTCTTGGCGATCCCGCCGGCGGCTACCCGCATGGCGGTTTCGCGGGCCGAGGAACGGCCGCCACCGCGATAGTCGCGGAAACCGTATTTCTGCTGATAGGTGTAGTCAGCGTGCCCCGGGCGGAACTGCCCGGCGATCTTGGAATAATCCTTGGAGCGCTGATCGGTATTGTGAATAACCAGGCCGATGGGCGTGCCGGTGGTGCGGCCCTCGAATACCCCGGACAGGATCTGTACCTCGTCGGCCTCGCGACGCTGGGTGGTGTGACGCGAGGTGCCGGGCTTGCGCCGGTCCAGGTCCTGCTGCAGGTCCGCGGCGGACAGCTCCAGCCCGGGCGGGCAGCCATCCACGATACAGCCCAGGGCAGGGCCGTGACTCTCACCGAAGCCGGTGACCGTAAAGAGTTTTCCAAATGTGTTTCCAGACATGGCGCGTATTGTAACGGCTCAAAACGGTTTCGTCGCGCCTTCTGGACCAGCCCCGCGGGCAGGCTTACCCGGCAAGGCCAGCACCCGTTTATCCGGCCAGTCTGCCCATCCCCTAAAGCCGGGCCGTGGTGCGCCGCTATGCGTGACAGTAGTACCGCAGTTATTCATCCATCCAGCACACCAAGGGGGATTACGTGAGCCACCGCAGTCTAGCCAGGCCGTCCATCGGACAGTACATGGGCAAACCCATCTTCGAGTCCATCGAAGTACAGAACGAAGCCTACACCTTCGATCGCATCGCCCAGTACGTGGATGATGGCTATCCGCTCGACCAACTGAATCAGGACGAGCTTCTGGTAGAACCGGGATTAATCTACCGCCACAAATAACAACAGCACCGGCCGGTCGCCAGCAGGTTCAGATCACACGGGAGAAGGTCTGACCATGCTGGCGTTCGCGCAAGTAGCGGTCGAACACCATACAGATATTCCGGATCAGCAACCGACCCGCAGGCTGCACCTGAATCCCCTTCTCATCCAGTACCAGCAACCCGTCGGTCTGCATCCCCTTCACCTCCTGTAGTTCGGTGGCAAAGTAGTCCGCGAAGCGAATACCGAAGGCCTGCTCGATGGTCCCGAAGTCCAGCCTGAAGTGGCAGATCAGTTCATTGATCACCTGTCTCCGCAACGCATCGTCCTCGCTCAATTCGAAACCACGGAACACCGGCAGGTGCCCGGCATCGAGATCGGCATAGTAGGCCTCGATATCACGCTGGTTCTGCACATAGTGATTGCCGACCTTACCGATGGAGGTCACCCCCATCGCCACGAGATCACAGTCGGCGTGGGTGGAATAGCCCTGGAAATTCCGGTACAGGGTGCCCTCGCGCTGGGCGATGGCCAACTCGTCATCAGGCCGGGCGAAATGGTCCATGCCGATATAGACATAGCCCGCCGCCAGCAATTGCTCGGTGGTGCGCTGCAGGATGCGCAGCTTCTCGTCCGGCGACGGCAGGTCCTCGGCATTGATCTGGCGCTGGGTCTTGAAGCGGGTCGGCATGTGCGCGTAGTTGAACACCGACAGGCGATCCGGCTGCACCGTAAGCACCTTGTCCACGGTGGTGGCAAAGCTCTCCACACTCTGGAACGGCAGACCGTAGATCAGGTCGAGACTCACCGAACGGAAACCCACCCGGCGCGCCTCCTCGATCACCCCGAAGGTCATGGCTTCGGACTGGATACGGTTCACCGCCTGCTGCACCTTCGGATCAAAATCCTGCACCCCGAGTGAAAGGCGGTTGAAGCCGAGTTCACGCAGGGCGGCGATGGTGTCGTCATGCACCTCACGCGGGTCGATTTCGATGGAATATTCGCCACGGTCCTCATCAAGCAGCTGGAAATGCTCGCCGGTGACCCGCATCAGTGCCTGCATCTGCTCCGTGGACAGGAAGGTGGGCGTACCTCCGCCCCAGTGCAACTGTTCCACCGGGCGACTGCGGTCATAGAGCGCTCCCTGCAGGGCGATCTCACGGAACAGACGCTCCAGGTAGGGCTCGGCACGGCTGCGGTTGTTGGTAATGATCTTGTTACAGGCGCAGTAGAAACACACCCGGGCGCAGAACGGGATGTGGAAATACAGCGACAACGGACCCTGCGCGGCATTACTGGCGCGGGCCCAGTCGGCGTACTGTGCATCGGTGATGCCGGTATAGAAATCCGCCGCCGTGGGGTAGGAGGTATAGCGAGGGCCCGCTACATCGTAGCGACGGATCAGATCGGTATTGAAAAGCTGTTTGGTGTCCATAGCGCCCTCGTTCAGTGTGGCGCCCAGCATAGGGCGCTGCGGTGGAATCAACCTTGATCCATATCAAATTTCATCGACATTCAATCCCTGCTTATGGGTACGGTTAATCGTTGCGAACAGGAATTTGAAGGGTAGCAGTCGATCGTCCTGGGTATCCACCAGCTTCATGAACGGCAGGTCCTCCTTGCCGAAACGGTAGCTGCCATCGACCATGGAGGCGCGCAGTTCCTTCACCTGGGATTCCAGCAGATCGAGGAAACCGTTGGCACCACCCATGGAATCCATGTCGTATTCCATGGCCATGCGCAGGTCCTCGATCTCAAACAGGGCCTGATCGATCAGTGAGACATATTCTTCCGGGGTCTTGGGTCGGTTATCCATCCGCTTCCTCTGTAATATATGAACTCTGTGCAGCCACGGCCGCATCAAACTGTTGCTGGTATTCGGCCAGTTGTTCCACATGCAGCAGGAACACGCCATCACCGCCCTGCTCGAAATCCAGCCACAGGAACGGCACCTCGGGAAAGCGTTCCGCCAGTGCAGGCATGCTGTTGCCCACTTCCACGACCAGGATGCCACCGGGCCGCAGATGCGCACCCGCCTCGTGGAGGATGCGAATGGCAATATCCAGCCCCTCCTCCCCGGCGGCCAGCCCCAGGGCGGGTTCATGGCCGAATTCAACCGCCAGCGCATCCATCTCCGGCCTGGATACATAGGGCGGGTTACTGACGATGATGTCGTAACGCTGCCCTGCCAGCGGTGCAAACAGGTCACCCTGAAACAGCTGCATGCGGTCCTGCAGGTCATGCCGCTCCAGATTCTGCTGCGCCACGGCCAGGGCCTCGGCAGACAGATCCACAGCATCCACGTCGGCATCGGGAAAGGCATAGGCACAGGCGATGGCGATACAGCCACTGCCGGTACACAGATCCAGCACCCGACTGACCGCATCGGGATCGGCCCAGGGGGCGAACCCGGCCTGGATAAGCTCGGCAATCGGCGAACGTGGCACCAGCACCCGCTCATCCACGTAGAAATCCAGCCCGGCAAACCAGGCCTCATGGGTAAGATAGGCGGCCGGGACGCGCTCCTCGATCCGGCGCCGGAACAGCGCCAGTACGGCCTCCTTCTCCAGGTCCGTCAGTGCCGCGTCCAGGTAGCGGGCATCCACCTCCACCGGCAGATGCAGGGCATGGCGCAGCAGCTGCACGGCCTCATCAAAGGCATTGTCGGTACCATGACCGAACACCAGCCCGTTCTCCCGGAACCGGCTGGCGCCCCAGCGGATAAAATCCCGCAAGGTATGCAGGCTCTGCTGGGCCTGGGCAAAGTGTTCCATAATGCTGTCTGCCTGAACGACGAAATTGGTTGCCTATGATAAACAATCCACCGCACGAAAGTATGCAAGTCCCCTGACGGACGTGCGGCTTTGGCGAACAGGCGTGCCTGCCCTCCGGCAGTGTGGAATAATACGCCCCAATGAGCACTCCCCCCGTGAACCGAAAATCCTCCTCCGACCTGATCTGGCTGATCCTGGGCCTGGCCCTGGGTGCCCTCGGCTGGTTTGCCTACCAATACTGGCAAACGCCGGCGGAATCCGGAGCGCCAACCGTCACCTACGGCACCTGGTTGCCAGAACCCCAGTCGATTCCCGAGGTATCGCTGCTCGACCATCATGGCCAGCCCTTCACCCCGACCCGGCTGCAGGGACACTGGACCTTCATGTTTTTCGGCTACACCCACTGCCCCGACGTCTGCCCCACCACCATGACCGTACTGGCCGGCATGCAGCGGCAGTTACAGGAACTGAACGTGACCTTGCCCCAGGTGGTATTCGTATCGGTGGACCCGGAACGGGACACCGTGGAGCAGCTCAGTCGCTTCGTGCCCTATTTCAACCCGGATTTCATCGGTGTCACCGGCGCCGAAGACCAGATCAGCCGCCTGACCCGCAGCCTGGGCATCCTGCATGCGCGCGTGAACCTGGAGCAGAGCGGCTCAGGCTACCTGGTGGATCATTCCGCTGCGGTCCTGTTATTCAACCCACAGGGCCGGTATACCGCCCTGTTCAGTGCCCCCCATGTCCCGGCCAACCTGACCGAGGACTACCTTCGCATCCTGCAATACGACGAGGCCCATTGATGAAGACCCTGTTCAGCCTGATTGTCCTGCTCACCCTGCCCCTGGGCGTAACCGCCGGGGAACCCCTGCGGGTGGAGAATGCCTGGGTGCGCGAGGCCCCGCCGACCGCGCAGGTACTGGGGGCCTTCATGCACCTGCATAACACCGGCGACACCTTGATCACCATCACCGGCGCCAGCAGCCCGGCCTGTGCAGCCGTGGAAATCCACCGGACCGTGATCGAGGACGGCGTGGCGCGCATGATTCCCCAGCCGAGCCTGCAACTGGATGCCGGCGAGCACATCGACCTGGCGCCGGGTGGCTATCACCTGATGCTGATCCAGCCACAGCAGCCACTGCAGGCCGGCGCAACGGTGACTATTGAACTGCAGCTCGGGGATGGCGGTTCGCAATCCATTCAGGCCCAGGTGCGCAAGGGCATGGGTGAAATGGGTGGGCATGACCACGAACACATGCATCACCACTGATCCATGTCGTCCAATTATCCCCAGGGCCCCGGGCCAATGGATTACCTCAAATCCTGGCCCCTCTACCCCCTGCCCCATCACCTGCTGTCACGCCTGATGCTGGCGCTCACGCGCCTGGAAAGTCCGTTGCTGGTTCCGCCCGCTATCCGGCTGTTCAGTCGCCATTTCGGCGTTGACCTGAGCGAGGCCGTGCAACCGGACCCCGGCGCCTATTCCAGCTTCAATGCCTTTTTCACCCGCGCCCTCAAGGGCGGTGCGCGCCCGGTGGACGAGGATGAAGACAGCATTGTCAGCCCTGCCGATGGCACGGTCAGCCAGTGCGGCAGCATTCGGGACGGCCGTATCTTTCAGGCCAAGGGACGCGATTATTCCCTGCTCGAGCTGCTGGGAGGAGACGCGGAGCGCGCAGAACTGTTCCGCGACGGTGAATTCAGCACCATCTACCTCTCGCCACGCGACTACCACCGGGTGCATATGCCCATTGAGGGTACGTTACTGGAAACCGTTTATGTGCCGGGACGGCTGTTCAGCGTCGCCCCCCATACCGTACGCACCGTTCCACGTCTGTTCGCCCGCAACGAGCGGCTCATCGCGCTGTTTGAAACCCCACTGGGCCCGGTGGCCGTCATCCTCGTGGGTGCTATTTTTGTTGCCTGCATCGAAACCGTCTGGACCGGCGTCGCGACTCCCCCGCATACCCGCCGCATCCGGGTCGAAGAACCCCACCATGACATCCAGCTCGCCAAGGGTGCCGAGTTGGGCCGCTTCAATATGGGTTCCACCGTGATCCTGCTGTTCGGCAAAGATGCCATGCAGTGGGATACCGTCTGTACCGCACAGGCGGCACTGCGCATGGGGCAGCGGATCGGTATGGCCCGCTGAAGCCATAATACCCTGGCATCCGGCCATGTCATGTGCCCGGCAAGTCTGGTATCCTTTGCCGCCGTTAAACCCGCAGGAACGACCCCCGTGCATCCCATGCTCAACATCGCGGTGCGTGCCGCCCGCGCCGCCGGCAATGTCATTGCCCGTTATGCCAATCGCCTGGACGAACTCACCGTCACCAGCAAGGAGCAGAACGATTTCGTCTCCGAGGTGGACCGCGAGGCCGAGGCACAGATCATCAAGGTCCTGCGCAAGGCTTACCCGGACCACGCCATCCTGGCCGAGGAAAGCGGGGTTACCGATGGTAACGACGATTACCAGTGGATCATCGACCCCCTCGACGGGACCACCAACTTCCTGCATGGCCTGCCCCAGTTCGCGGTCTCCATCGCCCTGAAACACAAGGGCCGCCTGGATCAGGCTGTGGTCTACGACCCCATCTCCCAGGAACTCTACACGGCCAGCCGTGGCGCCGGCGCCCTGCTCAATGACCGACGCATCCGGGTCAGCAAACAGAACGGTCTGCCCGGCGCACTCATTGGCACCGGCTTCCCCTTCAAGCAGCCGGAACACCTGGATGCCTATCTGGGCATGTTCAAGGCCGTCCACCAGGACACCGCCGGCATTCGTCGTGCCGGTTCCGCCGCCCTGGACCTGGCCTATGTGGCCGCCGGGCGCCTGGATGGCTTCTGGGAAATCGGCCTGCATCCCTGGGATATGGCCGCTGGAGTACTGTTGGTGCGCGAGGCCGGAGGACTGGTAGGTGATTTCGGTGGCGGCGATGACTTTATGGAAACCGGCAATATCGTGGCAGCCCCTCCCAAGGTCTTTCCTGCCCTGCTACGCGCCATTCGCCCCCATCTCGGCACCGAATTAGCGCACTGATCCACCCACCTTCCCAAGACGTCCGTGGATGATGCGGGCTGTTGCCCGCACGTCCCTGCACCGCGAAACTTTAGCGATTTATTACCCACCGCCGTACTAAAGATTCCCCTCCGGCAACCGAATCATTGGGGTAAGGAGCACGTGCTTTCAGCACAACCCGCCAACCTCGGAACGGTGTCGCCAAAAGTGTAATCAGGTGTATGTTATGTATGAAAATAAGCGACAAGGCACTGGAAATGATCATTCGTGATGTCATGGGGGGCATGGAGGAACTGGCCAACTTCGAAGGATACGAAGCCCCGTTGAGCGGTCTCGAGATCCTCGCCATCGAACCCTTTGACCCACAAGCCGAGACCCGCTCTGAAACACCACTTCGAAACGCGGTGGTGCTACCTTTCCCTGGCATGAAGAAAAGCGCCTGAATGGCCATGGTCTTTCGCGCACCGACCCGGTGCGCGAATGTTTCACTTTTATGTAGGTTGTGATATACCCCTAACCTCACCACGACAATAAGGGGGTAATATGAACCAATTCATGGTGTCGTTGTTTTTCCCTCCCTTCGCCGCCTGCCGTTATGGATGTGCTGGCTGCTGCGCGGCACCCATTGGTGTTTTCTGGCTGGCAGGCATTACCGGGATTGTGTACGGCCTACTGGGCGGCCCCACCAACCGTTTCGGTGTTGACTGGGAATTTGTCGGACTGGGTATTGCCACCTGGCTGGTGGCCTCGGTATGGGCACGGTTGACCATTCTTGGCGCCGATGAAGACAAGTGCGCCCGTAAATCCAGCAGCATCTGTACCAAGATCATGCCTACACTGGATGAAAGCGACCCCTTTGATGAGGTACGCAAGGCACGCTGAAGATATTGCAGATCCGAATTCATTCGGACAACGATTTATCCGGGCAGGGTGCCGGAAACCCGCCGGTAAATTGTCCGAATGAATTCGGACCTGTATCGACATACCGCTACGGCGGGTTTTTACGGCCCCTCGTCCACCACTCCTTCTTTCTTCACCGGCATCATGTCCTGCTTGCTCACGCCCATGAGCAATGCGACCAGGCTCGCGACGAAGATCGAGGAATAGGTACCGATAAAAATACCCACGATCAAGGCCAGGGAAAAGGAATGAATAACCTCGCCCCCGAGGAAAAACAGGGCAAGCAACACCAGGATGGTGGTGAATGCCGTCATGATGGTGCGCGACATCGTCTGATTGATGGAGGCGTTCATAATTTCCTCCGGCGTACCCTTGCGCATGCGGCGGAAATTTTCCCGGATACGGTCGAAGACCACGATGGTATCGTTCAATGAATACCCAATCACCGCCAACAGTGCAGCCAGTACCGTGAGATCGAATTCCACCCGGAACAGGGAGAAAAAACCCAGGGTGAAGATCACATCATGGATCGTAGCGACCACCGCCCCCACCGAGAAACGATATTCAAAGCGTAACGCCACATAAATCAGTATCCCGATCAGGGTGTAGAGCACCGCAAGGCCACCCTGCTCCGCCAACTCATCCCCGACCTGCGGTCCCACGAATTCCTGGCGACGCATTTCCACCCCGACGCCACCCACCTGCAATGCCGCCATCACCTGCTCACTCAGGCGAGCGCTGTTGCTGTCCTCTCGGGGCGCAATGCGGATAAGCACATCGCGCGCCGTACCGAAATGCTGTACCTGTGCATCACCGAAACCGGCCGTGGCAAGCTTGTCCCGCACGCTATTCAGCTCCACCGCTTGGTTATAACCCACTTCAATCAGCGTGCCGCCGGTGAAGTCGATACCGAAGCTCAGGCCACGGGTAAACAACAGCAGCAGCGACCCCACCATCAGAATCGAAGTGAACACGAACGCATAGCGGCTCTTGCCCATAAAGTCGATGGCGGTTGTTTTCCTGAAAAATTCCATAATGCTGTTTCCCCGCCTCAGATGGACAAGCGGGTGACCCGCTTACCGCCATAAATAAGATTCACGACCGCACGTGTGCCCATGATCGCAGTGAACATGGAGGTAATAATGCCCAGCGACAAGGTCACCGCAAAGCCCTTGATCGGACCGGTGCCAAAACTGAACAGCACAATCGCGGCGATCAGGGTAGTGATATTCGCATCCGCGATCGTTGAGAAGGCCTTTTCATAGCCGGCATGAATCGCTGCCTGCGGGCTGTTGCCATTGCGCAATTCCTCGCGTATGCGTTCGTAGATCAGTACGTTGGCATCCACCGCCATACCGACGGTCAGCACGATACCGGCAATACCGGGCATGGTGAGCGTGGCCTGCAGCATAGACAGCAGCGCGATGATCAATACCACATTGGCCGCCAGTGCCAGGTTCGCCACCAACCCGAAGACCTTGTAGTACAGCGCCATGAACGCCAGCACCAGCACAAAGCCGATCACCACCGATTTGAAGCCCTGCTCGATGTTTTCCTTGCCCAGGCTGGGACCAACGGTACGCTCCTCGACAATGTTGATCGGGGCGGCCAGTGCACCGGCGCGCAGCAGCAGCGCCAGTTCGTGGGCTTCCTGCGGGCTGTCGAGGCCGGTGGTCTGGAAGGTTTTACCGAACACACCGCGAATGGTGGCGACGCTGATCACCTCTTCCACCTTGCGGGAACTGGTCACCGGCTGGCCGTCCACGGTGCGGGTGACATTCTTGTTCTCGATGAACACCACCGCCATGGGATTGCCGACGTTTTCCTTGGTGAATTCCAGCATCTTCTTGGCGCCCTTGCTGTCCAGCGTAACGGACACCTGCGCACCACCACTCTGCTGATCGAAGCCCGAGCGGGCATTGACAATCTGGTCACCGGTGACAATCACCCGCTGTTTGAGCAGTACCGGCTGACCATTACGTTCGTAATACAACTTGGAACCTACCGGCACCTTGCCGGCTACCGCATCGGCGACGCTGCCCTTGTAGTCTACGGCACGGTATTCCAGGGTCGCCGTGGCACCGAGGATCTGTTTCGCAGCAGCGGTATCCTGCACGCCGGGTAACTGCACCACGATGCGGCTGTCGCCCTGTTGCTGGATGACCGGCTCGGCCACACCCAGTTCATTAACCCGGTTACGCAGGGTGGTGATGTTCTGCTGCAGGGCAAACTTGCGAATCTCGCGCGCCTCCGCTTCACCGATGGTGCCGAGCAGTTCGGGATCAGTTCCCTCCACCACGGTGAGTTGCAACTGATCGAATTCCCGGTGAATCAGGGCCTCGGCCTGGTCACGATCCTCTACGGAACGCAGCCGGATGCGCAGACCTTCCGGCGTGCTGCGCACCCCCAGGTAGCGGATCTTGTCATCCCGCAGCAGGGTACGCACATCACTGGAATAACGTTCCACCGCCTGGGCCAGCGCTGCCTCCATGTCCACTTCCAGCAGGAAGTGCACCCCGCCACGCAGATCCAGGCCTAGGTACATGGGCAGGGCATTGATGCTCTGCAGCCAGGCCGGTGTGCTCGGTGCCAGATTCAGCGCCATCACCAACCGCTCGTTCAGAACCGGTTTGAGCACATCCACCGCCTTGAGCTGCGACTCCGTGTCACTGAAGCGAAACAGGACCTGCTGCGCGGATGTCTCCACGTCCTTGGGGCTTACGCCGCCATCCCGCAGCGCATTCTGCAGCGCCTCCTGTATGGACGGTGCCAGTTCCGCGCCACGGGTGGTGGACACCTGCACCGCCGGGTCTTCGCCATACAGATTCGGCAAGGCGTACAGGGCGCCAACCACCAGAATGGCCAGGAGCAACAGATATTTCCACAATGGGTACTGATTGATCATGCAACGGGCTCCCTGGGGGCCTGAATTATAGTTCTTGTTTAATGGTGCCCTTGGGCATCAGGGAGGCAACGGCGTGCTTCTGCACCTTGACCTCGGAGCCCGGTGCGATTTCGATCTGCACAAAGCTCTCACCGACCTTGGTGATCTTGCCCAGCAGGCCACCATTGGTCACCACCTCATCACCCTTGGCCAATGCCGCGATCATGGCCTTCTGTTCCTTGGCCCGCTTGGTCTGGGGACGGATCAGCAGGAAATAAAACACCACAAAAATAAGGATCAGGGGCAGAAACCCCATCAACTGATTAGGCTCACCCTGGGGGGCTGCGGCCAGTGCGTCGGAGATAAAAAAGCTCATGATTAATCCTTGGTTCTGAATCGAATGAATTCGCTCATCGCCGGTCTTGGCGCCGGCCAATGGGCGCATATTATGACACAGGCGACACCGATTGGCCCCTCCGGGCATAGAAATCCGCCACAAAATCCTGCAACCCGCCCACCTCGATGGCCGCCCGCAACCCGCCCATCAGGGTCTGGTAGTAATACAGGTTGTGGACCGTGTTCAGGTGGGCACCCAGCATCTCACCACACTTATCGAGGTGATGCAGATAGGCGCGGCTGTAGTTGCGGCAGGTATAGCAGTCGCAGTCCGGGTCCAGTGGACCGGTATCGGAGCGGTGGCGGCTGTTGCGGATCTTGATCACCCCGGAATGAATGAACAGATGGCCGTTGCGGGCATTACGGGTGGGCATGACGCAGTCGAACATATCCACCCCACGGCGCACCGCCTCGACGATGTCCTCCGGCGTACCCACCCCCATCAGGTAGCGCGGCCGATCGGCTGGCAACAAAGGCGTGATGCTGGTCAGTATCCGTTCCCGGTCTGCCTTCGGCTCACCCACCGACAGACCGCCGATGGCATACCCGTCGAAGCCGATTTCGCGCAACCCCGCCACCGAGGCCTCACGCAGGTGGGGATACATGCCGCCCTGCACAATACCGAACAGGGCTGATGGGTTGTCGGCATGGGCGTCGCGGCTACGACGCGCCCATCGCAGGGACAGTTCCATCGAATCCTGCGCCTGCTGCTCCGTGGCCGGATAGGGTGTGCACTCATCGAAGATCATCACGATGTCGGAACCCAACGCGCGCTGCACGGCCATGGATTCCTCCGGCCCCATGAACACCTTGTCACCGTTGATGGGTGAACGAAAATGCACCCCTGCCTCGGTGATCTTGCGCAGGTCACCAAGGCTGAATACCTGGAAACCACCCGAGTCGGTGAGAATGGGGCCGTCCCAGTGCATGAAGTCATGCAGGTCACCGTGGGCCCGGATGATCTCCGTGCCCGGGCGCAGCATCAGGTGAAAGGTGTTGCCGAGAATGATCTGCGCACCGATACCACGCACCTCCTCCGGCGTCATCGCCTTCACGGTGCCGTAGGTGCCCACCGGCATGAAGGCCGGTGTATCGACCGGCCCACGGGCGAAGCTCAGACGCCCGCGCCGGGCCACGCCATCGGTGTTCAAGAGTTCAAATTTCATGGATGTCCTGCTGTCAACGTCAATTCACCAGCCACGCTGTAGGTGCGCATTCATTCGCACCTCCGTCATATTCCATCACCTGTATTCATTCCGTGGTCATCACCATGAAAACAAGCATCACGCCCGTTCCAGGAACATAGCATCGCCATAACTGAAAAACCGGTAGCCCGCCTCCACGGCATGCCGATACGCCGCCATCACCGGTTCATAGCCGGAAAAGGCACATACCAGCATCAACAGGGTCGACTCCGGCAGGTGAAAGTTGGTGACCAGGGCATCGATCACCTTGAACTCGTAGCCCGGCGTGATGAAGATTTCCGTCTCACCATGGAAGGCTTGCAGCGAACCGCCCCGGGCCGCCGATTCCAGGCTGCGCACCACCGTGGTACCCACCGCCACCACCCGCCCGCCACGGGCCCTCGCCGCGGTGATCTGCTCGCATACCCGTGGACCGACATCCACCACCTCGGCATGCATGCGGTGATCCTCGATGCGCTCGGCGCGCACGGGCTGAAAGGT
Source organism: uncultured Gammaproteobacteria bacterium (assembly GCA_965367295.1). GTDB lineage: Bacteria > Pseudomonadota > Gammaproteobacteria > DSM-19610 > DSM-19610 > JAIVHA01. The sequence goes on along the minus strand of CBDUHN010000024.1, from coordinate 19,108 downwards.
GCCGGCACCAACATGGAGGGTCACATAGCCGAATTCGACACCCCGGGAGCGTAACTGCGTCAACAGTGCCTCATCGAAATGCAACCCAGCGGTGGGAGCCGCCACGGCACCGGGTTCACGGGCATAGACCGTCTGGTAGCGTTCGCGATCCGCCGGCGCATCCGCGCGGTCGATGTAGGGTGGCAGAGGCATGTGGCCATGCTGTTCGAGCAGTTCCAGTGCCGATGGTTCCCCGGCAAAGCGCAGCCGGAACAGATCGTCCTCACGCCCTTCCACCTCAGCCACGATCCCGCCCTCGAGTTGCAACAGTGTGCCCGGCCGGGGGGATTTACTCGACCGCACATGGGCCAGCGCCCCATGCTGGCCCAGCAACCGCTCCACCAGCACTTCGACCTTGCCGCCACTGTCCTTGTGCCCATGCAGGCGCGCGGGAATGACCCGTGTGTCATTGAAAACCAGCAGATCCCCTGCTTGCAGCAGTTCCGGCAGGTCGGTGAAGTGCCGGTCATGGCACGCGCCGCCCGGCGCCAGTTGCAGCAACCGGCTGGCGCTACGGCACACCGGTGGGTGGGTGGCGATCCGTTCGGGGGGCAGCAGGTAATGGAAGTCGCGGCGCAGCATGGCGCGGCATGGTACCACAGAGCTTGCCCGGCGCTTGCCCCGGAAATGGAAACCCTTATACTAGGCAGCTTCGTGCCGGGGTGGCGGAACTGGTAGACGCGCCGGATTCAAAATCCGGTTCTGGCAACAGAGTGTCGGTTCGATTCCGACCCTCGGCACCAATTTCCCCCCTGATCACACGCCTGCCCACAGGCGTGGCAAAGCGTTTATACTTGCCACCAATCCCGTACCGCCATCCGTGCCCGCCACCCGGGCGGCTCACCCTCTCCAGAAATGGCGCGAAACATGCAAACGGAGCACCAACCGCCGGCCACAGGAAGCACTGAAAGCCGCAGGACACCATAGCCATCAACCCAATTAACGAGGGAAGCATGCCTGGCACACGCTTTTCACTGGAAGTACAACCAACCATACCCGAACGCCTGAACCGCCTGCCGGAACTGGCCAATGATCTGCTCTATAGCTGGGACCGCAGCGTCCGCGGCCTGTTTTTCCGGCTCGACCGTGACCTGTGGGAATCCTGCCGGCACAACCCGAAACTGTTCCTGCGGCGCATTTCCCAGCAGATCCTCGATGAAGCCGCCGAGGATCGTGTCTTCATGGAAGACTACAACCGGGTGATGTCGGCCTACGACAGTTACCACGAGGCCCTGCCGCGCTCCGATATCGAAGGATACCTTCATCCCGAACAGGACCTGGTGGCCTATTTCTGCGCCGAATTCGGCCTACATGAAAGCCTGCCGATCTATTCCGGCGGCCTGGGCATACTGGCCGGCGACCACTGCAAGGCCGCCAGCGATCTGGGCATTCCCTTTATTGCCATTGGCATGCTCTACCGCCAGGGCTATTTCAACCAGACCATCGACGAACACGGCAACCAGGTCGCCCACTACAGCACTACCAATTTCGATCAGTTGCCGTTGCACCATGCCACCGACCCGCAGGGCAAACCGGTAATGGTGGAGCTGGATTTCCCGGGTCGAAAGGTGCATCTGCAGGTGTGGGAGGCCAAGGCCGGCCATATCAAACTCTACCTGCTGGACAGCGACCTGCCGGACAACCAGGAAGCCGACCGCGCCATCACCTACCAGCTCTATGGCGGTGATTCCAACACCCGTATCCAGCAGGAAATCGTGCTCGGCATCGGCGGGGTACGCGCCGTACGTGCCCTGGGACTGCAACCCACGGTCTGGCATATCAACGAAGGCCACGCCGCCTTCATGATTCTTGAACGGTGCCGGGAATGCGCCCAAAAAGAGGGGATGGATTTCGCGAGCGCCCTGGAAATGGTCGCCGCGGCTACCGTTTTCACCACCCATACCCCCGTTGCCGCCGGTCACGACATCTTCGATCACAACCTGATCAGCAGCTACTTCCAGGATTACATCCAGCAACTGGGCATCGACATGCCCAGTTTCCTGAGCATCGGTGCCAGCCCCGGCAACCAGGGCGGCTTCAACCAGACCGTGCTGGCACTGCGTGGATCACGCTTCCACAACGGCGTCAGCCGCATCCATGGCAGTGTCGCCTCGCGCATGGAGGGTTATATCTGGCCGCAGATCCCTCACGAAGAAAATCCCATGCGCTACGTCACCAATGGCGTGCACGTACCCACCTTCCTGGCACGTGAATGGGCCAATCTCTATGACATGCGCTTCGGCATGGAATGGCGCGCCGAATTACTCAACGAAGACTACTGGGAGCGGGTGGAGGAAATTCCCAATCACAGTTTCTGGAGTCTGCGCCAGTCCCTGAAATCGGAACTGCTGACCAATGTGCGCCGGCGCGCGATTCTGCAACACCGTCGCAACGGTTGCAGTGAGGCCCTGATCGAACGCATTACCCAGTTGCTGAGTCCGCACGAAACCGACATCCTCACCGTGGGCTTCGCGCGTCGCTTCGCCACCTATAAGCGTGCCACCCTGCTGTTCTCGGACCCGGACCGTCTGGCCCGCATGCTGAACAACCCCGACAAACCGATGCTGCTGATCTTTGCCGGCAAGGCGCATCCCAGCGATCTGCCTGGCCAGCACCTGATCCAGGTGATCCACGACTTTTCACGGCGACCGGAATTCATCGGCAAGATCATTCTGCTGGAAGGCTATGACCTGGCCCTGGCCCGCAAACTGGTCACCGGCGTCGATGTCTGGCTGAACAACCCCGAATATCCCATGGAGGCCAGCGGCACCTCCGGCGAGAAGGCCGGCCTCAACGGTGTCATCAATCTCAGCGTGCTCGATGGCTGGTGGGACGAGGGCTATAACGGCGAGAACGGCTGGGCCATCACTCCCCACGGTCCCCACTTCGATGCCACCTACCGTAACCAGGAAGAGAGTAACGAGCTGCTCGACATTCTCGAACACCAGGTCATCCCGCTCTACTATGATCGCAATGGCCACGGCTATTCGGAGAAATGGGTGCACATGTCCAAGGCATCCATGAAATCCATCCTGCCCCAGTTCAATTCCCAGCGCATGGTGATGGACTATGTACGGGATTTCTACGGCCCGGCGAGTCGCCAGGGCAAGATCATGCACCAGGCCGAAGCCGCCGGCGCCAAGGCCCTCGCACAGTGGAAATCAAAGGTGCTTTCCGCCTGGCCCGCTGTGAGCCTGCGCCAGGTGAATACGATCCCCCAGGCCATCGATGCAGGGCAGAGACTATCCATCGAACTGGCAGCCAATCTCAACGGGTTGAGACCCAGTGACGTAGTGGTGGAATGCGTGGTGGGCACGGAAGACGAACACCACAAATTCATCGCACATAACCATATCCCCTTTACGCCCAAAGGCAATAATGACCAGGGTGAAACCCTGTTTGCCCTGCATCTGGATCCTCCCTTGCCGGGACTACAGCATTACCAGTTGCGCATGTATCCCCATCACCAGATGCTCAGCCATAGTTTTGAAACCGGCTGCATGATCTGGCTGTGAGCGCCAGGATGGCCCATGTGAGCTACGGACAGGCCCCGGAAGCATCTGATTAATTGAAATCGCCTCGTCATTGCGAGCGAAGCGTGGCAGCTCACGGTGCAGGATGTATTGTGTAGGGATTGCGCGCTGCCTCACTCCTCGTAATGACGAAGCAATCAGGGATTGCCCTGGACCATGGGCGGCAATCGATCGTAGACCTCGACCAGGTGGCGGATACGCAATTCCAGCCCCTGTTGCACCTGTTGCCACTGAAACCGCCAGTGCCAGTTACCGCTGTCGGTACCGGGGATATTCATTCGCTGGTCGCTGCCCATTACCAGGAAATCCTGCATGGGCACCATGGCCAGTTGCGCTACTGACATCATCGCGGTCCGTATCAGCAGCCAGGGCATGTCCTCCTGCGAGTTGGCCAGATAGCCCCTCAGCATGGTCTGCTGTTCCGAACCCAGTGCATTGAACCAGCCCAGCGTGGTGTCATTGTCATGGGTACCGGTATACACCACGCTGTCAATTTCATGGTGCGGCGGCAGGTACAGGTTTTTCGGATCGCCATCAAAGGCGAACTGCAGGATCTTCATGCCCGGCAACCCGAACTGCCGCCGTAGTGCATCGACCTCGGGGGTGATGGTGCCCAGGTCTTCCGCCACCAGTGGCAGCGGATCAAAACTGGCCTGCAACTTGGCAAACAGGGCCTCGCCCGGTGCCTTCACCCAGCGACCATCAATGGCCAGCTCAGATGCGGCATCGATCTCCCAATAGGCCTCAAAACCGCGAAAATGGTCGATGCGCATGAAATCGAACAAATCCAGCTGGGTGGCGATGCGCTCCACCCACCATTGAAAACCCTCTTCCTGCATCCGCTGCCAGTTGTATTGGGGGTTACCCCAGCGCTGACCCGTTGCGGAAAAATAGTCCGGCGGTACCCCCGCCACCTTGCGCGCGTGACCATGCTCGTCCACATCGAACTCCTCACGATGCGCCCATACGTCGGCGCTATCGTGGGCCACGAAAATCGGTACATCACCGAATAACAACACCTGGTGCTCATTGGCGTATCGCCGCAGCTGATGCCACTGACGAAAGAATACGAATTGCTCAAAACGCACCCGTTCAATCACCGCAGCCAACCGCTTGCGCGCCTCGTTCAGGTGACCCTCATCCCGATCGCGTAACACATCCGGCCACTGCATCCAGCTACGATGATGCAGTTCGGTCCGCAGGGCGATATACAGCGCGTAGTCCTCCAGCCAGCGGGCATTGCTCGCCTGGAAGGCACTGTATTCCGTGTGCTCTCCACCATCAGCCTTGCGCTTAAACCCGTTGTACGCCACCTGCAGCCAGTCCTGGCCAAGTGTCTCTCGCTGCAGAGACACATCGGCAGGCAACCACTCCCACTCCACCAGGATCTCGGGACTGATCAGGTGCGGGTTGCCGGCATGTACGGAGAGGCACTGGTAGGGAGAACGGTCTTCGTGGGTAGGCCCCAGCGGCAGGGTCTGCCAGACAGACAGGCCACTGTTCACCATGAAATCGATAAAACGATAGGCCTCGGGCCCCAGATCACCCTGCTCGCGATTGCCGGGCAGCGAGGTGGGGTGCAGCAATACCCCGGCACGGCGTTGCCCGAGCACCTTGGCAATGGGATGCGGTGGCGACCGTGTCACGGTACGCTATTCTGACGACTTGCCATGGCGCATGGTGCCCCCATGTTCCGGGCGCCCATGCCCGTGCGTAAAGGTCTCATCCAGATAAGCCGGTGGTGGCTTGCCCAGCATGTGGTACAGGTTGGTCAGGTGCATACGGAACAGGCGTTCGAAATCACTGACGGTTTCCTCGGGATTATAATCACCAAACCACCAGAACCAGTCAGAACCTTCACAGATGGACAGCTGGTGGCGGGCCATCAGCAGGCGGTCTCCATCCAGGCGCCCCTCGGTCACCATCCGGTCGAACATCTTCTTGGCATCACCCAGCATATCCCAGCCCCGGTTCTTGTCCTTATCCCCGATCCAGGTGGAATACGTGCCGTATACCCAACTGCCGCCAACCATATGGGTCAAGGAATCACAGCCCTGCTGCGTCGCGGCCAGGTAGTCGCTGAAGGTGGTCATCACCAGGTCGGGATGGTTCGCCAACTGCTCATACAGCGCGCTCAGAAAATAATATCCATTCTCTGGATAATGCTCCCAGGCATTCTCACCATCGAGCACAATAGACACCACCGGGTTCTTTTCCTTGCGGGTCATTTCCGCGATATTTTCCAGATGGTGCACCAGATTCGCTACCGCATCGTCCGCATGCCAGGTGGAATATTTGAAGCCGATAAGATCGGACAGGCCGTCATCGCGGAAGAAACAGGCCAGCTTACTATCTCCCAGGGTATAGGGGCGGTACATGGGACCGGGGCCATCGGCCTCTTCGATACGACCGCTGCGACGCAGGCTGTTGCGCAATACCGTTTCCCCGGTGGCCGCCCACTGAAACTTCGAGGCGCCCAGCAGTTTTACGGTGGCAGCGCTTACCGCGCCCTCGGAAGGCCAGCAACCGGATGGCCGGAAATCGAAATACTGCTCGAAGGTGGAGATACCCTCCTCGATGTGCCAGCGGGCCCGTTCCATGCCACCGGGATAATGATCGAGCAGTGGCAATGGAGCATCGGGCATCGCCTCGCGCGTGCTGTTGATATCCAGCAACAGGGGCAAGATGGGATGAGCATAGGGTGTTACCGACAGCTCGATCTGGCCGCGCTCGGCGAGACTGCGGTAGCGATCGATGATTCCCGACAGCAGTTCGCCGATAATCTCCATCAGGACACGACGATCCATGGCGCTGAACTTCGTCGCCTTTTCCTGCAGGGCTACCAGCTTCTGGTTGGTGCGCCGCACCGTCTCCCCCATCCATGCCAGGTGATACCAGACCAGCAGGTCATGGAGAAACTGATCGTTCACATAGGTGATCCCTTCCGGATTTTCCAGGAAGCAGCGCGCCAGGTCCGCCAGTTTCTGATAGGCCGGGAAACGCCCGATCATGCGCTCGCCATGGGCTCGCAGGCAGGCATCGAGCAAGGCCAGCCGCTGTTGCGGTGAATCAGGCAGGGTTTTTTCCGCCAGCGCCGCCAGCAGGGGGTCGCGAATGGGCTTGGCTTCACGCAGGAAGGCATTCACCTGCGCAGAATAATCGGCGATCTGCTCCAGCAGGATGGGCGCAAAATTGACCACGGCACGGGCCTTGGGTACTGCCTCCAGGTGGGCGGCCATATCGACATAATCCTTGATGGCATGCAGATAGGTCCAGGGCAACTGGTATTCACCGTTGAACAGATTGCAGTATTGCGGCTGGTGCATATGCCAGCACAACACCACCTTCAGCCGCGGCTTATCGGACATGATGCAACTCCTGCCCCAGCATCTCCGGTGTCACCAGGATCACGCCCCCCGGGGTGATATGGAAGCGCTTGGCATCCTCTACCGGGTCCTCACCGATCACCGTATTGGGTGGAATCCGGCAGCCCCGGTCGATCACCACCCCGGTCAGCCGACTGTCATGCCCGATGTCCACATCGGGCAGTACGACACAGCGCTGCACCTTGGCACAGGAATGTACCTTCACATTGGAGAACAGCAACGACTGGCGCACCGCCGCCCCGGAGATCACACAGCCCCCCGAGACCATGGAATCCACCGCCATGCCACGGCGGTCATCGTCATCGAATACGAATTTAGCCGGTGGCAATTGTTCCTGGTAGGTCCAGATGGGCCATTCTTCGTCATACAGATTCAATTCCGGGGTCACCCCGATCAGTTCCAGGTTAGCCTGATAGAAAGCATCTACCGTGCCAACATCTCGCCAGTACCCCTGCCGGGAGGTCTGCACATCCCGGAACGGGTAGGCATAAACCCGGTAATGGTCAATGACCGCCGGGATGATGTCCTTGCCGAAATCGTGGGTGGAATAGATATCGTCCGCATCCTTGATCAGCTGTTCGTACAGGAACTTGGTGTTGAATACATAGATCCCCATCGACGCCAGGGCGGTATCCATACTGCCGGGCATGGGCTGTGGTTGATCCGGTTTTTCGTTGAATTCCCGTACCCGGCCGTTGTCGGTGATGGTCATCACCCCGAACTCACGGGCCCGTTCCAGCCCCACCTCGATACAACCCACGGTCATATCCGCTTCCAGTTCCACATGGCGCGCAATCATGGGACCGTAGTCCATTTTATAGATGTGATCCCCGGCCAGGATCAACACATAGTCGGGGTTATGGTTGCGGATGATGTCGAGATTCTGGTAGATCGCATCGGCCGTGCCGGCATACCAGGAGGTTTCATCGATCCGCTGCTGCGCAGGCAGCAACTCCACGAACTCGCCGAACTCACCGCGCAGGAACCCCCAGCCTTTCTGGATATGCTGCAGCAGGGAATGGGCCTTGTACTGGGTGAGCACACCGATACGACGAATGCCGGAATTCATGCAATTGGAAATCGGAAAATCGATGATCCGGAACTTACCACCAAAGGGTACGGCGGGCTTGGCGCGCCACAGGGTAAGCTGGCGTAGCCGGGAGCCGCGCCCGCCGGCCAGGATCAGGGCCAGGGTATTTCGGGTTAGACGGCTGACAAAACGCGGGGTCTGACTCACACTCATCCCATACAACTCCTCTGGTGTTGTTTTATCCATGCCCCCAATAGGTGCTATGGTAGCACTTCAGCATCATCTTTAAATCTGGTTCCGAATTTGCCTTTTGTCCTTCATCATACAGATTAATTGACCTGGATTAACGCAGCCTTGATAACATTCGTGCCAAAGCCCCATCCACCGCTGCCAGCCGAACTCCAACGGCTGGCCGAGGCCCGTCATCATGATCCTTTTGTCGTCCTCGGCCGCCACCCGGAGGGGGCCCAGGTGCGGGTGCGCGCCTTTCTACCAGAAGCGGAGCAGGTACAACTCGCCGACAGCGGGATCCCGTTGGAACGGCGTGAGGGGAGCGATTTCTTTGAGGCCCTGGTGGAGCAGGATCAGGTCCCGAGCCATTATCGGCTGCGCTGGTGGCGTGCCGATAAAACCGAGGTCATCGGCTACGATCCCTTTACCTTCCCCCCCCAGGTCAGCGATTTCGACCTGCACCTGTTCGGCGAAGGACGTCACTGGCATTGCTACCGATTCATGGGCGCGCACTGTCACCGTGCGGATGACATCGATGGGGTGCGTTTTGTGGTCTGGGCGCCCAATGCGGAACGGGTCAGCGTGGTCGGCGACTTCAACCGCTGGGATGGTCGTGTGCACCCCATGCGTTCCCGCGGCGGCAGCGGCGTCTGGGAATTGTTCATTCCCGGCCTTGACAGCGGAACCCTGTATAAATATGAAATCCGTAACCGTGAACATGGCAGCATCCACGTCAAGACCGACCCCTACGGCCAGCAGTTCGAACTGCGCCCCAGTACCGCACCACGGGTCAGTTGCCAATCACGCCATGAATGGGCTGACCAGGCCTGGATCGCGCAGCGCTCGGAATCCGACTGGCTGCACCAGCCACTGTCCATCTATGAACTGCATCTGGGTTCTTGGCAGCGCGGGGAATACAATGACTTCCTCAACTACCGCACCCTGGCCGAGCGCATCGTCACCCACGTCAAGGCGCTCGGCTTCACCCATATTGAATTGATGCCGGTCACCGAACACCCGCTGGATGCCTCCTGGGGTTACCAGGCCACCGGCTACTTCGCCCCCACCAGTCGCTTCGGCAGCCCCGACGATTTCCGCTATTTTGTCGATCACTGTCACAACCACGGCATCGGCATCATCCTCGACTGGGCACCTGGACATTTCCCCAAGGATGAGTATGCCCTGGCACGTTTTGACGGCAGCCCGCTGTATGAACACGCAGACCCGCGCAAGGGCGAACACCGCGACTGGGGTACGCTGATTTTCAATTACGGCCGCAACGAGGTGAAGAATTTCCTGCTGGCCAGTGCCATTTACTGGCTGGAAGAGTTTCACATCGACGGCCTGCGGGTGGATGCCGTGGCCTCCATGCTCTACCTTGACTACTCCCGCGATGCCGGTGACTGGATCCCCAATATCTACGGCGGTCGTGAAAACCTCGAGGCCATCGATTTCCTGCGCGAAATGAACAAGGTCACCCATGGCCAGCACCCGGGCACGATGATCATCGCCGAGGAATCCACCGCCTGGCCACAGGTCACCCGCCCTACCTACGTAGGCGGCCTCGGCTTCAGCATGAAGTGGAATATGGGCTGGATGCATGACACCCTGCAATACATCAGCAAGGACCCGGTGCATCGTCATTTTCACCACGACTCGCTGACCTTCGGACTGTTGTATGCCTTCACCGAGAACTTCGTTCTGCCCTTCTCCCATGATGAGGTCGTGCACGGCAAGGGTTCGATGCTGGGCAAGATGCCCGGAGACGAATGGCAGCGTTTTGCCAACCTGCGCCTTTTGTACAGTTACCTGTTCACCTATCCAGGCAAAAAACTGTTGTTCATGGGTAGCGAGTTCGCCCAGTCGAGTGAATGGGATTTCGATAATCCCCTGCCCTGGGACCTGCTGCAATACGCCCCCCACCAGGGAATGCAGCGTCTGGTGGGCGACCTGAATCACCTGTACCGCGACCACCCGGCCCTGCATCGTCATGATTTCGAGGATGCCGGTTTTGAATGGATCGACTGCCACGATTCCACCCAGTCCATCATCAGCTACATCCGCAAAGGAAACTTCCAGAACCTGGTGGTAATCCTGAATTTCACCCCGGTGCCACGGGATTATTATCAGCTGGGTGTATCCGAATCCGGCCGCTATCACATCCTGTTCAATTCCGATTCGGAATATTATGGTGGCTCGAACCTGCATATCGGCGATCACCTGCAGACCACAGACGAGGAGTGGATGGGCCGGCCCTATAGCCTGCGCCTCAATCTGCCACCGCTGGGCGCGCTGGTGCTGGTACGGGAGTGATGCAGGAGTGGCGGGCTGTTGTTGCCTGGCCACCTGCGCAGGCGCATTCCCTGAAGGTGCGAAACCATCCCCCGCCACACGGATCGCCATACCAACGCACTGGCATCCAGCCATGAATGGCCACCACAGCGAAATCTCCGATGCGCTATTTCTTCGGGCGGAAGGCCTTAACCACTGAGGAATCGGTTTCGATATAGCCGGCCTCGATCAGGTCCAGGCAATAGGGTACTGCGGCAAACACCGCCTCCAGGCATTCGGCGATTGCCGCCGGCTTGCCCGGCAGGTTGATGATCAGCGTCCTGCCGCGAATACCGGCGACCTGGCGGGACAGAATTGCGGTGGGCACATGCTGCAGGGATACCGCCCGCATCTGCTCGCCGAAACCATCGAGCAATTTTTCACACACCGCCTCGGTCGCTTCCGGCGTGATATCCCGCAAGGCCGGCCCGGTCCCCCCGGTGGTCACCACCAGGCTGCAGCCCTCCACATCACAGAGTTCCCTGAGCACCGCCTCAACCTGGGAACACTCATCGGGAATCAGCCGCGGCACAGCCTCCCATTCCGATACCAACGCCCGTTCCAGCCAGGCCCGTATCGCGGGCCCACCCAGATCCTCATACTCACCACGGCTGGCGCGATCCGACACAGTGACAATACCAATTCGAACGAGCCCGTTTTCCACCTGCCACTCCTCAGCCCTGCAACAGTTCACCCACGCGATTGATAAGATCGCCGGGCAGCACCGGTTTCTGGAAATACTCCGCCACCCGCAGGGCCTTGGCACTGCGGGCGTCAATTTCATCGCTATACCCGGTGCAGAGAATCACCGGCAGTTCCGGACGGATCTGCAACAATGCCTCGGCCAGGCGCATACCGGTCATTTCCGGCATGGTCTGGTCGGTAATCACCAGGTCGACCTCCTCCGGCGCTTCGCGAAAGTGCAGCAGGGCTTCACCCGCATCGGTAAACCCGGTTACCTGGTAACCCTGGCTTTCCAGTAATTCGGCATAATAATTCACCAGCCGCACCTCATCATCCACCACCAGCACACGACCGTGGCCGCGACGCAATACCTGATTGGCGTATTCCGGGCAGGACTCCTCCATCACCGCCGCACTCAGACCGGGCAACAGCAGGCGAAAACAGGTGCCATGGCCCGGTGTGGTCTCCACCAGTACGTGGCCACCGTGTTCGTGCAGAATCCCGTGCACCACCGACAGCCCCATGCCGGTACCACTACCCACCGCCTTGGTAGTAAAAAACGGCTCAAAAATGCGCGGCAACACATCCTGCTCAATACCCGCACCGGAATCACAGACCTTCAGTTCCACAAAATCCCCTTCCATCTGGTGATGGCAGGAAGCACATACCGCCTGCAACCCCTGGGCACGCTCCACCCGCACCTGCAACTGTCCGTGCCCCTCCATGGCATCGCGGGCATTGATGCAGAGATTCATTACCATCTGGTGAAGCTGCACCGGGTCAATGCGCACCATGGGAACCTCTATTGCGAACTCAGTATGGAATTCCATGGTCGCGGGCATGGCGGAGCGCAACATTTTGATCACCTCCTTGACCACCGACTCCACCCGCACCACCTGGCTGGAGCGACCACTGCTGCGGCTGTAGGCCAGCATCTGGGCAATGAGATCACGGGCGCGAATAGCCGCCCGATAGACCTGATTCAGGTACTCGCCCAGTTTGCCCTGACCATCGGGCGCAAACCGCTCCAGGGCCAGATCGGTATAGCCGATGATGGCGCCAAGGATGTTGTTGAAGTCATGGGCGATACCACCGGCCAACTGCCCCAGGGCTTCCATTTTGTGTGCCTGCTGCAACTGGCGCTGCAAATCCTCACGCTCCCGTGCCGCACGCTGCCGCTCAGTCACATCCTGTTGAATGATGATGAAATGGGAGATCTCGCCATCGGTGCTGCGCACCGAGGTAATGGATTGTTCCTCAACATACTCACTGCCATCCTTGCGCCGGTTGATGATTTCCCCATGCCACTTCTTCCCTTCCAGAATGGTGTTCCAGAGCTCGCCATAGAAGGCATTCGCGTATTTTCCCGATCTCAGGATACCGGCCGACTGCCCCACCGCCTCATCAAATCCATAACCAGTCAGTTCCGTAAAGGCCTGGTTGGCCCATTCGATAGTGCCATCACGATCGGTGATAAAAATACCGTTGGCGGCGGAATCCAGCGCGGCAACCTGTAGTTGCAACTGTTCCTCATCACGGCGCCGCTCCTTGCGCAACTGGGCCTCGCGCAATTCACGCTGGATCACGGGGGCCAGACGGGACAGATTCTGCTTGACCACGAAGTCGTGGGCGCCAGCGAGCATGATCTCCACGGCCTTTTCCTCACCCACCGCACCGGACACCACAATAAAAGGCAGGTCCAGACCGCTGGCCTGCATCAGATCCAACGCCCGCTGGGCATCGAATTCCGGCATATGGTAATCGGAAATCACCACATCCCAGTCCTTGGATGCCAGGCTGTCCATCATGGCCGGCTCGCTATCGACCCGTTCCCAGGAAATCCGGTAACCATTACGCTCCAGTGCGCGCACCAGCAGAAAGGCATCATCCTCTGAATCATCGATGATCAGAATACGCAGTGAGGTAATCAAATTCATGGTGTTTGCTGGTTGTCCTGGTTTATCGTTTTACTGAACAGGATCCAAGAAATCACTGAGCCACTACCCGAGCTGTCATTCCGGAAGATACCGGAATCCAGGAAGATGTCCCGTTTCAGGCATATTTTTCCAGCAGCACCGGCTGGCGCTTCGCCCCCCAGTCACCCGGTTGTGCATCAAACACACCGGCCAACGGCGTACCACAGGCATTGCAATTACCATCGGGAGTGAGATTCCAGTCAGACAACTGATACCAGTCGCGACCGATCAGTTTCTGGCCGCAGTGATGACAGTAGGTACTTTCCCCTGCCTTGTCATGCACATTTCCCGTATAGGCATAACGCACCCCCTGCTGCATGGCGACTGCCCGCGCGCGGGTCAGGGCCGCCGGGGGCGTCGGGGGCACCTCCATCATCTTCCAGTCGGGATGAAATGCCGTGAAATGCATGGGCACATCCGGCCCCAGATGCTCCACCACCCAGCGGCTCATTTTCTCTATCTCGTCACTGGAATCGTTTTCACCAGGGATCAGCAGCGTAGTCAGTTCAAACCAGACACTGGTTTCATGTTTGAGATACAACAGGGTATCCAGCACCGGCTGTAGATGCCCACCGGTCAACTTCCAGTAGAAACGTTCGGTAAAGGCCTTGAGGTCCACATTGGCGGCATCCATGTGGGCAAAGAATTCCTTTGCCGGTTCGGGGTTGATATAGCCCGCCGTCACCGCCACGGATTTCACGTCCACGGCATGGCAGGCATCGGCTACCGCATCGGCGTACTCCATGAAAATGACCGGATCGTTGTAGGTATAGGCGATACTGCGGCAGCCCAGTTCCCTGGCTACCCGGGCCAGCTTCTCCGGTGCCGCGGCATCGGCCAGGGTGTCGATTTCCCGTGATTTGCTGATATCCCAGTTCTGACAGAATTTGCAGGCGAGATTGCAACCGGCCGTCCCAAAAGAAAGCACTGGACTACCTGGCAGGAAATGATTCAGGGGTTTCTTCTCTATGGGATCAATACAAAAACCGCTGGAACGGCCAAAACTGGTCATGACCACCCTGCCATCTTCATTGGCACGTACGAAACACAGACCCCGTTGCCCCTCGTGCAGCTTGCAGAAACGCGGGCAGAGATCACACTGCACCCGACCATCATCCAGAGTATGCCAGTACCGGGTATCCACTGTGGTGTTCATTATCCTGATCTCCACTTGCCCTGTATTTGCAATATTACCCCTATTCAATTCCCTGTGCGCCCTTGTAATCCACACGAATCAGGCATACATATCTAAATATGCCTCTGGTTAATTCCCTGATCATCATGCTGAAGCATAGCGGGTATGGCGAATCAGTCGAAAGCACCTGATTGACGGGAATGGATCATCAATTACTCGGAGGGCTGGATCATGTCCATTCGTACGCCGGCGGTGGCCGGTATGTTTTACCCCGATAATCCGCAGGAGTTGCACCGAACGATCCAGGATTATCTCCATCAGGCGCACCCCGGACGGCATCTGCCCAAGGCCATCATCGTACCCCATGCCGGTTATATCTATTCCGGGCCGGTCGCGGCTGCCGCCTATGCCAGCCTCGCGGAACGCCGTGCGGAAATTAAGCGGGTGGTACTGCTTGGCCCCGCGCACCGCGTGGCATTACAAGGTATGGCGGTCAGTAGCGCCCGTTACTTCGCCACCCCGCTGGGCAATATCGAAATCGATACCACCGCGGTGGAACGCATCCTCCAGCTACCCCAGGTGCGCACCCTCGACGAGGCCCACCGCCAGGAACACAGCCTGGAAGTCCAGTTACCCTTTTTGCAGGAATGCCTGGATGTGTTCCGGCTGGTGCCTATCGTGGTTGGCGACAGTACCACCGCCGAGGTTGCGGAAGTGCTGGAAATCCTCTGGGGTGGACCGGAAACCCTGCTGGTGATCAGCTCCGATCTCAGTCACTACCACGACTACGAAACCGCATGTCACATGGATCGTACCACCTCCAGGGCCATCGAAACCCTGTCCCCGCAACAGATTCATTACGACGATGCCTGTGGCCGCAATCCCGTCAATGGTCTGCTGCAGGTGGCCCGCTCGCACGGCCTGAAGGCCCATACCCTGGATCTGCGCAATTCCGGCGACACCGCCGGCCCACGGGACCGCGTGGTGGGCTATGGGGCATACGCCTTCGAGTAAGCCATGCCCACCAACGAATCCGAACAACAGATCCTGCTGCGCCTGGCTGCCGACTCCATTGACAGTGGGTTGCGCACGCAGTATCCGATCGAGGTCGATGTGGACACCCTGCCCGCCAGCCTGTTACAGGAGGCCGCCTGCTTCGTCACGCTACACCGCCAGGGCCAGTTGCGCGGTTGTATCGGCAGCCTGGTCGCCCGTCAGCCACTGGCACAGGATGTAGCGGAAAACGCCTTCAATGCCGCCTTTCGCGACCCCCGTTTCCCGCCATTGCAAAGTGCCGAGCTGGCTGATCTGGACC
Organism: uncultured Gammaproteobacteria bacterium; assembly: GCA_965367295.1. GTDB lineage: Bacteria > Pseudomonadota > Gammaproteobacteria > DSM-19610 > DSM-19610 > JAIVHA01. The sequence continues at coordinate 3,448 of CBDUHN010000024.1, read as the reverse complement.
TCGAAATCTCCGTGCTCGGCACCCCCGAGGACCTGCATTTCCGCACCGAGGCGGATCTCATCGCCCAGCTACGGCCCGGCGAGGATGGCCTGATCCTGGAGGCGGCTGGCCATCGCGGCACCTTCCTGCCCTCGGTCTGGGAAAGCCTGCCGGAACCCGCGGATTTTTTCCGTCACCTCAAACAGAAAGCCGGATTGCCCATGGATTTCTGGTCTGCGGATATGCACATACAGCGCTACGATACCGAGGCGTTCGGTGCCACGTATGTGCAGGCGCAGCGAATGGGGGAAGAGGGATAGCACCCTGTAGCGACAGTCAGCGGAACGCTGCCGCGGGACGATCCATAGACGAAAGGTTTTCTTATTCCTTCAGCTTGACCATGAGCTTGCCTTCCTCGACATGAATGTTGTCCACACCCTCGGCGAAGGTTTTCCAGAACCCCTGATCGGCGCCAAATTCATTCACCAGGTCCACGTTTTTCAAATTACCCAACCAGGCATTGGGAATCGGCACCCCCATCACACTGACGCCTTTCAACACGACAATCGGCTTACCACCCTTGTAGGCCAGTTCCACACCGGCATGCACCCGCAGGGTCTTGCCACCCATGATGGGAAAATCATCTTCCAACGGCATCAACAGCTTCGCACTGACCAGTTCATCGGACAGATCGATCGCCAGTTTGCGTGACAGGTCCGTATTCTTCGCCAGCATCGCATTCAGTTCCCGTTCGCTGAAACTCACCTCGCGCCGGGCACCTGCTTCGCTATAGGGTTCCGGTTCCAGCGCTCCATCCGTGCTACTGTCCTGCACATCAAAACCGATGGCGCGCAGTTTGCTGTTGAGCACCTGCTCTTCCCGGGTCTTCAGTTCGACAGGTTTGAACTCCTTGAGAAACAGATACTGGCTCAACAGCCAGTAGCTAAGTCCAGCGGTCACCATGATGGTGGCCAGTACGATAAGTACAACCTGGGGCCAGCGCAGGCCGCCTTTCACCGCAGGGCTATGCGGCCTGTCAATTTCAGTGCTCATTACGGGTACCTGTAGGTAAAGGGGAATCCGGCCGGATTGAGATGGATTGTATGCAGATTCGGGCGTAAATGAGTGTCATGTTTGTAAACTGCATTCCGTGCCGCACAGGTGGCAGGGTAAGCTACCCTTGTTCTTTAATAGTAGATGACTTCCGGCATTCATGACTGGCATGAATGCCCTGGCAGCAACCCTGAGGATCACATGCGATGCGTTGGCGTGGAAACCGACAAAGCCAGAACATTGAGGACCGGCGCGGGATGCGCGGCCCCGGCCCGAACCTGCCCGGAGGAAGTGGCGGCATGCTCCGGCTGCTGCCCATGGTATTCCGGCTGTTGGGGGTAAAGGGCACCATAGTAGCGGTGCTGGCGCTTGGCGCCTATACGCTGTTCAGCGGCAACCTGGGCAGTCTGCTCGGGGGCAGCGGGATGACCGACGCCGTTTCTTCCCGGCAGGGGCAGCCGGTCGCCCAGAGCGCTGAGGAACAGCAACTGGTGGACTTCGTCTCGGTGGTGTTGGCGGATACGGAAGATACCTGGCATGCCCTGTTCCAGCAGCAGGGAGGGCGTTACGAAGAGCCTCGCCTGGTACTGTTTCGCGGTTCGGTCCGTTCCGCCTGCGGACTGGGGCAGGCGGCGGTGGGGCCGTTCTATTGTCCCGGTGATCACAAGGTCTACATCGACCTCAGTTTCTACCGCGATCTGAAAGACCGCTTCAAGGCACCGGGTGATTTCGCGCAGGCCTACGTCATCGCCCACGAGGTGGGCCATCATGTGCAGACCCTGCTGGGGGTTTCCCGCGAGGTCGCCGAGGCCGGCAAGGGGCTGAGCGAAGTGGAACGCAACCGGCTCTCGGTACGCCAGGAACTGCAGGCGGATTGTCTTGCCGGCGTCTGGGCACACCATGCCCATCAATCCCGCCAGCTACTGGAAGCCGGTGATGTGGAGGAAGGCCTGACGGCCGCCAGCGCCATCGGCGATGACCGGCTGCAAAAGCAGACCCAGGGCCATGTCAGCCCCGACTCCTTCACCCACGGCAGCTCCGTCCAGCGCGTCAAGTGGTTCAAGACCGGACTGGAGAGCGGCAACCTGGATACCTGCGATACCTTTTCCGCCGCGACCCTGTAAACACTATCCCTCCCTCCGGGAGAAAGCCAGGGACAGCGCGAATCCCGTCAGTACACCAGCCACCAGAGCAATAACAAGCCCAGTAATCCGGCCAGCCACAAGCCACCCAGGCCGCGACCTGTCGATGAGGTGGGCAGCGGCGCAGCCTGCCCCGATTCGCGATAGCGCAGTTCACGAAACCGCACCACCTCGATCGGCTCCGGTCGACGCCGTTCCACACCGGAGCGGCGCTCCAGAATCTCCTGCGGCGGAGCAGGCTCCCGAGCCCGCCGGTCACCCGGCGTACGCTCATCGGCCGCCATCCGCGCCTGCTGCAGGCGGGCCTGGTTTTCCCTGGTCAACGGCGCCCGCAACTCTTCCGGAAACAGGCTCTCGCACTGCAAAACCAACCGCCATTCCTCCGACTCCACCCGCAGTTCGTCGGTCATCCGAATGCGACCCAGCAACATATGACGGGTGATCTGCACGGCGGGGAACGGGCCACGCACGACGCCGTCACGACGCGTATACCAGTATCGATCTCTGGATGTGGAATCATTCATAGGCTGAGTATGCCGCAGCCTATGAAAAACTTCCGCCGTTTCTTCCCATGGCAAATTGCTGCACACTTGGCGCATCGCCCCTGAAATGAGCCATCCCGATGGAACCCACCGGTCCCGTATCCAGCAGCATCCCGCCTGCCGCCACGCGCACCGACGCCACCGCCAGTGGCTGGCAGGTGGGCCAGGTGCTGCGTGCCGTTACGGTAGCCTCCACGCCCGGCGGGCAGACCACCCTGCAGATCGGCAACCAGCTGGTGCAGGGGCAGAGCCCCATTCCCCTGCAGAATGGCCAGCCGCTGTCCCTGCAGGTGGAAAGCCTCACCCCGCAGCCGTTGCTGCGTATCCTCGCCACGACCAGCGCCGACCCGGTGGGCAATGCCATTCGCACAGAACTACCCAAACAGGGTTCCCTGGCGCCACTACTCAGCAACCTCGCCCAGCTCAGTGCCGCCCGCCAGCAACCCCTGCCCCCCCTATTGCAGGAGCTCAGCCGCACCCTGTTGCGCCAGCTGCCAGAGCCAAAAGCCGTCAGCACACCGGAAGGCCTGCGCAGGGCAGTGGAGCAGTCGGGCCTGTTCCTGGAATCAAAATTACTCTCCGCAGGTCAAGGCTCCACCCGACTGGATATCGGTTCCGACTTCAAAACCAACCTGCTGCGGCTGGTACAGCTGGTGCGCAACTGGCCCGGCTTACCCGATGCCAAATCCAGCACCGTGCGTCCCACAGCCCCCCCCGTCGGCAGCCCACCGG
>CBDUHN010000023.1:0-51557 GCA_965367295.1 uncultured Gammaproteobacteria bacterium | reverse complement strand
GCAACACCTGTGATGACTGTCATACCACCCGCAGCTGGACCGGCGCGGTATTCGATCACACTAACGTCACCGGAAGCTGTTCCAGTTGCCACAACGGCACCACCGCCACCGGCAAAACCACCCAGCACATCAGCACCACCAATACCTGCGATGACTGCCACAGCACCCGCAACTGGTCGCCGGCAGTACGGGTCGACCACACCGCCGTGCTCGGCACCTGCTCCAGCTGTCATAACGGCACCACCGCCATGGGCAAACCGGTGAACCATCTGCCTTCCGGGAATACCTGCGACGACTGCCATACCACCACCGGATGGACACCGGCCGTATTCGACCATAACAGCGTGGCAGCCGGGAGTTGCAGCAGCTGTCACAACGGCAGCACAGCCACCGGTAAACCAGTCACGCATATCAGCACCAACGCCTCCTGTGACAACTGCCACAGCACCCGTGCCTGGACACCAGCCAGCTTTGACCATGCCACTGTATCCGGCAACTGCGCCACCTGTCATAACGGCACCACCGCCACCGGAAAGCCCGCCATTCATCCATTGACCAACAACAACTGCGAGGATTGTCATCGCACGACCGCCTGGAGCCCGGTCAGGCGCGTGGATCACAATGATGTGCTTGGCAACTGTGCGTTCTGTCACAACGGGACCATTGCGGAAGGCAAGCCCCGGGAACATCCCCGAACCACCGCCGACTGCGGCGACTGCCATTCCACTCGCACCTGGGACAACTAATGCCAGGCACGCAGAATCAAAGCCCGGGATGGATGATGCTATGGCTGTCGATATTCGCCATGCTGTCCCTGTCGGTGCAGGCGGAACCCGCACGCAACCGGGTCCTGGATGATGTCGGCGTGCGTCACGGCCCTGGGCATGCCGTCGTGGAAATCCGGCTGAGCGTTCCCTTCCAGTATTTGAGTCATTTCCCGCAACAGGAAGGCCGGGAACTGCACATTCGCATTCAGCCTCAGCTGGTGCCCGCCACGGAGCGTGCTGCGATGAGCGGCCGCGAGGCCATGCGCCCGCCCGCCGCGGAGTTTGCCGCCCTACGGGAAGTAGCCTACGAAGGTGACCACGAAGATACACCATACCTGGTACTCGAATTCGAGCAACCAGTAAGTTTTGAAGTCTTTCCCGGTGCCGACTACCGCAGCATTTCCGTAGTGGTCATCACCCAGCCTCCCTGCTAACAACCATAACAGACCAACCACGGCACACATGATCATGATACCTGGACGCTTACCAATCACCCTGATGTACTCGATAACACTGTTGCTCGGCCTGTGCCTCAGCGCCGCACCCCTGGCCCAGACGCGGATCGTGGACACCATCGATACCCGCGTCAGTGGTGACCAGGCTGCCATACGTATCGAGTTCAATTACCCCATGCAGTACCTGAACCATGTACCACTGACGGCCAGTGATGAAATCCAGATCCAGCTACGTTCGGTGTCCGGCGTCGATCTGACAGACCCGGAAACCGAATCCCAGCAGGTGCTCAGCCTGCGCCCAACCGACACCATTCCCCTGCTGGATGTGCAATTCGAGACCAACACCACCAACCAGGCCACATTGTTGCTCCGTTTCACCCAGCCGGTACTGGTACAGATGCGTTCCAGCGCCGATTCCCGCAGCCTGCTGGTGGAATTGCAACCCAACCCGGACCAACCACCGGCAAGCACACCACAGCTGATGGCCGTCCCGGGAGAGCCCTTCCCACAGGCCTCGGGCCCGATAGAACCGGAAGGCCGCTATGTGATCAACCTGGCTTCCTCGGTCAGCGCAATCAGCAAGCCTTTATTTCCGGCCGAGATCCAGCGCGGCCATGCCCTCTACCTGGCCCGCATCAGTGTCGATAACCGCAACTGGAATCGCCTTCGACTGGGTTTCTATCGCACCAAGGCGGCGGCACTCAGCGTGATCGAAACCCTGCGCGATCAGTATCCCGACGCCTGGGTGGATATTGCCAGCGATCAGGAAATCGAACGTGCGATCGCAGAAGACAGCGGCATCGTGCCATTGTCCGATGTACGTACCGGTACAACCGCGCCGGCCGCCATTACGCCCACACGCCCCAAAACCTCCAATGACAAACTGGAGAAATTGATGGAGGAGGCCCGCCAGCTCATGACTGCCGGCGAATACGGCCGCGCGGTGCAGCTGTACACCAAGGTTTTGCAGTATCCCGATCATGATTATCTACAGGACGCCCAGGAATTCCTTGGTCTCGCGCGGGAACGCATGGGGCAACTGGCCCACGCCAAGGCCGAATACGAACGTTATCTGCAGCTCTACCCCGAAGGAGAAGGTGCCAGCCGGGTACGCCAGCGTCTGTTTGGCCTTACTACGGCACGTGCCACACCGCGCGAAAAACTGCGCGCCACTACACGTGAACAGGAGCAGGTGCCCTGGGAAGTGTATGGAGGCTTTTCCCAGTACTATCGCCGGGACGTGAGCGTCATTGATGCCGCGGGTTCCAGCGTCGACCAGTCCTCGCTGATATCGGATCTGGATGTCACCTCGCGCCGACGTGGTGAAAAGTACGACCTGCAGACCCGTTTCACAGGCTCCTATCTGCTCGATTTTCTCGATGATAGTGATGACGAGTCGCGGGTGAGCAGCCTCTATTTCGATGCTACCGCACGTGGTAAGGGATTCTCCACCCGCATCGGCCGCCAGACCCGCAACACGGGCGGTGTGCTGGGGCGCTTCGATGGCGCCCTGCTGTCCTACCCTGCCCTATCCTGGCTGAGGCTCAACGCGGTCACCGGCCTGCCGGTGGCCAGCACTCAGGATGGACTCGATGGACACCGGTTTTTTTACGGGCTCAGCGCTGACCTGGGGACCTTTGCCAACGCCTGGGATTTCGTGGCGTTCTATGTTGAGCAACGCAACGATGACCTGATCGATCGCCGGGCGATAGGTGGTGAAGCACGCTACTTCGACCCTACTCACTCGCTGCTGACCTATCTCGATTACGACATTCACTATGATGAACTCAATACCCTGCTGATGCTTGGCACCTGGACGCTGCCAAGCCGCACCACGGTGAATATGAGTCTCGATATTCGCAAGAATCCTATCCTGATGACAGGCAATGCCCTGCAGGGGCAGCCGCTCACCACCCTCGACGAACTGGAAGCCCTGTTCACCGCAGAGCAGATTGAACAGCTGGCACAGGACCGGACCGCGGACAGCAAATCCCTGACCATCGGATTCGCTCATCCTCTCACCGCTCAGTACCAGATCAGCGCCGATGTGGCAGTGACCAATCTTTCTTCCACCATTGCCTCAGGAGGTGTCGATGCTGTGCCTGGCACCGGTAATGAATATTTTTTCGGTACCCAGCTGATCGGCAGCAGCCTGTTCAAGCCAGGTGACATCTCCATTCTCGGTGTACGCTACTCCGATACCAGCACCTCGAATACCATCTCCCTGCTGGCCAACACTCGCTACCCCATCACCCACGACTGGCGCGTCAATCCGCGCATCCGGGTCGACTACCGTGAAAACCTGAACGACGACTCCACCCAGTGGACCACCGCCCCCTCGCTACGCATGGATTACCGCTGGCGCAAACGCTACCGTTTCGAGATCGAGGCCGGCGGCGAGTGGTCCACACGGCAGCTCACCACTGACACCGAACGGGACCAGGCCTATTTCCTGAGCATGGGCTACCGGGCGGATTTCTGAACAGAGATCCGGGGAATACGTAAGTACTTGTGAGCTTGTGATCAAACCCGGATTGTCCGAATAAATTCGGACCTACTGGGGGGGGGAAGCCTGTTGCCACCATCGCACAATATGATGCGCAACCTGGTGGTCGTACCATTATTTGCGTGATAAACCTGTGGGGGCTTGCCGAGTCAATACTGTCCGCATGAATTCGGGCTGCGGACAGGCACGTGAACTGGAATGCCCGATAGCCCCCTCTCCCATAACTGGGAGAGGGTTAGGGACAGGGTTGAAAATCCAACCACTCCCGTGGAACGCCAAAGACCTTCAGCGCACCTTCACCTTCACCAGTTCATCACCTTCCGGGTCCGTCACATGCACGGCGCAGGCAATGCAGGGATCGAAGCTGTGAATGGTGCGCAGGATTTCGATGGGCTGCTTGGCATCGTGTAACTTGTGTCCCTTCAATGCCGCCTCGTAGGGACCGTCCTTGCCCTGCACGTCGCGGGGCCCAGCATTCCAGGTGCTGGGCACCACCGCCTGGTAATTGTCGATCACGCCATCCTGGATCACCATCCAGTGGGCCAGCGCACCACGCGGTGCCTCCATGAATCCGACTCCCTGACAACGTCGTGGCCAGGTGCTCGGCTCCCATTTTTCCTCATTGAAGGTTTTCAGATCACCGGCCTTGATGTTGGCCATCAACTGGTCATACCAGCCCTGCATGGCATCCACCATGATCTTGGTTTCCAGGGTACGCGCCGCTGTGCGACCCAGGGTGGAATACAGCGCCTCGACCGGCGCATCCAGGGTCTTGAGGGTCATGTTCACCAGGTCCTTGGCCTGCTCGTGACCGGTGGCATAGAGCATCAGCATACGTGCCAGGGGCCCCACTTCCACGGGCTTGCCACGCCAGCGTGGTGATTTCATCCAGGAATAGCTGGCGTTGGTGTCAAGGTGTTCATAGGGCGGTTGCGGGCCGGAGTAGTTGAGACTGGTTTCGCCTTTATAGGGGTGCAGGCCCGCTTCCTTGCCGTCGGTATAGTCATACCAGGAATGGGCCACGAATTCCTTGATCTGGTCATCGTCATTGAGATCCAGTTCGTGTACACGAGACAGGTCACGGTCGAGAATCACGCCACGCGGCACCATGAAGCTACCGATATCATTCATGTCCTTGTCGGGGAAATCACCGTAGGTCATGAAATTACCGATGCCCTCACCCTGGAAGGCCCAGTCCTTGTAGAAACCGGCGATGGCCAGGGTGTCGGGCACGTATACCTGATCGACGAAATCGCGCATCTGGTGAATAATTTCCTGCACCTTCTGCAGGCCGGTGAGGTCCAGGGCTGTCGCCCCTCCACCGCCACCCCGATAATGCGGCCCCTTCCCCTTGCCGGTATGACCGGGATGAACGCTGATTGCCGCGGGTGAACCGCCCACCAGGAAATTGGGATGCGGGTTCTTGCCGCCGAAAATGGTGAGCAGCTTTGCCGCGTCCCGCTGCCAGGCCAGCGCATCCAGGTAATGCGCCACCGCCATCAGGTTGGCTTCCGGCGGTAATTTATAGGCCGGGTGCCCCCAGTAACCATTGCTGAAGATGCCCAGCTGACCCGATTCGACAAAATTCTTGAGTTTCTTCTGCGTATCGGCGAAATAGCCCGGTGAAGACCGGGAATAATTGCTGATGGACTGGGCCAGTTCCGAGGTGGCCTTTGGATCGGCCTTCAGCGCCGACACCACATCTACCCAGTCCAGCGCATGCAGGTGATAGAAATGCATGACGTGATCATGCACGTACTGGCCGGCGATCATCAGGTTACGGATCAGCTGTGCATTGTGGGGAATGCTGTACTGCAAGGCGTCCTCGGCGGATCGTACCGAAGCAATGCCGTGCACAAGGGTACAGACACCGCAGATACGCTGGGCAAAGGCCCAGGCATCACGTGGATCTCGGCCACGCAGGATGATCTCGATGCCACGCACCATGGTGCCGGAACTGGAGGCCTGTTGAATGATACCCTCGTCGCTGGTTTCCGCCTCGATGCGCAGGTGACCTTCGATTCGGGTGATGGGATCTACTACGACTCGTTCGCTCATTATTCAGCTCCCCCGCTGGCCGGGTTTTCATCCAGGTGTTCCGCTAACAACTCGGTCAGACTCAGCACTTCCACATCCATTTCATATTCCTCCAGGCCCTCCTCCAGCATGTTCCGACAGTTGGAACAGGTGGTCACCATGGCTTTCACGCCGATGGTATCGAGTTGCTTCTTCTTGCGACTGAAGACCTTCAAACGCAGTGGCTCGGCCCGTTCGTTGGTACTGACTCCACCGCCACCGCCACAACACCAGTTCCAGACGCCGTGGTCGGGCATTTCCACGAAATTCTCCGCGCACAGTGATAGCAGGTTACGGGGCTGCTCGACCACACCGCCACGACGGACCATCTGACAGGGATCGTGGAAGGTCAGCTTCATATCTTCCATCGTGCCGTCCATGCGCAGGCGGCCCTGGGCACGGAAATCATCCAGTACCTCGACAATATGCTGGACCTTGAAGGGATAGGACTTGCCGATGAGGTTCGGGCCTTCCCAGCGAATGGCGGTATAGGCGTGACCGCATTCGGGACTGATTACGGTCTTCACGCCCAGTTCAGTGGCGACATCGACGATGCGCTGCACCAGGGTTGCTGCGATATCGGAGGAACCAATCTGTATGCCGGTATTGGTAGCCTCAAATGCCTTGGTGGAGATGGTCCAGGTGGCACCGGCATGTTTCATGATCTTGGCCACGGCACCGATGAACTCATGGAACTGCATGATCTCCGCCGAGGACAGCATAAGCAGGTACTCCACTCCCGGCTTGTCCAGTTCAATCTCAATGCCACTGGCCTTGGCCTCGACTGCCACCATTTTTTCCAGGGTCGGGGCCTTGATACCCATAGGGCTGCCAATATTGACAGAGCGAATGGCCGCACTGGTCAAGCCCTCGGTGGCATGACCGGAAGCGACAAACCCTTCACGCATCTTGCGCACCATGTAGGCGATGTCATTACCCACCGGACATACGGCCGTACACCGGCCACACAGGGTGCAGCTGTCGTAGACCAGCTCCTGCCAGGCATCCAGGTCCTCGTCGGTGACTCGCTTACTCAGCCCTACGGCGGACATCAGCTTGCCCCAGAAGGTGTATTCCTGCCGCCAGATACGCTCCATCGGCTTCAGCTTGTGAATGGGCGTGTACTTGGGATCACCGGTTTCGGTATAGAACAGGCAGGCCTCGGCGCACAGGCCACAGTGTACACAGCTATTAAAATAGGAGGCGATCGGTGCGTCGATCTGCTCCATCATGACCTTGACACCACGTTCCAGATTCATGGCACTCATAACTGCACTCCCTTGCGCCCGCTTGCGGCGCCGTTATACCAGCGGGAAATGAAGATAGTGAAGGTATGCATCAGCTTGGTGAAGGGGATCACCACCAGCAGCAACTCTACACTGAGAATATGGTAGGCAAGCATCTGTGGATAAGGCAGCAGCATGCGATGGTAGGCGAAATAGCCAGTCACCAGGGGCAGGATGGTCACTGCCCAGGACAGGTAATCCTGATAGGTGGACAGGAAACGCCGCACCGGATGCATGAAGCGATGTACCAATAGCACCAGCAGGGCAATAATGGCAATCACCGCGGCGGCATCGACAATGAAAAACGGCATCGCGGGCCAACCAAAACCGAATACATCCTTGAACAGCAGGATATGCGGTGCATAGAACAACAGGGTGATCAGGAAACCGATATGGAAGGCGTATCCCGCATAGATCACGACCGGGGATGCCTTGACCATGCCCGGGGCAGGAATCGAGCGATGCCAGACCATGCGCCAGCCCGATGACATGGCACTGGCACGGGGCTCGCTGAGATCCTGCTTGCGACCCAGCATCCACATCTCAATAAAGCGCACAACCACCCCGACCAGAAAGATCGCAACGGCGATCTGGAGACCGGGACCGCGCACCCAGTTCAGCAACTCCACGTCACTCATGATTATTTGCCTCCGTCCTGTTGCTCCAGTTCTTCCACGGTAAGGGGCTTGCGCCCCGCCTTGGCATTGGACTTGTTGTGGCGATTGATTAGGCCCGCCGCCACACCGGCTGCCACACCGACCGCACCGGCGCCGAGAGCCAGTTCACTGAGGTTGGAAGTAGGCATGCTCAATGCCTTATAGAAGCTGCCGGCATCCCAGAAATCCGGTTCAGAGCAACCGATACAGCCGTGTCCCGATTCAATGGGGAAACTGGTGCCGTCATTCCACTTGGTGGTCGCACAGGCGTTATAGGTGGTCGGTCCCTTACAGCCCAGCTCATACAGGCACCAGCCATTACGTGCACCTTCGTCATCGAAGGTCTTGGCGAATTTACCCTGGTCGTAGAATGGCCGCCGGTAACAGCGGTCATGAATGGTCTCGCCGTAAAAGGCCTTCGGCCGGCCCAGATCATCCAGTTCGGGCACGGTGCCGAAGGTGAGGTAGTGCGCCAGCACACCGGTAATCACCACCGGGATCGGCGGGCAACCGGAGACATTGATGATCGGCTTGTCATGAATAATGTCCGATACCGACACCGCTCCGGTCGGATTGGGGTTGGCCTTTGGAATGCCGCCAAAGGCGGCACAGGAGCCTACCGCAACGATCGCAGCAGCACCCTTGGCGCTCTCTTCCAGCATCTGCAGGTTGGTCATGCCCGCGATGGTGGAATAGACACCACCATCTTTCATAGGTATGGACCCATCGACGATCAGCAGATATTCACCGGCAAATTCCTTCTGCGCCGCCTCACGGGCGGCTTCCGCCGCATGACCGGCCGCCGCCTGCAGGGTGTGATGATAGTCGAGGGAAATGACATCGAAGATCAGGCTTTCAATGGTCGGGCTATGGGAGCGGGTCAGGGACTCGGTACAACCCGTGCACTCCTGGAAAGACAGCCAGATCACCGCCGGGCGTCGACGTTTACCGAGCGCCTCGGCAATCGCCGGCGCCATGCTCGGCGGCAAGGCCATCAGTGAGGCGGTTGCCGCACAGAACTTGAGAAATGCTCGCCGGCTTACCCCCTGCCGGGCCAGGTGTTCCGCCACCGTTGGACGTTTGCTCATGGTCGCCTCCCGCGAACTTTTTCAGCCTTGTGAGTTTTCCAGAATCTTACTGCGTAATACCTCGATACTGTCCCGCACATCAGCCGGATGCGCGCGAATGATGTCCGGGCAATGGGTGAGTTCAAGAAACTCGGCCATCACCTCATCATTACTGTTGTAGTGTCGCACCCACCAGATACCATGGATGGCGGTTTCATAGATCCGGCTCGGACCCAGGGCATTCACCTCGACGTCCACTTCGCCGTGCCCCAGTTGTTCCCGCAGGTATTCCAGATCCCGCGGCGACAGCGGCAGCGAGCGCAGGTCGATGCTGCCCTCACGGCCGTGCTGCACCAGATTTTCAAGCAGGCCTTCCAGTTCCACCAGCAGGGCGCGACCATTGGGGGCATCGAAATCATCCTCGCCATTGATCACGGTAACCGGGATGTCAGTAAGATGACTCATGTGCGCCACCTCTGAATCAGGCTGCGAACCTGGTCGCAGGCAACCCCGATACCGGCCTGCACCGCCGGACTTGGATCATGCCCCCAATCGAGGTTTTGCGGCTGGATGCCGATCAGTGCCCTGCGCTCCGGCAGATGACCGGCAAGATGCGCCACTGCCATGAGATCCAGCAGGCTGACCTCGTGTACGCTGCGTTTACGGTTACTACCCAGGAAGCTGTCCATGGCCTCACCCTCGAAACAGCGAACGGTGCCCGCCGGTTCGCCGAACTCAGCGGCATCCACGACAATGAGTTGATCACTTTCCTCGATGGCGCCGGCGAGCACAAAGCTGAGCGTGCCACCATCCAAGTAGCGAATCTCGGGAATGGATGGCTCATCGGCCTCAAGGGCATGAATGGCGTGTACGCCTGCACCCTCGTCACTCAATAGAGTATTACCTACTCCGAGTACCAGCACATTGGATTCCATGCCTGTCTCTCTTGATCAATGCATGCGTTATTGTTGCTGCCAATACCCCGGCAGTTCACCTCAAACCCTTCATACCACTATCGCCGGCCATATACCCGAGGGCAGCCCACCACGATGCCCCATACCGGTATAGCGAACAGTACCTGCCTTCCCTGGTTGATACCGGTGCTCCGTGCTGTGCCACTGATACTAACGCAACCCTCCCCCCGTGAATACGGGGCATTGAGGCAACCATACGTTGGTTCACACCATACGCTCCCCCCTATCCCGAACGATGATCCGGATCAACAATTACTCCGATTCCGGTCCATATCCGGTTTTTGCCGGGGTGGCACCCTGGCATAACTGGGTGTAGGCTAAACTCGATATAATCAAGCATAGTGCAAGATTGAAAATCTTCGCCTTTCACCAAAAGGACCGGTCCCATGTGCCTAGGAATCCCCATGCAGGTAACCGCCGTCGATGGCTTCATCGCTCACTGTGAAGCCAAAGGTGTCCAACGCGATGTGAGTCTGTTCCTGATGCAGGAAGAGGCAATCACACCTGGTGACTTCGTCATGGTGCACGTGGGCTATGCAATTCAGAAAATGACCCCGCAGGATGCCCGTTCCGCCTGGGAACTGTATGACGAAATGCTGGCCCTGAGCGGGGCCCCGCAAAATGCATGAACTGGCGGTATGCCAGAGCATGTTGCAGCAGGTGATGGAGATCGCCCGGCAGCAGCAGGCCCGCCTGGTCACCCGCATCCGCGTCCAGGTCGGCCCCCTGTCGGGCGTCGAGCCACAACTGCTGGCACAGGCTTTCCCTATTGCCAGTGCGGGTACTCTGGCCGATACCGCCGCACTCGAACTGGAAAGCCTGCCGGTCCGGGTGCGCTGCGAGCAGTGCGGTGCCGAAACCGACGCCCTGCCGAATCGCCTGCTGTGCGGCACCTGCGGCGATTATCATACCCAGCTGGTGAGCGGTGACGAATTGCTGCTCGCCAGTGTTGAACTGGAGTGCTGAGCAACGGTACCCTTTTTTCCACCTCGGGAGGAAAACTCCATGTGCGATACCTGTGGTTGCAACATTACACCTGGCAATCAGCATCTGATCCGCGGACAGGGCAAGCTGGCCCGTACCAATGACGGTAAGCGCGCCATCACCGTGTTGCGCAACCTGCTGTCCGAGAATGACCTGCAGGCGCTGCATAACCGCCGGCATTTCGATGGCCATGAGGTACTGGCCATCAACCTCATGTCCTCACCCGGCTCCGGCAAGACCGCCCTGCTGGAGGCTACCATTGAAGCCCTGGGCGATGAATTTCGTATCGGGGTCATCGAAGGGGATCTGGAAACCGAAAACGATGCCGAGCGTATCCGCGCCCGCGGCGTTCCCGCCGTACAGATCGTCACCGGCACCGCCTGTCATCTCGATGCCCACATGGTCCATGATGCCCTGCATCAACTGGACCTCGACACCCTGGATATCCTGTTTATCGAGAATGTTGGCAACCTGGTCTGTCCGGCCAGTTTCGACCTTGGCCATCATCGCAATGTCACCCTGTTGTCCGTCACCGAGGGCGAGGACAAACCGGCCAAGTATCCGGTCATGTTCCGCGGCACCGATCTGATGCTGCTGACCAAGTCAGACCTGCTGGCGGTGCTGGACGATTTCGACCCGGCGGCCGCCGAGCGGCATCTGCGCGCCCTGGCCAATACCGCGCCTGTAATCACCATGTCGGCACGCAAGGGCTTACAACTGGAGGCCTGGCTCGACTGGCTGCGCAACGAACTGACCGCCCATCGTAGACGCATACAGGATGGGAATACCCTGACCCCAGCCATACAGCCCGAAGGCATCCAGCAACACGCTGCCGCTACCCGCAATACCCCCGCTCATTCCGGCGGCTGAGGGATCACACATGTCCACGAAAGCAAAGGAATGGCTGCAACGGATTCATCAGTTACCCCTGCAGGGCAAGGTGCGGGTAATGAATGTCTGCGGCGGTCACGAACGTTCCATCACTATGGCCGGCCTGCGCGGCGCACTGCCACCGGCCATCGAACTCATCCCCGGCCCCGGCTGTCCGGTCTGCGTATGCCCTGAAGAAGACGTCTACGAAGCCATTCAGCTCGCTCTCCATGAGAATCTCATCCTGGTGGCCTTTGGCGATATGCTGCGAGTGCCGGTCAATGTGAAAAAGGCCGATATCCGCTCCCTGGAACAGGCCAAGGCGGCCGGTGCGGATATCCGTCCCATCGCCTCGCCCTCCGAAGCAGCCTCCATCGCCCGCGACAACCCGGATCGCACCGTGGTGTTCTTTGCCGCCGGCTTTGAGACCACCACCGCCCCGGTGGCCGCCATGCTGGCGGAAGGCAGCCCGGATAACCTGCTGATGCTGCTGTCGGGCAGACTTACCTGGCCCGCAGTGGCCATGCTGCTTGATTCCGAGCAACCGGGCTTCGAGGCCCTGATTGCACCAGGACATGTATCCACCATCATGGGCCCCGAGGAATGGGAGTTCGTAGTCGAGAAACACGGTCTGCCGGCGGCGGTGGCCGGCTTTACACCCGAATCACTACTGGCGGCGTTATATTCCGTTCTGCGCCAGCATCTGGAAGATCGGCGCTTTCTCGATAACTGCTATCCTGAAATCGTGCGTCCCGGCGGTAACCAGGCTGCCCAGCGACTGATGCAGCAGACCCTGAATGTTGCCGATGCAACCTGGCGTGGAGTTGGCACCATCCCCGCTTCCGGCTATGTGTTAAACGATGCCTACCGTCACAAGGACGTACACCAGCAACTGCCCCACTACCGTGATGATGCCCGCAAACGTGCCGGCGAGATGCCACCTGGCTGCGACTGCGCGCGGGTAGTACTAGGCAAGCGCTACCCCAATCAATGCAAACTCTATGGCAAGGCCTGTACCCCGCGCACCCCTATCGGTCCCTGCATGGTATCCGACGAAGGCGCCTGCCGAATCTGGTGGGCGGGCGGTATCCGCGAAGCGGTGGAACACAACGCATAACCGCTTATCATCAGGCGGTAAGAGAAAACCCGCCACTCCCCACCGAGTAGAAAAACCGGACAAAAAAACAGGGGGCCGAAGCCCCCTGTCATATGCAGCCCATACTGGGTATGGCTGTTATTACATCCGTGCCGCCCGTCGACGCCGCCAGGCCAGCAGTGGCAGGGTCAAACCCAGCAGGGCCAGACTGCCCGGTTCCGGAACCGTGTTGTTGGGAGTAAAGAATGAACCGGCAACAGAGTAGATCTTGAAATAATCATTACCGCTGGAAATATTGGCACTGCTGATCTGATTGTTGAAGGCACTGATCAACCAGTAGCTGGAGGTATACACACCGCCACTGTTCACGGCCTTGTTGCTGCCAGTGGAAAGGTCGGTGTAGTCACCCACGTGGGTCCAGCCATTGGAGGCCAGGCTGGCATAGTCATAGCCACCGGACAGGTTCGGTGCACCAACACCCGTGTAGGCCATCAGGGTGATGTCGGCATCGGTCTGCCGCCAGCCGATCTTCACCTGTTCGAGGGTCACGGCCTTGCCGTCGAAATCGAACAGTACGGAATCGATGTAACCGGCGTTATCGGTGGAGTGATTGGGGGAAGTGCCGTCTTCGCCACGGTTCCTCACACCCAGTCCGCTACCGTTGTACTGGTACAGCCGCTGGGTTTGCAAGTCTCCACCGGAACCCGTATTGGACCAGGCGGAGGCAAACACGCTGTTGCCGGCGGAACTGTATTCCCGGACATTGCCGTTGGAAGGAGTGCCGCAGCCGCTGATACAGCCACTGGCGAAAACCCAATCAATTGCGGCGTGGGAAGGCAGAGCGGCGCCGGCCAGGGACAGGCCCAACACGGCAGCGGAGACGAATCGACTCGGTTTCATTACGATCACCTGTGTTTGATCTTGTGCGTTTTTAGGCAATCCCGGGGTCCGTCCCCGGATGTGCTTCTTATTAGTTGTAACTGATATGGCTTGTCCTGCCATATTCACTGCATATAACCAAAGCAAATTTCACACCAACATTTATTTTTATTTTATTTTCAATAAATTACACTATACAGCCACGTCCGCTCAAGGCGGACTGTAAATTTCATTGACAGTCCCTAGCGGCTTTGGGATTCATGTAATCCTTGCAGCAGCGCCCGGGCATCGGCCCGACCTTCGAAATCCTCTCTGCCCGCCAACGCCTGCTGCAGTTCAGCACGCGCTTCCGATGCACGCCCCAGGGCCGCTAATGCCGCCCCCAGATGGTAGCGGATTTCAGGATGATTGGCGATGCGTAGCTGGGCCTCCCTCAGGAAACGCAGGCCCTCCTCCGCCCGCTCGGCCCGCACCAGGGACCAGCCCAGCGTATCGTTGATGAAGGGGTTTTCGGCATCCAGGTCATGGGCCCGACGGGCCAGTTCCAGGGCCTCATCAAGCTTGCCCTGACGCAATGCGATGGTGGCAAGGTTATTGAGCACCCGGGGATCATCTCCCACAACCGCACGTACCGACTGGTAACCATCCGCGGCGGCGGTCAGATCACCCTTCTGCAAATAGGCCTCTGCCAGCGCCAGACGCACCGGGGTGTGATCGGGATGCTCCTCCAGCCAGGACGTGAGGAAACCGATGGCCTCCTCCACACGCGCTGCCCGCCGGTAGCCATTGGCCAGTTGCAGGGCCGACTCCTGAGTGGCATTGCGCTTCAGGGCAAGACGATACTGGGCGATGGCCTCATCGCCCTGCCCCTGGCGAGTATATAGATTACCCAGCAGCCGGAACCCATCACCGGCCTCGGGCCACTGCTCCTGGATCCTGAGGGCACGGGCTTCCATCTGCCCGGTCTTGCCCTGGGTCATCTCGATCTCCCCCATCATGACCTGCGCAGCCAGTGAATCGGGGGCATTTTCCAGTGCCTTCTGCACCGACCAGGCAGCACCATCCAGGTCCTCCGCAGCAAGCTGGTAGCGCGCCACCCGCAACAACAGTGGAGTATCAAAGCCGGCCAACTGGGACAGGTTCTTGAAGCTGCTGCGTGCGGGCAGATACTGGCCCAGCGCCAGTTCAGCCTGCCCCTGTCGCTCCAGCATCAGCAGGTTATTCGGGTCACGTTGCAGCACGGTACGCACCACCTGCAATGCCTCGCCAGGCTCATTCTCGCGCAGTAACAGATTGCCTAGGTATCCAGCCACGTGGGGCGAGCCTGGTTCGAGATCATGGGCCTTGCGCAGCCAGCGCACCGCCGCCCCGGCATCTCCCTGCTGTTCCGCAAGGCGGCCCATCTCCATGATGGCTTCGATATGCTTGGGAGACTGCTGCAGGATGGCATCCAATGCCGTACGTGCCGCATCCGGCCGGCCCTGAACGCGGTCCAGTTTGGCCAGGTTGAGGCGAGCCGGCAGAAATCCGCTATCACGCTGCAGCATCTGTTGATACGCGGAACGTGCGGCATCCAGCTGGCCGTTGGCGGTCAGCGCGGCAGCATGCAGGTTTTGCAGGGTGAGGTTATCGGGATCGCGGGCCATGAGCTTTTCCGCCACCTCCAGGCCCTTGTCGGCGGTGCCGTTCTGCAGGTACAGCACCGCCAGCATCATGCCGGCCTGCTCGTCATCGTGCGATTGGTCGAAAACCCGGGCCAGCTCCGTCATGGCCTCATCGCGACGACCGCGCACCAGATCCAGGGTGGCCTGTTCCAGGCGTGCCTCACTGCTCTGCGGGTTCAGTTCCAGTGTCCGCCCGAGCAACTCCGTTGCCTTGAAATGCCGGCCGAGCCGGGCATAGACGGAACCCAGCATTGTCAGCAGGCTTTCATCGTTGGGCGCACGATCCAGGGCCGGCTCCAGAATCCGGGCCGCCTTTTCCAGTTCATCCTCTCGCACCAGCAGTGAACCAAGCAGTTTGCGCGCGCCCAACTGGGCGGGTACCCGCTCCACGTAGACCGAGAGCATGGAGATCGCCTGTTCATTCTGGTTCAGGCTGTAATGCACCAACCCGCCCAGCAACAGGCTTGGGGTATGCCGGTACAATACTTCCGGTGGTATTCGTTCGAGGATTGCAGCGGCTTCAGCAAGGGCCGTGTGGGAACCATCACTATCGCCATCGCGAGCCAGTACCACGCCCTGCAGATAGGCGGCACGGGGATCGTAGGGATACTCCTCGCGCAGAAAGGCGATATCCGCCTTGGCTTTTTCCATCTGCGAAAGATCCATATATGCACCCGCGCGCGCAATGCGCACCGCCAGGTGACGCGGCTCGAGTTCCAGGGCCCGGCTATAGTGCTCCACGGCCTGCCAGAGGTTGCCGCGGGCATGTTCAATGGCCCCGGCCAGATGCCACACCTCGGGATTTTCGGGACCCCTTTCGCGGGCCTGTTGCATGATCTGGTCGGCCTGCTCCAGCTCATTGCGGCGCAGCTGCACCGTGGCCAGTCCGATCAGCGGTTCAGGACGTATCACATCCAGGTCGTGCGCGGCGCTGAACTCCTGTTCCGCTTCATCGAGGTGGGACAGCTCCAGGTAGGCCTGACCGCGCAGCACGCGCAAATCGAGATGTGTGGCAAGAGGGTAGGCACCGGGAAAGAATTCCTCGATCACCCGCTGATAGCGATCCTGCATCATCAGCGACCGAGCCAGTGGCACCGTCACCAGTACCGGGTCGGCGCCCATCTTGCGGGCCAGGGTGAATTCCTTTTCGGCACCACCCCCATCACCGGTTTCCAGATAGCTCTTGCCAAGCAGTACATGGGAAGGCAGATGTCCGGGATCCTGCTGCAGGACGTTCTTGAGCTGGATGATGGCCGCATCGTATTCCTTATCCTGGTATAGACGGCTGGCCTGTTCGTAGAGAGAAAATACAGGGGCATTGTCTTCGGCCAGTAGCGGGGCTGACATCCAGGGACCCAGCAGACAAAGCAGCAAAGCTAGATAACGATAACGCATGCACGGCTTCCTTGATCGGTTATTGCTTGCGGATAGGCCTAAGGAACTCATGACTAATTCATCATTGCGAGGATATTTCAATTAATCAGCCTCCCCGCGTAGAGACTCAGTAGCCCAATAATTATTCTGGAGTAAACATTTTTATGTGTTTTTTCGTTGCGACCCTGCATAACAGCCATGCACCTTCAACCGCACCCTACTCGTCCGAGTCCGGCCACAGGCAGATGCCACCACTGGCCTTGCGGATTGCGTCCAGACGGTGCTCGTGGAGTTGCTGTTCTTCCGCACTGGCCCGCACCACCGTCAACACCGGCCGCCCCTCTGCCAGCCGGCGAATCGTGGCTCCCTGTGCCAGACCATTGGCCGTATCGTCACCACCGCCAAGGGAAAGGCTGGTCTGCCCGCCGGTCATCATCAAATAGACGTCGGCGAGGATCTCCGCATCGAGCAATGCGCCGTGCAGGTCACGACGGGAATTATCGATATCGTAGCGCCGGCACAGGGCATCCAGGTTGTTCTTCTGCCCCGGGTGCATGCGGCGCGCCAGTGCCAGAGTATCGAGCACGGTACAGTAATCGGCCACCGTACCCCATTGTTTACCCAGCATGGTCAGCTCATGATTCATAAAGCCAACATCGAACGGGGCATTATGGATAATGAGTTCGGCGCCCTTGATGTATTCGAGGAAATCCCCAGCCAGATCGGCAAAGCGCGGTTTATCGGCGAGGAACTCGTTGGTGATACCGTGCACCTCGATGGCACCCGCATCGATTTCTCGATCGGGCTGAATATATTGATGGTAGTGACTGCCGGTAAGGCGCCGGTTGACCAGTTCCACGCAGCCGATTTCGATAATGCGGTGGCCATCAGAGGGTTCCAGGCCGGTGGTTTCTGTATCCAGTACGATCTGTCGCATGGCGTGTTCCTATGATTTTCCCAGCAGTTCGTCTATGGCCTGGTTGGCCAACTGATCGGCACGTTCGTTTTCGTCATGGCCGCTGTGACCACGCACCCAGTGCCAGCTTACCTGGTGGGTGTGTGTGGCAGCATCGAGCCGCTGCCACAGATCCGCGTTTTTGACCGGTTTTTTCGCCGCTGTCTTCCAGCCCTTGCGCTTCCATCCATCGATCCATTCGGTTATGCCTTTCTGGACATACTGGGAATCGGTGGTCAACGCCACACTGCAGGGCCGGGTCAGTGCTTCAAGGCCACGGATTGCCGCCATCAGTTCCATGCGGTTGTTGGTAGTATCCGGCTCGGCGCCATACAGCGTCTTTTCATGATCTCCGAAGCGCAGTAACGCCCCCCATCCACCAGGCCCCGGATTGCCCCGGCAGGCACCATCGGTATAGAT
The DNA here is from genome assembly GCA_965367295.1 of uncultured Gammaproteobacteria bacterium. Classification (GTDB taxonomy): domain Bacteria; phylum Pseudomonadota; class Gammaproteobacteria; order DSM-19610; family DSM-19610; genus JAIVHA01. Next base: position 33,528 of record CBDUHN010000023.1, on the reverse strand, counting down.
CTCCACATCAGCCACGATCGCGATAACTCCGGTTGGTCGGTTCCGCCACACCCGCCCCCAGCAGGCCACGGCGCGGACGCCAGCGAGGACGGATCGGCGTCAGCGTGGCGACACGTTTGCGTGCCACCAGACAATAGCCCCCGGCCAGCAACGAGGTCTGCCAGCGGCCGGAGGAATCCAGAAATTTCAGTCGTTCCAGGGCCCGCTGGCTTTGCAGCGGCGGGCGGTGGAACAGTGGAACGGCGTGCAGGGTATCGAAGCCCAGCAGCGACAGCCAGTCCTCTAGCCGATTCATGCTGATACCACGCAGTTGCCAGGGGATGGGATTACGCCAGCGCGCAGCCACCCCCCATAGTCCCCACCAGCTGATGGGGTTGAAGCCCAGAATGACCACATGCCCTTCCGGTACCAGGCAGCGGTCTACTTCGCGCAAAACCTGATGGGGCTCACGGCACAGTTCGAGGGTATGGGGCAGGATAATGGCGTCCAGGCAGTCGGATACCACCGGCAGATGCTCCGCCTCCGCCTCAAGCCCACAGCCGAAGCTGCCGCTGCAGGGCAGGTGGGACTGCTGCACCTGATGGGATATCCGGCTGCTTTCCAAGGCCCGTAGCCGATACGGTGGGTCAATGCTAAGCAGATGATAGCCAAACAGATTCGGCAGGTGTTCCGCCAGCACAGCCTGCTCCTCGCCGGCCAGCGCCTGGCCCAGCGCCGACGCATACCAGCGGCGCAGTTCAGCGAGTGACTGGCGGGGATCCGGGTGTGAGGTGCGGGGTGCCATGGGGTTCATGATCATAGCGGATCAGGTCGCCATTACCCAGCCCGTCCTGTTGCCCTTCAGCGACGGTTGCAGCGCGGCCGGCAAACCGGGAGAATAGTCAGCTTGTTTACGCAACTAATTGATCCTGTTATGAAGTTATCCAGGCACATCCGTGCGCGACCGGTCTTTCTCTACGGCCTTATGACCAGCCTGAGCAGCGCCCTGTTCATCTCCGGCTGCGCGCAGCTGGAACGCCAGGCCCGCGCACCGGTTGCCCCTGTCACAATGGAGATAGCCGGCGATGACGAGCCGCTAACGCGTATCGCCAGGGTGGATGCGCAGGTGATGGATGTCGCACCGGAACCCGACATCAGCAGCGAACCCGATACCCCAACGGATCTCTGGGTCCGCCTGCGTGACGGCTTTGCCCTGCCCCACACCCAGAATGCCCGCATCGAACCACAGCTCAACTGGTACCGTAACAATCCCCGTTACCTGGACCGGGTCTTTGATCGTGCCGACCCCTACCTCTATTACATCCTCGAGCAGCTCGAGGAACGCGACATGCCCAGCGAGATTGCCCTGCTGCCGGTGGTGGAAAGTGCCTTTGACCCCTTTGCCTACTCCCATGGCCGTGCCGCCGGTCTCTGGCAGTTCATCCCGGGCACCGGCAAACGCTTTGGCCTGAAGCAGGACTGGTGGTATGACGGCAGACGCGATGTGCTCGCCTCCACCGATGCCGCACTGGACTATCTTGAATACCTGCACAAGACCTTCGACGGCGACTGGATGCTCGCCCTGGCCGCCTACAACTCCGGCGAGGGCACCGTACTCAGGGCCCTGCGCCGCAACCGCAAGGCGGGCAAACCCACGGATTTCTGGGCCCTGGATCTTCCCAACGAAACCCGTGTCTACGTGCCTAAACTGCTGGCGCTGAGCATCCTGGTGAATGACCCCGATGCCCACGGCCTGGTGCTGCAGGAAATTCCCAACGAAGCCCGCATCGCCCAGGTGGAGACCGGCGGCCAACTGGACCTGGCGGTGGCAGCCCAGCTGGCGGAGATCCCCCTGGAGGACCTCTATAAACTCAATCCCGGTTTCAACCGCTGGGCCACCGACCCGCAGGGTCCGCACCGCCTGGTGCTACCCACCGACAAGGCGGAACGCTTTGCCGAGGCCCTGGCGGAACTCCCCCCGGAACAGCGCCTGCGCTGGGTACGCCATGAAATCCAGTCGGGTGAAACCCTAAGCGAAGTGGCCCGGCAGTACCACACCACCGTTGCGGTGTTGCAGGAAACCAATCAACTGAACGGCAACCGCATCCGCGCCGGCAAACACCTGCTGGTGCCGATCGCCACCACCGATCTCGCCGACTACAGCCTGAGTGCCGGACAGCGGCTGGCCAGGACCCAGAGCCGCAATCGCGGCGGTGTGAAGATGAGCCACGTGGTACAGAAGGGGGATACCTTCTGGGAACTCGCCCGGCACTATAAGGTGCCGCTGCGCAGCCTGGCGAAATGGAACAATATGGCCCCCGGCGACCCCTTGCGGCTGGGCCAGAAACTGGTCATCTGGAATCGCGATGCCAACCAGCAGACGGTGCGTTCCATTCACTACAAGGTCCGCAACGGCGACTCGCTGGCGCGCATCTCCTCACGTTTCAACGTCAGCGTCAATGACCTGTGCAACTGGAACGGCATCACCCGCAAGAAATACCTGCAACCGGGCCAGACCCTGAAACTCTACGTGGATGTAACCCGCCAGGCGGAAAGTTAACCACCTCATGGGCGGCACGGATGGAGATCGTCGCGCCCGCCTGCGGGGCCTGACCAAACTGCTGTTCGGTATCGGCCTGTTCCTGCTGGCCATTCCCTTTATTCGCAGTGTGCTGCCACCTGCATCGCTCACCGAAACCCACCCTTCTCCCTGGGAGATCACGGTGGAACTTGCCACCCTGCCGGAAGGTGAATTCCGCATCCTGGACTGGCCCGGTGGACCGGTATGGGTCCTGCACCGCAGCCCACAACAGGTAGCCGCTCTCCGCAATCCACAAACCGCCCTGCAAGACCCCGACTCACTGCACAGCCGCCAACCGGCCGCGGCCCGCAACCCATACCGCAGCCTGCAACCTGAATATTTTGTGTTTGTTGGCCAGGAAACCCGGCGTCGCTGCGCCATCCGCCACGCCAGCGCCACCTCCCGCTGGCCCGAGGGTTTCGATGAGGCCTGCGAGGGGGCCCGTTTCGACCTGGCCGGACGCATCCTTGCGGGTACCGGCCATCCTGCGCAGCACAACCTGACCGTGCCACCCTACCGCTATACCGCACCCGGGCAGATCCGCCTGCAGCAACCGGAGCCGGAGTAACGCACAATAAGGTCCGGTTTTCAGATGCTGGACGATACCCGGCAGGGGAACTACCCACAACCAATACGGACTAAGCTTCAATGATCAGGGCTTCGATACTGATCCGAAGCCACGCACACATAACTTATGAGGGTCAAAATATGAAACAGCTTCTGCGCACCAGCATTGCCGCGCTCAGTATCATCGCCGTCACCGGCTGCGCCTCCAATCTCAGTGGTGAAACCTATTCCCGGGAAGATGCCCGCGCCCAGCAGCGGGTGGAATTCGGCTATGTCGAATACGTGCGCCCGGTGGTCATCGAGGGCACCGACTCCAAGATCGGCACCGCCACCGGTGCCATTCTCGGCGGGATTGCCGGTAATACCGTGGGTGGTGGGCGCGGCGCGGCCGCAGCCACCGTGGCAGGCGCGGTCGTCGGTGGCGTGGTCGGTTCCAAAACCGAGGAAGCCGCCACCCGTGCCCAGGGCGTGGAAGTCACCGTGAAACTCGATAGCGGCAAGATCATCGCCATCGTGCAACAGGCCAGCCCCACGGAAACCTTCAATGTAGGTGAACGGGTACGGCTGATGACCGTGAATGGCAATACCCGGGTGGCGCACTAGGCTACTGGGTCTGTGCAGCAGCCTATCCACACCGGGTACACCGGCTTATGGCCGGTTGGTTTAACCGGGGTGGGTGTGGCGCGGCACGGAGCCCTGCTCCAGGAGCTGGACCGCTTCGTTGGTCGAACGTGCATAATCCAGCACCCCCGTTTGCCGGTGAATACCAGCCCGGTGCAGCTTCAGCACCATACGTGGCTCCAGGCTGCTGATGATGATGCAGATCTGCTTGGAACGGAGATTTTTCACGATCGATTCCATCGCCACCACCGCCGTCATATCCAGCATGGTGACGCCCGACATTTCCAGGATCACCGCACGCACGCCGGAGTTCGTGCTACTGATGGCCTTCAGGGCCTTCTGCGCAGTACCGAAGAATAACGGACCATTGATGTCATAGAACAGCACATTGTCCGGCAGCGCATTGATATCCGGATGCTGCCCGGGCCCCTTGGCCAGCAGGTCGGTCGCGGTGAGATCGATACTGCGGCGGATGAACAGCAGCCCGGCCAGTGCCATACCCACCCCGACAGCCAGTACCATATCGAACAGTACCGTAAGCAGGAAACAGGTAAGCAGCACCATGACATCCTGCCTTGGTCCGATACGCACGGCGCGCAGGAAGTGCGGGGCCTCGGCCATATTCCAGGCCACCATCAGCAACAGGGCCGCCATGGAGGCCATGGGTATGTAGGCCAGTAGCGGGGCCAACGACAGGATCGCAAAGAGGATGAACAGGCCATGCACGATCGAGGACAGTGGCGAGGTGCCACCGGAACGAATATTGGCCGTAGTGCGTGCAATGGCCGCAGTGGCGGGCACTCCGCCAAACAGCGAAACCACAATATTACCGATCCCCTGGCCGATGAGTTCATTATTGGGGTGGTGCTTCTTGCCCGACATACCCTCCGCCACCACGGCACACAACAATGATTCAATGGCACCCAGTACCGCCACGGTCAACGCCGGCGCCAGCAGTTTCCGGATCAACTCGAAGGAAAGTCCCAGCGGTGCGCCGTCGGGTCCGGGCTGCTCCCAGGGCAAGATGAACGCAGGCAGTAGCGGCGGAATACCGTGTCCCGTTATCTCACCGACGCTATAGCTGAAGCGTGATCCGATGGTATCCACCTGGAACAGCCCCAGCCTGGATGCCATCCAGGCTGCCAGGGTGCCCACCGCCAGGGCGACCAGATGGGCGGGAATGCGTGTGCGCAGGCGCGGCCAGACCAGCAACACGGAAAAGGTCAGCAGCGCAATCAATGCTTCGTGCCAGCTAAGGGTTGGCAACGCCTCGAACATGATCATCACCTTGTGGGTGAAATGCCCTTCCAGGCTATCCATGTTCAACCCGAGGAGATCCTTGATCTGCAGGGTGGCGATCACCACCCCGATTCCGGCGGTAAAGCCGATGGTCACCGGATAGGGTACGACTTCCACCAACCGCCCCAGGCGCGCAACCCCCATCAGGATCAGCATCACTCCGGCCATGAGGCCGCTGACCATCAGGCCACCCAGGCCAAATTGTTGGACGATGGGCATCAGGATCACCACGAACGCGGCGGTCGGACCGGAGACATTGACCGAGGAACCACCTGTCAGGGCAATCACGATACCCGCGATCATGGCCGTATAGAGTCCGTGCTGGGGCGGCACCCCGCTAGCGATGGCGAGCGCCATGGACAGCGGCAGGGCTATGACACCGACCGTAAGTCCCGCCAGCACGTTGGCCTGAATACTGGAAAACCCGCGGTCTTCCCGCCAGGCAGTTCGGATTGCAGAAAACATGATTATCCTCTAGTCATGATAAGCAGGGGCGTATTACAGGCTCTGAAGCGGGTACTTGCACCAGAACCCCGCTTCAGGCTCGCTGTGCCAGCCCCCGAAGCACCATATCGGTGAAACTGACCACCCCGACCACCTTGCCCTGCTGCACCACCGGTGCACGGGACAGGTGAAATCGTTCGAACAGGCGCGCACAGTAGCGAATATCCATGTCCGGATCGACACTGATCACGGGCTTGGCCATAATCTCGTATACGTTCACCCGTTCTGGAGAACGGTCCTTGGCCAGCACATGGCGCGCCACATCAGAGATCAACAGCATGCCGTATTCATCATCAGCATGACGCTTGTCGACAATCAGCAGCTTGGTTTCCACATGTTGCATGGTATCCAGGGCTTCCTTCACGGTCATCATGCCATCGACCATATCGAAATTCGGCTTCATGATATCCCGTACCCGGACCAGTTTCCCCTCGTTCATAATTTATCCTCCACTACCGGTGTCAGTTTCCGAATCTGCTGCCCAACCCCAACGGCATCTTCGACATCGATCTGAAAGGCGATACCGGTGCCGGGCTTGGCGTCAAATTCGCCTACCTTGGCGATGGTTTCAAGAATATTGCGACTCATGTGTTCCTCCACCAGGAACAGCAGCACATCACGCTGGGTTTCCAGGCTCAGGCCGAAGAAGGTCTTGGTCTGTTCCAGCCCCTCCCCGCGGGCATGGTTGATCACTGTGCACCCCGTAGCCCCCTCCTCACGGGCGGCCTTCAGCACTGCGTCCGTCTTGTCATCCTCCACCAGCCCGATGATCAGTTTGAAATGCATATGGGCATCCTCTTCAAGGTATGTTGTCTTCTCTGTGATGGTCGATACGACGGGTACGCCATGCACTGAGTTGCGCATAGGCCATCACGCTGATGATGGGAAACAGGCTGGCAAAGGCGATCAGTCCAAAACCATCCAGCATGGGACTGCGCCCCGGAACCGTGCTGGCCAGCCCCAGTCCCAGTGCGGCCACCAGCGGTACGGTCACCGTCGATGTGGTGACGCCACCGGAATCATAGGCCAGTGGCACTATGATGCGCGGTGCAAATGCAGTCTGAATGATGACCAGGACATAGCCGGCAATAATATAGTATTCCAGCGGGGTGCCGGTGATGATGCGGAAGGTACCCAGGGCGATACCAATGGCTACCCCGATGGCCACCGCCACGCGCAGCCCCCATACCGTGATGGCACCGCCAGATACTTCCTGCGCCTTGATGGCCACGGCAATCAGCGAGGGTTCCGCTACAGTGGTGGCAAAACCGATGCAGAAAGCAAAGGCGTAGACCCAGAAATAATCCTGCCAGTGCACTGCCCGCAGGCCATCGATATTGTCACCGAACAGAAATGCCGGATCGGTCAGTTGCTGGGCCATGAGTTTACCAAGTGGAAACAGCGCCTGCTCCAGCCCTTCCAGAAACAGCGCCATACCCACCATTACATACACGAATCCCACCAGCACCCGACCCAGATTCGGCACCTTGCGACGTAGCACCAGGAACTGGAAACCAAACAGGACCACTGCAATGGGCAACACATCGCGCAGGGTCTGCAGGAAGATGTCAATCATGCCCATGCCTCATATCAGCATCCCATAGGCCATGACGAAGATCATGGGCGTCAGCGAGGCAAAGGCAATCAGTCCAAAACCATCGATCATGGGATTCCGGCCCTTGATCGCCATGGCCAGCCCCACACCCAGGGCGGTAACCAGTGGTACCGTAATGGTCGAGGTGGTCACTCCGCCGGAGTCGTAGGCGATGCCAATAATCTCCTTGGGTGCAAAACCGGTCATGATCACCACACCGGCATAACCGCTCATGATCAGGTAGTGCACCGGCCAGCCACGAATGATACGCAGCACCCCCACCAGGATGGCGATGCCCACCGAAACCGCCACCGTGATGCGCAACCCGAAGGCATAGGATTGGCGCGCGACCTCCGTGTTGACGATCATGCCGCCGTCCGCCGCCACCGTGGCGGCCTCGGCAGCCACGGCAATCAGGGCCGGTTCTGCCACCGTGGTTCCGAAACCCAGCGCAAAGGCGAACAGCAACAGCCAGAACAGGCTGCCCTTGCGAGCAAAGGCATAGGCCATGGATTCGCCGATGGGGAAAAGGCCCAGTTCCAACCCCTGTATAAACAGCGTCAGACCCAGCACCACCAGCATCGAGCCGGTGAGAATATCAAACAGATTGGGGATAGGCTGACGCAGCACCAGCAGCTGGAAAAAGGCAATAACGATGAAGATGGGTGCGAGATCACGAGTACTGCTCCAGAGCGAACCCCAGAAAACCAACAGCTGTCGTTTCACAGTAACCACATCCCGCCAATAACCTTACACACAATACAGAATTCAAACGACATTGTTAAGCCGAGACTGCATCGGGAAGATACCATCGCCTGCTGCGCTCGTTCACCTGTCACCGGCTTTTTACGTCCCCCCACTGTCAGGTTTGCCTCGGCAATTGCTGAAATCCATGCAACGGCACGACATACAGTTCCACCACCGCCAGCGACCGTCGCCGGTACAGGCCACCCTCATAACAATCGGCCTGCCTGGGATCACGTGTATTCAGCCTGCAATAGAGCGTACCGGGTATCTGCTGTCCCGCAGCCACAATCACCCCGGGTAACGGACGGCTTTCACCCACAGGCAGCGATCACCATCCAGCACTGCCTCGCGGCTATTGCAACTGCGCCGGATCAGGGTTTGCAGCAGGCGGAGATCTTCCGGGATTCCCAGACAAACTGGCAGAGGGGCAAACGCTGACATCCCGGACCAAGGTGAATGGAATTCGCAAAAACATCCTGCCGGAATCAAAGATAGCGATCATAAAACGCCAGCATGGCGCGCCAGGATTGCTGCGCTGCATCGCCCTGATAACGTTCGCTGCTGGGGTTGGTGAAACCGTGCCCGGCGGCAAAACTCAAGGACTCGACATGTTTTCCGGCACTGGCCATAGCCGCTTCAAAGGCCTGCTGTTTCTGCGGCCAGGCCTGTTCCTGTTCGGCATAGATCGCAAGCACGGGGGCGTGCAAGGGCGCCAGTTGTTGCGCGTCGCATTCCAGGCGACAGTATCCCACCACCACAGCCTGCACCTGATCCGGAGCGATAAGGGCAGTACGCAAGGCCTGCTTGCCGCCCATGGAATAACCCAGGGTACCGAGCTTTCGCCCGGTACGGTGTAACAGGCGTAGTGCCATGCGAATTTTGTCGTCCGCCAGATCCTGCTGCAGCGCCTGCATCCAGCGACTGGCTTCCTCGGCACTGTCGGTAAGCCGTCCGTCGTACAGATCCAGCACCAGGCAACGGTAGCCCTTGCGGGCCAGATCATCGGCCCAGTCGCGGTTATGATCCTTGAGTCCCCACCACTCATGAAACAGCAGTACGCCACGCCCGGCCTGTTCATCACCGGCGATATAGGCCTGAAACGGCTGACCACTCGGGGTGACCATAGCGACCATTTCCCCTGTACGCATCCCTGGCATACATTGTTCTCCTATTCCCTGAAAGCAGGACAATCTGCTGATTGATCCTACCACAGCAGCCAAAGACCAGGATGTGGATATATAACAAGAGGGCGCGGCACGCTACCGATGCCGCTGTTTTGGATTGCGGGTCAAAGAAGACCCGGAATGTTTCCGGCCTGCCCGTAGACAGGCCGGTTCTGGATCAGCCCGCGGGATAGCGGGTATCAGTCCGCTGCGTACAGCTTGCTGGCCGCCTCGACGGCAACGCCGCGCTGAATCTTCGCACCCATGTCGCCAAGCACCGCATCCATGGCGCCCAGGCAGAACAATACGTTCTTCTGATTGCTGGCAAACCCCATCAGGCCGACGCGCCATACCTTGCCAGCCAGAGCACCGAGACCGGCACCGATCTCCAGACTGTATTCATTGAGCAGGCGGCCGCGCACCAGCGCATCATCCACACCATCGGGAATGGTGACAGAGTTGAGCTGCGGCAGGCGTTCCCCCTCTTTGACGATGAAGGACAGTCCCATGGCCTCGAAACCGGCCTTCAGTGCCAGGTGGTTTTTCATGTGCCGGGACCAGGCATTTTCAAGACCTTCTTCCTGCAGGATCACCAATGCCTCATGCAATCCGTACAGGGCATTGATGGGTGCAGTGTGATGATAGGTACGCTTGCCCTCCCCACCCCAGTACCCCAGCACCAGCGTGAGATCCAGGAACCAGCTCTGCACCTTGGTCTTGCGGTTCTTGATCACCTCAAGGGCGCGGTTGCTGAAGGTCACGGGTGACAGGCCGGGGGTGCAGGACAGACATTTCTGTGAGCCGGAATAGACCGCATCCAGATCCCAGTCATCCACGCGCAGTTCCGCACCACCCAGCGAAGTCACGGTATCGGCGATCACCAGGCAGTCATGATCATGGGCCAGTCTGGCCAGGGTTTTCGCATCGGACAGGGCCCCCGTAGAGGTCTCGGCATGAACAAAGGCCAGCAGCTTGGCATCGGGATTGGCTTTCAGCGCAGCTTCCACCTTGTTCGGGTCCACGGCATCCCCCCAGGCATCTTCCACCATGATGGCGGTGGCACCGCAGCGCTCGACGTTTTCCTTCATGCGGCCACCGAACACCCCGTTCTGGCATACGATCGCCTTGTCGCCCGGTTCCAGCAGGTTCACAAAACACATCTCCATACCCGCTGACCCCGGTGCCGAGACGGGCATGGTGAGGGCATTATCGGTCTGGAAGGCATACCGCAGCAGCCCCTTCATATCCTCCATCATGGCCACGAATACCGGGTCCAGATGCCCAATGGTCGGGCGTGCCATGGCTTCCAGGATGCGCGGATTCACATCGGAGGGGCCGGGCCCCATCAGGGTACGGACGGGGGGATGGAAGGATTGGCTACTCATAGGGATCCTCGTTGTTATCTTGATCACGGGCAGGCAGGCTCCAGGACAGGGAGCCGCAAAAGCCCGGAGTCTAGCATTTCCAGGCAATCGAAATTCCATTTTGGGGCTGAGGAAAATGTGGAGCAAGCGCTAACCGCTGCGGATGGGGCAAACAGCCCCTAGGAATACAGATAACACCGCACCCGATGGGTATCCGACTGCGCCGTCACCTCCGGATAGACCTCGCGACAACGCGCCATCGCCTGTGGACAGCGGGGATGAAAATGACAGCCCTGTGGCGGATTCACCGGGGAGGGCATATCCCCCTCAAGGCGAATCACTTCGCGCCGGGTAGCCGCTTCGATCTGTGGCACTGCCGAAAGCAACGCCCGGGTATAGGGGTGACTCGGATGCTCCAGCACCTCTTCCACCGTGCCCTCTTCCACGATACGACCGAGGTACATCACGGCCACCCGGTCGGCAAGGTAGGCCACCACCGACAGGTTATGGGTGATGAACAGGTAGGACAGCCCCAGTTCCTGCTGCAGCTTCTTGAGCAGGTTGAGGATCTGCGCCTGCACCGATACATCCAGCGCGCTGGTGGGCTCGTCACAGACAATCAATTGCGGACTTACCGCCAGGGCACGGGCGATACAGATGCGCTGGCGCTGACCACCGGAAAACTCGTGGGGATAGCGGTCACGGTGTTCCGGCTGCAGCCCTACCTGCTGCAACAGTTCCTCGACGCGGGCACGGCGCTGTTCGCGATTACCGCCGATGCCCTGCGCCAGCATGCCTTCCTCGATAATATCACCCACCATCATGCGCGGATTCATGGACGAGAACGGGTCCTGGAAGATGATCTGGAAATCGGTACGCTGACGACGCAGCGCATGCCCCTTCAGCTGCGTCAGTTCCACCCCGTTGAACTGCACCTTGCCCGCCGTGGGGCGAATCAACTGCAGAATGGATTTCCCCACCGTAGTCTTGCCACAACCGGATTCCCCCACCAGTGCCAGCGTCTCGCCGGAAGGGATCTCCATCGCCACACCATCGACGGCATGCACATGTCCGACCACACGCTTGAACACCCCTTTGTGGATGGGAAAGTGCACTTTCAGACCATCAACCCGTAACAACTCCTTTCCGGTTCCGGCGGGCGCGCTGGTCGCAACGACCGCCGTGGACGGCATCGTTTCCGCTGTCATGCTGGATTTCGCCACCGCAGGATCGACCAGATGACAACGCACTCCCTGACGTTCGTCACATGCGATCCAGACCGGCACCTGCTCCCGGCACGGCTCCCAGGCAAAGCTGCAACGCGGCGCAAAACGACAGGAGGTGAACACCTGGTTGAGGGTCGGCACCGTGCCAGGAATCTGTGTCAGCGGCTGATCACGCTTGCTCATGTCCGGCAGTGAATCAAACAACTTGCGGCTATAGGGATGCTGCGGATTGGAGAAAAAGGTATCGCGGTCCGCTTCTTCCACAATCTGACCGGCGTACATCACCGCCACCCGGTCCGCCATACCGGACACCACCCCCAGGTCATGGGTGATCAGCAGCATGGCCATGCCCGTGTCCTGCTGCAGTTTGCCGAGTAATTCCAGCACCTGTGCCTGAATGGTCACATCCAGCGCCGTGGTGGGCTCGTCCGCGATCAGCAGTTCCGGCTCACCGGCCAAGGCGATGGCGATCATGATCCTCTGTTTCATACCCCCGGAGAGCTGATGGGGGTATTCCCCGTAGCGCTGCCGGGTATCAGGAATACCCACCGCATCGAGCAGTTCCAGTACCCGTTGCCGAGCCCGTTCGCCCTTCAGACCCTTGTGCTGGCGCAGCGATTCCTCGATCTGCTGTCCCACCGTGAGCACGGGATTGAGCGAGGTCATCGGCTCCTGAAAGATCATCGCGATGCGTCCGCCGCGCACCCGCCGCATATCCCTTTCCGGCAGGGCGAGAATATCCTCCCCCTGCAGCAACACCTGGCCATCCATGATCCTGCCCGCCGGTTGTGGCAACAGCCGCAGGATCGACAGCGCCGTCATGGACTTCCCGCACCCGGACTCCCCCAGCAACGCAAAGGTCTCGCCCGGATGAATGTGAAAACTCACACCATCGACGGCACGAACGGCATTGGTGTTACTGCCCAGGTGGGTCTGCAGGTCGGCTACGGTTAGCAAGGGCTGGGTCATAAGGCACTCATGCAGGAAAATTGTTTCGTGACCATGGGTTTTTGGTGATTCTCCAGCGACACGGGCTACCGCTCCCGCAAGCGCGGATCGAAGGCATCGCGCACCGCATCGGAAAACAGGTTCGCCGCCAGCACCAGGGTGAACATGAACAGGAAGGCCGCCAGCAACGACCACCAGACCATGGGTTCACGGGCCATTTCCAGGCGCGCGCGGTTGATCATGTTGCCCCAGCTGGTCATGGTCGGATCAACGCCAACGCCCACGTAGGACAGCACCGCCTCGGCCAGCACCAGCCCGGAAAAGTCCAGCACCACGGCAATCAGTACGATATGCATCACATTGGGCAGGATGTGGCGGGTGATGATGGTGCCATGGGAAACACCGAAGGCGGTGGCGGCCTGGATATAGTCCATCTCGCGCAACTTGAAGGATTCACCGCGCAACAGACGACACAGGCCCGTCCAGCTGGTGATACCAAGAATGATACACAGGAACAGCAGGCGCATGTCGGCACGTTCGGCCATGGTTTCGAACAGTTCCGGGTGATTGGCCATGTAGACCTGCAGGATCAGGATCGCCGCGGCGATGAGCAGTACACCGGGAATGGAATTCAGGGTGGTATAGAGATACTGGATCACATCATCCACCCAGCCACGAAAATAGCCGGCCATGATACCGAGCAGGATGGCAAAAGGCAGCATCACCAGTGTGGTCAGGGTGCCGATCACCAGACCGGTGCGGATACTCTTCAGCGACTGATACAGGACATCCTGCCCGACCTTGTCGGTACCGAGGATGTGATACACGCCGCCCAGCTTCAGGATCAGCATCAGGCACAGCAGCAACACCATGCAGCTGATCCAGAAAGTACGCCAGGGCAGCTCGGTACGGCCACCGGCGATCTGTTTCACATTGTCGCAGAAGCGGCTGCCATGTTTGCGGCTACGCTGCAGGGCCAGCGCCCACAATACCAGTACACCGGACAACGCCGTCAGCACCACCGCCACGGCCACGCGACCACCGATATCGGCGGCACGGTCCTGCTCCGGGTTTTCCAGATGGGCGCCACCGTATTTCAGGCGTGGATACACACGCTGCTGGGTGCCATCCGGCATCTCCAGGGTTTCCTTCATGTAAAGCCGTGTAGCAAAGGGGGCGGAATAGGTTTTTTCCACCTGGGTGCGCAACGGACCGGCCGCCAGATCGAACAGGCTCAGCACATCCCCCGAGTAATGCACTTCGGTTTCAACGGCTTCTTGCGCCAGCGGCAGGCGAAAGTGAATGGAATCCAGCAATCCCAGCAACACATAGCTCAGCAGGACCACCATGGAAGCCATGCCCATGCGGCTGCGGATCACCCGGCGCCAGGGACCGCGCAGGTGCGGCTTGCTGCGCGCATACCAGAAGAACAGCACCACTACGCCCACCAGCAGGAAGATCAGCACATCCGTCCAGAGAAATACGGGCTTGATCATGACAGGCGAATCCTCGGATCAACCAGGGTATAGGAGATATCGGTGAGAATCAGACCGATGATGTACAACACCGAGCCGAGGAACACCATGGCGCGCACAATGGCGAAATCCTGACTCTGGATGGCATCAATGGTGTAACTGCCCAGACCGGGGATCGCAAAGAAGGACTCCATGATCAGGCTGCCCATGAACAGCAGCGGCAGGATCACCACCGCCCCGGTAAGAATCGGTATCAAGGCATTCTTCAGCACATGGTGGAACAACACCCGTAGCTCGGCCAGCCCCTTGGCGCGGGCCGTGCGCACGTAATCCTTGTTGATCTCTTCCAGGAAGATGGTGCGATACCAGCGGGTGCCGGAGCCGATACCACTGACAATACCGATCAGGGCCGGCAGCACCAGGAATTTCACCGCTGACCAGCCACTATCGTCATAACCGGAAATCGGCACCAGGTGCAGCATCTTGCCCACCAGGTACTGGCCACCGATGATATAGAACAGCCCGGAGATGGACATCAGGATAACGCACAACACCACCCCCGAGACATCAAGATAGCTGCCGCGGAAAAAGGCAATCAGCATGGCGAAGGTAATGTTCAGCAGGATGCCGACTACAAACACCGGCAGGGCAATGGCGAGACTGGGCCACATGCGCTGCGAAATATCGTAACCAATGTCACGGCCCTCGTCCGAGGGTCCGAAGTCGAATACGAACAGCTTGACGGACTTGTCGTAGAAAATAGTATCGGTAAATGCCTTGCCGCCTGTCTCCGCCGCATTGAAAAGCAGCGGCTTGTCATAACCGTGATCGGCCTTCCAGCTCTCAATAGCCTCGGGTGTCACCCGCTTCATGCCAAGATGCATGCGTGCCATGTCATCCGGTGTGTTGACCACAAAAAACAGCGTAAAGGTCAGCAGGTTCACCCCGATGAGAATCGGGATGGCGTAGAGGATGCGACGCAGGATATAGGACAGCATCAGTGGGCCCGCTCCAGCGCCGACAGGCGTTCGCGGCGTTTATAGCCGATCACGGCAGGAATAATCACCAGCAACAGGACGATTGCCATGGCCACCAGCGGCCAGCGCACCGGCCGGTTCCATTCGGCACGCTTCCCGGCCCGAAGTTCCGCATCGATCCGACGGTACTTGAGGGTATTGCGTGCCATGAGATTGGGTTTCGCGTTCTTGTACCAGGCATGATAGAGGGCAAACTGCTTGGGCAGCAGCCCCCACAACCAGGGGGCATCGCGGCGCGCGATTTCGATCATCTGGTCCAGAATGGCCTGCCGCGCGGGGCCGTTATCCATATCCTTCATCTGCACAAACAGGCGATCAAACTCGGGATTACGGTAGTTGGCGGCGTTCTCGCCGTTCTTCTCCGCCTTGCTGTTCTCACCATAAAGCAGGAACAGGAAGTTTTCCGGATCAGGGTAATCAGCATTCCAGCCCCACTGAAACAGCTGGGCCGTACCCTTGCGCATCTTGTCCTGAAAGCGATTGTAATCACTGGATCGCACTACCAGCTGGATATCCAGTTTGGCGAACTGTTTGCGCCACCAGTC
Source organism: uncultured Gammaproteobacteria bacterium (assembly GCA_965367295.1). Lineage (GTDB taxonomy): Bacteria > Pseudomonadota > Gammaproteobacteria > DSM-19610 > DSM-19610 > JAIVHA01. The sequence continues at coordinate 17,878 of CBDUHN010000023.1, read as the reverse complement.
GAGCACGGCCTTGTCATCGGGACCGCTGCCGGTGGTATCGAGATTGAGTGACAAGGGCTTACCGGTTTTGGCATCGCGGCCTCCGGGGTAACCGGCCTCGGCAAGCAGTCGCCTGGCCTCCGTCAGGGACTTACGCTGCGCTCCCCTTGCGGTCCAGTCGTATACATAGTGATTGATACCGGCTTCGCCCTCACGATAGCCGAAGATACCCGGCGGCAACGGACCCTGCGCCGCCAGGCCACGTCCGTTGGCGAAGATGGAGATATATTCCTCGTAATCCACGGCGATGGAGATGGCACGCCGCAGCAGCCGTGCGGATTCGGAATCCCCGCCCACCACCGGATCGAGCATATTGAAGCCGAGATAAAAGATCGACGAGGTCACCGTGGTCTGCAACTCGATCCCCCGTTGCTTCATCTCATCGGTCAGTGCCACGTCGCCACCGGCCCCCACCTGAATGGCCTGGTCGAAGCTGTCGGAGCTGATGCCCGAAGCATCATAGTAGCCCTGCAGAAACTTGTTCCAGTACGGGATGGTTTCCTTCTCCAGGCTGTAGACCGCCTTGTCGATGAAGGGAATGGGTTTGCCGGCATCGGCCAGATAGCCCTTTTCCGCATCCCCCACCTCGCCTTCATCCGGAAACAACTCGCCACGGAAATTCGGATTGCGCTCCAGTACCATCTGCCGGTTGGGGTTGTTCACGGTGAGCATGTAAGGGCCGGTGCCCACCGGGTACCAGTCCAGGGTCAGGTTGCGTTGCTCCATACCCGGCTGGGTGAAGAAACGATCCACCTCGGGTGCCACCGGCGCGAAAAAGGGCATCGCCAGCCAGTACAGCAATTGTGGATATTTACCGTGAATACGAATCCGGTAGCGGTAGCGATCAACCAGTTCGACCCCCTCCAGCGGGTATTGCTCCAGATCGAGGTAAACCGGGGCCGTGGTATCGGACTGCTGCTCGTTGAGCGCCTGCTGCAAGGTCGCCGCATATTCATGCAGGCCGACGATATATTCACTCATCAGCCCCAGGATGGGGGAATGCAGTTTGGGGTGGGCAAGCCGCTTGATCTCGTAGACATAGTCCGCCGCTGTAAGCTCGCGGGTACCCGTTTCGCCAAAATCAGCCAGGGTATGCACATTTTCCAGATCCTCCGCGCGCAGATCGAGATAGCGCGGGCGACCGTCCGGGTACCGGGCAAAAGCAGGATGCGGCTGATAGAGAATCCCGGGTTGAATCTCGATTTCGTAGATGCTGAAGGCGATGTCCTGCGCCGGGGTATCGGGAGGCAGCGGCTGGCCGTCCGCATCGAGATATTCGGGTACCGGCATGCGCACGGCAGTACGCGGTATCAACTCATAGGGACGTTTGAGAAAGTGATACTGCAGCGGCGCCTCGTAGACCTGCTCGGTGAATACAGCCTCGTTGGAGCTGTAGGACTGGGCCGGATCGAGGTGTTTGGGACGGGCTTCAAAGGACGAGTAGAGAATATTCCCGTGCGACTCACTCGCCGGATGGGGATTATTCCAGGGCTGGTCGCTGCACGCGGAAAGCCACAGCGCCAGACAGGCCCACAGCGGCCACAGGCTTTTCCAGGCGGAAATGCCCATTTGGCAGTGATTTACACGGCACGAAGCCGGCTGCGATCGATAGGCCATGAAGCGGCATTATATCGGGCCGGGGGTTAGCTTCCTATAGCCAATACCACCACCAATAGCCCTTCACGCCACAGGCGTTTTCCGGTACCTTTAGCCTCCACAAAACGGCTCTTCGGCTGCCTCCACACCGATAGCACCGAACTTGAACTGATTAGGATAAGGACAGAACATGGGATTTCTGACTGGAAAGCGCGCACTGATCGTCGGTCTCGCCAGCAACCGTTCCATCGCCTGGGGCATTGCCCAGGCCATGCATCGTGAAGGCGCCGAACTCGCCTTTACCTACCAGAACGACAAACTGCGCGACCGGGTGGAAAAGATGGCTTCCCAACTGGGTTCCGAAGTAACGGTACCCTGCGACGTGTCCAGCGATGAAGAAATCGAAGCGGTATTCGACCACCTCGACGATTACTGGGATCACCTCGACATCATTGTTCACTCCGTGGCCTTCGCCCCGCGCCCGGAACTGGAAGGCGACTACCTGGATTCCGTCAGCCGCGACGGCTTCCGCATCGCCCACGAAATCAGCTCCTACAGTTTCTCCGCCCTGGCGAAGGCCGGCTGCCGTATGATGGAAGGCCGTGACGGTGCCCTGCTCACCCTCAGCTACCTCGGTGCGGAACGCGCCATGCCCAACTACAACGTCATGGGTCTGGCCAAGGCCAGCCTGGAAGCCAATGTGCGCTACATGGCCCAGAGTCTCGGCCCCGATGGTATTCGCGTCAACGCCATCTCCGCGGGCCCCATTCGGACCCTGGCCGCCGCCGGCATCAGTAACTTCCGTAAAATGCTCGACCATGTGGAACGTGTCTCGCCGCTGCGTCGCAACGTCACTATCGACGAAGTGGGCAACGCCGGTGCGTTTCTCTGTTCCGACCTCGCCTCGGGTATTACCGGCGAAGTGACCTATGTGGATTCCGGCTATAACATCATCGGCATGGGACCACTGGACCTCGACGAGGAATAGGTACTGCGCGGCCAGGCCAGAATGCTCGGCCTGACTCACAGGTGTTGCCCCATAAGAACTCCCTTTCCCCGGGAACTGCAGGTCTGGAACCCGTACCGGTGGGGCTGCCCCATGATCATACCGAATAAGGTAGTAGCGGCCTGGGGTGCAGTGGATATCGAGTGATATCGAATTCGCCAGGAAACCTTCCATAACGTCAGACCCGGGTGACCCAGCAGGACCACAACCATATGTCAGATCTGAATGACCCAAGAGTCCTGTTTGCAGCGGAACGTACCCTGCTGTCCTGGAATCGCACCAGTATTTCGCTGATGGCGTTTGGATTCGTGGTGGAGCGATTCGGCCTGTTCCTGGAAATTACCGGCCGCGAGGAAGTTAAATTTTTCCAGCGCGATATTTCGTTTTTTGTCGGGGTGTCGTTTATTCTGCTGGCTTCCTTCGTGGCACTGTATTCAATCTGGCAGCATCTGCGGATACTAAAGACGATTCGGCCGATCGAAATCCCGAGCGGTTATAATCTCAACGCAGGCATGGTGGTCAATGGGATCCTCGGTATCCTAGGCATCGCGTTGAGTTTCTACCTGGCCCGCGGATTTATCTAACTCCCCTGGACCAGCCGTTTTCGGCGGCCGTCGATTATCCACTCACACTCCCCCGCATGCTGACCCGCCGCATCAATGGCAGGCCCAACGCCACCAGGCAGCAGACAATCACCGCCCCGGTGGGCAGATCGAACAACGCCGACAGCAACAGTCCCAGGCCATAGCCGGCAAATGCCAGTCCGTATCCCAGCCACAGGCGAGAGCGCGCCGCATAGCCACGCACCGCAAGGGCCGGCACGATCAGGGTGGCGAAGACCAGGTACACACCAACCAGTTGGACCGAGGCGGTGACGGTCAGCGCAAACAGCAGATAAAACCCCATGTTTCCCAGCCGTGCGCGCAACGCGAACCAGCAGCCCAACACCACGGCATAGAGGATGGCAACGGCAATCAGGTCACCGGGCAGGACCCAGAGGATCTGACCCACCAGCAGATCCTTGAGCTGTTCGCCCCCGTGCGGGTCGCTGGCGAGCAACAGAATACCCAGACTGGCTGCGAACACGAACAGCACCCCGATGAGTGCCTCCTGTACTTCGGGCCAATGCCGGTCCGTCCAGGTGAGCAACAGGGCCCCGAGGATGGCAGAACTCCCGGCTGCCAGCTGGGTTTCCCAACCCTGCGCTTCCCAGCCGAAGGCGTGGGCGGCGACGACGCCGAGGCCGGCGATCTGGGCGATAGCCAGATCGATGAAGACGATGCCGCGGGCCAGCACCTGCTGGCCCAGCGGCACATGGGTGGCCCCCACCAGCAGGCTGACCAGCAGCGCCGGCCCGAGGATGCCGAAATCCAGCGCCTCCGGATTCACCGGGCCGCCTCGAGCAAGCGCTGCAGCGTGTCATCAAACAAGCCGAACAAATCCTGCGCCGCCGCGTTGCCACCCACGGTATAGGGCAGCTCCACGGCCGGGATACCGGTTTGTTGCGAGAGCCATTCGGATGGCCGCGCTTCCTGATAGCTGGCCCGGATCACCATCCGTGCAGGTTGTGTATGCAGCTCCGCCAACACCCGGGACAGATATGTGCTGCTGGCCGGGATGCCCGGCTTGGGTTCCAGTGAGGCCACCCGCCGCAGGCCCAGCCAGTGTTCCAGGTAGGTCCAGCTCGGATGCTGCACTACGATCGGCATACCACGTAGGGGGACCGCCTGCCGCTGCCAACGTTGCAGGGCCGCCTGCCAACGATCAGCGAAGTCACGGTACCGCTTTGCATATTCCTCGCGGTGAGCGGGATCGAGCTCAGCCAGTCGCTGCGCCAACACCACCGCCACCCGGGCAATGTTGCGTGGATCGGTATGGATATGCGGATTGCCCTGGGCATGGATATCGCCCTCGGCACGGTCAAGCCGTTCCGGCACCTCCAGCAGAGTGACAGCACTGGCTGCTTCCAGGTAGCCGGATTGCCCCGGTAACACCCGCGGGTTGTTCGCCCGCCGCTGCAGCATCGGCAGCCAGCCCACCTCCAGTTCCGCGCCGGTACAGATCAGCAGGTCGGCACTGCGCAAGCGGGCGATCAGGCTGGGTCGTGCCTGGATGAAATGCACATCCTGTTGAGCAGTAGTGGCACTGAATACCTCCACCTGATTCCCGCCGAGGGTCTGGGCCAGTGCTGCCCATTCCGGTTCGCAGGCGAATACGGAAAGCCGCGCCTGGGCGGTCTGCACAGTGAGCAGCACCAGAAGCGGTGCCAATAGAGAACGCATCATACGTTTTCCCCTTCCCACTCAGTATTCGTGGGCACCGTGGGCGCCGAGACTCATGATGAGCTGCAGCATCCACTGGTGGTCGGTGATGTCTGGCCGGGATTCATCGCGGTTGTACTGCAGGCGCAGGCGGCTGAACTCACTGGGTGACCAGTCGGTCATCAGCGACCAGCGCCGCGGATCATACCCGCCATCCAGCAGGCCACTCTCCTCCAGCACCTGTGCCGCGGGCAGGCCGCCAGTGTCGAGCAGCGTGACACGGTTGTCTGCACTCAGACGGTCATAGCGCAATCCCACCCGCCAGCGTGGCGCGAACTGATACACCCCCTGGGCGTACCAGCCCTGCTGGATACCCTGGTACGCCAGGGCCGCCGTCATGGCATCCTCGGTGAAGGTCGCGGCACCCGCTTCATCGCGATAGAAATATTCGCTCTGAAAGGTGAAGTTGCGCTGGCGCGGGTTGCCATTGGGTGCCCATTTCCAGATGAAGTCGGCAATGGCCAGGTCGGAATCCCCGCTAAAGGACGTGCCACCCGCTGCATCCCCATGAGGATCTCCGCTGCTACGGTCACGGGCATCCATCCACAGGCCGGACAATCCCAGCCGCCAGCTGTGGCTGACGCCCGCATCCCCACCCAGGCGGGCGAACAGGCTGCGGCCATCACCGAAGTCCGCCGACGAGTCACCACCGGGGAACCGCTTACCCTGCAACCACTCCGCCCCGAGCTGGAAATAGAGGTCGGTGGGGGCCAGCCAGGTCAGCTGCACCCCGTCATCGCCATACTGATCACCCAGCATGGCCCGGTAGACCAGCGGGGCATCATGGAAATCCCAGGCATGGGTATGGAAGTGATTCAGATACCCGATACCGGAATAGAACCGGCCGGCGCGCACGCCCAGCCCACCCGGCAACCCCAGGCTGTCGAAAAACGCCTCTTCGATATCCACCGCCGTACCGGCCTCGTCCTCGTGAAAACCGAGTGTGACCTCGCCATAGAATTGTGGGTCCACGTTTGCAGACAGGGTCAGCTCGGTTTCATCCAGCGAAAAACCCGACGGCGTAAGACCGCTCTCGCCACCCAGTTGGAAACCCGGCAGGGAGTATTGTGCGGGCTCAGCGGAATAGCTGCCCAGTTTGGTCTGCACCACGGCGGAAATCGCCGGGTTGAAGCGGTTACCGGTCACCGCGCCCCGCCCCGCCCCGACAGGAGAATCGGCGGGAGCAGTGGCTTCGGCGATGGTTCGGTTTTCCAGTTCGGTGCGCCGGGCGGCCGTTTCGGCGGCCAGCAAGCGCTGCTCCAGCATCTGTACCCGGGCCTCGTAGTCGTGCCGCAGCTGTTCCAGATCGTGGCGTAGGGCATCCACCGTGGCATCGGCCCGCGACGGTTCACCTGCCACCCCCATGGTGACACCACAGGCAATGGCGATCAGGGTCTTATTCATGACATACCTCACTCGCAAATCAAATGAAAAAACAATATGAATCCAATGTGATTGCCCACGCGCAGACGACTTGCGCCTGCGCAGCCGGGCGGCGGGATATCACACTATGCGAGGGAATGCGGGGGGGCGCGGGGCCGATAGGCAAGCGGTGTGGAATAGCGGATGGCAGGCAGCAACACCCAAAATACCGGCAGTTCCTGTACCACCACCGGGAGGGAAATGACGCTGGAGGCTACTGAATGATCGAGTCCATGGGAGATGAAACAGATATCACACTGCCGGCCATCGCTATGCGCGTCGAGATCCACATGATGCAAAGCCAGCAACAGCTGAGACAACAACAGCAGGGCAGACAGCAGCGTGGGAAGTGTACGACGCATGGATTGTGAAGTCAGTGACAGTGGTTATACAGACAATGCAGGAGGACATTAGGGTATAGAACCCACGTCTTGTCAAGGAACGGGCTGCGAAAGTACGTTGCTCTCCCCTTCCGTACGCGCAATGATCACGGCACCGCAGGAATCGCTGAACACGTTCACCGACGTGCGGAACATATCGAGAATACGATCCACCGCCAGGATCAGACCAATCGCCTCGGTGGGCAGCCCGATGGTGGTGAGGATGATGGTGATCGCCACCAGGCTGGCGGCCGGGATACCCGCCACCCCGATGGAAGTCAGCAGTGCCACCAGCACTACCGTGAACTGGGTTACGAAGCTCAGTTCCAGGCCATAGGCCTGGGCGATAAACATGGCGGCAACGCATTCGTATAGCGCCGTACCATCCATGTTGATGGTCGCGCCCAGAGGCAACACGAAGCTGCTGGTGCGATTGGATACACCGGCGTTCTTCTCCACACATTCCATGGTCAACGGCAAGGTGGCGGAGGAAGATGCCGTGGAAAAGGAGGTCAGCAGGGCCGGCAACATGGCCTGGTAGTGACGCAAGGGACTGACGCCACCAATGTAGCGCAGCATCAGCGGCAGCGTGACCAACGCATGGAAGGCCAAAGCCAGTAACACCGTAAGCGTGAACGTGCCCAGCGTCACGGCCAGCGCCTCCAGTTGATCGGCCCCGGTATCCGCCACCACTTTGGCCACCAGACCGAACACACCGTAGGGAGCGAAACGCATCACCCAGTCAGTGATATGCATCATGACGTCGAAGGTACCCTGCCAGAAGCCCTGCAGTTGCTGGGAGCGCACACCATCGATACGGGTCATGAAATAGCCGAATAACAGGCTGAAAAAGATCAGTCCGAGCATCTGGCCATTGGCGGCCGCGGCCACCACGTTGGGCGGCACCATGCGCAGAAAGACATCGCTAATGGCGGCGTTTTCACCACCCTGCAGTTTTGCCGCCGCTGCGGCCGCCTGATCCTCACTGAGTCCCAGAACTTCCTGGGCCGGTACGCCATCGATAATGCCCGGCGTGAAGCTGTTGACCATCATCAAGCCAACGAGAATCGCCAGCAGACTGGTACTCATATAAAACACGAAAGTCTTGAGACCGAGCCGGCCGATGGCGTGGGTTTCTCCAACACCGGCAATACCGGAGACGATGGAGGAGACGATCAGTGGCACGATGATCATCTTCAAGGCATTCATGAACAGCGTGCCCAGAAATCCATAGACAGCGTAGAAATGGATTCCAAACAGGGCTCCATCCACGCCGCTGAGCAGACCGGAGGCTACCGCCAGCGCCAGCGCAATCAGTATCTGCCAGTGCAGTTTCATGTCATCGCCCCTTCAGTTCGGGTGTATGCCACACGCAATCTGCGAGGATAGCTGCACTTGCTGGGCATAAGTGGCAGGCTTGCAGATGCGAAACTCCGGTCAGGTTCCTGGCTATTATTTTTGCCGATCCATGGCAATCGAATACAGGTTTCTAGTTCTGCTCATCGCGCGGGATATCGATGTCCGCCTGGGATTTCAGGTAATCAATCAGTGCATTCGCCTCTGCTGCGCCATTCACGCGCAGAATAACCTGACGAACCTGCTGGCGCTCCGCGTCGGTCATTTTGGCTGGATCGCCATCGGTCACCGCAGCTACCGCGATTACGGCATAATCACCATCTGGCAGGACAATACCCGCGGTGGCAGGTTGATCTCCCTGCGGATGCGGCATACGGAAAGCTTCGGCCACTATGCTTGCGGGTATATCCTGCACCGTGCGATTGATATTACCGGGGGACAGGTATTCGATCGTATCGGCATCCGCCAGTGACGCCATGGGATCACCGGCGGCGAGCTTTTTCAGCAACACCTGCCCCTGCTCAGCCGCCAACTCCCGTGCCCGCTGGGCACGCAAGGCACTTTCCACTGCATCACGTACCACAGCAAGATCCTGGAAACGGGCCGGTTTGTGATCCAGGATGCGCAGTACCACGAGATGTCCGGGCTGCACTTCCACTGGATCGCTGTTGTTGCCACCATCGAGCACATCCTCGCTGAACGCTGCGATCACAGCCGGGGGGAATACCCCGATGCCCTCGCCGCCATCACGGCTGATCCAGCCCGATTCCTGGACCTTCAGACCAAGCGCCTCTGCGGCGACACCCAGGGTGCCGGGATTTTCGTAACTGGTATTGGCCAGGATTTCGGCGCGGTCCAGGAACAGGTCTTCCACCTGGCCTGCCCGCAGTTCCGCCACGATCTGATCATGGACTTCCGACAGCGGCTTGGCCTTGCCGGGTTCTATATCCGTAACTTCGATAATGTGAAACCCGAATGGTGATTGCACCAGGTCGCTCACCTCACCCTTGGGCAGCGAGAAAACCGCGGCATCGAACTCGGGTACCATCATGCCCTTGGTGAAGAAACCGAGATCTCCGCCCTGGGCCGCCGAACCTGGATCGTCGGATAACTCACCTGCCACCTTGCCGAAGTCTTCGCCATTGCGAATCCGTTGCAGTGCCTGCTCAGCCTTCGTGCGGGCGGCGGCCTGGGCGGTTTCGTCAGCCGCAGCCTCCACCTGGATCAGGATATGGCGGGCCCGGCGACGTTCTTCAGTGCCATATTGAGTAATATGTTGTTCGTAATAGGCATGAACCGCTGCTTCATCCACGGGTATTTCCGTAGCGATGCCGTCGCGCTTGAGTTCAATGTATTCCAGCTTGACCTGCTCCGGCTCACGGAATTCGTCCTTGTGGGCTTCGAAATAGGCTGCGACATCGGCTTCTTCAAGCTTGATACGGTTACTGAGCTTATCCGCGGAAATCCGCAGGTACTCCACAGTACGCTGCTGCGCCTGCAGGGCATAGACACGTTTCAGTTCGGCATCACTTACCCCCAGGGTACCGGCAATACCATTGAGAATCTGGTTGCTGAGCAGGTCAAGACGCAGGTCCATCTCGAAACCGATGGGAGTCATTCCCTGTTGCCGCAACAGACTTTCATAGCGCTCCATGGAGAATGCACCATCCACCTGCAGATCAGGAATGGATTGAATGCGCGCGGCGAGCAACTGATCACTGACGACAATACCCGTCTTGTTCGCCATTTCAATCAATAGTTGTTTCTGGATCAGGTTGTCGAGCACGCTGCTGCGCAGGCGCTTTTCATCGATCATCGAGGGATCAAATTCCTTACCGAGCGCGCGCTGCATCTGCACACGCTGGCGCTGCATCGCCCGTCCCAGGGTGGCTTCAGATATCTCTACACCATCGACCTTGGCAGCATAAGTACTGACATCCTCTTTCAGATAAGAGTCGACGCCCCATAAGGCAAAGGTGAGGATGATCAACCCTACGATGACCCAGGCGATCCAACCCGTTACACGATCACGAATAGCTTGCAGCATGACAACGTCTCTCGATTATTGTTTTTTGCGCAATGCGCGAGGGCAAACTGTACAAACGAAAAGGGCGCCCTACAAGGGCGCCCTTTTCGCATGGTGTAGATGGCGGAGTGGACGGGACTCGAACCCGCGACCCCCGGCGTGACAGGCCGGTATTCTAACCAACTGAACTACCACTCCTAAACCTTGGTGGGTGCTGAGGGACTTGAACCCCCGACATTCGCCTTGTAAGGGCGACGCTCTCCCAACTGAGCTAAGCACCCGCTGGAAAGCGCGCTAGTTTACGGCATCCTTTAACGCTTTACCAGCCTTAAATGCGGGTGCGTTGGATGCTTTGATATTGATGGTTTCGCCGGTCTGCGGGTTACGGCCGGTACGGGCTGCGCGTGCACGGACTTCAAAAGTCCCAAAACCCACCAGCGTCACCTGCTCGCCTTTTTTCAGGGTATCTGCAACCGTATCCAGGAAGGCATCAACAGCTTTGGTGGCGGCAGCCTTCGATAGGTCGGCGGAACTGGCAACGGCATCGATGAGTTCGGATTTATTCATGAACAACTTCCTCTTTTTTGTTTGGTGGCGATGGAGCTACAGCAAGAACGTCATTTGGCTGCGCGGGAATCTGCAACTGCCCCAGGTGCAAGGGCGGTATTTATACCAAGGCGATCAATTTAGTGTCAAATAAAAAACCGCCACGCAAGCTGTATACCGTATAAAAAAACAGCTTGACGCGGCGGTATGACGTTACGAAATCAATCCTTAGTGGGCATGCACCGTTTTGGATTTTGCGCGAGGTTTTTTCTTCGCTTCCTTTTCAGGCTCATCCTTGCCCTCTTCCGGCGGCAATGGCACCGGCATGTGCGTCAAAGCAACCTGCAATACTTCATCGATCCATTTAACCGGGAGAATTTCCAGCTTTTCCTTCACATTATCCGGGATATCGGCAAGATCCTTGCGGTTCTCCTCCGGGATCAGCACGGTGGTAATGCCGCCACGGTGCGCGGCCAGCAATTTTTCCTTAAGGCCGCCGATCGGCAGCACCTCACCACGCAGGGTAATTTCTCCGGTCATGGCCACATCGGCGCGCACCGGGATTTTCGTCAGCGAGGACACCAGCGCGGTGCACATGCCGACACCGGCACTGGGGCCATCCTTGGGCGTAGCACCTTCCGGAACATGCACATGGATATCGTATTTCTGGTAAAAATCCGCCTCGATACCCAGCACATCGCTACGACTGCGGACCACCGTAGTAGCTGCCTGGATGGATTCCTGCATCACATCGCCCAGCTGTCCAGTGTGGATCAAACGTCCCTTGCCGGGAACCACCGTGGACTCGATGGTCAATAACTCGCCGCCCACCTCGGTCCAGGCCAGACCGGTAACCTGCCCAACCTGATCCTTCTCCTCGGCCCGACCGTATCGGAACCGGCGTACACCCAGGTACTTGTCGAGGTTTTCCGGCGTCACCTCAATCTTCTTGAGGTCCTTATCAAGCAGCAATTCCTTCACCACCTTACGGCAGATTTTGGAAACTTCCCGCTCCAGGTTTCGCACCCCGGCTTCCCGGGTATAGTAACGAATAATGTCATGGACGGTCTCGCTGGTAACCGTGATTTCCTCATCTTTCAGACCATTGCTGACAATGGATTTTGGCAGCAGGTAGCGCATCGCGATGTTGACCTTTTCATCCTCGGTATAACCGGGGATACGAATGACCTCCATACGATCGAGCAACGGCCCCGGGATATTCAGGGTGTTGGCCGTGGCCACGAACATGGTGTCGGACAGGTCGAAATCCACTTCCAGATAGTGATCACCAAAGGTGTGATTCTGTTCCGGGTCCAGCACTTCCAGCATGGCTGAGGATGGATCGCCGCGAAAATCCGTGGACATCTTGTCGATCTCGTCGAGCAGGAACAGTGGATTACGCACTCCCACCTTGGACAGATTCTGGATGATCTTGCCCGGCAGAGAACCGATATAGGTGCGCCGGTGACCGCGTATCTCTGCCTCGTCCCGCACGCCACCCAGCGCCATACGCGAGAACTTGCGATTGGTGGCACGGGCGATGGAACGCCCCAGGGAGGTCTTGCCCACACCGGGTGGACCGACCAGGCACAGGATCGGGCCCTTGAGCTTTTTCACCCGTTGCTGCACCGCCAGGTATTCCAGGATGCGCTCCTTGACCTTATCCAGGCCGTAGTGATCCTCTTCCAGCACGGTTTCCGCGCGAGACAGGTCATGGACGATCTTGGTACGTTTTTTCCACGGCACATTGACCAGCCAGTCGATGTAATTACGTACCACCGTCGCTTCCGCGGACATGGGGGACATGAACTTCAACTTGTTCAGCTCGGAGGTGGCCTTGGCCTTGGCCTCCTTGCTCATGCCGGCCTTTTCGATCTTCTGCTGCAGTTCTTCTACTTCGTTGGGTACATCTTCCATTTCGCCCAGTTCTTTCTGAATCGCCTTCATCTGCTCATTCAGATAGTACTCGCGCTGACTCTTTTCCATCTGCTGCTTGACGCGTCCGCGAATGCGCTTCTCGATCTGCAGCACGTCGATCTCTCCCTCGATCATTCCCATCAGGTGTTCGAGGCGCTCCCGGATACTTTCGATTTCCAGAATCCGCTGCTTCTCATCCAGTTTCAGGGACATGTGGGCAGCAATGGTATCCGCCAGGCGACCGGGTTCGTCGATACCCGACAGGGAGGTGAGGATCTCCGGCGGAACCTTCTTGTTCAATTTCACATACTGATCAAACAGGGTCAGCAATGACCGCATGAGCACGTCGACTTCACGGTCCTCTACAGCCGCGTCGGCACCCAGGGTTTCAATGTGGGCGGAGAAAAAGTCGTCAGTATCTTCAAACCCGGTGATGCGGGCACGCTCGGCCCCCTCCACCAGCACCTTGACGGTACCGTCAGGCAATTTCAGCAATTGCAGAATAGTGGACAGCGTACCGATCTGGTGAATGTCTTCCACCTGGGGATCATCCACTTCAGCGCTCTTCTGGGCGACCAGCAGAATCTTCTTGTCATCCGCCATGGCGGAATCCAGTGCCTGAATAGATTTTTCACGGCCTACAAACAGGGGGATCACCATATGCGGATACACCACCACATCACGCAGCGGCAGCACCGGCACAGCATTGCTGGTGATTTCAGTCAGTTCGGTCATATCGTCCTCACGCTCCATGGGGGAGTACCTCGTTGCGTAGTGTTGCAGGAGAATTGCACCCGGTCGTCATCCCCGCCCACTCTATCAAAAAGTCAGCGGATATTTAGTGTAATCCTGATTGCTTTATATGGGGGCTGAACCCCCGGCTTCAAGGTCAAAAAAATTACAGTCGGGTAACTACAGGCAAGATTTACGCCAGCTGAAACAACAACAGGCCCCGCAGGGCCCGTTGCGATGATGGATGTGAATTATTCCGAAGCCGCAGCCTGATCTGCGCTCTCGTAGACCATGTAAGGCTCGGATTCACCAAGGATTGCACTTTCGTCCACAACGACCTTATGGACATTCTCCGCCGAGGGCAGTTCGTACATCGTATTGAGCAGTACATGCTCCATAATGGTACGCAAGCCACGAGCGCCAGTTTTCCGTTCCATCGCCTTGAGGGCCACTGCCCGCAAGGCATCTTCACGAAACTCGATTTCGCAGCCCTCCATCTCGAACAGCTTGGCATACTGCTTGGTCAGGGCGTTCTTGGGTTCAGTGAGGATCTGGACCAGCGCATCCTCATCCAGTTCCTCAAGGGTGGCGACTACCGGCAAACGGCCGACAAATTCCGGGATCAGCCCGTACTTGATCAGATCCTCCGGCTCCACTCCGTAGAGAATTTCGCCGACATTCTTGCTTTCGTCCTTGGCCTTGACCTTGGCGGAAAAACCGATGCCTCCCGTCTCGGAACGACCGCGAATGATCTTATCCAGGCCGGCGAAGGCACCGCCACAGATAAACAGGATATTGGAGGTATCCACCTGCAGGAATTCCTGCTGAGGATGCTTGCGGCCGCCCTGGGGTGGCACCGAAGCCACCGTACCCTCTATGAGCTTGAGCAGGGCCTGCTGCACGCCTTCCCCGGACACATCACGGGTGATGGACGGGTTATCGGACTTGCGGGAAATCTTGTCGATTTCATCGATGTAGACAATGCCGGTCTGGGCCTTTTCCACATCATATTCGCATTTCTGCAGCAGCTTCTGAATGATGTTCTCGACATCCTCGCCCACATAACCGGCTTCGGTCAGCGTGGTGGCATCGGCGATCGTGAAGGGCACATTGAGCAGGCGGGCCAGGGTTTCTGCCAACAGGGTCTTGCCGGAACCGGTCGGCCCGATGAGCAGGATATTGCTCTTGGACAGCTCAACCTCGTCCTTCTTGGAACTGGCTTCAAGGCGCTTGTAATGGTTGTACACGGCAACCGACAGCACCTTCTTGGCATTCGACTGGCCGATAACATACTCGTCGAGCACATCGTTGATCTCGTGGGGAGTCGGCAACTTCTTGCCGGTGGCCACCGATTTTTCCTGCATCTCTTCCCGAATGATGTCGTTGCATAGCTCGACACACTCGTCGCAGACGAATACCGACGGCCCGGCGATCAACTTGCGCACTTCGTGCTGGCTCTTTCCGCAGAAAGAACAATAAAGAAGCTTGCCGTCCTCGCCCTTGCCGTTTCGATCGTTGCTCATAGATAACCCTCAATATATGAATGTGGCCTTCCTGCCTCAGGCACCCCGGTTTTCGGCATTCCGGAATACCCTCTCCTACTCCCGTATAACGGCGGAAAGCCTTCTGGCTTTATGCGGTCATGATCCGTATTCAACTACGTTGCGCTGATCATGACAAGCAATCCCGGTAACTGTCTGAGGTTTTCGTTTTTATTGGATTTTTTACGCCAGGCGGTGGCAGAAATGAGCGCCACCGGGATACCCGCGCTTATTCGGCATCTCCGGCGCCTTCCTTGCGGGACACCAGGATTTCATCGATCAGGCCATATTTCACCGATTCTTCCGCACCCAGGAAATTATCCCGGTCCGTATCCCGTTGAATGGTTTCCATGTCCTGGCCGGTATGATGCGCCAGAATCTTGTTCAGGCGCTCCCGTACCAGGAGGATTTCCCGGGCATGGATGTCGATATCCGTCGCCTGGCCCTGGAAGCCACCCAGCGGCTGGTGGATCATCATGCGGGAATGGGGCAGGCAGTACCGTTTGCCTTCCGCACCGCCGGCCAGCAACACAGCCCCCATACTGGCGGCCTGACCGATGCACATGGTGCTGACATCAGCCTTGATGAACTGCATGGTGTCATAGATAGCCAGGCCGGCGGTCACGGAACCACCCGGGGAATTGATGTAGAGGTGGATGTCCTTCTCGGGGTTTTCGGATTCCAGAAACAGCAGCTGGGCTACCACCACATTCGCCATGTAGTCTTCCACCGGCCCCACCACGAATACCACGCGCTCCTTCAGCAGGCGCGAATAGATATCGTAGGCGCGCTCACCGCGTGCCGTCTGCTCGATCACCATCGGCACCAGGTTCAGCGCCTGGGTGTCCATTGCTCCACCGTTTCCAAACCGATTGCTCATTCGTCGCTTTCCTTTCTGTTGTGGCGTGTGAAGATCAGGCTGGCTGCATGACGCTGTCAAAGGTCGCCGCTTCTTCCGTCACCTGCGCCTGCTCCAGAATCCAATCCGTGACAGTATCCTCCATCACATAGGATTGCACGCCGGCCAGTGCCTCGCGGTTACTGAAATAGTATTGCACAACCTCATCGGGCTTCTCGTAGGAAGCGGCAATGTTTTCCACCTCTGAACGCACCCGTTCCGGGTCCACCTGAATCTGGTTGCGCTTGACCAGTTCACCGATGATCAGTCCCAGAGCAACACGGCGGCTGGCTTCATTCTCGTAGGCGGCACGATCCTTGGCCTGCATACCCTGCTGCTGGGCCTGCTTGATCAGGGCATCGATCTCGCTATCCGCGAGGGCCTTGGGTATCTCGATGGCATTCTGCTCCAGTAGCGCATCGAACACCTGACGTTTGACCTTGTTCTTGACGGTCTGGCTGAGTTCGCGCTCCATGTTTTTGCGAACCTCCGCACGCAGACCTTCCAGGCCTCCCTCGGCGATACCGAAGGTATTGGCGAACTCATCATTCAGTTCGGGCAGGCTCGCTGCTGCAACCTTGTGCACCTTGATGGCAAACCGGGCCTGTTTGCCAGCCACATCCGCAAAGCTGTAATCCGCAGGGAAGGTTACCTCGATAGTCCGCTCATCATCGGCTTTCACCCCCACCAGCTGATCTTCAAAGCTGTCGATCATGGTCTTGGAGCCCAGTTCCAGCGGCACATTGCTGGCCTTGTTGCCGGAGAAGGACTCTCCGTCGATGGTGCCCTCGAAATCGATAATCACACGATCACCCATTTCGGCTGCACGATCCACCTCTTCCCAGCTGCCGCGCTGTTTGCGCAGTTTTTCCAGCATGCCATCGATATCGGCATCGCTCACTTCGGCCATAGGACGGCTTACCTTGATATCCGTCACCGGGGCGGGCTCAAAGTCCGGATAGACCTCGAAAGTGGCCACATACTCCACATTTTCGCCGCTGCCTCCCTTGGGTGGCTCGATATTGGGGTCGCTGGCCGGACGCAGGTTCTGCTGCTGGATGGCTTCCTGGTAGGTAGAGGAAATGACTTCGCCCAGGGTTTCCAGGCGCACCTGGGGGCCGAATTTCCGCTCCACCACCTTAAAGGGCACTTTACCGGGGCGGAAGCCGTCCAGTCGGACCGTACGGGCCATGGACTGCAGGCGGGATTGCACCGCGGAATCCACCCGTTCGGCAGGAATCTGTACCGTCATGCGGCGTTCCAGGGTGCTGGTATTTTCAACGGAAACTTGCATCGAACTACCTCTTAAGGGGTGCTTGCCCCTTCCTTTAGCTGGTTTGAATGGTGTAGACCTGGCACAGCCCGGCCTGGCAACGGTTACATCTGGTGCGAACGGAGAGACTCGAACTCTCACAGGTTACCCTACTGGAACCTAAATCCAGCGCGTCTACCAATTCCGCCACATTCGCTGAAATACAATCGCGGGCAGGCGATAACCCATACAAATCCCCGCACTTAACTGCAATGACCCGGCATTATATCGGTTTCCTGGACACGCGCGCACCCCTGAAACCACACAATTACCTCAGCCGCAATAAAAAAGGCCCCCGTAACAACGGGAGCCTTCGAATGGTGGGCCGTGTAGGGCTCGAACCTACGACCAAGAGATTAAGAGTCTCCTGCTCTACCAACTGAGCTAACGGCCCCTTGAAGCGCGCATATTGGACCACAAGCAGCATGGTGTTGCCAAGCCTAAACCCGCGATCCGCTACGAATATGGGGTGGACGATGGGACTCGAACCCACGACGACCGGAATCACAATCCGGGGCTCTACCAACTGAGCTACGCCCACCATAAATCAAACTGATCCAGCCACCTGGATCACCTACCGGGTATGGCGCGCCCGGCAGGACTCGAACCTGCAACCCTCGGCTTAGAAGGCCGATGCTCTATCCGGTTGAGCTACGGGCGCGGGGTACTCCTGCATCCGCTTCCTGACCAGGCCAGGGCTCCGGGCAGGAGGATCTTGCCAGGGCGCGACTCTCGGACTTGCGTCCTCGCCCTCCGGGCCGTTGCCGCTGTGCGACAACGTTCGCC